>JADJQM010000001.1:0-600000 GCA_016712715.1 Rhodospirillaceae bacterium
TCTGGGTGGTTCTGGCTGCCCGCTGGCCGAATGGTTTTCCTGCCGGCGCGATGACCTGCGTGAGAAGGGCGGGCGACGGCATTGCTGCCGCCGCCCAATCCTACTCAACCACCAGCGATTAGAACAATCGCAGAATGGCCTGCTGCGCCTGGTTGGCGAGCGAAAGTGCAATCGTACCCAACTGCTGCTTCGTCTGCAGGGTCAGGATGTTCGCACCTTCCTCGTTCTGATCCGCCTGGATCAGCTTGTTGGCGCCGTCCGTCAGCACATCCGCGAATTCCTTGGTATAGCTTTCGCGGGTCTGAATGACGTTGAGGTTGGTACTCAGGTTCGACGAGGCCGATCTGAGGGTCAGTTTCGCCGCGTCCAGCTGACTGATCGCGTTGTCGATATCAGCTCGATCACTCCAGTTGTTCTGGGCGAAATCGAGCCTCAAGCCCTGGCCGTCCGTGCGGACGTTCTGGGAGACAACGGTCACCGTGCTGGAGCGGGTTTCGTTCAACTGCACCGTCAGGTTGTTCGCATCGGTCGCATCGACCAGCTGCTTCGTCGTGATGTCGGCCGTCTGACCGGTGTTCGCCGGGCGGACGTCAAACTTCGCTTCGCGGGGAGCGTTGTATTCACCGCGAATCTTCACTTCGAAGCTGCCGGTAACGTCACCAGTTGAGATTGAGTTGGTGATACCAACCGAGCTCGTCTCGAAGGTGATCGTGGCACCGTCATTCACGCCACCCGCCAGGGTGACGGCGAAGGAGTTGGTACCGCGCAGGTCCACGTCGGTCTTGGTGAAAGTACCACCCAGGCCGTCCGTGAACGTGATCGTCGCGGCACTGGCAGTGCCCGTGACCGTGGCGGTCAGCTTCGTCACGCTGTTGTCGAGGAAGCCGCTGACGCTGCTTACCGCCGACACGGCATCGCTGGAGAGCCCACTGAGACCAGTCGAGGTCTTGGTGGTGTTCACTTCAGTGATGGCCGCCGCCGTCGCCGTGGTGATGTACTTGAGATCACCAAAGTTCAGGTTGAGGTTGAACTGAGCGGAAGAGGCAAGACCAACGCCGGCAGCGAAAGATACGTTGCTGGCATTGCCGGTGCTGACGACGACATTGGCACTTGTCGTTGCGCCGGCACCCGTCAGCTGCACGCTGTAATTGTCGAACTGGTTCGTCGTGTAGTTGAACGACGTTGCGTTCGCCTTCAGCGTGTAGGTTTCCGCCGCACTGATGGCGCCGCCATTGTTGTCCGGCGTGCCAACGATGAGGGCCGCACCCGTGCCATAGGACGTGCCGATGGCGTCGGAGTACTTCGCTGCCTGCAGGATCTGACGCTGGTCAACCGTGACGCGCGCCGAGCCTGAATCAAAGGCGAAGGAGTTTCGCCGTTGGCGACCTTGCCCCTGACCGAGGAGGTTGAGACCATCGCGGGTGATGGTTTCGCCATTCTCGTTGGTGGCAACGATCTGCAGGTTCACGTTCTTCTCGATCACCGACGTACCGACACCGACGGTGTCCGGAACGTCTTCGATCGCGTCGAAATCGACGTCGAACGAGATGTTCGTGCCGCTGTTGAAAGACGCCGCGAACCGGAGCACGTCGCCACGGACCTTGGCTTCGTCAAACTGCGAAACGGTGAAGGTCTGCGTGATCGTGGCTTCGCCTTCGGTAACCGTGAAGGTCTTGTCCTTGCCGACGCCGCCCGACAACTTGATCGAAATCGAGTCGAGGTTGGAGACGGTGGTGGACGCGAAGCCGTTGATCACCAGATTGCTGACACCGCGCGCCTGTTTGGCATTCGCGATATCGTTGGTGGCACCGCTGATGGCGCCATCGCCGGTGACGGAGATGGTGTATTCGTCAGCGCTGACGACATTGGTGGCGCGGGCGCCACTGATGCCCTGGATGGCGTTGACCGAGGTCTTGCTGGAGGCGGTGGCATCGAGGCGGAGGCCGCTGCCGACCAGCAGGTTCTTACCGGCATAGTTGGCGTCGTTCGCGAGCGAGTCGATCTGACGAAGGACGCCGTTGAACGA
Organism: Rhodospirillaceae bacterium; assembly: GCA_016712715.1. Lineage (NCBI taxonomy): Bacteria > Pseudomonadati > Pseudomonadota > Alphaproteobacteria > Rhodospirillales > Rhodospirillaceae > Rhodospirillaceae bacterium. Next base: position 2,027 of record JADJQM010000001.1, read on the forward strand.
ATTGGCCAAGCTGTTGCGCAGCTTCACGGAATTGGCATCGTTGCCCAACGAACCCAGAGCCTGGGTCGTCAGACCGCGCGCCTGTTCGACCAGGGCTTCGATCTTGGAAATGCCGGTATCGGCACCCTTGATCGTGGAGATGGCCTGACCGATGCCGTCCTTGAGGCCGGTGAGATCGCCAGCGCGCTGGGTAAGGCCCTTGGCAGCGAAGAAGCTGGCCGGACCGTCCAGAGCGGAGTTGATCTTGTTGCCGGTCGCAAGGCGCAACTGGGTACGCTCGAGCTTAACGGTAGTGTCTTGCAGCAGCAGCAGGTTGCTGCGAATGCCAGACGAAAGTTGGATCTCGTTAGCCATGTAGTAATCCCCTTTGGAGATTGAGTTGCCGCCGGCTCTTTGAGCCAACGCACCATCCTGAATGGACGGCTCCAGGTAGGAAGCAATTTCCTTGCCAGACGGTAGAATCTGCCGGATAGGTCTTAAAACATCGATAAACGGTCGAATATCAATAGATTAACAGCGTGTTAACTACCATTTTTGCCCGGCAAGATTTGCCGGTTCGGCAAGAAATTCTCGTTAATTCTTGTTAACATCGGCAAGATTTGCCCTGCGGCAATCCCACCGGCCGGGCAGGCGAGTTGCACGATTCTTGCTTAAGAAGTTGCTCAATCGGCGACCTTTGGCGGGTTCCGCTGCTACACTCGAAAAATTGGCGTGGGTCAGATGGATACGATCATGACAGGGAATGTGCCCGGGAATTTGCCTGGGCAGGGTGTCGCAGGGGGGCAGGTCAGCCCGGCAGTGCGCCAGCAGGCGGAAGCGCTGCGGCGACATGCCGCCCATCTCCACGCCGCGCAAAGGATGGACGAGGTCGAGACCTGCCTGCGCCGCCTGCTGGAACTGCTGCCCGACGATCCGCAGACCCTTTACAACCTTGCCATCCTGCACCGCGAACGCAATGAGCTGGGCGCTGCCGAACACAATCTGCGCAAGCTGATCGATATCGATCCCGACTATATCGATGCCTATCAGACGCTGGGCATCATCTACTATTCGACCCGACAGCTGCTGAAAGCGATCCGCACCTACGAGATGGGTCTGGCCCGGGCGCCCACGCGCCTGCCCCTGCTGGCCGGGCTGCTGATCGCGCGCCTGTCCGAGCGCGTGCCGGCTGAAATCGAATCAGTCTGTCGCCGCATCCTCGACATCGACCATGAAAATCCCGACGCCAACACCTTTCTTGCCTGGTCGATCATCGTGCTGGGCCAGGATCTGGGCGAGGCGCTGGAATGCGTCGATCGCGCCCTGGCGCGTGATCCGCAGCATGCCCAGGCCAAGGCCATGCGCTATCAGACCCTGATGGCGATGGGGCGCGAGGCAGAGGCTGGCCTTGTCTGGGTGGAAATGGCGGAACGTGCCGCCCATGACTGGGACTTCGCCAGGAATGTCGGCCTGATCGCCGCACAGTTGCGCAAGAAGACGCCTGACCGACATCACCAACATTTACCTGCAGCACAACCCGGACGACGCCAGCGCCATCGGGCACATGGCGACGTTGGTCATGATGGATGGCGATTTTCTCACCGGCCAGGAACTGACCAAGCGGGCAATCGAGGTTCTGCCGGACAATATGATCCTGCGCATGACGCTGGCGCTGAGCTCTTTCCGGCTGAAGGAATTCGAGACCTTCCACAAATACCATTGGACACGTTGGCAGCGCGACGGCGCCGAGCCGCGGTGGCAGCTGGACGTGCCGGAATGGGACGGGCAGCCGCTGCCGGAAAAGGCGGTGGTCATCTACAGCGAGCAGGGCGTCGGCGACCACATCATGTGGGCGTCCTTCCTGCCGGCGGTGCAATCGCGGGCGACCCGCGTCTATGTCGAGACCAATGTGCGGCTCAACTCGCTCTTTGCCCGAAGTTTCCCGGAATATGCCGTGGTGACGCGCGAGTTCCTGCCCGGCAACTGGAACACGCGTACCATCGGTGGCCAGGCATCGGCGGCCGACCTGCCGCAATTGCTGGATCTGAGTTTCGAGAATGTCCCGGGGCGCGAGGGCTTCCTCATCGCCGATCCAACCTTGATGCTGAAGTTGCGCGCGCGCTACCAGGAGATGTTTCCGGGCAAGAAGTTGGTGGGAATATCGTGGCGCAGCGGCAATCGCGACAGCGCCGCCATCCGGTCGCTGGAATTGGCGCAATGGGGCCCCATCTTGCCAACCCGGATTGCGTCTTCATCAACCTGCAATACGGCGATGTCTCGCGCGATGTCGATTTCGTGCGGCAGGAGATGGGGGTCGAGATCTATTGGGACAAGGAGATCAACCCGCTCGGCAATATGGACCCGTTCGTGGCCCAGATCGCCGCCCTCGATCTGGTCATCTCGGTCGACAACAGCACGATTCATTTTGCCGGCGCGGTCGGCAAGCCGACCTGGGCCATGCTGCCGGTCAACTCCGACTGGCGCTGGCTGAGAGAGACCAGGGAAGCCTTGTGGTATGCGAGCCTCGAGCTCTTCCGCCAGCAGCCGGATGCCGGCTGGGATCCGATCGTCGACGAGATCGCCGGCCGGTTGCGCCGTGTGAGCGAAGCGGATCTGGCCAAGGCCCATGTGGCGATGCTGCACCGCTGCGGCGCCCATGCGTTCCGCTACGGCCGCCTCGACGTGGCCGAGGACTATTACCGATCCCTTCTCACCCTCGGCCAGTATCGCGCCGAAGCGCTGCATGTGGTCGGGCATTGCGCACGCATTGCCGGCCATCCCAAGGACGCGGTGGCGATTGCCGCCGGCGCATTCGAACTGGCGCCCGATATGGTGGACTATCGTGCCGAGCTGGCGCTGGCGCTCGATGCCTGCGGCGAGGGAGATCGCGCCGAGCGCATCACGCGTGACGCCCTGAAGCATGACGGGAAGAATGCCAACGCGCTCCTCGCCATGGGTCGGATCCTGTGCCGGCACAACCGCCAGACCGAGGCCACGGACTACTTCGCGCGCGTACTGCGCAACGATCCCAAGCATGTCGAAGCGCGCACGGCACTGGCGCAGGCGCAGGCGATCCAGGGCGAGTGGGAGCTCGCGAAGAAGAATTTCACCACGGCCATCAACCACGCGCCGCTCGACGCGCAATCGCATATCCGCTTTGCCGAAGCTGCATTGCAGATGGGTGATTATGCCACCGGCTGGGAGCATTTCCGGTGGCGCTTCCGGGTCCGGCTTTTCCGATTTGCCGCCGCATCTCGCCATGCTCGACCAGGGGCACCATCCAGCCGCCTGGGAAACCGGCAATTTGCGCCGCGCGCGCCTGCATCTGCGCGCCGAGCGCGCGCTGTTCGAACAGCTGCTGCTTGCCAGCCTGCTGCCCGATGTGCTGGGCGAAACCCGCGCCATCGTGGCAGAGGCAGATGCCGCCTTGCTGCCGCTGCTGCAGGCCGTCAATTCGAAGATCACCTTCCTGGAGATCGGCGCGGTGACATTGCCGATCCTGCAGGCCGCGAAGATTTCGATGACGTCCAGCCTGGGCGACCTCGCGCGACGGTTCCGGCCTGACGCCGAGTCCTTTCCCGGCAAGCCGTGGCTTGCCGGTGCCGACCAGACCAAGACTGCCCAGTTCCGCCATGACTACCAGCAGTGCTTCCCGCAACGTCCCCTGGTCGGCCTTTCCTGGCGCCAGGAGGCTGGCGACGACGAGAAGCTGTTGGCCCCCCTGCAGCCGCTGTTCAACGACCAGCGGATGGGCATCGTCTCGATCCAGCGCGGCGCCGATCGCGGCCGCCTGTCGACCATCGCCGCGGAAACAGGCTGCGATTTCGTGGTCGACCCCCGCGTCGATGCAAACCTGAGCCTGCTCGACTATGCCAGCCAACTGGCGGCCCTGGATATTGTCGTCGCTGCCGACGATCTCGCTGCCGCCATCGCCATGGCGCTGGGCAAACCCGTCATTAAACTGTGCCTCAGCGGCGCCGAACATTGGGCCTGGGGCTGGGCCGGAGCAAGTTGCGTTTGGGCGAGGAATGTCCGCATAATACGCGCGGCGCAAGATGGCGCTCATTGGGTTGGCGCCGTGCGCGCGGTACTGGATAGCGGGATGCTGGAAGGAGTTGGTCATGAATCGCCATGAACGCCGGGCGGCGTCGCGGACCGTAAAGGCGAAAGGCCTGGCCAAGTCCGGCGGTGGAAGCGAACAGATCAACAGCGGCATCGCCGCGATCAATGCCGGTAACCTGCGGCTGGCCGAAGAGATCTTCCGTCAGATTCTGAAGGCCGATCCCAACATGGCGGAGGCCAAGCATCAGTTGGGCACCGTGCTGGCCCGCACCGGCCGGGCCGACGAGGGCGCCCGGCTGCTGCGCGAGGCAACCGCCGCTCTGCCCAACGAAGCCCTCTATTGGAGCAATCTCGCCGCCGCCTGCTATATCGGCAACGATACCGCCGGAGCCATCGAGGCGGCGCGCCGCGCCGTGTCGCTGCAACCTGATTATGGATTGGCGTGGGACAATCTCGGCTCAGCCCTCATGGACAGCCGGGATTTCGCCGAGGCGATCCGCGCTTGCGACAAGGCGATCGAACATGGTGCCGGCGATGTCGAAACGCTGAAACGTCTCTCCGGCTGCTATTTCGGCGCTCAGGATTACGGCAACGCCATTCGCGTCATGCGCGAAATCTTGGCCAATCATGGTGACGATCCGGAGATCATGGCCAGTCTTGGCGCCGCCCTGATCGAGGCGCAGGACTACATTGCCGCGCGCGATACGCTGGCCAAGGCGGCCGGCATCTCCCCGGACCATTTCCCGACGGCCTATCATTACGGCCGCGTTCTGCGCTTGACCGGCGACATGACGGCGGCCCTACGATGGCTGCGTCGCGCCACGTCGGCCGATCCGCGCAATCCTGTTGCCTGGCGTGATCTCGCAGATGCCTTGTTCGAAAGCGGGGACATCGAAAATGCCAAAGTCGCGATCGAACGCGCGGTAAGTCTTGAACCGAACGCGACCTCGATCCGGGAACTGGCGACGCGGATCCTCGGCCCCAGCGCGGCGGAGGAGCCGGTCTTCAACCTGGACCTGCCGGCCCTGGGTTTGTTCGCGCCGATGCAGCTCGCGACCGCCAAGGAACCCGGCGCGCCCGAACCCGATGAATCCGGCGTCGTGGACCTCAGCATTCTCAAAATCGGAGCCTGATCGGCAGCGACGATGGCTGCCGGACAGAGTGACCAGATCGACGGCTGGCTACAGGCTGCCCGCGATACCTATGCCCGCGGAGAGCACGATGCGGCCCTCGCAGCCTATGACCGCATTCTCGCCATAGCGCCGGACGAGCCGCGCGCCCTGTGCCTGCGTGGGCTGATCTATCGGGATCGCGGTGATATCCTCGCCGCCGAGCGCGACTTCCGCCGCGCTGTAAAAGTGGCGCCCGACATGCCGCTTACCTATCAATTGCTGGGCGACCTGTTGCACAATGCCAAGCATCTGGTGATGGCGGCCGACATCTATGAGCAGGGTCTGGTATGCGACCCCAGCAACCTGCCGATCCTCGGCAACCTCGCGCATACCAGATTGGGCCTTGGCCATTACGCGGCCTGCCTCGAGCTCAGCCGGCGCGTGGTCGGGCAGGACTCAGGACAGCAGGAATCGTGGTTCCGCATCGGTGCCTCACTCTGTCAGCTGCAGCGCTATGACGAAGCGGTGGCCCCCCTGCGCAAGGCGGTGGCGCAGAAACCTGACTGCCTGCGCAGCCGCGCCGCCTTGTGCGTGGCCCTGCAGCAGAGCGGCAAAGGCGCGGCGGCGGTGGAGGAGATGACCGCCGCGGCTCCCTATGTCGAAAAGAACTTTGACTATCTGACCCAGTTCAATGAGGTGCTGGCCTGGCTCAACAGCACAGAGACGGCATTGCAGGTGCTGCGCGCCTACCTCGATCGCCATCCGGACAATGCCGGGGCCTGGAATCTGCTGGCCAAGCTCTACATCGTTTCCGGCCAGGAGCGGGAAGGCAATGCGCTGCTGGAGAAGGCGGCCGCGCTGGCGCCCCAGGATGCGGATATCCAGCTGACTCTTGGCCTGCAGCAGGTGAAGTTCGGCGACTACCATGCGGGCCTCGTGCGCTATCGCAAACGCTGGGAAAAGCCGCAGCTCGATCCCAGGGAAGGTTGGTGGGACATTCCAGCCCCGGTCTGGGACGGCACGGCGCTGCCGGCCGGTGCGCTGCAGATCTGGACTGAGCAGGGTATCGGGGATCTCGCCATGTTCGCCGGATGCTTCGACCTGCTGCCCGACCTCGCGCCGCGCGTCATGCTGGAGACGATCAGCCGCTTCCGTGGGCTGATGCAACGCTCATTCCCCTGGGCCGAGATCTACCAGCGCGACCAGTTGCCAGCGGACTTCGTGCGAGCGCTGGACGTACGGGCACATGCGCCGATCGGCGATTTGCCGCTGCTGCTGGGCCTCGATCTTGAGAACCTGCCGTCCCGCGACGGCTATCTTATCCCGGATGCGACAAACACATGGCGTCTGCGGGAACGCTATCTTGCGCAGTTTCCCGGTCGGCTCATCGTCGGCATCTCGTGGCGCAGCGGCAACAAGACCAGCGCCACCACGCGATCGGCCGAACTCGACCTGTGGCGTGAAATCCTCGCCGACAAGAGATGCGGCTTCGTTTCGCTGCAATATGGCGCGGTCGGCGGTGAGATCGCGGCGACAAATGCCGCGTTCGGCAGCGACATCTTTCACGATCCGGAGATCGATCCGCTCATCGACCTCGATCAATTCGCAGCCCAGGTCGCCGCCGTCGATCTCGTCATCTCGGTCGATAACAGCACGGTGCATTTCGCCGGCGCCCTCGGCAAGCGGGTATGGATCCTGCTGCCCCGTATTGCCGACTGGCGCTGGCTCGATGGCCGCGACGATTCCATCTGGTATGCCAAGGCGCGACTGTTCCGTCAGCCATCGCCATCGGCCTGGGCGGCGGTCATGCCCAAGGTCGCGGCTGCGCTGGCGCTACATGAGAAGAGTGTTGCGCGGGCAGACCTCGTCGCCATGATGCGGCGCTGCGCGGATCAGCTGGCCTATCTCGGGCAATCTGCCGATGCCGAGGTATTCCTGCGCCGCATCCTGCAGATGGATGCCGAGGACGCCGCCGCGCTGAACGGCCTCGGCCGCATCGGCCTCGCCACCGGTCATGTGGCGGAGGCGCTGCCCTTTCTGGCACGTGCCGCCTTTCTGGCGCCGCAGCGGATCGACTATCACTGTGACCTCGCGCGCGCCGCCCCTGTCGCGGCCGATCGTAGCGGCGGGCTGCCGGACTGGTCGCCCGGCGCAGAGCAGCAGCGGCGTCTCTATCTGTGGTCCGAGGGAATCCTGGCCCAGGATATTGCGGCCAGCGCCGCTTTGGGCGGATTGCGGGCTGAACTCGACGCGCTCGCGGTCGCCTGCCATCCCGCCTTGATGCCTTTGCTGGCACGTCAGGACCGGCGCCTCAGCGTGTTTTCCCTCGATGATGTGAGCGCAGAGGATCTGGCCGGGCTGGAATTGTCGGCCCAGGCGCCGCTGGCCGCCCTGCAGCTTGCCGAGACAGTCAATGCAGGACCCTGGCTGCGTGCCGATCCGGCTCGGGTCGCCGAGCAACGCGCAATCAACCGCGCACAGTTCGGATCAAGCCTCGTGCTTGGGGTGGTGGTGCAGCAGGAAGGAAGCTGGGCAGGCGTTCCGGGCGCCAGCTGGGCCAGCTTGCCGCCCGATCTCTGCGCCGCCCTGTCGGCATTGCCCGATGTCGGAATCGTCGTCCTGGGCAATGCGGCGCTATGGCCGGCGGCAATTGGGCCGGGGATACGCGTCGATCCACGTCTCGATCTTGGCAGCCGCGCCGACAATTTTGCGGCCGCACTCGCCACGATGGATCTGGTGATCGCCGTAGAGAGCGCAGCGGCCTGGCTGGCGGCGGCTCTTGGACAGCCGGTCTTTCTGTGCCAGGGCCGCTCCGGCTGGGAGATGGAGCCGGCCCTTCCCGCCGCGGCGGTGTTTCGGCAATCGTCGAACGGGTCCTGGGTACGCGCGACAGCCGAGCTGATGGATGCCGTCGGCGCTTTCCAGCGCGGCTCCGGGCAAAAATAATCCCGGCCCAGCGGGAGCGAATCGCTGGGCCGGGTTTGCTAGGACCCGATCGGGGGATCGGAGCCTAGAACAGACGCAGGATGGCCTGCTGCGCCTGATTGGCAAGACTGAGCGAGATGGTGCCAAGCTGCTGACGAGTCTGCAGCTGCAGCATGTTGGCGCCTTCTTCGTTCTGATCGGCGACCACCAGCTTGTTGGCGCCTTCCGCCAGCACGTCCATGAACTCCTTCGTGTAACTGAGCCTGGTCGTGATGACGTCGAGATTGTTGTTGAGCGCAGAGGCCGAGGATCGCAGCCTGATCTTGGCAGCCTCCAGCATCGTGGCGGCATTGTCGATGTCGGCGCGGTCCAGCCATTCGTTCTGAGCAAAGTCGATAGCCAGGCCTTGGCCGTCGGTCTGCAGATTCTGGCTCACCACCGTGATCTGGTTGGTATTGGTCTCGTTCAGCTGCACCGTCATGTTGTTCTGATCGGTGCCGTCGGTCACCTGCACCGTCGACAATGTCGAGGTGAAGCCGGCCTGGGCCGCGCGTTGGTCGAACTTCAGTTCATCCGGCGCCGTGAACTGACCAATCGCATTGTAGCGGACGTTCGATTCGGAATCCGTCCGCAGATTGCCGGGGTTCACCGTCAGCTGGATGATGGCCCCGTCATTGGGTCCGCCGACCACTGAAAAGACGAGAGTCGCTGAGGTTGCGAACGAGGTGCCGGTGATGACCGTGGCCTTGCCGCCATAGCCGTCGTCCAGGGCAAAGGTTGCCTGGACGTCGTCAGTCTTCACCGTGAAGTTGAGGCTGTGGGCAAGGTTGGTCGCCAATGGCGACAGGATGCTCGTCAGGCTGATGCCGGCCGCCGACAGAACGGCACCGGTGACGGCTTCGGTGGCATTCGCCTGGGTGGCGGTCGATGCCGCTGCCGTGGTGACACCGTTGAGGCCGACGCGCAGGAAGTCGATGCTGACGGTTGTGCCGCCATCGCCCGAGGCAAAGGAATAGTTGCCATCGGTGTTGACGCCGGTCGACGTGACACCACCCGGGCCGGCGACATTGACGCCGTAGGAGGTGAAGCGCCCGGAGACAAAGTCGAAATCGGCGGCCGTGGCGTCCGCGGTGACCGTAAAGGTGGCATCCGTGGCAATCGACGCCGCATTGATCGTGGGCGTACCGACGATCGCGGGGGACGCCCGGCCATAGGCCGAGCCGACCAGGGCGTCATTGAATGCCGATTGCAGGATGGTGCGTTCGTCAATGGTCAGGCGCGGAACGCCGGTGTCGAAGTTCCACGCATTCTCGCCATCGGCCAGTTTCTGCTGCCCGAGCAGGCTGCTGCCGGAACGCTGGATTTCCTGGCCAACGCCGTTGAAGTTGGAGACCGAGACTGTGACGTCGACGAATTTCTCGATCACCGAGGTGCCGAGACCGTAGGTGTCGGGAACGTCGTCGATCTCGTCGAAGTTGATATCAAAATTGATATGGGTGCCACTGACGAACTGATGGTCCAGATTCAGTGTCTGGCCGGTTGCCTTGGCGATGTCCCATTGTTCGGTGGTGAAGGTCTTGGTGAAGCTGACATCGCCTTCGGTGATCGTGAAGGTCTTGTCCTTGCCTTTGCCGCCGCTGTACTTCAGGAGGACGTTATCGAAATTGCCGGCCGTCTTGCTCTGGAAACCGGTCAGCGTCAGGTTGCTGATGCCGCGGTCGCGCTCGGCATTGGCGATGTCGCTCGCATTGCCGGAGATACGGCCCGTGCCTGTCACGTCGACGACATAGTCGTCGGCTTTGATGACCGTGGTAACGCGCGAGGCGGTAACGCCCGGGAGCGCATTGGTGGCGCTCTTGGATGAGGAGGTCGCATCCAGGCGCAGGCCGCTGCCGATTAGCAGGTTCTTGCCCTGGTAGCTCGAATCCTGGGCCAGTTTGTCGATCTGGCGGAGCAGGGTGTTGAACTGGTCGGCCAATGATTTGCGCAGCGCCATCGAGTTCGCGTCGCTGCCCAGGTTCTGATAGGCCGTGGTGATGAAGCCGCGGGCCTGTTCGACCAGTCCTTCGATCTTGGTCACGCCGACATCCGCGGCCTTGACCGTGGAGATCGACTGATCGATAGAATCCTTCAGCGTCGCCAGATCATCGGCGCGCCGGTTCAGACCCTTTGACGCAAAGTACGCGACGGGGCCGTCGATCGCACTGTTGATCTTGTTGCCGGTTGCCAGGCGCTGCTGCGTCCGGTCCAGCTTGCCGGAGATCTGCTGAAGCAACAGGAGGTTGCTGCGGATACCACCGGTCAATTGAACGTCATTGGTCGCCATCTGGGTTCTCCCGAATGTGTTCTGCGACTTCGGCGGTCGTTTTGACCGCCTTGCGGCGCCATTCGCCACGTCTCGGGAGTACTTATGCAGCTACCGTGCCAACTCATAAATTATTGTATTTAAACGAAAATATCTTGTTTTGGTGTGTGCGCTCGACCTGCAATGCCTGCCGGGTATGGCAGGATCGGCCCTGTGAGGGCGGAATCTTCTGCATGTCGCTTTTTGCCGGAAGGGCGCATTAATTGCGCCCTGGGTGCAACAAATTCAGTGGAATCGGAGAAAGCAGTCCCACAGCCTTGCACTGCGGTGTTGACTAGGCTCTTAAGCCTATTGCATATTTTGTCCGCAATCCATATCCTGGAATCTGGGTGACTTTAAATTGGTTCCGGGACTTCAGCCCTTTGGCGAAAGACTTGAACCCAACGCCTCAGATGTTTGGTCAGTGACCCAGGCGCGCTTGATGTGCGCCGGACCATAGTTAAGGGATGTTGCTGAATGGTAAATGGCGTACAGGCAGTTGGCTCGGTTGGTGGCGTGACCCCGGTTTATGCGCGGGTGTCGGCTGCTGCCGACTTGTCTGTGGAATCCGCCGAAGCCGCCGGCACCGCAGAGGCCGTTGCCGCGCAGCCTGCGGACAAGGTCGTCGCCGCTGTCGGCCAGTCGCTCCGTTACAACAGCTTTGAGTTCTCTTATCGCCAGGATTTCGGCAAGATCGTGCTGTTGCGCCAGAAGCCGGACACCGGCGAGGTCGTGCAGCAGTTTCCGTCGGAATACTATCTGCGCAAATATGCCGATAGCGAGCGCGTCGCGCGGACGGCCCAGGGGACTGCGGCCCAGGCAAATGCGGCCAGGCCCCAGGTGAAGTCGGTCGATACGGCGAGCAAATCGGTGAGCACTGAAGCTTCGGCGGCACCCAGCCCGGCGCCGGTCTCGGCTGCCGCGCCCGTGGAAGCGGCCCCAGCGATTGCTGCCGCGCCGGCTCTGCCGGGTGGCGCGGCCAGCGCCAGCCCGGTCAACCTCACCATCTGATTTAGAGATTTGTTGAGCCGCGGACCCAGGTCCGCGCGGCTACGCCCGTTGCTGCACGGCTACCGGGCAGGTGGGCGATTGGCGGCGCGACTTCGTGACGGTGCCGCGATTGTTGTAGCCGGTGACGGCGGCCCGCTTTTCATCGAGCGCCTGGACCACGGCGCGCATGACCCGCTCATTGACGTCGCGCATCGCCCGCAGGGCCCGGAGATTGTCCTGCACGGCAGCCTGGAAGCGCTCGGTCGCCTCGGTCAGCTCATCGCGCAGCGCGGAATTGACCGAGCTCAGATCCTCACCAGGTTCCTTCAGCGCCATGGTGAAGGCCTGATAGGCATCGGCCAGGGCGACCTTGTCCATCTGCAGCTGCTTCAGCTCCGTCGGTTTCAGGCTGCGCATCAGCTCAAGCTCACGCTCCATGCAGCCGATCAGCTGCGAGGTGATGGCCAGCAGCTCGGTCATCCGCGTTGTCTTGTCCATCACTGAACCTCCTGATATTGAAGCAATTGACGCTGAACGACATCGGCGATGCCCAACGCATGGGTGCGGGCGACGCTCTTGCCGAATTCCTGATTGAGCAGCGATTTGAACATCGCCTCCCCCTCGGCACCGCCGGTGATGGGGTCTGGCTCGATGTCGGACGAGATCTCGTCGAAGACCAGGCCGGCGAAGAAGGCCTCGAAATCCTCGGCCACTTTGGCGATGCCGGCAGCGTTGCGCGGCGCCGCTGTGCCGGATGCGGGGTGGTTGCCCATCTGCAGGGCGGGATCGAGCATGAGGGGGGCGAGGTCAGCCATGATCATTGCACCATGATGTCGGCCTGCATGGCGCCGGACGCCTTGATCGACTGCAGGATGGAGATGAGATCGCGCGGCCCGACGCCCAGCGAGTTGAGGCCGGCCACCAGTTCCTCAAGCGTCACGCTGTCATTGAGCACAGCCAGTTTGCGGTTCGTGTCGTCCTGAATGTCGATGTTGGTCCGAGGCACGACGGTGGTGACGCCAGTCGAAGAAAATGGTGAAGGTTGAGAGACTTGCGGCGTTTCAGTAACCCGAATGGTGAGGTTGCCCTGGGCGATTGCAACCTTGCTGATGCGCACATTCTGCCCGATCACGATCACGCCGGTATTTTCGTCGATGATGACGCGCGCCTGCTGGTCCGGTTCGACCGGCAATTGCTCGATGTCGGTGATGAGGGCGGTGGGTTCGCCGCCATACTGGCCGACATTCAACTGGACGGTGCCGGAATCGAGCGCGAAGGCGGTGCCGGAACCGACGAACTCGTTGATGGCATCGGCGATCCGGCGCGAGGTGGTGAAGTCAGGATTGCGGAGGGCGATCTTGAGTGACTGCAACTGCGAGAAATCGAACGGCACTTCGCGTTCTACGATGGCGCCGCGGGTGATCCGGCCGGAGGTCGGCACGCCGCGCACGATGGTCTCGGCTTCGCCCGTGACCTTGAAGCCGCCGATGGTGATCTGCCCTTGCCCTACGGCATAGACCTCGCCGTCGGCGCCCAGCATCGGTGTGGCGAGAAGGGTGCCGCCCTGCAGGCTGGAGGCGTCGCCGAGGGAGGCCACGGTGATATCGATTTCGGAGCCCTGGCGGGCAAAGGCTGGCAGGCTGGCCGTGACCATCACGGCCGCCACGTTCTTGGTTTCAAGATCGGCGTTGGCCTGGTTCACCTTCACGCCGAGACGTTCGAGCATGCCGATGAGGCTTTCACGGGTGAAAGGTGACTTCTTCTTCACATCGTCGCCGGTGCCGTCGAGACCGACCACCAGGCCGTAGCCGACCAGTTGGTTTTCGCGGACGCCTTCGAACTCGGCGATGTCCTTGATGCGCGAGAGCGCCATCGCCGGTGCCGCGGGCAGGATGGCGGAAAGCAGCAACGCGCATGCCGTGACGAGTGATGTCAGCCGGCGGCGGCTTTTAACTGGGCGGGTATGAAGAGTTTTCGTCATCGCTCGCTTGCTTCCACGGGTTGGATCTTTATCCAGCCAGGATCAATGCGAGTTCCGTGCCACACCCCGCATCCAGCATTCTTTATATAAATCAATATGTTGTGGAGTAGGGGCTAGAGGTATCCAGTGCATTGAGGGTGATCTGCGGGGAAATGGCTGATGGGCGCGGTCGCCCGGGGCCTTGAAAGGCGGCAGAAATTGCCGCCGAGGCAGGGGGGCCGACCTGCTGCAAGTTATTAATTCGTTTAATCTTTTATTAGCCGCCCATGCTACTATATGAGGGTGAATCGGCAGTCCCGATCCAGGTGAGTTTGTGGCCATAAAGATCGACCCAGTATCCCCCAAACCTGTGACCGCCAACCGACGTGTTGGCGGGCCGTCGACGTCTGGCGGCGGGGGCGATTTCGCCAAGGCGCTGGGCGAAAGCCATGCCGGGCAGGGCCAACAGGTCTCCATGTCGTTGAGCGTAAGTTCTCTTTCGGTGGTGCTGGCGGTGCAGGAAACGCCGGATGCCGCCAAGGGTCGTGCCAAGCAGCGGGCCCGGGACCGGGGCATGAAGATGCTCGATTTCCTGGAAGAGATCCGGATCGGCCTGCTGATGGGCGTCATCCCCAAGGACCGGCTGGAGCAGTTGGCGCAGATGGTGCGCGTCAAACGCGAGCAGATCGACGATCCCAAGCTGACGGCGATTCTCGACGAGATCGAGCTGCGCGCAGCGGTCGAACTGGCCAAGCTCAGCCGCTAGCGCGGATAGCCGTTCTCAAGAATTCAATAAAATCAATATATTGACGGCCCAGTTTCATGATAAATCGCGCTTGCGGGGAGCGGCCTTTTGCCTATACTCCGCGCCAAATTCGCTCCCGATTCACAACTCGTCGGGGGGAAGTGGCAACGATATGGCGAGACCACGCATGAAGCCATTGCTGTCGCCCGATTACCGGCCTACCGACAAAGAAACCTTCATGGATCCGGTTCAGCTCGAATACTTCCGGCAGAAGCTTCTGGCCTGGAAGAACGAGCTGTTGCGCGAATCCGGCGAAACGCTGAGCCATCTTCAGGAAGAGAGCCTGTCAGAGCCAGATCTGGCGGACCGCGCCTCGCTGGAGACGGACCGTTCGCTTGAGCTGCGCACCCGTGATCGTGAACGCAAGCTCATCTCCAAGATCGACGAAGCGCTCGGGCGCATCGAAGACGGTTCCTACGGCTATTGTGAGGAGACCGGCGAGCCAATCTCCCTGAAGCGCCTGGAAGCCCGTCCGATCGCCACCCTGTCGCTCGAGGCGCAGGAGCGTCACGAGCGCATGGAACGCACGCACCGGGACGATTAGTCCCCGGGGACGATTGATCCTCTGATCTAGACGATCCTGAGCCAGGGCCACCTTTCCCGGTAGCTCTCTGACTTGGCGGTTATGCCGGCGGCATTCGGACAATTCAGGTTGGCGCGAAGCTCGCCGCGGGTGAGCTCGTCGAGGCCGTAGGGTGCGTGTAGTTCCAATGTGCCGTCGGCTTTGGGCTGCAGGCCCACGCAGGTGCAGCGCACCTGGAAGCGGCCGATCGATTCCTTCGCCGAGGCGACCGGCGGCCAATCCGCGCCGAAGCGGTCCTTGTACCAGAGATGGACCCGGGCCTGGTTCTTGAGGTCGATGAGCCCGTCGAGATCGGCAAAGACCATCGCTGCCCGCCTCACCACCGCATCCTCCGCTTCATAGGAGAGGTCGCTGGGGTCGTAATAGAAGATGTCGTAATCCTTGACGCCGGCCGTCACCGGCTGACCGCCCAGCGCATTCCAATAGGCCTGGTAGATGCTGCCCGCGACCAACCAGGCATCCGGGGCACCCAGCATGGGCAGCCGGGTCAGGATGGCGCGGTTGATGGGGTTGGCGAGGGCGGCGCTGATGAGATCGGTCATGGTGGGAGAATAGCAAAAAAAGATCCCTTCCATCCGGGTGGATGGAAGGGAAGTCGCCGTCATGAAACCTGTGTCGGCCCATCCCTGGTGGGATGACCCGAGATCGCAAACCGCTGGGGATCGGTATCTAGAACGAGAAGAAGATGTCGTAGACCTGCTGCCCATAGCGGGGCTGCTGGACGTCGGACAAGGTGCCTTTGCCGCCATAGGCGATGCGCGCCTCGGCGATTTTGTCATAGGGGATTTCGTTGACGTTGGAGATGTCCTCGGGGCGGATGACGCCGCCCACGGTCAGCTCGCGCAATTCATAATTGACGCGCACCTGCTGGGTCCCGGTCAGAACCATGTTGCCGTTGGGCATGACCTGGGTGATGACGGCGGCGATGCGCAGCTTGATCGCCTCGGATCGATCGACCGAGCCGGAGCCCGTGGTGGTCGAGGCGCTGTCAGAGTTCACGAGGTTGCCAGCATCGATTCCGTCGGGGAAGATGTCGGCCAGCATGGTTTCATAGCCGAGCAGGTTGTCGAGGCCGGCGCTGTTGCTGCCGTCGCGATTCTGGTCGGTCTTGTTGTCGAGCTTGGCCTCGTCGTCGATCTCGATCACCACGGTGAGGATGTCGCCCACCTTGCCGGCGCGCTGGTCCTTGAAGAATGCGCGGCTGCCCTGGCGCCAGAGCGAATTTGGCTGGCGCACATCGGCCATCGGCGACGGCATCGGCAGGCTCACCGGCTGGTAATTGGGATCGGCCTGCGGATTCTCGATCGGATCCATCTTGGGCTCGTTGCCGATACCCGCCACACGGTCGATCATGTTGCCGCAACCGCCGAGCAGGCTGGTGCTGAGCAATGTCGACAAGGTGAGGGTGAGGGCGATGCTGCGATGTTTGGACGCGTGGGCCATGACGGCCTCCTTCAATTCAAGGTGAGCTGGCCGGCGACCGGGACCACGATCGTGCTCGGATCGCGCACGATGCCGGTCAGCTCCTTCTTGCTGTTGACGTTGACGACACGGATCGACTGGCCTACGGCTGCGTCTTCAAGAGCCTTGCCGGTCACGGTGAGGTTCATCTGCCCGGATTGAAGCGCCAGGGTGACCAGGCTGTTCTTGCGAATGGCCGGGGTCATGACCAGATCGCTGCCGCGCAGCATCTGGCTGGTGCGCAGGGGACGCTTTGTCGTCATGCCGATCAATTGCCGCGCGTCGGTGATGACATTGCCGATCAGGCGATCGGTGCGTATTGAGATCCATTGCAGATCGGCTTCCTGCACTGTCGAGCCGGCGCCCATCGCATGGTTGAGGACCGGAATGTCGATGGTTTCGTAAATCGATCCCGAGACCTTGCGTTGCAGGGCGGTGGGGCCATCAGCCGGCACGATCAAGGTTGCGGCAAATCGCTGGCTGTTCGCATCGAATTGAAGGTTTCGGACGCCGACTGACCCCTGCACGCTGGTGGGCAGGATGAATTCGACATCGCCACCATCCAGCACCAGCTCCATGCGCGCCTCGTTGCCCGAGCGGTCGCGAATGGCGAGCGCAAGCGAGTCCAGCACCATGGCGGCATCGACCTTGTGGCTGATGCGGCCGACGAGCACTTTTTCGAACTTGGAATCCGGCCGCCAGTCGAGATGATAGGCGCGGGCGAGCTGGCTCAGGAACCGCGCGTCGAAGGACAGGGTCTGGCCCGGCGCCGGCGCCTGTGCGATCGGCGTGTCGCCGACCGAAAGGGATTCCATGAACAGATCGCCCAGCCGCACCACTTCGTCATCGACCATGATGTTGCTGCGCAGGCGCAGGCCCTCGGCCATTTCCTCGGCGGTCATCTCCCAGGTGGTCTCTTCGGCATATGGGATGCTGGCCAAGGTGTCGGCACCGGCGGCACCCGGGAAGGAGAGGGCCGCGGCTGTGAAGGCCAAACCCATGGCATTGCTAAGCAATCCCTGACGGTAGGTCATGATGAACCTCCTCAACGGATGTTGGTGACGGTTGCCATCATGTCGTCGGACGCCTGGATCACCTTCGAATTGATCTCATAGGCGCGCTGGGCGGTGATGAGCTGCGTCATTTCACCGACCATGTCGACATTGGATTGCTCCAAGAAATTCTGTTGCAGCAGGCCGAAGCCGATGGCGCCGGGATTGCCCGTGGTGGGCCCGCCGGATGCTTCCGTTTCCAGCAGCAAATTGTCGCCGGACTGCTTCAGGCCGGCATCGTTGATGAAGGTCGCCAGCTGGATCTGCCCCAGCAAGGTGGGCGTGATCTGGCCCTGGATGGTCGCTTCGACCTGGCCGTTGCCGTTGATGGAGATTCCGGTCGCGTTCGTGGGCACGGTGATGTTGGGGACGATACTGAACCCATCAGCGGTCACGATCGTGCCATCGTTGGAGAGCTGGAAAGTGCCGTCGCGGGTATAGGCCGTGGTCCCGTCCGGGAGCGTCACCTGGAAGTAGCCGCGGCCTTTGATGGCGACATCGAGCGGGTTCTCGGTGGGGATCAATGAGCCCTGTTCGTTAATGCGATAGACGGCAACCGCTTTCACACCGACACCGATCTGCACACCGGCCGGCACGATGGTTGCCGAGTCCGAGGATTGAGTGCCGACGCGGCGCAGGTCCTGGTAGAGAAGGTCGGCGAATTCCGACCGGCTGCGCTTGAACCCGGTGGTGGTCACGTTGGCGATGTTGTTCGCGATCACGTCGATGTTGATCTGCTGGGCGAACATGCCGGTTGCGGCTGTGGTCAAGGATTTCATGGTGCTTTCTACCGCCCGTCTTTAAGAACTGGGGATGATGTAGTTGATGGAGCGCCGCATGCGTTCATGCTCGCCTTCCATAAATTTCTGAGCCGCCTGGTAGTTGCGCTGCACCCAGATCATGCTGGTCATTTCGCGGATCGACTGCACATTCGAGCCTTCGATCATGCCCTGCTGGACCTTGAAATCGGCGACGTCGACCTGGGTCGGTGCCTGGTCGCTTTCGAACAGCGTGCCGCTGCCCGGCTTCAGGGCGCGGTCGTCGGCGAAGGCCACGACATCGATCTTGCCGTAGATCACGGGCGTGTTGCCGCCCTGGGTGCGATTGGCCGATACCGTGCCGTCGCCGGCGATGTTGATCGGCCCGTCATCGGTGTTGATGATGAGCGGTGCGCCACCGGCCATTACGCGCTGGCCTTCGTGGGTAACAACTTCACCAGCGGCGTTGAGCTGGAAGCGGCCGTTGCGCGTATAGCGCGGACCGTCCGGCGTTTCGATGACGAAATAGCCTTTGCCCTGGATGGCGATATCGAGATCGTTGCCGGTGGGCTGCAAACTGCCCTCGGTCAGGTCGCGATAGCTCGCCAGATCCTGGACATAGGACAGCTTGACCGGTTTCTCGGCCTTGATCAGGTACTCGCTGAACACCATACCTTCGGCCTTGAAGCCGGGGGTGTTCGTGTTGGCCAGGTTGTTGGCCACCACATCCATCTGTCGTGACAGACCGAGCTGTCGCGACAGCACGATATAAGTCGGCGTTTCCATGACGGTGCCCTCAAAGGGTCAATTACTTCCAGCTCTGCGGCTGGTGCGATTGGATATGCAGACATCGTGCCAATCAAAATAGTGATATAAATCAATGTATTGGGAGGGGTGTTGGTGCCGTCCTGCACAATTTGCCGGGCGGGATGAGGCCCAGCAGGCGGCATGAATTGCGTTGCCACCTTCTCTTGCGGTTCACGGGATGTTAACCATCAACGCCTAGGGTAGGTTGAAAGCTGGGCTGCACGTCCGAGATCGCTGCGCCGCGGCCAGACCATAGCGACAGGTTGAGGAAAAATGGCGGAAGCGGAAGGCGCAGAAGGCGCAACCCAAACCAAGAAGAAGATGAGCGGCAAGAAACTGGTGCTGTTCATCGTCTTGCCCCTGCTGCTGCTGGCTGGCGGCGGGGCCGCGGCCTATTTCCTGCTGTTCAAGGAAGACCCGGAAGCGGCCGCCGCCCATGGCGCCGAAGGCGAGGTCGCCCATGAGGAAGCGGCGGCCGAGGAAGAGGGGCATGTCCCGGTCTTTGTCGAGCTGCCCAAGATGCAGGCCAATCTGATCATGACCGGCAAGAAGCAGCCTTTCATGGTGACGACGATGGTGCTGGAAGTGGGCTCACCCGAAGAGCAGAAGATCGTCGAGGAAGTGCAGCCGCGAATCGAGAACGAGATCGTGACCTATCTGCGCAGCCTGCGCCCGGAGGATGTCCAGGGTGCTGCCGGCCTGCAGCGGCTGCGCGAAGAACTGCTGATGCGCGTCAAGGAAGCGGCCAAACCGGCCAAGGTAAAAGATATCCTCTTTAAGGAAATGCTGGTTCAGCAATAATATAGGTCGTTTGCAGCACTGCTATGGCAAGATGTGCCAGGTGATCCCGGCGGACCGAGGTAAGGCATGATCGACGATCCTGAAGAAGAACTGTCCGAGGAAGAGAAGGCCGCCGCCGCAGCCTGGGGCGACATGGCCGAAGAGGGCGCCGATGGCGCAGATGCCGCGGCACCGCAGGGGCCGATGTCCAACCGTGTCCTCGACCAGGACGAGATCGACAGCTTGCTCGGCATCGCCAAGGGCGAAGGCGCCGAGGAAAAGACCTCGGGCATCCAGGCGATGCTCAACAGCGCGCTGGTGTCCTATGAACGCCTGCCGATGCTGGAAATCGTGTTCGACCGGCTGGTCCGAATGCTGTCGACCAGCTTGCGCAATTTTACCTCCGACAATGTCGAGGTCAGCCTCGACAACATCACCGCGATCCGTTTCGGCGATTACCTGAACTCGATCCCGCTGCCAGCCATGCTGGGCGTGTTCAAGGCGGAGGAATGGGACAATTACGGCCTGCTGATGGTCGATTCCTCGCTCACCTATTCCATCGTCGACGTGCTGCTGGGCGGCCGTCGCGGTACGGCGGCGATGCGCATCGAGGGGCGGCCCTATACCACGATCGAACGCAACCTGGTCGAGCGCCTGGTCAATGTGGTGCTCAACGATCTCACCGCGACCTTCGATCCCTTGTCGCCGGTCACCTTCCGCTTCGAACGGCTGGAGACGAATCCGCGCTTTGCCGCCATCGCGCGGCCTGCCAATGCCGCCATCCTGGCGCGGTTGCGGGTCGACATGGAAGATCGCGGCGGGCGCCTCGAACTGATGCTGCCATATGCCACCCTTGAACCCGTCCGCGAATTGCTGCTGCAGATGTTCATGGGTGAGAAATTCGGCCGCGATTCGATTTGGGAAACCCATCTCTCCGGCGAGTTGTGGCAGACCGAGGTAAAGATCAATGCTGTGCTGGACGAGGTTTCCGTCTCGCTCAACGACGTCCTGAACTGGAAACCGGGCAGTCGCCTGGATCTTGAAGTAACCCCTGATTCGATGATCGAACTGCGTTGCGGCGATGTTCGCCTGTTCAACGGCCAGATGGGCCGGAAGGGGCAGCATATTGCGGTCAAGCTTCAGGACCGATTGATCAAGTAACAGGCTCGGCAGGCGCAAACACATGATGTCGCTCGGCCTCATCACCGATATCGTCCTGGTCACCCTGCTGGTGGTGACGCTGTTCTATGTCATGCGCCTGCTGCGGCGCCTGAACGAGTTGCAGAAGGACCGCGACAGCTTCCAGAAGCTGATTCTGGATTTCTCGGCTGCGACCGCCCAGGCCGATCGGTCGTTGGCTGATCTGCGTGTCGGTGCCGAGGGCATCGGCAAGGATCTCGGCGAGCGGATCAGCCACGGGCAGGGCGTGGTCGGCGAATTGCAGCGCAGCAGCGAGGACCTGAAGATGCTGATCGCGCGTGCCGAAAATGCCGCCAACAAGCTTGAGGGGCATCTCAGCGCGACGCGCCCGGCATCTGGAGCAACGTCGACGACAGCGCCGGCCGGCGAGGCAAGAGCCCGCGCCGAGGCCGCGCCGCGTCCGGCGCAGGACGCCCAGACCCAAGCCCTGCTCTCGGCGCTTGGCCGCATCCGTTAGGAACATTCGATGCCGACGACACCCCCCTTAGATCAGAACGGCAACGGCAAGAGCCCGGCCACGCGCGTGCGCCTGCTGCCGTTGCTGGTCGGCGTCATGGCGCTGGTGATCACGATCCGCGTTGGCGAAGTCTGGCGGCATTTCAAGGTCGGCGTTGGCAGCGAAAGCCAGGCGCAGACCGCACCAGCCAATGCGACCACTACCCAACCACCGGCGGAAGCCGCGGCCGCGCCGCCGGCCGAAGGTGCGCCGGCCGAGGGGACGGTGCCCGCCGAAGGTAGCCCACCCGCCGAGGGAGCCCCGGCCGAGGGAGCCCCGGCAGAGGGAGCGGCACCGGCCGAGGGTGAAGCGGCTCCCGTGCCACCCAAGGACCCGCTGGATTTTACCGATGAGGAAGTCGAGGTGCTGCAGCAATTGGCCAAGCGGCGCGAGGAGCTGGAGCTGAAGTCTCGCCAGATCGACGAGCGCGAAGCGATGGTGGCGGCGGCCGAGCAGCGCATGGAACAGAAGATGGCCGAGCTGAAGGCCCTGCAGAGCACGGTCGAGGATCTGCTGAAGAAGCGCTCGGACGAGGAAGAAAAGCAGCTGCAAACCCTGGTGCAGACCTATGAAAAGATGAAGCCCAAGGACGCAGCCCAAGTGTTCGAGGAAATGGACATGGATCTGTTGGCCGACCTGGTCAGCCGGATGAAGACCAGCCGTGCCGCGCCAATCCTCGCCCTGGTGTCGCCAACCAAGGTCAAGGAATTGACATTTGAGCTGGCGCAGCAGAAGACGATGCCGTTCGCTCCTTGAAATAATTGAATATTTTGTTTTTCCGGGCTTAACCCCGGTTTAACCTATTTGCTGCAAATTCAAGACGCTGACGGGGCAAATCTGCTTCATAAGACGGAAAAAGTTGGAGTGAGAGGGAACTGATGTCGGTCGATCTTAATATGCAAGTCCTCATCGTCGATGATTACAAGACGATGCTCCGCATCATCCGTAATCTATTGAAGCAACTTGGTTTCAATAATGTGGACGAGGCTACTGACGGTTCCATGGCGCTGCAGAAACTGCGCGACAAGGATTACGGCATGGTCATTTCCGATTGGAACATGGAGCCGATGACCGGCTACGATCTGTTGCGTGAGGTCCGCGCCGATTCGCGGCTCAAGAATTTGCCCTTCATCATGATCACGGCGGAATCCAAGACCGAAAACGTCATCGCGGCGAAGGAAGCGGGCGTCAACAATTACATCGTGAAGCCGTTCAACGCCGCCACGCTCAAGACCAAACTGGTCACCGTTCTCGGCAATTTCTAAGCCGACCCGACCAAGACCAGCGCAATGGGAGCCGGTATGACAGCGACAGTTCCACCCGAACTTGTGCACAGATTGACTGCGCTCAAGGGCCGCATGCAGACCGTCAGCCGCGAAGAAATTGCGGACGTGGTTTCGAGCCTTCTTTCCACCATGGAAGGCGATCTCTCCGACGAGAACCTGAAGCTGTTCGGAGAACTGGAATCACTCTCCAACTACATCACCACCGCCAAATCCGAAATTGCCGCTCTGCGGCCGGATGAAATCACCTCGCGCCATCTGCCAAAGGCCACGGACGAGCTCGATGCCATCGTCGGCGCCACCGAGGAAGCGACGAACGCGATTCTCGGCGCCATGGAAAGCCTGGAAGCCATCGCCGGCGAGATGCCCTCGGAATTCGGCGACAAGGTCAATGAAGCGGTGACGCAGGTCTATGAGGCCTGCAACTTCCAGGACATTACCGGCCAGCGAATCACCAAGGTCGTGAACGCGCTGAAGCATATCGAGGAGAAGGTCGAGGCCCTGGTTTCGGCCTTCGGCGACGAGATTGCCAAATACAAGAAGGCGCATCCGGAGCCGGAAGAACCGGCCGAGGAAGTCAAGAAGCCGAGCGATGCCGAGTTGCTGAACGGTCCGCAATTGCCCGACGATGCTTCGGAAACAGGCTGAGATCGACGCCCTGCTGGCCAGTTTCGACTGAGCCTTCGGCTGGCCGCCGGCAAGCGGCCGTGGGAAGCAATCCGCGTGCACCTTGATGCAGCGGCTTCGGCCCAGGTGGCGAATGCCCCCAAACCCGATTATCCTGCCAGCATGTTCACTGCCCATCCGGAGTCGGTCGCCTTGCTGAGGTGGTGCCAACAGACCGTCTCGGCCGCCCGATCCGGCCGCGTGTTGGCCGCGCTCTGCCTCAGCGCGCTGTTACTGGCGGCCCAGCCCGGGCCGGCAGCGGCGCAGGATGCGGTCGGCGCCAATGGCCAGTTGTTCGACGATTTCGGCCGCCTCACGCTCGACTGGGCGAAAGCGACGCCGCCAGAAGTCGAGATCGACCTGGGCGATCAGGAGATGGTGCTGCGATTTGCCCGTCCGGTGGTGGTCGATCCGGCGGCGATCCGCGCCAACCTCAAAGCCTATATCCGCAATGCCACCCTCAGCGCCGATGCGATGACCTTGACTTTGGCGCTCAAGAAGCCGGTGACCTATCGGTTGGACCGATCGGGCGCGCGCCTGCAACTGGACCTCGCGCAACCGGGCGAGGCGGTGTTCCCGAACAAGGCAAGCGCCGTCGCCGCGCAACCGCCGGCGCCACAACCCGCGGCACCTTCCACAAGCGCAGCGCCCGCGGAGGGCGCTCTTCCAACCACGGCATCGCCGGCACCCGGTTCCGGCCCCACCCTCAAGCTGCGCAGTGGGGAGCATAGCGGTTATTCGCGCCTGGCCATCGATTGGCCTGGTGTCGATTTCACCGTGCAGCAGAACGGCGATACGGCATTTGTGAGCTTCTCCAAGCCCGGGCGCTTGGACTCGGCGACGCGCCTGCCGCCCAGGCTGCGCAGTGTCACAGCCACCTCGACCGCAAAGGGAGGCCTGGGTCTCGAACTGAAACTGCTGCCCAATGTCGGGCTTAACGCGTTCCGCAATGGCGCCACCGTGGTCATCGATCTGGTCGATGGCAAAGCAGCAGCCACGACGGCGCCAGCTCCCGCCGAACCGCCGGCACCTCCGGTCGTCGAAGCTCCCGCAGCGGAGACACCCGTCGCCGAAACTCCCAAGGCCGAAACACCCGTGGTCGAAAAACCGGCCGCGGAACCGCCACCGGTCGAAGCGCCCGCGGTCGCAAGCGCCGAGACCGTGGCACCAGCGCTGCAATCCGAACCGCCGGTAGCCCTGGATGCGCCACAGGCAGACGCGGTGCCGCCCGCAAGCGCCCCGGTCGAGATCGCCCCACCGGTTGTCGTTACCATGAACCGGCAACGACGCCCATCGCGCAGCCGCCAGCGCCGGTCGAGATCGTCGCCAGCGCCGAGCCGTCGGAAAATGGGGCGCTGCTGAACATGGCATTCCCGAAGGCGACGGGACTTGCCGTGTTCCGCCGCGGCGATGCGCTGTGGCTGGTGTTTGATCGGCCGGGCCCGGTCGATCTCGCGGGCCTTGTGAAATCGGCGCCGGCCCTCAGCGGCCTTGCGCGCGTCGAGAGTCCCTATGCAACCGTGCTGCGCCTGCCGACCCTGGCCAAGCTGGGCGGCGGCGATATGGGCGCCAAGATCAGCGGCGATGGTCGCAGTTGGCAGATCAGTCTGGGGCGTGGCCGCGACCTGCGCCCCGCCAAGGGGATCGAGCAGCGGCGAGAATCGCTGGCAGATGGCGGCGCGTCGCTGCTGCTGCAGGCGACGCGGCCTGGACCGGTCGTCAAACTGCAGGATCCGGAAGCCGGCGACGAGATGGCGGTCATTCCGCTGCTGACGACCGGGTCTGGCATTGCCGAGGGTGCCGCTTGGCCGGATTTCCGCGTTTTGCCGAGTTTCCAGGGTGTCGTGGTGGTGCCGATCAGCGATCGAACCCGGGTCGAGGCGCTGCCCAATGGCGTGGTCGTGACCACCGATGGCGAACCTGGCGGCGCGCCAAGTCCGGTCGTGCCCAAGCCCATTGCCGAGACCGTGCCGCCACCGCTCGAAGCGGACGATACGGCTGTGCCGGAAGTTGTGACGGCAACGCCCGAAGCCGTCTCGCCGGAGGGTGCCGCGAGCAGTGCTGCGGAACCGGCGGTGGAGCCGAGTTCAACCAAGGTGGAATCGGTGGTCGGCATTTTCGATCTGCCGCGCTGGCGGCGCGGCGGCGAGGCGAATTTCAGCAGCGACGAAGCGGCCCTGCGGTCGGCGGTCACCGAGGCATCCAACCGCGACAAGCCGCTGGGTCGGTTGGCTCTGGCGCAATTTCACTTTGCTCATGGTCGCTACGCGGAGGCGCTCGGCGACATGGCGCTTCTCGAGAAGCAGGCCGAAGATGGCGACAAGGATGTGCTGGCCCTGCGTGGCGCCATCCTGGCGCTCGCGGATCGGGATGCGGAGGCGCGCGCCGATCTCGAACGCAGCGAGTTGAACGGCGTGCCGGAAGCGGAAATGTTCCGTGGCTATGTCGCTGCGCGGGCGCTGGATTGGCCGCGGGCGGCGGCCGTGTTCGGTGCGCCCATCCCCAGCCTTGACGATTACCCCAAGCCAGCGCGCATGCTGATCCGGCGGGTTGCCGCCGAGGCCTTGCTCCGCGCCGGCAATTCGCTCATGGCGCAGACCTTCCTCGATGCGATGAAGCTCGACATGCCGTCTCCGGAAGACCAGGCCTTTCACGACTATCTCACGGGCCTGCAATTGGCGCAGGCCGGCAACAAGGAAGAGGCAATCAAGGCCTGGACCGCGCTCGCCGACAGCCCCGTCGACGAAGTGCATGCGCGATCGCAATTCGA
Source organism: Rhodospirillaceae bacterium (assembly GCA_016712715.1). NCBI lineage: Bacteria > Pseudomonadati > Pseudomonadota > Alphaproteobacteria > Rhodospirillales > Rhodospirillaceae > Rhodospirillaceae bacterium. Next base: position 28,060 of record JADJQM010000001.1, read on the forward strand.
TCTCACTGAGCTGCAACTGGCCGATGGCCTGATCGACGACAGACAGGCAGCCTCGCAACTGGAAGCGTTGCGGTTCGTCTGGCGCGGTACCGATTTCGAGTTCGATCTGCTCGATCGCCTGGGGACGTTGTATGTGGCGTCCGACCAGCCGCGCAAAGGCCTGGTCACGTTGCGGCAGGCGGCAGCCAACTTCCCCAGCCATCCCCGTGCCAAGCGCGCAACCGAAGCCATGTCGCAGGCCTTCCACGATCTCTATCTCGGCGACAAGGCCGATCGCCTGCCGCCACTGACGGCCGTGGCTCTCTATGACGAGTTCCGCGAACTGACGCCGAGCGGCGCCGATGGCGACAGGATGGTCACCGCCCTGGCCGATCGCCTGGTGAAGGTTGACCTGCTGGACGGCGCGGCGCGCCTGCTGGAGAACCAGGTCAACAAGCGCCTGGTCGGCCTGGAGAAGGCCAAGGCGGGGACGCGATTGGCGGCCATTCGGCTGCTCGACGGCAAACCGGATCTGGCGCTCGATGCGATCAAGGCCAGCGAAGTGCCCGACATACCCCGACGTGACGGCACAACGCCGCCGCCCTGCAGGGGGCGCGCCTTGTTCGAGACCGGCGATACGCTGAAGGGCCTCGCCTTGGTGCGCGACGACAACAGCCTGGACGGGTTGTGGCTGAAGGCCGATCTCAGCTGGCGCATGCGCGAATGGCCAGCGGCGGCTACCGCGCTCGACGAACTTATCGCCGGCGAGACGAAGCGCCTGCAGGAAGCCGATCCCTCAATGCGACCGCCCCCCGACCTCACCGTCGACCCGGCGGCGGCCCTCGCGGAAACCGGAGATGACGGCGAAGCCGCCGCCAAGCGCGACGAGCAGTTCAACAAGGTGCTGGCACCGCTTATCCTCAACCAGGCCATCGCGCTGTCGCTCGCCAATGACCGGCCGGGTCTGCGCATGCTGGGCAAGGCGCGCGGTACGCAAATGGCCAAGGGCCCCTTTGCAAAGGCGTTCGCGACGCTGACGTCGCCATCTAGCAATCTTGCCGACAGTATCGGCGCAGCGATGAAGAGCGTCGATCAATTGGCAGAGTTCGTGGTCGACTATCGTGACCGATTGAAGAACCAGAGCCTCAGCGTACCGGAACCGGCGCCGGACGCGGCCCCGCCAGCGGCGGACGCGCCCGCGCCCTGAGGCCTCGACCCCTCAGCCGGTGCCGAAGCTGCGCACCAGGCTGCCCGCGACCAGATACCAGCCGTCCACCATGACAAAGAAGATCAGCTTGAACGGCAGCGCGATCATGACTGGCGGCAGCATCATCATGCCCATCGACATGAGGACCGAGGCCACGACCATGTCGATGACGAGGAAGGGAACGAAGAGGAGGAAGCCGATCTCGAAGGCGCGGCGCAGTTCCGAAATCATGAAGGCCGGCACGAGGACCTTGAGCGGTGTCTCTTCCGGCGTCGCCACAGCATCGATCTGCGCGATATCCATGAACAGGGCTAGATCCTTTTCCCGCACCTGCGACAGCATGAAGGTACGGAATGGTGCCACGGTCAGGGTGAAGGCCTGTTCCTCGGTGATCTGTTCGGCAATGAGCGGGGCAATGCCGTCGTCATAGGCCTTCTCGAAAGTGGGGGCCATGATGAAGGCCGTGAGGAACAGCGCGAGGCTCGTCAAAACCATGTTGGGCGGCGTCTGCTGTGCGCCGAGCGCCGAGCGCAGCAACGACAGCACAATGACCACGCGGGTAAAGCTGGTCACCGTGATGAGGATGCCTGGCGCCAGCGACAGCACCGTCATCAGGGCCAGCAGCTGGATGATGCGGCCGGTCGTGCCGCCGGAGGGCCCGTCGCCAAGATCGAGGTTGAGGCTTTGTGCGAAGGCGGCGCCGGTGCCCAGCAACAGCAGCGGCAGCGCAATCCAGGTGGTCCGCGCGAGCAGTCGGAGGTTGGGGCGGGTCATGGCGTGCGGTCGTCTTTCACGGGGAAATGGGGCGCTGCGGGATCGTACAGGGGCGGTGGTTCCTGTCGCCGATTGTCGCGCGGCGGCATCAATTCGGTTCCACCCTTGCGGGCCATTTCCTGATCGAAGGACGCGCGCTCGATGCCGCGCTCGACGACCACATCGCCTTGCGGTCCCAGCAGCAGCAGATGCTCGACCAGGTCGCGCCGCACCAGCACAAGCCGATGGCGCGGCCCGACCGGGGTCGTCTCCATCACCTGCAGGCGGCGCTGTCCGGCCGTCCGCAAGGCGCCGCCCATGCCGAAGCGACGCATCAGCCAAGCCAGGAGGGCGATCAGGCCAAGGACCAGCAGCAGTGCCAGGGCGAAACGCAAATAGGAATCGTAGGTCATCAGAAATCAAAAGCCATATCTGGTTCCGTCAACAGGGCGCCCATGAGCTGGCGCGGAAAATCAGGTCCGGGCGATATCAAGTGAGGGTTTCACTTCCGGCCATTGGGCGGTCCGGGATCCTTGCGCGGCGTGGTCGCATAGGCAAGCTGCGCGCGCAAGCGCCGATCCGCCTGCTGCAGGTCGAGCGACAGATCTACATTGCGCCGGCGCAGGGTATAGTCGAGCCGGTCAAGTTCACCCATCAGCGTCTCAAGCGCGGGGCGCAGGGGCCGGGCGATATCGACATTGAGCGAGGCCACGGCATCGCACAGCACGGCGATGCGCATGGCGAGGAGGTCGAGCTCCACCAGCTGACCCGTTTCGGCCATCACTCTGGTGTCGTTGATCATGGCGGAAAGTTCCGCGATGGCCGAACCCAGATCCTCGTGATCGGGCAGGTGGGGGTGGGCCGTCATGGCGTGTCATCCTGGGCATGGCCGTTGGCGCGATAGATGTAGCTGAGGATCTCCGCCACGGCGGCGATGGCATCGACCGGTATCTCGGCATCGAGCTCGACCGCGGCCAGCAGTTCCACGAGGTCCGGATCTTCGCGCACCGGGACGCCCTTGGCGAAGGCGATCTCAAGAATCTGCTCGGCGACGCTGCCGCGGCCGGTGGCCACCACGCGCGGACCGCGCTGGGGACCGGTCGCCCCAGGCTTGGGCTTGTGGTCGAGGGCAACGGCGACGAGAACCCGCTCCTTTGGCTTTTGCCATCGGGGGCGGCGGGGGCCGATCTCGTCCTCGTCGCTGGCACCCATCATCTGCTCCATCAGGACCGATTCTCGGTCCGCCGGGACAATCATTGGTTCCTTATACTATGTGGAGCGCTGCTTAACGAGGCCTTAACGCTGCAGCAATATGATGATGAATCAATACGTTCGCTTGAGTCAGCCAACCTGCTCACACCGGCAGGGCAAAGTGCCACCAATTTGCGGAGATTTTTCGTAGCATTTTAGGTAATTTAACGGGATCTTAAGTCCTGCCGACCAGAATCGGGTTCGAAGCCGTGCCGCGGGTGGTTGGAAAACGACTTTTACGCGGCCGGCAATGGAGCGGAGCGGATGAATTTCACCGACATCCCGTTGTTTGAGCGGCTGACCGAGCGGATGAACTGGCTCGGGCAGCGCACCCGTGTCCTGTCGCAGAACATCGCCAATGCCGATACGCCGAACTACCAGCCCAAGGATGTGAAGCCGCTAGATTTCGATGCCGAGATGCGCAAGTTGGACCCGGTGGCGCCGGCGCGGACCGACAAGAAGCATCTGGTGGGCACGGTGGCGCCGGTGGGCGAATTCGACGCCAAGAAGTCCAAAAAGACCTACGAGACGGCACCGGTCGGCAATGCCGTGGTGGTCGAAGAGCAGATGATGAAGGTCGCTGACACCCAGTTGAACTACAACATGGTGGTCAATCTCTATCGCAAGCATATCGATTTGTTCAAGACCGCCATCGGCCGTGGCGGCGCCTGACATCAGACCGAGCGCCGGATAGGGGCGTGGGTCGCTAGGAGCGTAAAATGGAATTGTTCGATTCGATGTTCATCTCCGCCTCCGGCATGCGCGTGCAGGGAGAGCGTCTGCGCGTTATCGCCGAGAACATCGCCAACGTCGATTCCGTGGGCGAGACCCCGGGTGCCGACCCCTATCGTCGCAAGGTCATCACATTCCGCAACCAGCTCGACCGCGAGATGGGTGTCGACACGGTCAAGGTATCCAAGGTCGGCACCGATCCCAGCGATTTCCGCAAGAAGTACGATCCGGGCAATCCGGCGGCGGACAAGGACGGCTATGTCAGCCTGCCCAATGTGAACGCCCTGGTGGAAATGACCGACATGCGCGAGGCGCAACGATCCTATGAAGCCAACCTCAAGGTGATCGAGGCGTCGCGCAGCATGCTGTCGCGCACCATCGACGTCCTGCGCTGAGGCTGAGGGAACAACCAATGGCCGATCCAATCATCAGCAATGCCGTCAACGCCTACAACGCCGCCGCCAAGGCGCTCGGCTCCAGTGGGCTGGAAGCGCGTGAGAATGCCGGTCCGAGCTTCGGCGAACTGCTGCAGAACATCAAGACTGACGCCATCCAGACGGGCAAGAGCGACGAAAAACAGACCATGATGGCAGCTGCCGGCCAGGCCAACATCACCGACGTGGTGACGGCCGTGTCCGCCGCCGAAGTGACCTTGCAGGCCGTGACCGCCGTGCGCGACCGGGTCATTTCGGCCTATCAGGAAATCATGCGGATGCCGATCTGATCCCAAGGGATCGACCGGTTTCTGTGGTAGGATCCGGCCATGGATGAGGCAGCCCTTCTCGAAATCGCCCGCGACGCGGTGATCGTCACCCTCAAGGTCGGCGCACCGATCATGCTGATTTCGCTGGCGGTGGGACTGCTGATCTCGCTGTTCCAGGCCCTGACGCAGATCCAGGAAGCGACCCTCACTTTCGTACCGAAGGTGGTCATCGTGTTCATGTCGCTGCTGCTGCTGGCGCCGTTCATGTTGCACGCGCTGATCGACTTTACCGAGCAAATCATGTCGCGCGCGGCCGGCTAGACCGGGCACATGTCGATCGAGGGTTTTCTCACCACATCGGTTTTCCAGTTCCTGCTGATCTTCGCCAGGATAGGGGCCGCTATTTCGCTGATGCCGGGCTTCGGCGAAGCCTATGTCGCGGTCCGCGCCCGCCTGGCCTTTGCCCTGCTGCTGTCCTTCGTGCTCATGCCCCTGCTCAAGGACCTCATACCGGTGCTGCCGCCTGATCCGGCCAGCATGGGGGTACTCATTCTGGGCGAGATCACAATCGGCATGTTCTTCGGAGTGATGTGCCGTGTCATCCTGATGAGCACCCTGTCGGCCGGCATGGTCATCGCGCTCCAGATCGGCATCGCCAATGCCCTGTCAGCGGATCCGACCACGGCGCAGCAGGGCGCCATTACCGGCAATTTCCTGATCGCAACGGCGGTAGTCCTCATTTTCGCAACCGGCCTCGATCATCTGACGCTGCGTGCGCTGGCCGGGACCTATGGCGTGTTCCAGCCGGGCGAAATGCCGCAACTTGAAGACATGGCCAACATGATCGCCCGCGTGGTGGGCGATTCCTTCCTCCTCGCCCTGCAAATGTCGGCGCCGTTCCTGGTCTATGGTGTGGTGCTGGTGGTTGGCATGGGACTGATCGCGCGTCTGATGCCGACGCTCCAGGTGTTCTTCGTCGTCATGCCGCTGCAATTGCTGGTCGGGTTTGGGCTGTTCGCGGTCACGGTCTCGGCCGCAATGATCTGGTTCCTCGATGTCTATGCCGATCATCTCTCCGGCCTTGCTGAGTAAGGCAAAGCACGGCGATGTCGGAAGACAATGATGACTCACAAAAAACCGAGGACCCAACGTCCAAGCGCCTGGATGAGGCGCGCATGGAAGGCCGTGTTCCCAAGTCGCAGGAGTTCAACCACCTGCTGATGATTCTGGCCTTCACCATTGCCGTGATCATGTTCGGGAGCCACATCGCCACGGAAATCGTCAACCTGTCGCTGCCCTTTTTCGAAGCACCGGACCAGGTCCCGACTGACCTTGGCCATCTCATCAGCATCGCCTGGCGCATGCTGGGGCTGGTGCTGATGGCCGGCGTTGCTCCCCTGGTACTCGCCTTCATGGCCGCGTTCGGTGCCAGCTACCTGCAGTTCGGACTGCTCTGGTCGGCCGAAAGCATGATGCCCAGTCTCGACAAGATCTCGCCGATGGCCGGGTTCAAACGCATCTTTTCCATGCGCTCGGTCACCGAACTGATCAAGGGCATCATGAAGATCATCGTCGTGGCAACTGTCGTTGGCTATTTCGTGCTGCCATCGGCGGGCGATCTGCATGAACTGATCGGCATGGAGATGGTGCAGTTGATGTCGGCGATCAGAGAGGCGGTCCATACCGTTCTCATTGGCGTTTTCTCCGTCATGGGGTTCATCGCCGCGGCCGACATCTTCTATCAGCGCTTCGAGTATTTGAAGGGCCTGCGCATGTCGCGGCAGGACCTGCGCGACGAATACAAGCAGACCGAAGGCGATCCGCTGGTCAAGGGCCGCTTGCGGCAGTTGCGCATGGAGCGCGCGCGCCGGCGCATGATGGGCGAAGTGCCTACGGCCGATGTGGTGGTGACGAACCCCACCCACTATGCCGTCGCCCTCAAATATGATCAGAACGCCATGGCGGCGCCCAAGGTCGTTGCCAAAGGGGTGGACAAGGTGGCGCAGCGCATCCGCGAAGTGGCGGTCGAGGCGGATGTGCCGGTCATCGAGAACCCGCCGCTCGCACGTGGTCTCTACGCCGCGGTCGATCTCGACCAGGAAATCCCGGCCGAATACTACAAGGCGGTGGCGGAACTGATTTCCTATATCTTCAAACTCAAGAAGCGGCGCCTTTAGAGTGCCGTCACGGCTGGATTTGAAGGGCGGATCGGCTACACTCGACCGTCACTCCAGCGGGAGTCTCGGCAAACGCGTGTTGGCGATCGGGGCGTGCATGCTTTATCGGCGCAATATCATCACGACTGGCCTGGTCTGGCTTCTGGCCGGGAGCCACGGCGCCCATGCCCAGGAGGGAAGGTCTGGCCGCTGACTGGATCACCGTTATGCTGATCATCCTCGTCATCGGCCTGCTGGGTGTTCTGATGGGCCTGGGTCTGCTCTGGCGCAATGCCCTGGCCAGCCGCAACCTGTTGCTGGGGAGCCTCAATGCCACCGGCCGCGCACGCCAGGTGATCGATCCGTCCGGCAAGGTCATTCTTGCCAACGATGCCTTCGACCGGCTTTTCGAAGGCGTCAAGACACCGCTGCCGCAACTGCTTCTGGCCCGCGTCAGCGCCGGGTCGGATGCGGCAGAAATCCTGCGCCAGCTCATCATTGCCGTGGCCGAAGGCGGGCGCGGACGGACGGAAATCGAAATTCCGCAGGGTGACGGCGCAATCGATTGGTTCGATGTCTCCGGACGCAGCATCGCCGGCTTCCCCGGCTATGTCCTGTGGGGTGCAGAACGGGTAACGGCACAGCGGCAGATCGAGGATTTCATCCGCTCGGATCACGAAAAATTCGCCGACCTCATCGAGCATGCGCCGATCGGTTTCTATTCGGTCGACGAGACCGGCCGGTTCCTTTTCATAAACTCCACTCTGGCCGGCTGGCTTGGGTTGGAGCCCGACAATGAGGGGAGCTACCGCGAACACCTCCAGGATCTGGTGGTTGATTCGCTGCCGGGTGTGCCGGCCTACAGCCCGTTCCGGGATTCTCAGGCCCGCAGCGGCGAGGTCGCCCTGCGCGGTCCCAACGGAAGGCTCTTCCAGGCGTTCATCCGACACGATGTCGCGACCGTACAGGTCCCGGATGCCAGCGGCGCGAAGCTGCGCACGCGGTCGGTCGTGCACGACCTCAGCCGCGAGCGCGAACTCGAGAGTGCCTTGCAGGTTTCGGAGCAGTATTTCCAGCGCTTCTTCGAGGAGGCGCCAGCGAGCATCCTGCTGCTCGACGAGAAGGGCCGCGTCGAACAGGCCAATCCCGCCTTCCAGCATCTCCTCATCGGGGCCGACTGGGCGCAGGCCCGCTTCGTCGATCTGGTGCAACCCGAGGAACGGCCGGCGGCCGAGGCGCATCTGGCCCAGGTGATGGCGGAGGGCCGCGCCGGGGCGCCGCTCACCGTGCGGCTGATCGGCGACAAGCAACGCTCCGTCACCATCTATGCCTCCCGTCGCGAGGATCGCGGCCGTGCCATCGGCCTCATCGTGCATCTCATCGACGCCACCGAGCAGAAGCGGCTGGAAGCGCAGTTCGCTCAGTCGCAGAAGATGCAGGCGGTGGGCCTCCTGGCTGGCGGCATCGCCCACGATTTCAACAATCTTCTGACCGCCATGATCGGCTTCTGCGACCTGCTGTTGTTGCGCCACAAGGCGGGTGACCAGTCCTTTGCGGACATCATGCAGATCAAGCAGAACGCCAACCGCGCCGCCAACCTGGTGCGCCAGCTCCTGGCCTTCTCGCGCCAGCAGACGCTGCAGCCGCGTGTGCTCGACGTCACCGATGTGCTGGCCGAACTTTCGCATCTCCTGCGCCGGCTGATCGGCGAGAACATCGAACTGATGATGGAGCATGGCCGCGACCTCAAATTCGTCCGCGTCGACGCCGGCCAGCTGGAACAGGTGATCATCAACCTTGCCGTCAATGCGCGCGATGCGATGATCGAGGGTGGCCGATTGCTGATCCGCACCCGCAATGTGACGACCACCGAGCCGATCAGCCGCGGCGTTGAGGTGATGCCACCCGGCCCCTATGTGCTGATTGAAATCGCCGATACCGGGTCTGGCATTCCGGCCGACATCCTCGACCGCATCTTCGAGCCGTTTTTCTCGACCAAGGCGGTGGGTTCAGGCACAGGGCTCGGCCTCTCAACGGTCTATGGCATCGTGCGCCAGACCGGCGGCTTCGTCTTCGTCGACAGCACGATGGGGAAGGGTACCAATTTCCGCATCTACCTGCCGCAGCACGCCGCGACCAGCGATGCCACGGCCAGGGCCGACCATGCCGAGGACCAGCCGCGCGACCTCACCGGCATTGGTACGGTCCTGCTGGTCGAGGATGAGGATGCGGTTCGCCTTTTCTCGGCCCGCGCCTTGCGCAACAAGGGCTACAAGGTGCTGGAAGCACGCAGCGGCGAGGCGGCGCTGGAACTGATCAACGAGCAGCTCGCCGATATCGACCTCATCATCAGCGACGTAGTCATGCCGCGCATGGATGGGCCGACCTTGATCAAGGAAGTCCGTCAGCGTCGCGCCGATATCAAGGTCATCTTCATTTCCGGCTATGCCGAGGATGATTTCCGCCGCAAGATCGATGCGGGGGAAGAGGCGCATTTCCTGATGAAGCCCTTCACCTTGAAGCAACTGGCGACCAAGGTGAAGGAAGTGCTCGATTGAGCGGCCGCGTGCCAAACGAAAACGCCGCGCTCCTGTGGGGCGCGGCGCTTTCGCGAAATCGGATAACAGATCAGAAATCGATCAGATCGATTCCTTCAGTTCCTTGGCAGCGCGGAAGGCGATCTTCTTGCTGGCCTTGATCTTGATGGCTTCGCCGGTGGCCGGATTGCGGCCCATGCGCGCCGGGCGCTTGCGCACCTGGAAGATGCCGAGCGCCGGGATGCGAATCTTGTCGCCCTTCTTCAGATGTTTGCCAACCAAAGTGACGAGATCGCCGAGGATCTCGTTCGCCAGCTTCTTCGAGAGTTCATGCTTTTCAGCAAGATCGGTGCCGAGCTGCTTCAGCGTCACGGTCTTTTGTGGTGCGGCTGCCATTGTAAGCCCCTCTGTCACAGGTGATTCCCAGGGCGCGAGCATAACGACGGCAGAAATGAGTCGCAAATGAAGAAAGCTCGGCAGGATCGACGGAAATCCGCTTGACGCAGGCCTTTCTGCAGCGCAATGACGGGCTGCCGAACGGCCGCGCTGCAACCTGAAAGGGACGGCGGGGCCCGGTCGGGACCATTCCGGCCTCTCCATGAAATCGCCCGTTGCAGTTTCCGTGGGCTTTGATAAAAGGGCTGGAAATGCTTGATTTTGCGGGATCGGGGCGTAGCTCAGCCTGGTAGAGTACCTGCTTTGGGAGCAGGGTGTCGGAGGTTCGAATCCTCTCGCCCCGACCAATCCGCAGCCCGTGTTAACGGGTTATTTCAAGCTTGGATGCCAATATTGTCGCCGAACCAACCCAACAGGCGACACGGGAAAATCTCCGCCCGGCCCGCGTTTCACGGGGTCTGGGCAAGGTGTCACAGGACTTCAATCGGGTTCTGTGGGACGCGGTCGACAGAGGAGCGAGGGCAAGAGATGGTCGCGAGAATCTATCAGCCGGCAAAGTCGGCGATGCAATCCGGGCGCTCTGGCCGCGCCAGCGAATGGCTGTTGGAGTTCGCGCCCGCGAGCCGGCGCGAAGCCGATCCGCTGATGGGCTGGACCTCGAGCAACGACACGCGCCGCCAGGTGAAGCTCAGCTTCCCGACACAGGAAGAGGCCGTGTCATATGCGACACTCGAAGGCATCGCCTATGAGATCGAGAAGCCGCAGCAGCGCACGGTGACGCCGAAGGCCTATGCCGACAATTTCCGCGCCGACCGCGTCGGCCGCTGGACGCATTGATTTAAGCGGAACGCGATTGACCCCGTAGCTCAACCGGATAGAGCACCTGCCTTCTAAGCAGGATGTTGCGTGTTCGAGTCACGCCGGGGTCGCCAGGATCAAATAAAGAAAAAGGGCGGCAGCGATCATCTCGCTGCCGCCCTTCTGCTTGGTGCGCGTGATTAGGCCCGGGCGGGCTGCGCCGATTTGCCGAGCACGTTCTCGATCGCATAGGCGCCATTGCCGAGCAGCGCCACGACGCCTGAGACGACGATCAGGAACAGCGGGTATTCCCAGCCGCCATTGGCCGCGCTGAACACCCAGCCATTGCCGCTGTGCACCCAGAAGGCGCCGAGCAGGATCGGGATGAGGGCGATAGAGACCAGGCGCGACTTGAAGCCGAGGACGAGGGCGATGCCGCCCAGCGCTTCGCCGGCGAAAGTCAGGTAGGCCAGGGCCGCGGGCAGGCCCAGGGATTCGAAGAACTGGGCGGTGCCGGCCAAGGTGAAGGTCAGGTATTTGAGGATGATGCTGTGGGCCAAAAACATGATGCCCAGCGACAGGCGCAGGACGAAGGCCGCGAGTTGGGCATTCTTCTGATCGGTCATGACGGTCGTTCCTTCTGGGATGGGGCGTGAAGTGTGAAACCAATATCGCCTGTTGAATTGCTGATATAAACTGCGAAGAATTCGTCAAACACAATTGCAAAAGCGCACAGGTATGTCCGTTAACACGCTGGAATGGAACGATTATCGCGTTGTCCTGGCGATTCACCGGGCTGGCGGATTGGCACCGGCGGCGCGGGTGCTGGGGGTCAACCACGCGACCGTGTTCCGCCAGGTGAACGGGATGGAAGCGCGGCTGGGGGCCCGGCTCTTCGACCGGCACCGCAGCGGTTATGGCCTCACCGCCGTGGGCGAAGTGGCCCTCGCCGCGGCGGAAGCGATGGAGGTGCAGGCGCTGGCGGCCGAGCGGCGCATGGCAGGGGGCGACCTCAGCCTTACCGGCACCATTCGCGTCACCGCGCCCGATGACATGGTGCAGCGCCTATTGCTGCCGATGTTTGCCGATTTCCGCGCGCGCTATCCAAAGATCGAGCTGGAGGTGATCGTCGAGAACCGCTTCCTCAATCTGTCACGGCGCGAGGCCGATATCGCCCTGCGCCCGACGGCGGCGGCACCCGAGGCGATGACCGGAATCAATATCGGGCCGCTTGCCATGACGCTTTATGCGACGGCACAGCTGGCCTTGCGTCTGGCTGGTGGCGAAACGTTGGAAGAACTTCCATGGATCGGTTGGGAGGATGGGGCGGAGACTTTGCGCTTCGGCGGCTTCTATCGCAGCCGCGGCCTGCAGCCGGTCTTCGCCTACCGCAGCAATTCGCTGCTGGCGCAGGTTTCCGCGGCTGAAGCCGGATTGGGTGTCGCTGTCCTGCCGTGCTTTGCGGGGGATACCAGCCCGGTCTTGCAGCGCCTGGAACCGATCGACGGGGCGTTCACCACCAATCTGTGGATCCTGACGCATCCCGATCTGCGGCGCGCGGCACGCATCAAGGCATTCATGGATTTCATGTCGGCGGCCTTGCGCAGGAAGCGCACCTTGCTGGCCGGCGGCTAAGCGATCACTTCTCGCCGCAGCTGCCCAGGGTCTGGATCGGGCAATCCGGCCATTCGGGTGAATCGATCGGTGCGCTGATATAGATCGCGACCAAAGCGAAGGCAGCGAAGGCGAGGCCGAGCAGGGCAAGTCCCCCTTGATTGGATCCGGTCTCTTCGGGTTTCGGCTCAGGCCGCAGCAGGCCATCGGAGACGGCTGCCGTGTTGGTGCTGTTCTTCACTTTCTCATTCCGTCCAATGAGCAATGATTCCAAGGGTTAGATATGGGATCGATTGCGTGCAGTGCAGCAGCGACAAGGCGTCACAGAGCCGTCGGAGCTGTGATCGGGGCGCTGGAGCCGTTATTGAACGCCCCAGCGTACATATAGTTGCCAAGAAGGGGCCGATCGGGCAGTTTTCGGGCAGCCACGGCAAAAATAGTACCAGGGAGAGCAAAATCATGGCCGGCAGCTATATCAATGTGAACGCCCCGGATGGCGGGCAGTTCCGCGCCTATCTCGCAACGCCGAAATCGGGCAAGGGCCCCGGCATCGTGCTGTGCCAGGAGATTTTTGGCATCAACGCCTATGTGCGCGAGACCGCGGACTATTATGCCGAGGAAGGCTATGTGGTGCTGGCGCCGGATCTGTTCTGGCGCATGGAGCCCAATGTCGACATGGGCTATTCGCCCGAGGAATGGCAGAGGGCCTTCGGTTTCTTCCAGAAATTCGATGTCGACCAGGGCATCAAGGATATCGCCGCCACAGTCAAGGCGCTGCGCGCGCGACCCGATTGCAACGGCAAGGTCGGCGTGCTCGGCCATTGCCTGGGCGGGAAGCTCGCCTACCTCACCGCGGCGCGCGTCGATGTCGATGCGGCGGTCGGCTACTACGGTGTCGGCATTGAGGGCGCTCTCGACGAGGCCAAGAACATCAAATGCCCGACCGTGCTGCACTTCGCCGAGCTTGATCAATATTGCGGCAAGGATGCGCGTGACCAGATCTACGGTGCCTTGAAGGAACGCAGCGATATCGAGCTCTATACCTATCCCGGCGTCGATCATGCCTTTGCCCGCACCATGGGCGATCACTACAACAAGCCGGCGGCGACCCTGGCGCATTCGCGCTCGATCGCGCTGTTCCACAAGGCGATTGGCCCGCGCTACGACCTCTCCGGCCTGTGGGATGCGCATTGCTATCATGAGTTCGCGACGCGCGATGTCGCCGCCACCATGAAGACCATGGTCGAAGAACCCTATGTCAACCACATCCCGACCATGACCGGCGGCGTCGGGCAGAAGGAGCTGGCGCGCTTCTACCAGCATCATTTTGTCAACAACAACCCGGCCGATACCAAGCTGGTGCCGATCTCGCGCACCATTGGCGCTGACCGCGTCGTGGACGAGATGCTGTTCTGCTTCACCCACACGACCGAGATCGACTGGATGCTGCCGGGCGTGAAACCTACCGGCAAATATGTCGAGATCCCGCTGGTCGCCATCGTGTGCTTCCGCGGCGACAAGCTCTATAACGAGCACATCTATTGGGACCAGGCCTCGGTCCTGGTGCAGATCGGTCTGCTTGATGCGAAGAACCTGCCGACGGCGGGTGTCGAGACGGCAAAGAAGCTAGTCGATGAAAAACTGCCGTCGAATACCTTGATGAAACGCTGGTCGGAAAGTGCGGGCAAGTAAATGAGCAATCCCCTGAAGGACAAGCTTGCCCATGGCGGCTGTATCACCTGCCATTGGGCCACCTTGGGATCGCCCTCGGTCGCCGAGTTGCTGGCGGGATCGGGCCGGACTGCATCGTCTTCGACATGCAACATGGGCTGTGGGATCGCCTGAGCCTCGAATATGCGATCGGCCTGGTGCGCCACAAGACGGTGCCGACGGTGCGCAGCGTCGATGCCTCCGACCATGCCATCGGCATGGTGCTGGATGCTGGGGCCCGGGCACTCATCGTGCCAATGGTCGATACGGCGGATCAGGCCCGCGCCGTGGTGCGCGCTGCCAAATATCCGCCGCTGGGTGGGCGGTCCGGCGGCGGCACGCGGCCGATGCTGGATTACAAATCCTACATGGCCGCCGCCAATGACGAGATCATCGTCGCCGTCATGATCGAAACGGCGACGGCGGTTGCCAACGCGGCCGAGATCGCGGCGGTGCCCGGCATCGACATGCTGTTCATCGGCCCGTTCGATCTTGCGATGTCGCTCGGCACCTTTCCGGATTTTGGTCCGAAGCATGAGACGGCGGTGCAGTCGGTGCTGCTCGTTGCCAAGGCCGCCGGCAAAAGCTGCGGCATCTTCACGCCCTATGCGAGCTTTGCCGCGGACCGCCGTGCGCAGGGTTTCCAATGGGTGGTGCTGGCCTATGACCAGAGCCTGATCCAGGAGCCGGCCAAGGGTGCGGTGAAACATGCGCGCATGGGCCATGGGCCGGATCTGGTCAGGATGCGGTTGCCCTGGTGAGCGGTGCCAATGGCGGCATCGGCAGCGAAACCGTGCGGGCTTTGCTGCGCGCGGGAGCAGCCAAGATCTATTGCGGCGCGCGGCAGCTCGACAGCCTGCGCGCGCTGACTTCGGTGGCGCCGGACAGGCTGATCCCGGTGCAGCTCGATGTGACCGACGCGGCGAGTGTCGCCAAGGCGGCTGTCACCTGCCAGGATGTGACGCTGCTCATCAACAATGCCGGGTGGAATTCGAATGAGGGCCTGTTCAGTGCAAGCGCGCTCGACAATGCCCGGCGCGAGATGGAGACCAACTATCTCGGCACCTTTGCGGTGTCGCGGGCGTTCCAGCCGGTGCTGGCGAAGAATGGCGGCGGTGGTCTCGTCAACCTCATCACCGTGGTGGCGCACAGCAACCTACCCTTGATGTCGACCTATGCCGCCTCGAAGGCGGCGCTGCTTTCCCTGACGCAGGGTTTGCGCGCGGAACTCCGGGAGCAGGGAACCCATGTGATGGCGGTGCTGCCGGGGGCAGTCGACACGCCGATGACACCGGGCTTCGAGGGCATGAAGATGCGCCCGCTTCAGGTAGCCGAGGCGCTGATCCAGGGCCTTCATGCGCGGATGGAGGATATCTATCCGGGCGGCATGGCGTCGGGCGTCTTCAACGGTATCGCCTTCGACGCGAAGGCGATCGAGGGCGAGTTTGCCAATTACTTGCCGGCGGATTCGTCGGCGCGACCCAAGGCATGAGCCGCCACCAGCATCGCACATGATCATCGTTGAGAACATCGTCAAGCGCTTCGGCGGCATTCGTGCCGTCGACGGCTGCAGCCTGTCCGTCGCCAAGGGGTCGGTCACCGGCTTGATCGGCCCGAATGGCGCCGGCAAGTCGACCCTGTTCAACATCATCGCCGGGTTGATGCGGCCGGACCAGGGCTCGGTCAAGCTGGATGGCGAGGATGTCACCGGCTTGCCGGCACACAAGTTGTTCGGCAAGGGCCTCGCGCGCACCTTCCAGATCGCCCATGAATTCGGCCGCATGACGGTGCTGGAAAACCTGATGGCTGTCCCTGGCGAGCAGTCCGGCGAGCGCATCGTCAATGCCTGGCTGCGCTGGCCGACCGTGCGGGCCGAGGAAGCGAAGATTCGCGCCCGCGCCGAGGAAGTGCTCGCGCAATTGCGCATCGATCATGTGACGCATGAGCTGGCCGGCAACCTTTCCGGCGGGCAGAAGAAGCTGGTGGAATTGGCGCGCACGATGATGTGGCAGCCCAAGATCGTGCTGCTCGACGAGATTGGCGCCGGCGTCAACCGCACGCTGCTCTCCGAGATCGCCGGCGAGATCGAACGCCTCAACCGCGACCATGGCTACACCTTCTTCGTCATCGAACACGACATGGACCTCATCGCGCGTCTCTGTTCGCCGGTGATCGTGATGGCGGAAGGCCGTGTGCTGATGCAGGGGTCGATGACGGAGATCCGGCGCAATGCCGAAGTCATCGAAGCCTATCTCGGTGGTGGAAAGGTCAGCCATGGCGCTACTTGAAGCCAAGGGGCTGGTCGGCGGCTATGGCGGGATGGACATCCTCAACGGTGTCGATCTCGCCGTCGAGGCAGAGGAGATCGTCGTCATCATCGGTGCCAATGGTGCGGGCAAATCGACCGCTATGAAGGCGCTGTTCGGTCTCATCCATCTGCGCGCGGGCCACGTGACCCTCGACGGCGCCGATATCACCGGTGCCGCCCCCAACGCGCTGGTGGGCCATGGCATGGGCTATGTGCCGCAGGAACGCAACGTCTTCCGCACGATGAGCGTGCGCGAAAACCTCGAGATGGGCGCCTATCTGAAACCGGCCAGCCAGGCGCGGGTGATGGAGCAGGTGTTTACCCTGTTCCCGATCCTCAAGCAAAAGGCCAACCAGCCGGCCGGCGAACTCTCCGGCGGTCAGCGCCAGATGGTGGCTGTGGGGCGCGCGCTGATGACGGAACCCAAGCTGCTGATGCTTGATGAGCCGACAGCGGGTCTTTCGCCACTGGTGATGGAGCAGATCTTCGACCGCATCGTCGCCGTGAACAAGGCCGGCATCGGCATCCTGCTCGTCGAACAGAATGCGCGCCAGGCGCTGGCCATCGCCCATCGCGGCTATGTGCTGGCGACGGGCCGCAACCGATTTACCGGGACGGCCGCGGAGCTGCTCGCCAATCCCGAAATCGGTCAGTCATTTCTGGGTGGGTGACGTGGAAGCCTTGGCCGAATTCGTCAACCTCTAATCCCTGCCGGGCGTCGCCGTGGGCTGCATCTATGCGCTGGGTGCGGTCGGCATCTCGCTCATCTTCGCGATTCTGCGCTTTGCGCATTTCGCCCATGGCGAAGTGATGACGCTGGGCGCCTATCTCGCCTACAGCCTGGTGGCGACCCTGGGTTGGTCGGTCTATCTCGCCTTGCCGGTGGCGGTCATCGGCGGCGCACTTGCCAGTGTCGCCATCGACCGGGTGGTCTACCGGCCGTTCCGCCGCAGCCCCGGGATCATCGTCGTCATCGCTTCCTTCGGCGTCATGCTGGTGCTGCGCTCGCTCATTCAGCTGTTCTGGGGCGTCGATGTGCTCAATTACGAGACCGGCATCCGCAAGCCCATTCCGCTCATCGGCGATTTTCGCCTGGCGCAGAAGCATATCATCATCATCCTGGTCTCGCTGGCGATTGCCGCGGCGCTGCATTGGTTCCTCAGCCGCAGCCGCATGGGCAAGGCGATGCGCGCGATGAGCGACGATGCGGATCTCGCGCGCATCTCCGGCATCGATACCGAGATGGTGGTGCGCTGGACCTGGCTTATCGGTGGAGGGCTTGCGGCGGCGGCCGGTGTCTTTGCCGGCATCAATTCCAAGCTCCATCCCAGCGTCGGCTGGGACCTGCTGCTGCCCTTGTTCGCGGCGGCGATCCTGGGCGGCATCGGCAAGCCCTATGGCGCCATCGTCGGCGGGCTTGCCATCGGCATCGCCCAGGAAGTGGCAACCTATCCCTGGGTCGGCGATCTGCCCCTGGTGCCGCCTGCCTACAAGAACGCGGTCGCCTTCTTCGTCATGGTCTGCATGCTGATCTGGCGGCCGACCGGCATCTTCAAGGGCCGGGTGCTGTGATGGACATGCAGCTCTTCGGCCTCCTCATGTATGCGATTTCCTTGGCCACCATGTTCGGCATCTATGGGGTGCTGTGTCTGGGGCTCAACCTGCAATGGGGCTTCGCCGGCCTGTTCAATGCAGGAATCGCCGGCTTCTTCGCCGTGGGCGCCTATACGACCGCCATCCTGACCTCGCCGGAGAGTCCGAATTACCTCGGCGGTTTCGGCTGGCCGCCGCTTTTGGCGCTGCCCATCGCCATGCTGCTCTCGGGCCTCATCGCCTGGCCGGTCGGGCGCATCTGCCTTGGGCTCAAGGGCGATTATCTCGCGATGGCGACGATCGGCATTTCCGAGATCATCCGCCTGGTCCTCAAGAACGAGGATTGGCTGGCGAACGGCACGATGGGCATCTCGACCGTGCCGCGACCGTTCGAAAGCCTCGGCCAGCCCTGGGGTAACATCGCCTTCCTCGGATTCGTGCTGCTGGTGATGATCATTCTCTATGTTGCGGCCGAGCGCGCCTGGATGTCGCCCTGGGGTCGCGCCATGCGGGCGATCCGGGACAATGAATTGGCGGCGGCCGCCATCGGCAAGGATGTCGTGCGCTTCCGGCTCGAAGCCTTCGTCATCGGCTCGATGGTGATGGGGTTGGGCGGGGCGCTTTCCGCCATGTATTTCAAATTCATCGGCTCCAGCGCCACGGAACCCTTGCTCACCACCTTCCTCGTCTGGGTGATGCTGATCATCGGCGGCAGCGGCAACAACCGTGGTGCGATGCTGGGGGCGGGGCTGGTCTGGCTGATCTGGTCGGGGACAGAGCTCCTCACCAACCGGCTGCCGGCGGAATGGATCACGCGCTCATCCTATATGCGCGCACTGCTCATCGGCGTCCTGCTCATCGTCGTGCTGCAGCGCTTCGCCAAGGGCGTGCTGCCCGAAAAGCCGCCGCGCCGGATCGACGGCTAGATCAGCTCGCTGAGCGAGGCGATGACCTTGGTTTTGCCGGCGAGGTGGTATTCGTCCGGTCCCGCCTGGCGGCGCAATTGGAACACCTGGAAGCCGAAGCTCTCGGCGCCCATCGCATCCCAGGCATTCGACGAGACGAAGCCGATCTCGCTCGGCAACAGCTTGAGGGCGTCGGCCGCCATGGCATAGACGCGCGGATCGGGCTTGTAGATCCTGATCGCATCGACCGAAAGCAGGGGATCAAGCAAGGCGGCGATGCCGGCCGAGGCCACGGCCTCGCGCAGCAGCGCCGGCGTGCCGTTGGAGAGAATGCCGAGCCGCATCCCCGCAGCCTTCAACTGCGCCCGCGCCGGGCCGACATCGGCAAAGGGGGCGAGGTGATGATAGCTGTCGAGGAGGTCCTGGCGCAGGCCCGCATCCCCGTGTCCATGCAGCGCGAGGGCAAAATCGAGCGCGTCGGCGGTCACGGCATCGAAGGGCCGGTAGCGGCCGGCAAGTGTCAGCGTCCAGGTATATTCCAGCTGCTTCTGCCGCCACAAAGCCGACACGGCCCCGGCAACAGAGCCCAACCGGTCAGCATGACGCGCGACACTCGAATGAACATCGAGCAGGGTGCCATAGGCATCGAACAGGATTGCCTTCATTGCCATCACACCTCCCAAAAGGAAAGCGGCCCGCCGATGATCTGCCGATCACAAGCGGGCCGCATGTCGCAATCGTTAGCGCAGGTTACGGCGTGACGAGCCCGACCTGCTTGTAGCCGGTGCCATCGACCACGAAATGGCCGATCACGCCGGGGATGTCACCATTGGCATCGAATTCCATCTCGCCGGTGGCGCCGGAATAGTCGATGTCCTTGCCGGCGGCCAGCAATTCCTTGGCCTTCTTCCACTCGCCGGGCAGGATCTTCTCGCCGGGCGCGTTGGCGACTTCGCGCAGGGCGTCGCGCACCTTCACGCGGTCGGTCGAGCCGGCCTTCTCGACGGCAAGGGCCGCGAGCATGACCGAATCATAGGTCTGGCCGATGAAGATCTTGTCCTTCGAACTCTGATAGGCGGCGGTGTAGAGCTCGTCGAACTTCTTCGCGGCATCGCTCTCCGGCGCCGAAGGCGAGGTGAAGAACGAGGTCTTCAGATTGTCGGCGCCGATCTGCTCGATGAGCTTGTTGTCGCGCAGGCCATCGGTGCCGATGAAGCGGGTGAAGAGGCTGTTCTCCAGCGCTTCCTTGACGATGGTGGTGCCGCTGTCACCGGCATAGGCGATCAGCACCAGGGCTTCCGGTTTGTCCTTGGCGAGGGTCCCGAGTTCGGCGGCGTAGCTCTGCTGCTTCTCCTCGTGCTTCACCTCGGCCGTGATGGTGCCGCCGCCGGCCTTGTAGGCGGTGGCGAAACCGGTGGCGAGCGGCGTTGCGTAATCATTGTTGGCATAGGTGAGGGCCACGGTCTTGATACCCTGGTCGAGCACCAGCCTGGCCAGCACGACACCCTGATAGGCGTCCGAGGGCACGATGCGGAAGACGTAGTCATTGTCCTTGAGGCTGGTGAAGTCCGGCGAGGTCGCGGTCGGCGAGATCTGCAGCACGCCCGAGGGAATGGTGACCGCGTTGGCGGCGGCCAGCGTCGTGCCCGACATCAGCGCGCCGACGACGACCGGCACGTTCTCGACATTGACCAGCTTGGTGGCAGCATCCACGGCACCTTGCGTGGCGCCAGTGGTGTCGCCGACCACGGTCACCATCTTGCCGCCCAGCAATCCACCGCCCTCATTGATTTCCTTTTCCGCAAGCTTCACCGAATCCATCATCGGCGGGATGAAGCTGGCGATCGGACCGGTGACATCGAACAGGATGCCGACCTTGGTGTCTCCGGTCGCCGGTGCCGCGGCCGGTGCCGCCGCCGTCGTAGCGGTGGTGTTGGTGGCAGCCGCCTGTTCTTCCTTCTTCTCCTCGCCGCAGGCGGCGAGCGCCAGGCCGGAGGCGAGAAGGGCTGTGATGCTGGCCCGCTTCATCAGCGAGATCCTGGTGGTCATGGGCAGTTCCCCCTTGTGGAATTGTTCTGGTTACGTAAACGCGTTGAAGGTGATGATGGTAAGCGTGTCCTTGACGAAGGGCAGGGTCTGCAGCTCCGAGGTCACGAAGCGGCCGACATCCATGTCGCTGGGCAGGTAGCATTTCACCAGCAGGTCGTACTGACCGGAGATCGAGTAAAGCTCGGCGATCTGCTGCACGGAATCGAGCGCCTTCTCGGCGACCTCATAGGCCTTGCCGGGATCGCATTTGACCATGACGAAAATCGGCCGCATGAAACGCCACTCCCTGATTCCTGTCGATGTGGCGCATGTTGCCCCGGGTCGCCGGTAAAATCCAGCCCCGTGGGCGGTCGGTCAGGTGACGGCGGCGCGTTGGCGGAAGGCCGGTTTCTGCCATTCCGCGGTCACCAGCACCGACTTCAGGGCGGCGACGGCGTCCCAGATATCCCGGTAGCGGACATAAAGCGGGGTAAAGCCGAAACGCATGAGGTCTGGCGCCCGGAAATCGCCGATCACCCGGTGGCTGATCAGCGCCTGCATGACGGCATAGCCCTCGGCATGGGCATAGCTCACCTGGCTGCCGCGCGCCTTGCCCTCGGTCGGGCTGGCAAGGGTGAGGCCGAGCCCGCCGCATTCCTGCGCCACCAGCCGGATCATGAGGTCGCCCAGCGCCAGGGACTTTTCCCGCAGCAGGCTCATGTCGATTCCGTCAAAGGTGGCAAGCCCGCATTCAAGTGCGGCCATGCTGAGGACCGGCGGCGTCCCCACCAGGAAGCGGTCGATCCCGGCCTTGGGCTGATAGGCGGTCTCGAAGGCAAAGGGTGCCGCGTGGCCGAACCAGCCGAACAGCGGCTGTTGGCTCGCCTCCAGCCAGCGCTTCGCCACGAACAGGAAGGAAGGGGCACCCGGGCCACCGTTCAGATATTTGTAGCCGCAGCCGATCGCAAAATCGGCGCCGGTGCCATTGAGGTCGACCGGCAGGGCGCCGGCCGAATGCGCCAGATCCCACAAGGTCAGCACACCGGCGGCCTTCGCCCTGGCATTGATCGCCGCCATGTCGTGCTTGCGGCCGGTGCGGTAGTCGATCTCGGTCAGCATCACCACGGCGACATCGGCGTCGATGCGCGCGATGACATCATCGGGGGCCACCAGCTCCAGCCGATGATCCTGCCCCAGCAATTGCGCAAGACCCTGCGCCATGTAGAGGTCGGTCGGGAAATTGCCGGTGTCCGACAGGATGACCTTGCGCGTCGGCTGCAGGGACAAGGCGGCGCTCAGCAGCTTGAAGGCGTTGAGCGAGGTTGAATCGCACACGACCACTTCATCGGCCTCAGCGCCGATCAGCTTTGCCAGCGTCGCGCCGAGGCGCCGCGGCAACTCGACCCAGCCATGCTTGTTCCAGCCGGTGATGAGGTCGCGGCCCCATTGCTGGCGGATCACGGCATCAAGGCGCGCCGGTGTCTCTCTCGGCAGGGCGCCCAGCGAATTGCCGTCGAGATAGACCATGCCGTCCGGCACCTCGAAGCGGTCGCGCGCGAAGGCCAGCGGGTCCTTGGCATCCAGCGCCTCGCAGTGGGCGCGGTCGATCAAGCTCATCTTTAGAGACTCCGGAGGATGGCACGGACCGGGCTCGAATCCGCGCCGGCGATCTTCAAGGGCACGGCGATCAGTTCATAGCTGCCGAAGGGCACGGCGTCGAGCACCAGTCCTTCGAGGATCGCCATGCCGTGCCGCGCCACCGCAAGATGCGCATCCATCGACTTCGAGGTTTGCGGATCGAGCGAAGGCGTGTCGACGCCGATGAGGCGCACGCCGCGCGCGGCCAGTGCCTCGATCAGCGATGCAGCGACAGCGGTGAAGTTCGCGTCCCAAACCTGTTGCGGCGCCTTGTCGTAGGTGCGCAGCAGCACACGCGTAGTGCCGTCGGCCAGTTGCGGCAGCACATCTTCGCTGGTGACGCATCCCTTGGCCGCGCGCACGTCGATCACCTGTGCCGGACCCAGATAGATGCCCGGATCGACGGCATCGATCGCGACGCCGGTTTCGTCGTAATGGAACGGTGCGTCGGCATGGCTGCCGCTATGAGTGGAGAGAGTAAAGGCGGAGACATTGACCGGCACGCCCGGCCCCATCGACCAGGTGCGGCGCAGATCAAAGCGCGTGTCGCCCGGCCAGACAGGCAGATCGTTTCGCAAGGTCTGGGAAATATCGTAGATCATGAATCGCCGCGGCTGGTGCTAGGTACCGGAGCCTAGGCGAGGGCGTGAGGGACGGCAAGCCGGCCTATTTCGGCGCGAGCATGAAGTAATAGACGGCGACCAACCCGCCCCCGGCAAGAACAAGAAGCCAAAGCGCAATGCCGGCCATCTCCATGCCGCCGAGACCGGACTTTGCGGGTTTTGCGCCAGCATCTCCCGACCCATCGATACGACCAGCGACGATATCCAGCGTGCGCTGTTCATTCTCTTTGCGGGAAGACATGCCAGTTCTCCGACGGCGAGTGCACCAATAACCAGTGCCGTCGTTTCATGGTGTAGCTTCAAGGCTTTAACAACGTCTTAAATCTGAGACATCGTTATCGGCCTTTGTACAAATGAGATGGGTCGATAATCACATCGGCGACTACAATGGGATTGTTATCCCGAATGGCGGTGAAAAAGCAGTTCCGCCGGCCGGTATGGCAAGCGACGCCGATCTGATCAACCAGCAGGAGCAGGCAATCGCGGTCGCAGTCGACGCGGAACTCGATCAACCGTTGCTCCTGGCCCGATGAATCGCCCTTGCGCCACAGCGCCTGCCTGGAGCGAGACCAATAGACAACGCGACCGCCAGTGAGGGTCTCGACTATGCTCTGGCGATTCATCCAGGCCATCATCAGCACTTCGCCGGAATCGTGCTGCTGGGCGATGGCTGGAATCAATCCATCGGCGTCGAAAGTGAGTCCGTCAATGAAGGCCTTGGTGGCGGGGCTGAGGTCAGTCACGGATTCATTCCTTACCAGATTGAGAGCGGTTGCTTCACATCACCTTCGGCGAAGCGGGCAAGTCGGAACGGCCTCAGATTGAAGTCGATCTGCGTTCCCTGCACCAGGTCATTCATCGTCTTGCCGACGATCGGGCCCAATGCGAAGCCATGGCCGCAGAAGCCGGTCGCCACGAGCAGGCCGGGAATGGCCGGTGGCGCATCCAGCACGGGAATGCCGTCAGGCAACGTATCGATATTGCCGGCCCATTGTTCGGCTATGCCGACCCGGCCGATATGGGGAAAGGCACGCTCCAACAGGCGCGCCGCATCGCGCAGGCGTTCCTGCTGCGGCTCGATCTTCGGATCGCGCACATGGATCGCCGGCAAGCGCGCCTCTTCGCGCCAGGGCATGCGCTGGCACAGGTCCCTGATCAGCGATGCGCCGACATGCAGCGTCAAGCCCTTGGCGCTGTCCCGATAGGCGCGCCAATACCAGGGGGCAAGGCGCAGGTGATCGAGTACCACGTCGACATCGCCATGCATGCTGGAGGCGATGTTGAACGACCCGTCCCGCCGCTTGCGGAAGGCGATGCCGTCGCCGACGAAGGCAGCTTCGGTGATATGAGGCAGTATGTTGGTCCGGGCGACGGAGCCGCGCACATAGGATTGCGGCAGGTTGACACCGATCCCCCGCAGCAGCCGCCAGGAACTGGCGCCGGCGCAGAGCAGCACATTCCTGGCCTTCACCTCTCCCCATTCGGTGGCGACACCAGCGACGGCGCCGCCCGCTCGCTCGATCGAGAGCGCGCCGCAACCTTCCAGGATGATGGCACCAAGGTCGCGGGCACGTTGTGCGAAGGCGGCAGCAGCCTTGCGCGGCTCGGCATGGCCGTCGCTCCTGGTATAGAGCCCACCGCTCACCGGACTTGCGAGATTGGGCAGCATAGTCCTGACCTCGGCGACGCTCAGCAATCGGGTGTCCAGGCCAAAGGGCCGCGCCGTGTCGAACCATTTCTCGCGATAGGCCATGATGGCCGGTGTGCCGCTGGCATAGAGGGCGCCGCCTTCATTCCATTCGAGGTCGCTGTCAAGCTCGGCTTCCAGACCACGCCACAGCTTCTTGCCAGCCTCCATCAGGGGGATTTCATCGGGGTCGCGCATCTGCACCCGCACAAAACCCCAGGCGCGCGAACTCTGCTGCCCGGCGATGCCGGACTTGTCGACCAGCACCACTTTCATGCCGGCCTTGGCCATGTAATAGGCGCTGGCACAGCCTTGGATACCAGCGCCAATGATAACGACATCGGCGGTGGAGGGCAGGGCGTTCGGCTGGTCCAAGGTGATTCCCCGATTGACTGCATTTCGTGCATGGGAATGTCCAGCCTCGACCCAGCGCTGTCAATCTACTACCGGTTACCCTGCGTCATGTGGCGTACACACGGTCGTCATGCAGGCGCGGTGATTGACCGCCTCCGCCATGTCTGGGACATTGCCGTGCCCTGATACAGGATGTCGGGCTATGGGTCGGGGGAACGATGGGGCGCTGGGTAGGTGTCGGAGGGCTGCTGCTGGTAGCTCTTTTTTGGGGCGGCATGATCCCATTGACCAAGTATCAGCTGGAACGCTGGGACCCCTACTTTCTGGTCGCCATTCGGACTTTGGGTGCTGTTCCCCTGCTGTGGCTCCTCGTGCTGTGGACCGAACGCGGGCGTGCAAAGCCGGCGCCGGTGGCCGCGTGGCGCATTTGGACTTTCGGTGTCATCGGCAATGGCGGTTTTGCGATCCTTTACGCCGTTGGCGTCCAGTTCAGCGATCCGGTGCTGGCGGCCATCGTTACCGCGACCGGACCCGCGGTGGCCGCGGTCACCGACCGGGTCTTCTTCCGTCTTCCCTTCAATCGCCTCATGGTGCCGGGCCTCATCGCCAGTGCCGCCGGCTGTGCGCTCGCCTCGATCGATCCCGGTGCAGGCGATGATGGCATCGCCTTTGGTGGCGGCGAGGTCTTGATCCTGCTCTCGGTTATCTGCTGGGCCTGGTATTCGACCGTGGCGCAACGCTGGTGCCCAGACTGGACTCAGGCGCGCATCACCTTCGTCACCATGGCCACGTCCGGCGTTGTAACGACCGCGATCTACCTGCTGCTGTCTGTCGTCGGACCGGCACAGTTTCCACCGGCCTGGCCCGAGGCGCCGATCGAAGGCTATAGCCTGCTCTGGTACATCATCACGGTGATGGTGTTGGGCGTCGTGCTGTGGAATGCCGGTGTGCGCGCGGTGGGTGTCGTCACGGCTTCGCTCTATGTCAACCTCACGCCGGTTGTGGCAATTGCAATTCTGGTGTTGAGCCATGATGCGAAACCCACGACGCAGCAATTGCTGGGCGGCGGCCTGGTCCTGCTGGGGATCGTCTATTCGGAATGGCGCATCCTGCAGGCGCGGCGCTCAGTTTCTGTGACTTAAGCGGTCACGCCTGCAGTTTGTAGGCTACGTCAATTTGCCGTCGGCCTTGCGCTTGGCAAACAGGCAGATGAGGTCGCAGGCGATGTGGGCTGCCGCCAGCGCCGTGATCTGGCTCTGGTCATAAGCTGGGGCCACTTCCACGACATCCATGCCAACGAGATTGAGCTCGGTGAAGCCTCGCACGATGGCCAACCCCTGCGCAGCCGACAGGCCACCCGAGACCGGCGTGCCGGTGCCGGGCGCAAAGGCCGGATCGAGGCAATCGATGTCGAAGGTGAAGTAAGCCGGCCGGTTGCCGACGATGCGGTTCACTTCGGCAATGACGGCGTCGGTGCCGTGGCGATGTACCCAGGCGGCATCCAGGATGTTGATGCCCATGAAGTCGTCGTTCCAGGTGCGGATGCCGATCTGCACGGAATGTTCGACGTCGATGAGCCCGTCCTTGACCGCCTTGTAGAACATTGAGCCATGATTGAGCGAGCCGGGGACATCATCGGCCCAGGTGTCGCAATGGGCATCGAAATGGATGAGCGAGAGCGGCTTGCCGAACTTTTCGACATGGGCCTTGAGCAGTGGATAGGTGACGTAGTGGTCGCCACCGAAGGTCAGCATGCGCGCGCCCGATTTCAGGATGTGGCGCGCATGATCGACGATGGCGTCGTGGATTGTCATCGGGTTGTGAACGTCGAGATAGCAATCGCCGTAATCGATCACGGCAAGGTTTTCGAACGGATCGAAACCCCAGGGATAGGGTTTGAGCGACGCCACTTCGGCGGAGGCAAGGCGGATGCCCTGCGGCCCAAGGCGCGCACCCGGCCGGTGCGTCACGGCCAGGTCGAGCGGCACGCCGCTGATGACCAGATCGGCGCCTTTCAGATTCTTGCCGTAGCTGCGACGCATGAAGGAGAGTACGCCGGCGAAGGTCGGTTCATAGGCAAGGCCGTAGGGGCTCTTGCGGGAGATGGCGCCATCGATCTTGATGTCGCTGTCGTCGGTTGCATCCTCATGCATTGGAAAATTCCGTTCCTGGGTTTCGTCGCTTAGGGCTCTCCCCTAATGGTCGCCTGGGTTCGATCGGTAGGTATCGGATGGCTGGGGCTCTCCCCCAGTGGTCGTCATTGTGGTCGTGTCAGCAGTCGCTTCGCTCAATTAGGGCAGCGTGAAAATGGTCGTTCCCCGTCACAAGCGTGACGACCATAAGCAAGCTTTCAGATAGTGTCGAGCCGAGATTTTGACAGCGCTTTCCCGCAACCGACTCGGGTGACGATCAATCATGGCGAAATGGATCGGCTATTTCGGCCTCCTGCTGCTTGCCCTGCTCTGGGGCACGATGGTGCCTGTGGTGAACCATCTGCTGCAGCGCTGGGATCCCTATTTCCTGGCGGCCTTTCGCTATCTGGGCGCGGTGCCGATCATGTGGGCGGCGCTCTCATTGCTCGAACGGCAGCGCACGGTCGTGCCGGCAGGGCAGGCGCGAGGCAAAGACGTCCCGAAGGCCGGTGGTTGGCGGGTCTGGCCATTGGGCATCATCGGCATCGGCTGCTATTCGGCGCTCTACACCATTGGCGTCTACAATTGCCATCCAATCACCGCGGCTATCCTCAGCGCCACTTCGCCGGCCGTGGCGGCGATCGTCGACCGCATCGTATTCCGCGTGCCTGTCAACCCGCGTATGGTGCCGGCCATCACCTTGGCCATCCTGGGAAGTGCCCTGGCCACGGTCCATTTCGGGGCAGGCGACATGTTCGATTTTCGCGGTGGCGAGATCCTGATCGTCATCGCCTTTGCCTGCTGGTCCTGGTATTCGACCGCGGCACAGAACTGGTGCCGTGGCTGGTCGCAACTGCGCATCACCACGATGACGATGAGCACTGGCGGCGTTGGGCTGGTCGTCATCTACGGCGTGGCGGCGCTGCTGGGCGGTGCGCATTTCCCGCCACCGCTGCCCGACAACCTTGTGGACTGGCTCATCTTCGCCTGGATGACCATCGTGCTGGTGGCGTTCGGGGTCTATCTGTGGAATTTCGGCGTGAAGCGCGCGGGCGTCGTCATTGCCAGCCTCTACCTCAATCTGGTGCCGGTGGTGGCGATCGGAATCTTCGCGCTGTCGGGCACAGCACCCACGGTGATGCAAATGATCGGCGGCCTGCTTGTCATTGCTGGCATTGTGATGTCTGAATTGCAGATGTTGAAAGCGAAGAAGCCGGATCCGGCCCTGGAGTCCGCGCATCTCACCTGAGGGAGGTCGGCATGGCCGAGGTCAAACACTACAAGCGCGCCGAGATGAAATTCGAGGCCTATGGCGGACCGCCCGGTACCGCTGAAATCAGTCGCCTGGTCGGGCCGGACATGTCCTCGACCATGGGCGTTGGCATCGCGAAGTTCGATGGCTGCTCGATCCAATGGACCGTGCTCTATGACGAGATGATCATCGTCATAGGGGCTGGTTCCGCCTGAAGCATCCGGGCGGCGTCATCGAGGCAGGCCCCGGCGACGTCATCTGGCTGCCTGAGAAGACGCCGATCACTTATGAGGGCGAGAAGGCCATCGTCTGCTACGCGCTCTATCCGGTCGATTGGCGCAAGCGGCACAGCCTCTAGGACGATACCCGCGCAGTGAGGCGTTCGAGGAACGCCTCACACTGTGCGATCTGTTCCAGCATCACCCATTCGTTGGGCTTGTGCGCCTGTTCGATCGAACCCGGGCCGCAGATCACCGTCGGGATGTCGATCTGCTGGATGAGCCCGCCTTCGGTGCCGAACGCGATCTTGATCGTGTCATTTGCCTGGGTCAGTGCCTTGGCGATGACCGTGATCTCGGCATCTTCCGCCGTGTCGAGGCCGGGAAAGGCCGAGATCTGCTGCCAGGAAAAGCCACATTCGCCATTGATGGCGCGCATTTCCTTGGCCAGTTCCTCATCGGCAAAGCGCTTCACCTCGGCCACCAGATCGGCCGGATTCTGCACCGGGAGATAGCGGAACTCGAAATCGAAGCTGCAATCCTTGGGCACGATGTTGAGCGCCGTGCCCCCCTTGACGATGCCGGTATGGACGGTGGTGTGCGGCACGTCGTAATCCTGATCGAACGGGCCCTGTGCCGCGAAGCGGCGACCCATGCGCTTCAGATAGCTGATCAGCTCGGCCGCATATTCCACCGCATTGACGCCCTTGGGGGCGAGGGATGAATGGCATTCCAGGCCATGCACATGGCAGCGCAGGCTGGTCTTGCCCTTATGCGCGATGGCAACTTTCATCGAGGTAGGTTCGCCGATGACGCAGCCCTTCGGCTTCACCGGCAGGTCTTTGATGACCTCGAGGGCGCGGCGCACGCCGAGGCAGCCAACCTCCTCGTCATAGGAGAAGAGGAGATGGACCGGTGTCGAGAGCTGGCGACGGCTGAGTTCCGGCACCGCGTTTAGCACGACGCCGAGAAACCCCTTCATGTCGGAGGTGCCGCGGCCATAGAGGCGGTCGCCTTCTTCCTTCACCGTCCAGGGATCGCTTGACCAATCCTGGCCATCGATCGGCACGACGTCGGTATGGCCGGAAAGCGCATAACCCGCGCGGTCATCCGGGCCGATGGTGGCGTAGAGATTGGCCTTCTTGCCGGTGACGTCGAAGATCAACTCGCTTTTGATGCCGTGATCGCCGAGATAGTTGCGCAGGAAGTCGATCAGCTCGAGGTTGGAATTGCGGCTGGTCGTGTCGAACGCGATCAGGCGGCGGATGAGATCGAGACTCTGTGGGCGTGACGCCAAGATGAAACTCCCGGAACATGCGAGCGGTATTGACGAAGCGATTGGGAAAGCATACCGGGGAAGCAAGGAATGGCAAGGATTGCCGGGAGTTGTTTTGACACCACAAAAGATGCATCTGCCGGGCATTCTGGTCCGCTATGAACCTGCGCCAGATATGGATTCGGCGCCGGTCGTGTTCGATTCACCGCATAGCGGCTACGACTATCCCGGCGATTTCGATCATGCCGTGCCGCGCGATGTGTTGCGGCGGGCGGAGGATGCTTTTGTCGATGATCTCTATGAGGGGGCGCCAGATCTGGGGGCCGGGTTCCTGAAGGCGCTGTTTCCGCGTGCCTATATCGACCCCAACCGGCATGAGGATGAAATCGACAGCGACATGCTGAGCGAGCCGTGGCCGCGGCCGGTGCGGGCCACTGAAAAATCCGAGATGGGACTGGGACTTATCCGCCGGCTGATCAAGGGGCGGATGCATATCTATGACCGGCCGCTTTCCGTGGGCGAGATCATGGCGCGCATCGAAAGTTATCACCGGCCCTACTATGCCGAGCTGGAAAACATGCTGGATTCAAGGGTTTCCGGTTTTGGGGCGGTGTGGCATGTGAACTGTCATTCGATGCGCACCACCGGGCGGCAGGGGGGGAAGCCGGTGCCGCGCGATGATTTCGTGCTGGGCGACCGGGAGGGAGGAGAGCTGCGATCCCGCCTTCACCGAGTTCGTCGCTGAGTGCTTGAGAAATATGGGTTATTCGGTGCAGATCAACCACCCGTTCAAGGGGGCGGAGCTCATCGAGCGGTTCGGGCGGCCGCTGGAAGGGCGCCATTCCCTGCAGATCGAGGTCAATCGCGGCCTTTACATGGACGAGGACCGGATCGAAAAACACGCCGGTTTCGGTCAGTTAAAGGGGGATATTGACCAGTTAATCGGGGATATCTGCAAGTTTGCCAGAGCGCAGGTGCAAGTCCCTTAAGCCTGGAACTGCTCCTGCAGGATCCGCTCCTCGAGATGATGTTCGGGATCGAACAGCAGGGTGAGGGAGGTGTTGGGGTCCTGGCAGACGGTCACCTCGGTCACCTCGCGGATCTCGTTGAAATCGGCGGTGGCGCTGACCGGGCGGCGGTCCGGTTCGCGGATGATGAAGCGGAGTTTGGCGCGCTGGGGCAGGATGGCGCCGCGCCAGCGGCGGGGCCGGAAGGCGCTGATCGGCGTCAAGGCCAGCACACCAGACGCCAGCGGCAGGATCGGGCCGTGGGCGGAGAGATTGTAGGCGGTGCTGCCGGCGGGGGTTGCCACCAGGACGCCGTCGCAGACCAGCTCGTTCATGCGTTCGCGACCGTCGATCTCAATGCTGATCTTGGCGGCCTGGGCCGTTTCGCGCAGCAGCGAGATTTCGTTGATGGCGACCAGGCGGTGCTCCTGCCCGTCGCCGGTCTTGGCGGTCAATTGCAGCGGGTGGAGGATCACCTGCTCGGCGCGCTGGATGCGCTCGACCAGGCCGCTGGTATCGTAGCGGTTCATGAGGAACCCCACGGTGCCGCAATTCATGCCGAAGATGCGCACGCGCCGGTTCATCGTGTCATGGAGTGCGCGCAGCATGGTGCCGTCGCCCCCCAGCACCACGACCACGTCGGCATGGGTCGGATCGCCGGCCCCATAGCGGGCGGTGAGTTCGGCGAAGGCGGCCCTGGCGTCGGGCGAGTCGGCGGCGACAAAGGCGATGCTGGGCGCGGTGTTGAGGGTGTTCAAAGTGATCTGGCTCCGGTTGGCGGGCGGCGGCAGTATAGCGGGGGCAGGGTCGCTTGCCAAAGCCGCCCTTGTCAAAATCGGGGACGCATTGCAGTGTAGCCCCTGAAAATCAGGGGTAATCGGGGGCAGAATATGCGGCGCGTCTATCTGGCTTTGGTCTGTGGCTTGGGTGTGACGCTGGCGATGGGAGCAGTCCCGGCCCTGGCCCAGGAGAACATGCAGGAGACGATCGCGCTCGATATCGCCGGCGATGACGAGGTCGGCGATCACCACGAGGGCTACTATTATCCGACTCCGCAGACCGTCGAGCATTATGTGAGCCGGGTCGTGACGCTGCCCGACAGCGACGAGATTCGCCGCCAGGGCTTCGTCATCGGCATGGCGCGCCAGCTCGTTTCCGGCCAGTTCGCCCCGGATTACGCGATCTTCGCCAAAGGCGAAAACGCCCAGAAGCTGATCATCACGGGCCTGCGCGACGGATCGCTCGACACCATCTATCGCGCGCGCGCCCTGTTCGCGAGCATGACGCTCATTGCGCGCTCGACGCCGTTCTTCCAGAAGAACACGCAGCCGGAAGAGGCGACGTTCTTCGATCTCCTGAAGCTGTTGGGGTTCACCCAGGTGACCATCTCGGACGGCAAGCAGTTCTGCCACCAGGTGATCATCGACTGACGCGGCTTAGCCGCCCGTGACACTCATATGGCGTTCGACCGCCGGGCCGCTGTGATTGCGGTCGATAATGAAGTCGTGGCCCTTGGGCTTGCGGGCGATCGCTTCGCGGATGGCTTCGAGCAGCGATTCGTCTGACTCGCTCTGGCGCAAGGGTGCGCGCAGATCGGCGGCATCGTCCTGCCCTAAGCACATATAGAGCGTGCCGGTGCAGGTGAGGCGCACGCGGTTGCAGGATTCGCAGAAATTATGGGTGAGCGGCGTGATGAAGCCGACGCGCTGGCCGGTTTCGGCAAGCGTCACGTAACGTGCCGGGCCGCCGCTGTTATGGCCGCTTTCCTGCAGGGTCCAGCGCTTCCCGAGATGGCTGCGCAGGAGAGAGATCGGGTAGAACTGGTCGAGCCGGTTCTCGCCGCCGATATCGCCCATCGGCATCACCTCGATGAAGGTGATCTCGTGGCCGTTCTCGCCGCACCATTCAACGAGGTTATAGAACTCGTCGTCATTGACGCCCTTGAGCGCCACGGTATTGAGCTTCACCTTGATGCCGGCGGCCTTCGCGGCGGCGATGCCGTCGAGCACCGGCTGCAGCTTGCCCCAGCGGGTGATGCGGGTGAACTTGTCGGGGTCGAGGGAATCGACCGAGACGTTGATGCGGCGCACGCCGCAATCGGCGAGCTCCTGGGCGTATTTCCCGAGCTGGCTGCCATTGGTGGTGAGGGTCAGTTCCTCCAGGGCGCCGGTCTTGAGATGGCGGGAGAGGTTGCGGATGAGCTGCATGATGCCCTTGCGGACGAGCGGCTCGCCGCCGGTCAGGCGCAGCTTCTTGACGCCGACACCGACGAAGGCGCTGCACAGGCGGTCCAGTTCCTCGAGGCTGAGGATCTCGGCCTTGGGCAGGAAGGTCATGTCCTCGGACATGCAATAGACGCAGCGGAAATCGCAGCGGTCGGTCACGGACACGCGCAGATAGCTGATGCGGCGGCCGAACGGATCGACCATGGGCGCTGGCGCACCCGGTTTGGGGGAACTGGCGAGCTGGCTGTTCATGGCCGGAATATAGGATGGCCGCTCTTGGATTTCCTCCCCAAAACCGACAGGGATATAGCGGTGCGGTCATCCGGCGCCGGCGAGCCATGCAGCGGGCGCCCGCCAAAACCGCCGGAAACCGGGGTCTGGCGACCTCAAATGCCTTGTTTAGCCTGGAAAAACTCTAAATAATCGCCCTTCGCGCCGCAGCAAAGCGGCCCCTTTTTTGCCCAGGTAAGAGTTTCGGACCCAGACGATGCAGACCGCCAACGATATCCGCCGCGTTTTCCTCGATTACTTCCGCCGGGAAGGCCACGAAATCGTGTCCTCGTCACCCCTGGTGCCGCGGAACGACCCCACCTTGATGTTCGTGAATTCGGGCATGGTCCAGTTCAAGAACGTCTTCACCGGCCAGGAAAAGCGGGATTATGTCCGCGCCTCGACCGCCCAGAAATGCGTCCGGGCCGGTGGGAAGCATAACGACCTGGAGAATGTCGGCTATACCGCGCGGCACCACACCTTCTTCGAAATGCTGGGAAATTTCAGCTTCGGCGACTATTTCAAGGAACGCGCGATCGAACTGGCCTGGAACCTCATCACCAAGGAATACGGGCTGCCCAAGGACAAGCTGACCGTCACCGTCTATGTCGACGATGACGAGGCCCATAGCCTGTGGAAGCGCATCGCGGGCCTTTCCGATTCCAAGATCATCCGCATTCCGACCTCGGACAATTTCTGGGCGATGGGCGATACCGGTCCCTGCGGGCCGTGCTCGGAGATCTTCTATGACCATGGCGACAAGGTGGCGGGTGGCCCCCCGGGTTCGCCGGATGCCGATGGCGACCGGTTCATCGAGATCTGGAACCTCGTCTTCATGCAGTTCGAGCAACTGACGAAGACCGAGCGGGTGAGCCTGCCGCGACCCTCGATCGATACCGGCATGGGGCTGGAGCGCCTGGCCGCGGTGCTTCAGGGGAAGCACGACAATTACGACATCGACCTCATGCGCATGCTGATCGAAGCGCCGGCGCATGCCTCGAACACCGATCCCGACGGGCCGATGAATGTCAGCCACCGGGTCATTGCCGACCATCTGCGCTCAAGCGCATTCCTCATCGCCGACGGCGTCATGCCGTCGAATGAGGGCCGCGGCTATGTGCTGCGCCGGATCATGCGCCGCGCCATGCGCCATGCGCATATACTGGGCTGCAAGGCCCCGTTGATGTGGAAGCTGGTGCCGGCGCTGGTGACCGAGATGGGCCTCGCCTATCCGGAACTGGGCCGCGCCGAGAGCGCCATCAGCGAAACCTTGAAGCTGGAGGAATCGCGCTTCAAGACGACGCTCGATACCGGGCTCAAGGAGTTGGAAATTGCGATCGGCTCGAAATCGGGCCTCACCAAAGACGGCAAGCTTTCGGGCAGCGTCGCCTTTGCGCTCTCCGACAGCCGCGGCTTCCCGCTCGATCTCACGCAATCCATCCTGCGCGACCGGGGCATCGAGGTCGATCTCGACGGGTTCAACGTGGAACTGGAAAAGCAGCGTGAGCGCAGCCGCGCCGCCTGGGGCGGTTCCGGCGAAGCCGCCACCGAGAAGATCTGGTTCGAAATCCGCCAGCGTTTGGGTGCCACGGACTTCCTCGGCTATTCGACCGAGAAGGCGGAAGGTCAGGTACTGACCATCGTCAAAAACGGCCAGGAAGTTGCAGAGGCGAAAGCCGGCGACGAGATTGCCATCATCACCAACCAGACGCCGTTCTATGGCGAATCCGGCGGCCAGATGGGCGATGGCGGCAAGCTGGTCTCCGCGACGGGCGCTGAAATCGAGATCAGCGACACGCAGAAGAAGCTGGGTGATCTCCATGTCCATCTTGGCAAGGTCACCAAGGGTGTCTTGAAAAACGGCGATGCGGTCGAGATGAAGGTCGACCATGCGCGCCGTTCCGGCCTGCGGGCGCATCATTCGGCGACGCATCTGCTGCATGAAGCCTTGCGCCGCCGTCTGGGCACCCATGTGACCCAGAAAGGCTCGCTGGTGGCGCCTGACCGCCTGCGCTTCGACTTCTCGCACACCAAGGGCATGACGGGTGAGGACATTGCCTGGGTCGAGCATGAAGTGAACCGCCGCATCCGCGCCAATGCCGATGTCGCGACGCATCTGATGACACCCGACGACGCCATCAAGGCCGGCGCCATGGCGCTGTTCGGTGAAAAATATGGCGAGGAAGTGCGCGTCGTCTCGATGGGTGGCCGTGCGGATGAAGAAGTGAAGGAATTCTCGACCGAATTATGCGGTGGCACCCATGTGCACCGGACCGGGGATATCGGCTTCATCAAGATCGTCTCGGAAGGCGCCGTCGGCGCTGGCCTCCGCCGGATCGAGGCCGTGACCGGTGCCGCGGCGGAGCAGTTCGTCGCCGAGCAGCAGAAGCAATTGCTGGAAGCAGCAGCCGCGATCAAGGCCATGCCGCAGGAATTGCCAGCGCGCATCTTGAGCCTCATCGAGGAACGCAAGAAGCTGGAGCGTGACCTCTCTGAAGCGCGCAAGCAGATTGCCACGGGCGGCAGCGGGTCCGCATCCGACGTGCTCGATGTCGGCGGCGTCAAGCTGTCGGCGCGCGTGCTTGACGGGGTTCCGGCCAAGGAACTGAAAAGCATGGCGGATGCTTTCAAAAAGCAGCTTGGCTCCGGCGTCGTGGCGCTGGTGGCAACGGCTGAGGGCAAGGCCTCGATCGTGGTGGCGGTCACCGACGATCTCACCAGCCGCTTCAGCGCGGTCGATCTGGTGAAGGCTGCCGCGGCGGCCATCGGCGGGCAGGGTGGCGGCGGGCGGCCCGACATGGCCCAGGCCGGCGGCCCCGATGGCGGCCGAGCCAAGGACGCCTTGAGCGCCGTCGAGAACTTGCTGCGCGACCGCGTCAAGGCAGCTTAAGCAGATCATAAAGGCGGCGGTTACATCATGGGGTCGATCATCGCTGCCTTTCTCATCATCCTGGTCATCACCGCGGGCTGGGTCTTGCTCGCGCAGCTTCTGCTGCCGGTGCGCACCAAGTGGCGCGTGGTGGCGCTGACCCTGTTCCTGGGGGCATTGTCGCCGCTGCCTTTGCTGCTGATGTTCCACCTCAGGGACAAGCTGGTCCTGCCGGAAGATCCCGATCTCATCGACGCCTTCAGGATCAGCCTTACTATGGCGGGCTTGCCGGAGGAGGGGGTGAAGACCGTGGCCGTGCTGGCGGCGTTCTTCATCCTCAAGCATTTCTCGGTGTTTCATCAGGAGCTGGACCGCGCGACCGGTTTCCGCCTGCCGATTCTGTGCGGGCTTGCCTTCGCCGCCGTCGAGAACATGGGCTACAGCCTCAACACCGCCGTCACCGACATGGTCGGCAAGGAGATCGGCAATCCACTCATCGTGCCGCTGATCCGCTCGCTCGCGGCCAGCCTGCTGCATGCGTCGCTGGGGTGCCTCATGGGCCTGTTCTTTGCGCGCGTTGCCGAAACCAGGACTTTCAATTGGCTGGCCGTGATCCTTGGCTTCGTGGTGGCGGTGCTGGGACACACGGCGGTGGATTGGGGATTGATCGTGCCGGTATTGACCGTGCTTGACCGCGGACAGGATCTTAATCCGGCGGAAATCGAAGGCCTGCTGCCGCATTTCGTGCTGGCCCTTATCCTCATCCCCAGCGTGATCGGCGCCGGCATTGTCAGCGTGTTTGTGATGCGGCGACGGTTGCGGCTGGTCCCGGAGGTTGATCCGCTGATCCAGCCCTTCTGATATGATCCGGGCGGCGTGGCGGGGCGTAGGAAGAGCATATCCTACGGAGTACCCCTGCCATGAACGCCCATCGTCACCTGATGCTGACCGAATCCCTGAGTTCCGAGCGCTCGACCGCGCTGGCCCGGCGCCCGGCCAAGGCCGAGGCGGAAGCCGCCATCCGGACACTCATCGCCTATGCCGGCGATGACCCCGCGCGCGAGGGCCTGGCCGGAACGCCTGAGCGCGTCGCACGATCCTTCGACGAGTTCTATGCCGGCTATTTCGAGGACCCGGTCGCCATCCTGCAGCGCACCTTCGAAGAGATCGAAGGCTATGACGAACTGGTGCTGCTGCGCGACATTCCCTTTGTCAGCCATTGCGAACATCATCTGGCGCCGATCATCGGCCGCGCCCATGTCGGCTATCTGCCGCGCGCGCGGGTCGTGGGCATCAGCAAGTTGGCGCGCGTGGTCGAAGTCTTTGCGCGCCGCATGCAGATCCAGGAGAAGATGACGGCCCAGATCGCCAACACGATCCAACATGTGCTGGACCCCTTGGGTGTCGGCGTGGTGATCGAGGCAGAGCATCATTGCATGACGACGCGCGGCGTCAACAAGCCGGGTGTCACCATGACGACCTCGACCCTGCTCGGCGCCTTCCGCGACAATGCCGAAACGCGGCGCGAGTTCCAGTTGCTCATCCGCGGATAGGCAGCCCTGCCGCCACTTGGCGACGCCACGCCGACGTATTACCCTCCACCATCAAGTGTGGTGGGGGGTAGATGACATTCTTGCTGACGATGGGTGCGGCCGTGGTGCCGCCTCTGTTTCTGATCGCCTTCTTCCTCACGCATTTTCGGCATCGCCTGGGGCTGGGCCTGGGGCGAAGGCCGTTATCGGCGGAATGATCTCGGCGCCGCTCGCGATCGGTTTTTCGGTCCTGCTGGCGCGGCTCGGATTTCCGAATGACGGGCTGTGGGGTGCCGCCAGCAAGGCCTGGATGGGGGCGGCGATCCCCGAGGAAGTGGCGAAGTTCCTGATCGTCTGGTTCTACATCCGGCGCCATCCGCAATGTGATTCGGGCGGCGATCTCTTCTGCGGCGCGGTGCTGGTGGGGCTCGGCTTCGCCCTCCTCGAGAACATTCTCTATCTCCTCAGTTCGGACAACTGGATCATGACGGGCTTCATGCGCGGCGCGATGGCGGTGCCCGGCCACACGATCGACGGCATGATGATGGGCGTATTCCTGGCCTGGTGGTGGCGTAAGGATATCCTGGCTCCGGCGGCACTCGTGCTGGCGCTGGGCCTGCCCATCCTCGCGCATGGCTTCTATGATTTCCCGCTGATGGCGCTGGATGCGCTGGATGAGGCGAGCCATGCCGATCCGCTGGCCGTGCGCTACACGCTGTTCGCCCTGTTCGTGGCGACGGTCGTCATTTCGGCCGCCGCCGCGATCTGGGCGGGGCGCATGGAGATGATCGAGGTGTTCCTGCGCGCTGAGCCCGATATCGATCTCCATGCGCCGTCGCCGGCGGGTCTCACGCTGTGGCGCTGGATCGGCCGGGCGATGATCGCGGGTGCCGTTGCCCTGGCCCTGATGGGTATCTCGAAAGCCATGTCGGTCGATCCTCTCGAAGGCGGCTGGCTGATGGTCATCGCCCTGTTCCCGGCTGCGTTTGGCCGGATCATGACACTGCGCGTGCCGAAACAGGCGAAGGGGTTTCTGTCGCCCTGGGGGCGGCGCTAGAGCGTTTCAACATTTGGCGGAGACGCCCCTCACCCCGACCCTCTCCCCGCTATCACGGGGCGAGGGAGTTTCGACCGAGCCTAGCAGTAAGCCCCTCGCCCCGCCCGTCGGCGAAGGCCGACATTCGTCGGCAGGGCGGGGAGAGGGGTTGGGGTGAGGGGTTGGGGTGAGGGGAGAGACGCAACTCCAACAAAAAAAGCCCCGGCATCGTTGTGGATGCCGGGGCTTCTTTGGAAGCTATGTCGATCGGTTCAGGGGGCGTCGGCCGCGACCTTGATCGACTTCACCTTGTCCGGCATCACGACGGCGCCGTTATCTGCCTCGGTGCCGGCCTTGATGCGGTCGACGAACTGCATGCCGTCGACGACGCGGCCCCAGATGGTGTAGCGACCATCGAGGAACGGTGCCGGGGCGAAGCAGATGAAGAACTGGCTGTCGGCGCTGTTGAGGTCCTGCGCGCGGGCCATCGAGACGGTGCCGCGCTCATGCTTCAGCGTGCTGAACTCGGCCTGCTGGTTCTGGCCCGAGCCGCCGGTGCCGGTGCCGGTGGGATCGCCCATCTGCGCCATGAAGCCGGGGATGACGCGGTGGATTGGCGTGCCGTCGAAGAAGCCCTGGCGCACCAGTTCCTTCATGCGGGCAACCGTCTTGGGGGCCACCTGCGGCAGTAGTTCGATGACGACACGGCCATCCTTCAAGTCGAGATAGAGCGTGTTTTCCGGATCCAGAGCGAGCGCCGGAGCGCTGGTGCCGAGGACCAGCGCCAGTACCAGGAGTATGCGTTTCAACATGATTTAGGCCATCTTCTTCTTGAGGTTCTCGTCGAGCTTGTCGAGGAACTGGGTGGTGGAGAGCCATTTCTGGTCCGGGCTGATGAGCAAGGCGAGATCCTTGGTCATGAAACCGGATTCGACCGTGTCGACGCAGACCTGCTCGAGGTCGGTCGCGAACTTCTGCAGTTCCGGATTGTTGTCGAACTTGCCGCGGTACCAGAGACCGCGCGTCCAGGCATAGATCGAGGCGATGGGGTTGGTCGAGGTTTCCTTGCCCTTCTGGTGTTCGCGGTAATGGCGGGTCACGGTGCCGTGCGCCGCTTCCGCCTCGACCACGTTGCCGTCGGGCGAGAGGAGCACGGAGGTCATCAGGCCCAGCGAGCCGAAGCCCTGCGCCACGGTGTCCGACTGCACGTCGCCGTCATAGTTCTTGCAGGCCCAGACAAAGCCGCCGGACCATTTCAGGGCCGAGGCCACCATGTCGTCGATCAGGCGGTGTTCGTAGCGGATGTTCTTCGCCTTGAACTGGTCGGCGAATTCCTTGTCATAGACTTCCTGGAAGATGTCCATGAAGCGGCCGTCATAGATCTTGAGGATCGTGTTCTTGGTCGAGAGATAGACCGGCCAGCCCAGCATCAAACCGTAATTGAAGCAGGAGCGTGCGAAGCCGCGGATCGAATCGTCAAGGTTGTACATGCCCATGGCCACACCGGCACTGGGGAATTTGAAGACCTCCTTCTCGATGGGGGCGCTGCCGTCTTCCGGCACGAAGGTCATGGTGAGCTTGCCCTTGCCGGGCACGATGAAATCGGTGGCGCGGTACTGATCGCCGAAAGCGTGACGGCCGATGACGATGGGCTGGGTCCAGCCCGGCACCAAACGCGGCACGTTCTTGCAGATGATCGGCTGGCGGAACACGGTGCCGTCGAGGATGTTGCGGATCGTGCCGTTGGGCGACTTCCACATCGATTTGAGGTTGAACTCCTTCACGCGGCCCTCATCCGGCGTGATGGTCGCGCATTTGACGCCCACGCCGTATTGCTTGATCGCGTTGGCGGCGTCGATGGTGATCTGGTCACTGGTCTTGTCGCGGCTCTCGACGCTGAGGTCGTAGTATTTTAGGTCGATATCGAGATAGGGCAGGATGAGCTTGTTCTTGATGAAGGCCCAGATGATGCGGGTCATCTCGTCGCCATCGAGTTCGACGACCGGGGTCTTGACCTTGATTTTCGCCATGAGGCAGCTTTCCTTCTCGCGGGTGGCGCCGGCTGGCGCAGGGCTTCAAATTCGGGCGCAGTCTAGTGGGTGAAAGCGGTGAATTGAAGGATTTTGGCGTCAGACCAAAGTCGACATTGGTCGCGGCCGGAAGCGTTGTTCGCGCTTCAGGCGTACG
This sequence comes from Rhodospirillaceae bacterium, assembly GCA_016712715.1. NCBI lineage: Bacteria > Pseudomonadati > Pseudomonadota > Alphaproteobacteria > Rhodospirillales > Rhodospirillaceae > Rhodospirillaceae bacterium. Next base: position 69,036 of record JADJQM010000001.1, read on the forward strand.
GTTACGCTAAATCCAGTGACTAGATTTGTTCGGGGTGGTCGGGCTCCTGGGTCTCGGACGGGGCCGCCAGGATGTCGAACAGGCGGCCGATCGAGTTCACCACCGAGAAATACTGGCGCGCCGCCGGCTGGGCGAAACCATCGTCGATGATGCCGTCGATCATGCCGACGAGGCGGTCCCAATAGCCGTCGAGATTGAGGACGACGATCGGCTTGTCATGCATGCCGAGCTGGCGCCAGGTCACGACCTCGAACAGTTCCTCAAGGGTGCCGAGGCCCCCCGGCAGCACGCAGAAGGCGTCCGAGAGGTCGAACATCATGCGCTTGCGGGTATGCATGTTGTCGACCACCTTGAGTTCGGTAAGGCCGCTATGGCCGATCTCGCGGTCCTGCAGATGTTGCGGAATGATGCCGACAACCTTGCCGCCGTTGGCCATGACGGCATCGGCGCAGGCGCCCATCAGGCCGACCCGGCCGCCGCCATAGACGAGCTGGATGTTGCGTTCCGCCATCTGCCGGCCGAGATCCTGGGCCAGGGGCACGAAGTTGGGATTGGTCCCGCGCGAGGACCCACAATAGACGCAAAGGGATGAGATCGGAGTCATTCCGATTTGGTACTCCTGTTGTTTCTGAAAGAGAAATCCGCGCCCGCGCCGCAAGCCTTCGCGGATTTGCCGATAGCAATATTGCGCTGGTTAGAATGCCCCAGGGGGCAGGCGGGGAAACGGATGATCATGAGCCAGCACTATGAGCCAGCTTCGGCGACAGTTCAATGACCATCGATCCGGCAACGATTGCCTGTTGCGGGACATGGGTTTAGCCTGCGCCAAAGCGGTCTCGAGGGGTCGGGCCGCGGTCAAGAAACGGGAAGGTAGGGTCCATGTCCAGGCTGGCTTTGATCGGCGTGACGGGTGCCGCGGTGGTGGTGCTCGCAGCCGGTCTCATTTACGCGATCGCCCAGCAAGAAGGCGACGATGCCGGTGATGGCGGCGAAACGCCGGCGGCGGCGGCACCGGGGACCGAGGCCGTACCGGCCGGGTCGGTCGCAACAACAGAGACACCGGCGCCGGCCGCCCCCAGCAACACCATCGAAACGGCAAGTACCGCGCCGGGCAGCACGAGCGTCGTCGACAACGCGGCCGCCCCGACGGCGGGCCGGCGACCGCGCCAAGCTTCGACGTGGTGCGCATCAACCCGAATGGCGACGCGGTCATCGCCGGCAGGGCCAAGCCGGGCGCCACGGTGACCCTCCTCGACGACGGGAAGGTCATCGGGTCGGCCAAGGCGGATGACCGGGGCGAATGGGTCCTGCTGCCCAACAGCGCCGTGGCGCCGGGCGAGCACAAGTTCACGCTGCAGGCCGCCGAGGAGGATGGTGCGGCGCTGCAATCCGAGCGCATGGTGATCGTGGTGGTGCCGGCGCCGGCCAAGGATATCGCCGGCAATGCGGTGGCTGCCCCGGCGGGCGCGCTTGCTTTGTCGGTACCACAGACCGGCGACGGCCCCAGCGAGATCCTCAACATGCCGAGTTCGGCGGCCAGCGGCGATGTCGCGGTTGGCCCCGCCACGGCGCCGACGCTCGATGTCATCGATTTCAACAAGGACGGCCGCATGACATTGGCCGGCCGCGCGCCTGCCGATGCCAAGCTGGCGCTTTATCTTGACGACAAGCTGCTGGGATCGGTCGATGCCGATGCGCAAGGGCGCTGGAGCTTCATGCCCAGTTCCGGGCTGTCGATCGGTCGGCACGAATTGCGGGTTGACCAGGTCGATGCCGCCGGCAAGGTGATCGCGCATCGCGCAGCCGATCGAGCAGCCCGATTTTGCATCGCTCACGCCGAGCGGCGAGCAGATCATCGTGCAGCCGGGCAATTCACTTTGGCGGCTGGCGCGCCGCACCTATGGCGACGGCTTGCGCTTCAGCGTGATCTATGAGGCGAACAGGGAACGGGTTCGCGATCCGGATCTGATCTATCCGGGCCAGGTGCTGACCTTGCCGCAATAGCGGACCGGTTCAGTCGGCCGTGCGCGGTTTGGGCCAGGACGGCAGGATTTCGGCGAGGATCTGCAAAAAGGGCCTCACCTCCAGGATGACGCTGGCCGCGGCGGCGATGAGGTCGACCGGCGTCCAGGGCTCCGTAAGCGGCGCCTTGCCGACACACAGGATCGTTTTGTGCTTGCTGATGGCGAGACGCGTATGGGCCAGTTCCTGGCTGGCGTCGATGATGGCGATGGCGGAACGGCGCACGACAATGCCTTCGGCGGAATAGGGCAGCGGCGCGATCTCACCCGATATCTGCACGATCGGACCGGCCTGAATCTGGCGGGTATTGGCGGTAAAGGGGATATCCATGAAACGAAAACCAAACTCCACCAACCCACCGCCACGACCGATGCGCAGGTGTCCACCGGCATCGATATGCATCTGATCGACCCCGGGCGGCAGGGTATGGCTGGCAAGCATCTCAATCGTCACTATATCGAGTCCTCTGAACGCGTCGCTGCAGATGCTAGGTTGTCTCGCTTAACGATGTGTAAAAACTTATCATGACAGTGTAGAAAAAGTGCCAAAGTGACGCGTGAATTCGGCCGTGACGCCGTGCCCGATCTGTGGCAAATCAGGCCATTAGCTAACAGAACCTCATTCTTCTGTGGTTCTTGGCGCCACGCTAGCGAGGGAACATCTTGACGCCCAAAGTCCTATGTCCAATTCACCGTGCCGGATGGCCGTTTGTGGCCATTTTTGCACTGGCCACGGCGCTGCTGTGGTGGCTGGCAATGCCTTTGGGGCTGGTTGGCGTCGTTCTTACCCTCTGGTGTGCGTACTTTTTCCGTGACCCGGATAGAATCACACCGAACCGAGCGGGATTGGTGATCAGCCCAGCCGACGGCGTGGTGCAGATGATTCAACCGGCGGTGCCGCCCGCTGAACTGGGCCTCGACCAGCGGCCGAGGACGCGGATCAGCGTCTTCATGAATGTGTTCAATGTCCATATCAACCGCGCCCCGATCGATGCCGAGGTCGTGGGCAGCGCCTATCGGCCGGGAAAATTCGTCAATGCGGCACTCGACAAGGCCAGCGACGAGAACGAGCGGAGCTCGCTCCATCTGCGCACCAGCGATGGCCAGGATATCTGCGTGGTGCAGATCGCCGGCCTCGTTGCGCGACGCATCCTCACCTGGACCAGGCCCGGGCAGAAGCTGCGCGCGGGCGAGCGATACGGTATGATCAGGTTCGGCAGCCGCGTCGATGTCTATCTGCCCGACGGCGTGCAGCCGCTGGTCAGCGTCGGTCAGACCGCCATAGCTGGCGAAACCGTGCTGGCGGATTTGCGGTCTGAAGAAGCGGCGCGCCTCGGCGAGATGCGCTGAAATCGTTCAAGCGGAGTAAGTGCCATGATCAGACGCCCCAAGCTGCGCGACCATTCGATCAACCGGCTGATTCCGAACATGCTGACGATCATGGCGCTGTGTGCCGGCCTCACCGGCATCCGCCAGGCGCTGCTGGGTCACTGGGAACTGGCGGTGCTCGCCATCCTCATCGCCGCCATCTTCGACGCGCTCGACGGGCGTATCGCGCGCCTTCTTGATTCATCCAGCAAGTTCGGCGCGGAACTCGATTCCTTGAGCGACTTCGTGAGCTTCGGCGTGGCACCCGCCATGATCATGTTCCTGTGGAGCACGCAGGAAGTGAAGGGCTTCGGCTGGGCGCTGACGCTGGCCTTCAGCGCCTGCATGGCGCTGCGTCTTGCGCGTTTCAACACCAAGCTCGACAATGCCGATCTGCCGGCCTGGACCAGCCGCTTCTTCACCGGCGTGCCGGCACCGGCCGGTGCCGGCCTCGTGCTGATGCCGCTCATCGCCTGGCTTGAATTCGGTGCCGATTTCCTGCGCGCGCCCGTGTTCGTGGGCATTTTCCTGATCGTCGTCGCCGGCCTTTTGGTAAGCCGCCTGCCGACCTTCTCGTTCAAGCGGGTACGCGTGACGCAGGCCTGGGTGTTGCCGACGATGATCGGCGTCGTCGTCTATGTCTCGATGCTGGTGAGCGTGCCTTGGGCGACCTTGTTCTTCACCTTGCTCGCTTACCTCGCAACGCTGCCCATCGCCTACCGGACCCAGCGTCGCCTGCAGGCGCAGCGTCCGGTGCCTGCGCCGAACACGGTGCCGGTCGAAACGGATCACGACTGATGCTGGACCGCGCCGTCCGCCGGCGCATCGATCCATGGCTTGAAGACCTCGCCGGCCGCGCCAAGGCGCGCGGCTTTTCCGCCGACCAGGTGACCTGGGCGTGATTTGGCTGTGGTCTCGCGGCGATGGCGGCGATTGCTTTGGGCGCACCGTTGCTGGGCCTGCTGCTGCTGCTCGCCAACCGCCTCTGCGACGGGATCGACGGGGCGCTCGCGCGGCTGGCCGGCCAACCGATCACGGCGCCTATCTCGATATCGTGCTCGATTTCCTGTTCTATGCGGGCTTTGTTTTCGCCTGTGCCGTGGCTCGCCCGCAGGACGCGGTGGCGGCGGCCTTTCTCATCTTCAGCTTCGTCGGCACGGGGACCAGTTTCCTGTCCTTCGCCATCGTTGCGGCACAGCGCCACTGGCCGGTCGATGCGGACAAGAAGAAGGGCTTTGCGCATCTCGGCGGATTGACCGAGGGCACCGAGACGGTCCTGGTGTTCATGGTCATGCTGCTGTGGCCGGGGAGTTTTGCAGCCCTTGCCTGGATGTTCGGGGCGCTGTGCTGGCTCACCACGATCAGCCGGGTCACGACGACGCTGCGCGCGTTGAAGGGGTGATCTGACCAAGTGGGGGCAAGGGTGGCAATTGCCAGGATGGGGACTGAGTGCTGCCCCCCTCCCGGCCTCCCCCCTGAAGGCGTCCCGCCAGAATGAAGAAGGTATCGAAGCATCCCGCAAGGGCCGGTGGACAGCTACAGCAGTCCGGCGTCTTCTTGAAAGGCTCAATGGATAGGAGGCTGATGTGAGCAATCGTCACGCGCGCAGGGCCAGTCAAGCAAAACTGAGCAGCCATGTTCGCTTGCGATGCGTTTGCTGCGAACGAGTTGGGCGGGCTATGAACAAAGAGCATTATTGGCCTAGATGGTTGATCCGACGGACGCTCACGGCACATGAACAATGGCGTTGGCTCGATGAGAATCGCATTTTTCCAAACTCCATGACCATACCGCTTTGTAAGGACTGCAACTCCACCCTGGGTACGGAACTTGAACGGCCAGTAGAAGAGGCGTTTGACGATCTCGAAAATGGACGCGGACTGACTGACCTTCAGGCGGAACAGATCGTACGATGGTTGTGGAAGTTTGAGGGCTTGGCGTGGATGTGTATCCACGTTGATGATCCGAACCGTCGTTACTCAGACCTCTATACAGTACGGGACCGAGTACTCGGAAATGCGATTGCCAATCTAAAGGAACAACTCATCCTAGCTGTCTCTATCATCGACAGGAATGATGATGGGTTCACCAACTGGCCAATCGGACTCAACTCCCCCATCTCTGATCGAAATTCAATCTTTGTTTCTGGGGTCTTCTCCCGTATCGCGTTGATTGTCTCGATGGCTCATCTCGCGGTCGACATACCGGCGACCTACTCCCTCTACTCATTCTCAAATGCAGTGCCGCGCCCTACAGACAAGGCCTTCTTCCCTCAGGTCGGCTTTGTTACGCCAAATCAGGCGATTGTCGCTTCAAGGATGGTCTCGGCAGTTCTCTTAGCGACACATGAGGCGGAATTTGCTGATGCTGCCAACAATAGCCTGATGGTGCCGAGGCGGCGTGTGGAACTGCCGTAACGAAGAGAAGCGAAGGTTACCGTGGAGTGTAGCCAGGGTACTTCAACTTTCTGAGCGCTCGGCACATGATGTCGAAGGTGCTGCCTTCTGAGTAGTGGCCGTAGGTTAGTGTGGGTTTCTCGTGCCCGACAATATCCATAGCCAGACCTTCAGGAACTGGTGGGAGGGGAATGATGGCGTTCCGCGTCGACGGAAAATGCTCCAGTCCGGCTATTTGTGCCAACCCGGCTATTTGTGGCTGTGATGGGCCTGCAGGGTCTGGACCAGTTCTTCGAGCTTGGTCTTGTCCATGAGATAGAGGTTGCGGCCTTTGCGCTTCAGGAGGCCGCTCGGATAGAGCTGGCTCACGGCGCGGTTGACGGTTTCGCGCGTGGTGCGGGTGATGCCGGCGATCTCATGCATCGGCGGCAGGGGCCGCACGACCCAGAGGCCGGGCACGGCCGGCTCCGGTTGGGCCATGCGCAGCAATTCGGCATAGACGCGCTGGGCTGCCTGGAGGGTGGAAAGTTCCATGATGCGCAGGCCGCTCTGGCGTACCAGGCGCGCCATGCGCTGCAGCAAGCGGAAGGACACGACCGCATTGCTGCGCACGAGATCCATGAAGACCTCGGGCGGCATGATGCAGAGCTCGGATTTCTCGATTGCCGTCACGCTGGCAGAGCGGGGCTGCTCGTCGATCGCCGCCAGTTCGCCAAAGGATTCGCCGGGCTTTACGGTGGCCAGTGTCACTTCCTTGCCGGAGGGCGAGAAGGTGACGACGGCGACGGAACCCCTGAGAACAAAGAACACATCCCGGGAGGTGGCACCCTTGTCGAGGACGGTCTGGCCCTTGTCGCAGACGCGCCAGCGGCAACGGGCCTCCAGCGCCTTCAATTCAGGTTCGGGGATGCCCTCAAGCAGCGCAAATGCGCGCAAGGTGCGTTCAACGGTCTGTGTCTGAGTCGTTCCCATGGCGGCAGCATAGTCGAAAGGAATCGTCTCGCCAACCTGCCCCGCAACGGGTCACGAGATGGCAATCGCCGCGCTTAGCAGGGACAAGGTTCGGGCAAGAGAGCGGCTGGGAACTCATCGTGAACGGTGGCGCCGTTCTACCAGCGCAGATAGAACCGGCCGGCGATCGTCCCCACCAGCGTCAGGATGCCGACGGCCGCCATGTACCAGATGGCGACATAGAAGGGGGAATCGTTGTCGCAGTGCAGGGCATAGATGAAGGCGCCGATCCCGCCGGCGGCGAAGCCAGCGATGGCGCCGGCTCCCGTCGGGGATTGCGGCGCGCCGTGACGGAGCGTCACCAGCGCCGCCGCCAGCGGAACGAGGCCGATCAGCGGCACCAGGGTCACGCAATATTCCGGGTTGAAGCCCATGGCGCTTGCGGACCAGCGGTCCATGGGCAGCATGACGATTTCAAGTATCAGGCTCAAGGCCAGCGGCGCCAAGGCGAGGGCCAGCCATTTGCCGTCGGTGGCGAGACCATGCTGCGGCCGAGCCAGGCGGAACAGCAGCATCAGGCCGAAGGCCGCGATGCTCGCGCTGACCAGTACCTTGAAGAGATAGCGCCAGGTTTGCAGGGCATCGCCGAGATCCGGCCGCATGTCGAGGAAGGACATGAAGATGAGGAAGGCGACCAGCAAGGCCGGCGGTGCCGCATAGGCAAAGGTGCGCCGGGGCGATGCGGGTGGGCTTTCCTGGTCAGCCACCAGGCTGGCGATGAGGTCGTCGGTCTTCATGTCTCACTCCTTCTGGCGGCAGCCGCCAGGGCCGCGAGGCCGCGATGCAAGGCGACCCGCACCGCGCCTTCGCTCAGGGACAGGCGCTGGGCTGTCTCCGTGGGCGAGAGGCCATCAATCGAGATAGCGCGCACCACCTGCGACTGGCCCGGAGGCAAGGTGGCGAGGTGCCGGTCGAGCGCCTCGGTGGACAAGCTCCGTTCCGGTTCGGGTGCCGCCAGCGTCTCCAGCACGTCGTCGACCGGCACCATGATGCGGCGGCCGCGCCGGCGCAGATTGTCGATGAGCTTGTGGCGCGTCACGGCCCGCAGCCAGGGCAGGATCGCCCGGTCCGCATCCCAGCTTGCCCGTTTCAGATGAATGGCCAGCAACGTCTCCTGCACGATATCCTCTGCTTCCGCGATTTCGTAACCCTGGCGTGCCAGTTCCCGTCGTACCCAGCGGCGCAGCATGTCGGCGAGAGCGCTCAGCAACCGGCGATAGGCCGCAGCATCGCCTGCCTGGGCCGCGCGCATCCAACTGGCCAGTTCGTCTTCCAAATCGCTCACACCTAAGTCCCCTATACGGCCCCCATGTGCCGCTGTTACGCGGCGGCCTGTCGCATCATGAAGAAAATGGTCCGCTCGGTAAACCGCATCGATTTGCGCTGGGTCACGTAACAAGCAGGGGAGGCCGGTCGAATTGGTCAGGGTAAGCCCTTCCGGGGCTATTAATCAGGAGGAATAACCCATGAATCGCCGTACTGCCAGCCTTGCCATCGCTGGCTCTCTGCTCAGCGCGCTCGCTTTGTCCGCCATGCCCGCCAGCGCCGATGACGCCAAGGAAAAGTGCTTCGGTATCGCCCTTGCCGGCCAGAATGATTGCGCCTCTGAAGGCGGTAATTCCTGCGCCGGCACCTCGAAGGTCGATTACGACAAAGCGGCGTGGAAGCTGGTGCCGAAGGGCAGCTGCGAAACGACGATGATCAAGCTGCCGGACGGCATGGAGCGGGCCGGCTCGCTGATGCCGATCGAATCCTGACGCGTGCAGGACTAGATCGTGATGGCCATGTCAGTGCCCGTCTCCCCCGACAAGTACATGACCAGCCCGATCCCGGCGTGTGCCGGGATCGGGCTGCGGCCGCTGCATTATGCCGATATCCTCTCGCAGCCGCCGAAGGTCGGCTGGATCGAGGTGCATCCTGAAAACTATCTCACCGCCGGCGGGCCGCAGCACCGGGCCCTGACCGCGGCACGGCAGATTTATCCGCTGTCGTTTCACGGCGTCGGCCTGTCGCTGGGCGGCCTTGCGCGACCGGACCCGGCGCATCTTGCGCGGCTGCGCGTGCTCATCGCGCGCTATCAGCCGGCGCTTTTTTCCGAGCATCTCGCCTGGTCCAGCCATGGCGGCGCGTTCATGAACGATCTGCTGCCGATTCCCTATACCGAGGCGGCGCTCGATCGGCTGGTGGCTCATGTCGATGAAACGCAGGAATGCATCGGCCGGCAGATCCTCATCGAGAATCCGTCGCTCTATCTGCGCCTTCAGGACAGCGACATGCGGGAAACAGAATTCCTGCGCGAACTCACCGCCCGCAGCGGCTGCGGCCTGCTGCTCGACATCAACAATGTCCATGTCTCGGCCCGCAATTGCGGTTTCGATTCCGGCACCTATCTCGCCGACTATCCATTGGATCACGTGCGCGAGATCCATCTCGCCGGCCACATGGCCGAGGTTGATGATGGCGGAGCCGAGGTGCTGATCGACGCGCACAATACCAGCGTCTCGGCGGCGGTCTGGGCACTCTATCGGTGGGTGGTGCGAGTGGTTGGTCCGCTGCCGACGCTGATCGAATGGGACCAGGATTTGCCCGATTGGCGTATCCTGCTCGCGGAAGCAGCCAGCGCCGATCGCATCCTCGCCGAGGAGGTGCCGCATGCCGACGTCGCCTGATCGCATCGCCGCCTTCGCCGGCGCCTTGTGGGCGACGGAGAGGGCCGTGCCGGAGGGGCTGCTGCCGGCCGCGCGCTTTGCCCTCCACCGCAACAATGTCTATGCGAGTTTGGTCGGCTGCCTCGCGGCACGCTTCCCGGTGATCCTGCGGTTGCTGGGCGAGGATTGTTTCCGCCAATCCACCCGTCATTTCGTCGAGGTCTCGCCGCCGCGCTCGCCGGTGTTGATGGAATATGGCGCGGGCTTCGCCGATTTTCTTGCCGGCTTCGCGCCCCTGCGGGAGCTTTCTTATCTTGCCGATGTCGCGCGGCTGGAATGGCATCGGCATGTGGCCCTGCACGGTGCCGATGCCGCGCCCCTGGACCGCACGACGCTTGCCGCCGTGCCGCCGGACCGGATGCCGGACCTGGTCCTGGCGCTGCATCCGACCGCCGAGATTCTGAGTTCGGCCTATCCCGTCCTGTCGATCTGGCAGGCCAATGCTGTTGCGGCTGCGACAGTGCCTGTCGGTGCTGATCTGCCGGGTGAGAGCGTACTCATCGTGCGGCCGCTTGACGAGGTTCTGCTGCTGCCATTGAGCGTTGCCGCGGCGGGCTTCCTGCGAACCCTCATGCGCGGTCTCACCTTGGGTGAGGCGGCGGAAGCGGCTGGGATGATCGCCGCCGATTTTGATCTCTCCCAGGCACTGGCGCCCTTGCTGCGCGACAATGTCTTCACCGGATTTCACCTTGCCAACTCTTGCGAACGGACATGATCATGTTGCTGAAGAATCTTATCGGCCTCTTTGCCCGCATTCCCCAGGACCTCATCGCGCTGCTGGCGCGACTTGGCATCGGCGTGGTGTTCCTGCGCTCCGGTCTCCTCAAGCTCGACGGCTGGGACAATGGCAACACGCTGGCGCTGTTCCAGTATGAATATCAGCTGCCGCTCATTCCGCCTGAACTCGCAGCGCCCCTGGCGATGGCGATGGAACTCACCGTGCCGCTCTTTCTGTTTGCGGGCCTGGGTACGCGCTTTGCAGCCTTGGCCCTCCTTGGCATGACGCTGGTGATCCAGACCTTCGTCTACCCGAACGCGTTCGACACCCATGCCGTCTGGGCGGTGGCGCTGCTCGTCCTCATCAAGTTCGGCGGCGGGACGTTCTCAGCCGATCATGTGCTGGGGCGGCTTGCCGGTCAGCGCGAATCCTTGCGCGCCGGCGCGGCATAGCGGCCGGTCACGTACCAGGCGAAGGCCAGCACCTGCAGGATGAGGGAGCGCGCCGAAGGCAATGGCGTAGCTGGTCATGGGCGAGGTGCCGCCCTCTGTCCCCAGGCGATCGAGAATCCAGCCGATCGAGGATTGGAACAGGGCCGAGGCCAGGAACAGCATGAGGTTGGCGGCCGATTGTGCGCGGCCGGCAAGGTCGCGGCCAAAATGGGCGCCCAGGGTTGCATAGCCGAGATTGGCGGCCTGGCCGGTGAAGCCGTAGACGATCCAGATGAGGGGCAGCGGTACGGGCAGGGCGAAAATCATGGCGAGCTGGGCCGCGGCATAGAGCGTGAAGGCGCCGGCCACCACGGTTTTGAGGCCGATGCCGTGGCGCTGCACTCGATCGGCGATGATGCCGGTGAGGAGAGACCCCACCGCGAAGGCGAGGCCCAGCACCATCAATTGTTGGCCGGCGGCGTGGCGGTCGAGACCCCCAACGTCGGTCATCCAGCGCGTGGCCCACAGCGTCTGCACCGCGATGAAGGTGCCGGAGATGGCCGCCACCATGGGTGCCACGCGCCAGAAGATCGGATCCTTGAAGATGCCGAGATAGCCGCGCAGCTGGCCGATGAGCGCCACCGGGCGGTGATCGTCGTCGCGTTTCGGTACCAGGAAGAAGATCGACGCGGTGACGCAGAGAGTGAAGACCACCAGCACGGCAAAAAGGGACCGCCAGCCGATGAGGTCGACGGCGAGGTTGGCGGGGTAGGTCCCGCACAGGAAGCCGAGGCCGCCGAAGGTCACCACGGTCGAATTGCCGAGGGCCAGGCGCTCCGGTGGCAGCCACATGGCATTGGCCTTGAAGGCCGACATCAGGCAGCCGCCAAGGCCGATGCCGATGAGCAGGCGCGCACCGGCCAGGCTCAAAGTGCTGTCACCGAGTGCGAACCAGGCGGCACCGGTTGCCGCCAGCATCAGCAGCCAGGTCTGCACCAGGCGCGGGCCGAAGCGGTCGAGGAGCAGCCCGAGGGGCAACTGGAACAGCACGAAGCCATAGAGATACATCGAGGTCATCAGGCCGAGATCGGTGTTGCTCAAATGAAGCTCGGCGATGAGATCGTCGGAGATGGCGGCGTTCACCACGCGGAAGAGGTAGGATGTGAAATAGCCGGCGGCGAACGGCCCCAGGGCGCGCAGAATGATGCCGAAGGTCAACGGCGTCATGCGACGTTGAGCGGTTGGCGGGCGGCGCGGCGCTGGTCGTAGAGCGTGTTGCCGGCGACCGCCGCCAGCACGAGGGCGCCGCCATAAAGCGCGTAGACGCCGGGATTCTCACCGAGGAACAGGAACACCCAGAAAGCGCCGAGCACGGTTTCGACGAGCGAGATGAGCGCTGCCTCGGCGGCCGGGATCAGGCGCGCTCCGGTGGTGAAGAGGATGAGGCCGATTGCCAACTGCACGGCGCCGAACAGGAACAGATAAAAGAGATCGCTGCTGGATATATGCAAGGCGTCGAAACCGGCAATGGCGAAGCCGATGACACCCATGAGCGCGGTGCCGAGGCAGGTGGCCGGCGTCATGCGCACATGGCTGTAGCGGCGAGTGAGCACGGTTGCGATGGCGAAGGCGACCGCGATCACCACGGAGAGGATCGTGCCGGTGGCGTCGGTATGTCCCTCGGCCTTCGAGAACATGAGCGCGATGCCGCCCAGCGCCACGGCCATGGCGATGATGCGCGGCCAGCCCAGCTTTTCGCGCATCCAGGCCCAGGCGAGGAGGCCAGCCATCAGCGGTGCGGTCGATTGCACCACCAGGATGAGTGCCACGGTCGCGTGCTGGAGGGCGATCACGAAGGAGATCGAGGCGGTGGCGAAACAGATGCCGACGCCGATGCCGCCCGGCCCCATATTGCGGAAATGGCTCCACGTCTGCTTTCCGTCGCGGATGAGCAGGAAAATGAGCAGCGCCAAAGCGGCGATGCTACCGCGCCAGGCGACGATGACCCAGGGATCGGCCGTGATCTGGCGCGCAATGAGGCCACCCAGGCTCCAACAGATCGCCGCTGCGATGACGAGCAAGGTGCCCTTCCGGTGCAGCGACGCGGCATTCTCCGACATGAAACAAGATCCCCTGAAATCGTCGCCGCAGCATAGAGGGCGCATGATCGGCGGCAAGGGTGCCGGCCTTCATGGCAGATATGCAGCAAATCTAGCCGTCTTGTGCGCTGCTGCGCTGCACCTCGGCCAGAAGCCAGGCGCGGAAGGCGGAGAAGGGCGGGTCGCTCAGCGCTTCGGCGCGGTAGATAAGGTGCCAGGCCTTGCCCGGATCGACCAGGGCGAGATCGAAGAGCCGCACCAGCCTTCCGGCATCGAGATCGTCCTGCACATAGGGTGCCCGCACCAAAGCGATGCCGAGCCCGTCAAGGGCCGCCTGGATCGCATAGGTCGAATAGTCGAAAGAGAGGCGGCGGCGGAAGCGCGCGGGATCGAGCCCACTTTCCGCCAGCCAGCGCGGCCATTCCTTGGGCGCATGGGCCACTTCGAGGAGCGTGTGGTGCTGGAGGTCGGCCTGCTTCCGGATGCTGGCGGCCAAAGTGGGCGCCGCCACGGGAAAGAGGGCGGCGCTGAACAGGGGATCGGCCAGCAAGCCAGGCAGCGGCGCGCTGCTGAGGCGGATGGTGGCGGCCCAGTCCGGGCGCAGGGTCACATGATCGTCGATCGCCGTCACCATGCGCACCTCGATGCCCGGATGCTGGCGCTGGAAATGCTGCAGGCGCGGAATGAGCCAGCGCATGGCGAAGGTGGGACCGGCCGCGACCGAGAGGCCGGGCAGGGTAGTCCGCCGCACGCTGTCGACCGCGGCCTCGATGCGCCGGAAGGCATCGTCGAGGAGGGGCGCCAGGCTGCGGCCGGCCGGGGTGGGGACGAGGGAGTTGGCGTGGCGCTCGAAGAGGGTCTGGCCGATCTGCCCCTCGACCAGTTTCACCAGGCGGCTGATGGCGGTCTGGGTGACGTTGAGTTCCGTGGCGGCGGCCACGAAGCTGCCCAAGCGGAGCGCGGCCTCGACCGCCTTCAATCCCTTGAGGGAGGGGGACATGGTGATATTACCCTAATAAAAACTTGGGCTAATCTGCCATGCGCGCGGGCGCAATGAAAGACCGGCGCGGCCGGTGACATTCGCCCCGCTGCCCCCTATCCTCAGCCACATGATTCGGTCGTGGAGAAGGTGGTTCATGCGTGCGCTGGTGAAGCTGGAAAAGTCGAAGTTGCAGGCGGGCAGGATCGTCCCGGCGATGGTGCTGTCGGCGCTGCTCACTGCCTGCGCGGCACCCCCACCCCCGGCGCCGGTCGTGGCTGCCCCCGCACCGGCCCCCGCGCCAGCACCGGCCGCACCTGCCGTGACGTCCGCCGTCCCCGATTTTACCCAGATCACGCAGACGAGCTGCCCCGGCACGGCCGCCAGCTATGACGAATGGGTCGCCCGCTTCGGCGCCTATGCGCTCCATCAGGGGCAGCGGGAGCCGGTTATCCGCTTGGCTTTCGCCGATGTCACCGAGAACCCGAAGATCCGCGACCGCGCCGGTAAGCAGGCCGAGTTCGTGACGCCGGTCTGGACCTATCTGGAGCGCGCCGTGTCTGCCGAGCGGATTGCCAAGGGACAGGCGAAGCTGCCGGAAGTGCGGGGCTTGGCCGCGCAGATCGAGTCCGAGTATGGCGTCAGTGCCGCCACCCTCATGGGCATCTGGGGCATCGAGACCGATTTCGGCAATAATTTCGGCGACGTCAATGTGTTCGAGGCGCTCTCCAATGTCGGCTATGGCACCAGCCGCAAGGATTTCGCCTGCACCGAATTGATGTCGGCGTTGAAGATCGTCTCGGCCGGCAAGGTGCAGCCCAACCAGATGATCGGCTCCTGGGCCGGCGCCATGGGGCACAGCCAGTTCCTCCCCTCGAACTACCTCACCATCGCGGTCGACCGTGATGGCTCGGGTGCGCCCGACCTGTGGACCTCGATGCCGGATGTGTTCGCCTCGACCGCCAACCATCTGAAGCGCGACGGCTGGCAGCCGGGCCTCACCTGGGGTTTCGAGGTGAAGTTGCCGCAGGGCTTTCCCTATCAGGAGGCCGAGCTCGATATCGACAAGCCGGTCAGCCATTGGCAGAAGCTCGGCGTGAAGTCGATCGACGGCCAGGCCCTGCCCAACCTGCCGGGCAATACGTCGATCCTGGTGCTGGCTGGCTTTAAGGGGCCGGCCTTCCTGGTCACCAAGAACTTCAAGACGATCCTTAAATACAACTACTCGACCTCCTATGCGCTGTCGGTCGCCTATCTCGGCCAGCGCGTGATGGGTGGGCCGGGGGTGAAGGCTACGTGGCCGGTAGATGAGCCGCCGCTGGCGCTCGAGGAACGGGAAGAGCTGCAGCAGCGCCTGGTCGATCGCGGCCTGCTGGCGGGTGCCGTCGACGGTGTGATCGGGCTGAAGAGCCGCAAGGCGATCCGCGCCTTCCAGCTGGAAGCAAGGTTGCCGGCGGACGGATTCGCGACCAAGGCCTTGCTCGAAGAACTGCGCCGCCGCGCGGCCAGCTGACGGCCGGTAACTACATAAAAAATAAGGAAAAGCGCTCGATTGCTTTTCCCCGCCCGATGGTTATAGTCCCGCCTTTCGGGAAGGTTGGGGCGGTTTGCCGTACCCTGACGGTCAAAATTTGCAGGGAGAGATTTCATGTTCATTTCAGAAGCTTACGCGCAGACGGCCGCCGCCGCGCCGGGCGCCGCCGACATGCTGACCAGCTTTCTGCCGCTGGTCCTCATCTTCGTTGTGTTCTGGTTCCTGATGATTCGCCCGCAGCAGAAGCGCATGAAGGAACATAAGGCGCTGGTCAGTGCGGCGAAGAAGGGCGACAAGATCGTCACCAATGGCGGCATCCTCGGCACGATCACAAAGGCGGTCGACAGCGAGATCGATGTCGAGGTCGAAATCGCCCCCGGCGTCAAAGTGCGCGTGCTGCGCTCGGCCATCCAGGACGTGCTCAACCGCACCATGCCGGCGGGCAAGGGCGGCAAAGTCGTCGAAGCCAAGGCCGAGACCAAGAATGAAGGCGCCAACGACGCCTGATCTGCGCTGAACGGCCCGCCATCAACCGGCGGGCCGTCGCATTTCAAGCGGTCGGGTCCACGCGCGCAAAGTCGGGCCGGCACCACGTCAAGGACATAGGGCGATATGCTGCAGTTCTCAAAATTCAAGATCACGCTGATCCTGGCGGTGTTGCTGGCCGGTCTCTACACAGCGATGCCGAACCTGTTCAGCGCCGGGCAGGTTGCCAACCTGCCGTCCTGGCTGCCGGCGCGCACAGTGAGCCTCGGCCTCGACCTGCAGGGCGGATCGCATCTGCTTTATGAAGTCGACACAGCAGCACTCGTCAAAGGCAAGCTTGACGGCGTCGAGGACGAAGTCCGTGCCGCGATGCGCGATGCCAAGCTCGGCTACACCGATCTCGGCGTGAAGGGCGAGCAGGTCAGCTTCAAGCTGCGCGATCTCAGCGCGCTGGATGCGGCACGCACGGCGCTTGCCAAGGCGACGACGGGCATGCAGCTCGATATCGCCGCCGATGGTGCCGTCAGCATTTCATTCTCCGACGCAGCTTTGGCCGAACTGAAGAAGCATGCGGTCGAACAGTCGATCGAGATCATCAACAAGCGTATCGACCAGACCGGCACCAAGGAACCGACCATCATCCGCCAGGGCGATGACCGCATCGTCGTGCAGGTGCCGGGCGTCAGCGATCCGCAGCGCCTGAAGGATCTCATCGGCAAGACCGCCAAGATGGAATTCAAGATGGTCGACGAGACCGCGGAAGCGACCGGGACCGCGCCGCCGACCTCGATCCAGCTCCCCGAACTCGATGATGACGGCAAGCCCGGTCGCCTGCTGTGGATCAAGAAGCCGGTGATGGTGTCGGGTGAAACGTTGATCGAGGCCCAGCAGGGTTTCGACGGCGGCATGCCGATCGTGAGCTTCAAATTCGATTCCGTGGGTGCGCGCAAATTTGGCGACGCCACCAAGGCAAATGTCGGCAAGCGCTTTGCGATCGTGCTCGACAACCAGATCATCAGCGCGCCGAAGATCAACGATGCGATCCTGGGCGGCAGCGGCATCATCAGCGGCAATTTCACGACGGAATCGGCGCGCGACCTCGCCATCCTGCTGCGCGCCGGCGCCCTGCCGGCGCCGCTCACGGTGCTGGAGGAGCGCACGGTCGGTGCCGATCTCGGCGCCGATCCGATCGAGGCCGGCAAGCGCGCCTGCCTCATCGCGGTTGTCTTCATCGCCGTGGCCATGGTCGTGCTCTATGGCCTGTTCGGCGTGTTCGCGAATGTCGCCATGATGCTCAACGGCGTCCTGATGCTGGGCTTCCTCTCTGCCATCGGCGCCACGCTGACCGTCCCCGGCATCGCCGGCATGGTGCTGACGCTGGGCATGGCGGTCGACGCCAACGTGCTGATCCTGGAGCGCGTGCGCGAGGAGATGCGCAATGGCCGCTCGCCGGTCAATGCGATGGAGGCCGGCTACCGCGAGGCGCAGGCAACCATCTTCGATGCCAACGTCACCCATGCAATTTCGACCATGTTCCTGTTCGCCTTCGGCTCCGGACCGATCAAAGGCTTCGCCATCACGCTCCTCATCGGCATCGTCAGTTCGGTCTTCACCGCCGTGGTCGTGACACGGTTGATGACGTCGGTCTGGCTCCGCCAAGCGCGCCCCAAAGCGCTGCCGTTGTAAGAAGCGAGGAAGATCCAGATGTTCAAACCGCTCCACCTCGTTCCCGCCGGCACCCGCATCAACTTCATGCGGCCGCACAAGATCGCCCTCGTCCTGTCGGTCATCATGATCCTGGGGTCGTTCGCCCTGGTCTTCACCAAGGGTCTCAATTTCGGCATCGATTTCGCCGGCGGCGTGATCATGGAAGTGAAGAGTTCGACGCCGGTCGCTGATCTTGGCACCATGCGCGAGCAACTCGGCAATCTCGACCTCGGCGAGATCTCGCTGCAGGAATTCGGCGCCCCCGATGTCGTCCTCATCCGCATTCCGCAGCAGGATGGCGGCGAGGTGGCGACACAGGCCGCCGTTGCCAAGGTTAAGGAATCACTCGGCACCGAGTGGCAGTATCGCCGCACGGAGTCGGTCGGCCCAAAGGTCGGCGACGAGCTGAAGTCGAGCGCCGTCTGGGCGTCGCTCTTCGCCATGCTCGGCATTATGGCCTATATCTGGTTCCGCTATGAGTGGCAGTTCGGCATCAACGCGGTGCTGGCGCTGTTCCACGATTGCGTGACCACGGTCGGCTTCTTTGCCTTGACCGGCATGGAATTCAACCTGACCACGGTCGCCGCGGTCCTCACCATCGCCGGCTATTCGGTCAACGACACGGTCGTGATCTATGACCGCATCCGCTACGATCTGCGCCGCTACAAGACCATGCCGCTCTCGCAGCTGATCAACCATGCGCTCAATGAAACGCTGGCGCGCACGACGGTGACGTCGGGCCTCACACTGCTCTCGGTCCTGGCCTTGGCCATCTGGGGCGGCGAGGCGATGCGCGGTTTCTCGATCGCCATGATCTGGGGCATCCTCATCGGCACCTATTCGACCATCTGCGTCGCCTCGCCGATGCTGCTCTACATGAACATCCGCAACATCGGATCGGACAAGGGCAAGACGGCGGAAGCCGGCGCGCAGCAGGCCTGAGTGTTTTTGAAGGCTCCGGTTATCTGAACTCAAGGAGGGGATCATGGATGTGACACCCCTGATACCGGCCGGCCGCCAGATCATCGAGACCTATGGCGACGGCCGCTTCCGCATTGCCAACGTGCTCCACCCGGGATCGGTGCTGGTATTTCCGGCGAAGACGCTGATGTGGGCCGTGACGGAGATGGCGGCGCTCGACATGGCCAGCTTGCAGCCGGTGTCACTGGCGGCGCAGTCCGGCGAGGTGAAGTTGCTGCTGCTGGGTTGCGGTCCGCGCCTCACGCAAGTGCCGCGAGACCTCCGCGCGCTGTTGCGCGCCGACGGCATCGTCATCGAACCGATGGATACGGGGGCCGCCGCGCGCACCTTTAATGTGCTGATGGCAGAAGGCCGCTGGGTTGCGGCGGCCTTGATCGCGGTGTAGTCGCTAAATCCAATCTGTCATGCCCGTGCTTGGCACGGGCATCCACGAGTTAGAGTCCGCCCGATAGAAACTCGTGGATCCCCGCACCAAGTGCGGGGATGACGATCGAGTTTGGTGGCGTCAACCAGCCTTGCGCACCTTGGTTGATTCTTCCGCGGCACCCTTGGCCATGTTCTCGGCGGCGAATTTCCAGTTCACGATGTTCCAGAAGGCACCGACATAGTCCGGCCGCTTGTTGCGATAATCGATGTAATAGGCGTGTTCCCAGACATCGCAGGTCAGCAGCGGCTTATCCGCGGTGGTCAGCGGCGTCTGCGCATTGCTGGTGCTCTTGAGGTCGAGCCCGCCATCAGGAGTCTGAACCAGCCAGACCCAGCCGGAACCGAAGGTGTCCGCCGCGACCTTGCCGAACTCGGCCTTGAAGGTGTCGAACGGACCCCACTTCTTTTCGATCGCCTCGCCCAGCACGCCATCGGGTTCGCCGCCCGCCTTGGGAGCAAGGCTGTGCCAATAGAAATCATGGTTCCACGCCTGGGCGGCGTTGTTGAAGATCTTGCCGGAGGAGTTTTTTACGATCTCCTCAAGCGGTTTGTCCTCGAATTCGGTGCCGGCAATCAGCTTGTTCAGCGTCTCGACATAGGTCTTGTGATGCTTGCCGTAATGGAACTCGAGCGTCTCTTTCGAGATGTGGGGCGCTAACGCATCCTGGGCATAGGGCAGGTCGGGAAGGGTGATCTTGGCCATGGGGGAACCTTTCTGCTGGCCGCCCTATCCACCACGACATGAGGGATGATTGCGGCACTGGCTGCTGATCCACTAGAAACGATGGCGGATCAGCTTGGTTCCCGATCGGGACTGTGACGTTTTGGCACAAAAAAACGGGGTCCCGAAGGACCCCGTTCGTTTGGCGGATCAATCCGGCCGAAGCGGCCGAGGATCAGTTACCGATGCCCTGCTGCTGGGCCACCATGCAATAGAGCATGGGGATCGACAGCATCGTGTTGATGCGCGAGGTCAGCATCGCGGTGCGGGCCGACTTCTTCTTGGTGTCGGCGTCGGCTTCGACGATGCCGAGCGCGCGCTTCTGGTTCGGCCAGATGACGAACCAGACGTTGAAGCCCATGATCAGCGCCAGCCACATGCCGATGCCGATCGTGCGGAAGCCGGCCTGGAAGGTCAGCGCCTCGACGATGTACTGGTTGTGCGCGGCGGTGATCAGGCCGAACACGATGGTGCCCAAGGCCGCCCAGCGGAAGAAGTAGAGCGCGGTCGGCGCGATCACTTTGCCGATCGCGGGCTTATGCTCGTCGGGAATCTTCGGCATCGACGGGATCTGAACGAAGTTGAAGTAATAAAGCAGACCGATCCACAGGATGCCGAACCAGACATGGATGAAGCGGAACAGGAACGACATGTAGGGACCGGCATCGAAGCCGCCCAGATTGACGATGGCGAAGACGATGATGGCCAGCACCACGCCGGCCGCCAACGTCCTGTGTAGATTTTCGAGAATTTTGCTCATTGCTGACCCCTCCAAAGCAAAAGCGGTGTGGCTATCGGGCGCATTCTATAGGATGCCCCGTGGCATAGAAACTGATTCCCCCTAATCCATTGGAAAATTATGGGAATAGTGTGGAAACGATGAGCAAGGGCGAAGCCGATCTGGTGCGCGCGCTGGAAGCGTTGCGGTTGGTGGATCGCGATCGTTTTCTGTGTGCGCTGGCGGCACCCGCGGCCCAGCGCGCCGATCTGGTGACGCTCTATGCCTTCAACGCGGAACTGGCCGGCATCGCCGACAAGGTAAGCGAGTCGATGCTGGGCCTCATCCGCCTGCAATGGTGGCGCGACGCGTTGGCCGATATCGCGGCCGGGCGCGGCCATCGCCATCATCTGGTGCAGGCGCTGGGCGAGGTCGTGGCGCGGCGCGGATTGAGTCCCGCATTGCTCTCACAATTGATCGATGCGCGCGAGCGCGATGTCGAAGGCAGCCAGCCAACCGATCTTGCCGAGCTCGAATCCTACGCGGCGGCCAGTGCCGGAGCCTTGTGCGAGCTGGCGCTGGAGATCTGCGCGCCGACACCGCCGGCTGTCTGGCGCAAGGCAGCGCTTGCGGCGGGCACGGCCTATGGTCTCATCGGCATCCTGCGCGCAACACCCTATCTCGCGCAGCATCGGCGCATCATGCTGCCCGAAGCCGATATGGCCGAGGCCGAACTTTCCCCGGATCGGCTCCTTGAGCTGAAACCGGGTGCAGCCCTTCAACCCGTGGTGCAATCCGTGGCGGCACGTGCCGCCGAGCTTCTTGTTGCAGCGCGGAAGGAACGGCTACCAAGAAGGGCCATGCCGGCGCTGTTTCCGGGGCGACTTGCCGCCGCACAGCTTGAGCGGTTGCGCCGGCACGGCTACGATCCGTTCGCGGCGGGCAGTTCGACACCGTCCGGCCTCAACATCTGGCGTCTCATCACGGCGCGCTGGTTGGGGCGCATCTGAACGTCGACCAGGCAAGCGAGCAAAGTTTCAAAGATCATGAGCACACCCGCGATCATCACCGTCGCCATCACCGGCAGCCAGCCCACCAAAGCCCAGAACCCAGCCGTGCCGACACAGCCGGCCGAGCAGATCGAAAGCACGCAGCAGGCGTTCGAGGCAGGGGCGAGCCTGGTTCATATCCATGTGCGCGACGCCGAGGACAAATCATCCTCCGACATCGAGAAGTTCCGCCTGGTGCAGGACGGCATCCGCAAGCATTGCCCCGGCATGATCATCCAGTTCTCGACCGGCGGGCGCGGGCGCGAGGCCTCGGAGCGCGGTGCCGCCTTGGCGCTGAAGCCCGACATGGGATCGCTTGCCACCGGCTCGGTCAATTTCGCGACGATCATCTATGAGAACCCGCCGCAGCTCATCGACGATCTGGCGAACGACATGCTGAAATATGACGTGAAACCGGAATGCGAATTGTTCGATCTCGCCATGCTCTACAACGCCAAGGCGCTGGTGGAGCGCGGCCTGCTCAAGGATCCGGCCCATGTGCAGTTCGTGCTGGGGATTCCAGGCGCGCTGCCGGCGCGCGAGAAGATCGTCGATTTCATGCTCGAAGAACTGACCGAACTGATGCCGAAGGCGACCTGGACCGCGGCCGCGATCGGCCGCCTGCAGCTCGACGCCAATCATTGGGCGCTGAAGCGCGGCGGTCATGTGCGCACCGGGCTCGAGGACAATATCTATTTCGAGAAGGGGCGCCTGGCCGCGAGCAATGCCGAACTGGTGAAGCGGGTGGCCGATCTCTGCGGCAAGTATGACCGGCATCCCGCCACGCCCGCCGAGGCGCGGGCGCTGCTGGGGCTGAAGGCGGCTTAGCGTCAAAATCCCCTCACCCCGCCCCTCTCCCCGCAAGCGGGGCGAGGGAGTTACGAGCGAGATCGCCATAAAGCCCCTCGCCCCGTCCTTAGGGGGAGAGGGGTTGGGGTGAGGGGCTCTTAGGCAAAAATGCAAACGGGGCGCTTCCGTTGGGAAGCGCCCCGTTCAAATGCCGTCGTGGAGTAGCCAGATTACTTGATCTTGGCTTCCTTGAAGGCCACGTGCTTCTTCACCACCGGATCGTATTTGCGGAATTCCAGCTTCTCGGTGGTCGAGCGCGGGTTCTTCTTCGTCACGTAATAGAAACCGGTGTCAGCGGTGCTGACGAGTTTCACAAGAATGGTCGCTGACTTGGCCATGGCCGTCTCTCAATAAAATGCGTGTCGCTGCAAAAGGATGGCGCAAAATAGCGGGGAAACGCCGAAAGTCAAGTTAATGAGGCCGCTATTCTGGTTCCGCCCGGCCTGGTTAACGAGGCGACCGACGGCGGTTGCTCAGTGTCATGATATCTTTCCGGTAATTCAATAGCTTAGCGGGCGTGGCGCCGATCGGCGCGCGGCTGGTCCAGCGCTCAAGGGCTGTTTTCAGGACGTATTCGGTGACGTCGACCAGGGTGAGGTCACCGAGCGCGCTCGCCTTGGCCCAGGCGAGATCTTCCAATTCGCCGTTCCCACCGAGGGTGCCGGCGACGTGATTCCCATCCCCCAGAAAGAATCGGGTGTTGAAGCGCCGCTTCGAGGTGACCGGAGTGATGGCCCGGCAAAGATAGTCGAGGGCGCCGTAATCGGGGGCGAGGCCAGCTTCGCGATAGGCCTGCCAGAAGGGCGAGTGCGTGAGGGGGGCGGTGCCGGCAAAGGGTTTGCCCACCAGCAGGCCGGTCTCTTCATGGGTTTCGCGCAAGGCGGCGTTGAGGAAAGCGAGGGGCGGGCGCCTGCCGCTCAAGGCCCGGGTGACGGCGGGATGGGGGGCGCCGGGATAGGGGCTCATCGCATCCGGCGGATCGACGCGGCCGCCGGGGACGACATGGATGCCGGGGAGGAAGCCCATCTTGGCCGGGCGGCGGCCGATGAGGATTTCGGGCACGCCGGAAGCGCCAGCGCGGATGAGCACGAGCCCAGCGGCGTCAGCCGGCTTGACCGGCCCGCGGCGCGCTGCGGAGGCGGGATCGCCCAAGGTCAGGGAACGAAAGGCAGGAGCGCCTCGGCGTCGTCGTCGACCTGGGCGTCATCGGGCGGATCGGCGAGGTCCACGGCATTGGCATAAAGGCTCGGCTGGTCGATGAGCTTCAGCGCCAATTCCAGATCGATCGGGTCTTCGCTCTTCCTGGCCGGGCAGGATTGGCGGAGTGCGTCCAACGCCTTGGTGTCGTCGGGCTTGGCGGCATTGCGCTTCACCGTCGGCACTTCGGGCAGGTCACCCTGGCGCAGTTCGTTGAGGAGCGCGTCGGAATTGTGCTTGCCACTGGTACAGATCGTCGGCAGCACGCCCAGATGATGGAGCGTGTAGCCCGAAGGTGCGTGGAAGCGGGCCCAGGTCAGCTTGATCTCGCCATCATTGGGCAGCGGCTTGATGTTCTGGACCGTGCCCTTGCCGTAGGAGTTGGAGCCGATGAGGACGGCGCGGCCATTGTCCTGCAGGGCCGCGGCGACGATCTCGGCGGCTGAGGCGGAGTTGCCGTCGATCAGCACGGCGATCGGCTTGCCCGAGGCGATGTCGCCATCGGTCGCTTCGAAATACTGGTGGCTGTCGGGATGGCGGCCGTGGATCGAGACGATGCGGCCTTCATCAAGGAACAGATTGGCGGTCGCCACCGATTGCGGCACATAGCCGCCCGGATTGTTTCGCAGATCGAGGATATAGCCTTTGATCTTCTTGCCGATCTCGTCCTTGGCGTCGTTGATTTCGCGCTTCAGGCTGTTGGCGGTTTCCGAGTTGAAGCTGAAGACCCGGAAATAGGCGACATCGCCCTCGCGCCGGTAGCTGACGGTTTCCGGCACCACATGAGCGCGCTTGACGCTGACGTCGAACGGCTCGTCCTTGCCGTCGCGGAGCAAGGTGAGCGTCACCCGGCTGTCGACCTCGCCGCGCAATTCGTTGACGACCTGCTGCTGTGCAAGGCCATCGACCGACTGGCCGTCGATCTTGAGAATGATGTCGTCGCGCTTCAGGCCGAGGCGCTCGGCGGGCGTGTAATGCATGATGGCGGTGATGCGGACCTCGCCATCCTCGACCGAGATGCGGATGCCGATGCCACCGAACCCGTCGCGGGACGCCTTGTCCTCGCGCGCGGCCTCGGTGCCGGCATAGCGCGAGAAGCCGTCGAGTTTGCCGACAATGCCGGTGAAGATGGCTTCGTAGATCTTTTCGTTGCCTGCCTCGGCGACCTTGGTCGATTTCTGGCGCGCTTCGCGCAGGATCTTGGCCGCGGCCTTGCCCCATTGCTTGGCAGTGGCGTCCTCGCCGTCGGCGAGCTTCTCGGTCTCAATCACGGTCTTCTTCAGCAGCAGCTTCAACTCGTCGCTGTCGCCCTCGACCGAGAGATCCGGATCGATGGTCGAGAGCTGCTGCATGCCCACCAAGGTGAGCTCGGGGATGTTCTGCTGGGTGATGTAGATGGAGTCGATGTCGCCGAGCCCGGTTTCCAGCATGTCGCGGTCGAGGGCGGCGGTCGCATCTTCAGGCGAACGGCTGGCGGTGCTGGCGCAAGCGTAAAGCCCGAACACCAAAGGCAAAAGCATCAACCGGCGTGCCACCTGCTTGCCAGGCCACCCGGTCACCCTACCCACAGGACGAAACGCACTCAATCAGTTGGTATCCGCTACTAAGCCAGTGCCGACACGCTGCCCCGATCGCGCCGCCCGGTAACCCCTTGTTCGCGGCCAATCTAGCAGAATTCCCGCCCTAGGCTAGGGCCTCTGCGGTCCGAATCGGGCTCACTTCTTACCTTTATTTGCGGGCTTCTTCCCTTTTTTGCCGGAACCGGGACCCTTCTTGCCCAGGCGCAGATTTTTCGGACGGCCCTGGCCGCCTCCTTTTTTGCCCGCTACCCGCTGATCCCGGCCCTTCTGGTTTTGGCGGGGCGAGGTGCGACCCAAGAAACTGTCTGCGCCATCGCTCAAGGGTTCGGCCGATAGCATTTCCAGGGTGACGCCGCCGGTGAGGGCGTCGGCGCTGACCAGCCGCACGGTGACGGATTGGCCGAGCTGGTAGCGCCGCCCGGAACGGCGCCCGACCAGGGCATGGCGCTGTTCGTCATGGTCATAGAAGTCCTGCGGCAGGGTGGATATGGGAATAATTCCATCGGCCCCGGTTTCGCGCAGGTTGATGAACAGGCCGAAGCGCGCCACACCGGAGATGCGCCCGGCGAATTCGGAATCGACCTTGTCGGCCAGAAACGCCGCCACGTAGCGGTCGACCGCGTCGCGTTCCGCCGCCGCCGCGCGCCGCTCGGTTCCGGAGATATGGACGCCCGTCTCGGCAAACTCGGCGAGCGCCGATCTGTCGAGGGCCCCGTCGCCCAGATCATAGGCGCCGATCAAAGCGCGGTGGACGAGGAGGTCGGCATAGCGCCGGATGGGCGAGGTGAAATGGGCGTAGCGCGCGAGTGCCAGGCCAAAATGGCCGAGATTGTCCGGCGCATAAACCGCCTGTGCCTGGGAGCGCAGCACCAGGGTGCTGATCATCTCGGCATAGGGGGTGTCCTTGGCCTTCTGAAGCAGTTGGGTGAAATGCTTGGGCAGCAGGACCTGGCCACGGGCGAGGTTGAAGTCGAGGGAGGCCAGGAACTCGCGCAAGGCCTCGATACGGGTTGCGTCCGGCTGGTCGTGGACGCGGTACATGCAGGGCCAGCGCTTCTTTTCCAGCGATTCGGCAGCCGCCACATTGGCGGCGATCATGAATTCCTCGATGAGGCGGTGGCTGTCGAGGCGCTGGCGTGCTTCGATCCGCTCGATCTGGCCGTCCTTGTTGATGAAGACGCGGCGTTCGGGAAGGTCGAGTTCCAGCGTGCCACGCGCCTCGCGGGCCTTCAGCAGGGATTGGAAGGCGCCGTAGAGCGGCTTGATCACTGGCTCAAGCAGTGGGCCGGTGAGATCGTTGGGCTGGCCGTCCATGGCGGCCTGTGCCTGTTCATAGGTGAGGCGAGCTGCCGAGCGCATCAGGCCGCGCACGAAATGATGGCGCAGCTTCTTGCCCTGGGCGTCGATCACCATTTCGACCGCCATCACCGGCCGGTCTTCATGGGGCCGGAGCGAACACCAGCCATTGCTGAGTTCCTCGGGCAGCATGGGGACGACGCGGTCGGGGAAGTAGACCGAATTGCCGCGATCGCGCGCCGATCGGTCGAGGGGATCGTCCGGGCGGACATACCAGGCGACATCGGCGATGGCGACCATGATGCGCCAGCCGCCGGGATTGTCAGCGTGATCGTCGGCCGTGGCCCAGACGGCATCGTCGAAATCGCGCGCATCATCGCCATCGATGGTGATGAGCGGGACCTGCCGCAGATCGGTGCGCTTGCCGAGCGGCGCCGCGGTCGCCGTTTCCGCTTGCTCCAATGCGGCGGGCGGGAACTGGAAGGGGATGTGATGCTCGGCGATCGAGATGATGCTGACCGATTTCGCGTCACCGATGCGGCCGATGCGTTCGACAATGCGCGCCTTGGGTGTGCCGAGGCGCTTTGCCGGTTCGATCTCCGCCACCACGATTTCTTCCGGCTTGGCGCCGCCGGTATCTTTGGGGTCGACGGTGAACTCGGTCTTGACGCGCTTGCTGGTGGGGATCAGCCGCCCGCTGCCATGGGGACCTTTCTCGAACACGCCGACCACGCGCTCGGCGCGGCTCTGCAGGCGCCGGATCGGCCGCGCTTCATAGATGTCGGCATCGGTCTTTTCGAGGCGCACCAGCACGCGGTCGCCCGCCGCCAGGGGCCGGTCGAGCTTCTTGTCCTCGATGATGACGATCTGCGGTTCGGCATCGTCCTTGGGAAAATCGATCGGCCGCGCCCAGATATCGCCATCGGCATCGGGGCCGATGACCTGCACCACGGCAACTTCAGGGAGTGCGCCAGGCGCCGCCAGACGCCGTGCCTTGCCGCGATCGACGGCACCGCCTTGCTCCAATTCCTTCAGCAGGGATTTGAGTGGAATGCGGTCCTGGCCGCGCAGATGAAAGGCCCGCGCGATCTCTCGCTTGCCGACCGGCACAGGCGAGGTCCGGATGAATTCCAGCACCTGTTCCTTGGTCGGGAAGGGGACGGCCTTGCCGCCAGTCACCTCGGCTGCGCGCGCCTTGTCCTTGCGCGCCGACCGTGAATCCTTGCGTGGACCGCGGGACGGCTTTTGTTTGGCGGCCTTGCCGTCAGTTGGTGGGATGGGGGGCTTTGAATTCGATTTCGACAAAGACATACTCGTAATCGTTGGCGTTGATGACATTGTGTTCGACGCCAACCGGGCGGTAGTATGATTTCCCGGCGACGAGTTCGACGACGCGCTGCTCCTTGCCGTCGTCGATCTGCAGGCGGCCGTTTTTCATCGGCACGACCACGTAATCATAACCGTGACGATGCCAGGTCGTCTCGGCTCCCGGCGCAAAGCGCCATTCGGTGACAACAACGCGGTCGTTATCGACCTGAACGGTCCCGACGGCCGCAGGGCGAGAGGAGGTGGCGTTTGCGGGCATTGTGTGATCTTTCAGTAGAATCAAGCGGCTGGCTGGTCAGGTGTGGGATTTCTATCAAGTCAAGGCATTGAACCCTACTCATGCCTCCGCTACAAGGCCCGCCTTTCGCCCCTGTCATCCAGCCCGGGGCCATTAGAGACCGATTCGGGAGAGACCGCATGAAATCCATCGAAGCAAGGATCGCCGAGGAACTGAACGCTCGCGACGAGCAGGTCCGGGCCGCGGTCGAACTGCTGGATGGCGGCGCCACCGTTCCCTTCATTTCCCGCTACCGCAAGGAAGTCACCGGCGGCCTGGACGACACGCAGCTGCGCAAGCTGGAGGAGCGCCTGTCCTATCTCCGTGAGCTCGAGGATCGCCGCGCTGCGATCTTCAAGAGCATCGACGAGCAGGGCAAGATGACCGACGCGCTGTCGCTGGAGATCGCGGTCGCCGATACCAAGGCGCGATTGGAAGATCTCTATCTGCCTTACAAGGTGAAGCGCCGCACCAAGGCGCAGATCGCGCGCGAAGCAGGTCTTGAGCCACTGGCCGATCTGCTGCTCGCCGAACCGACGCGCAATCCGCAAGGTGAAGCCGCCGCCTATGTGAATGCCGAAAAGAACGTCGCCGA
Organism: Rhodospirillaceae bacterium; assembly: GCA_016712715.1. Taxonomy (NCBI): domain Bacteria; kingdom Pseudomonadati; phylum Pseudomonadota; class Alphaproteobacteria; order Rhodospirillales; family Rhodospirillaceae; species Rhodospirillaceae bacterium. The sequence continues at coordinate 97,509 of JADJQM010000001.1, forward strand.
TGTGAAGGCGGCATTGGAAGGCGCTCGCGACATCCTTGCCGAAAGATTCGCCGAAAGCGCCGACCTGCTCGGTCGCCTGCGCGATTTCATGTGGGAGAAGGCGCGCCTCGTCTCGAAGGTCATGGAAGGCAAGCAGGATTCCGGCGCCAAGTTTTCCGATTACTTTGATGCTGCGGAACCGATCAACAAGGTACCCTCGCACCGCGCGCTTGCCATGTTCCGCGGCCAGAAGGAGGAGATCCTCGCCCTCAATCTCGCGATCGACGAGCCGGAGGACCGCAAGGCGCTCAATGAAGCGGAACGCGCGATTGCCGCCAGTGCGGGCATTGCCGACCAGGGTCGTGCGGCGGATAGCTGGCTGATCGATGTCGTGCATTGGTGCTGGCGTGTGAAGCTGAAGCTGAGCCTGGAGCTAGATCTCATGGGTCGCCTCCGCCAGGCAGCGGAAGACGAGGCGGTGCGCGTCTTTGCGTCCAACCTCAAGGACGTGCTGATGTCGGCGCCGGCCGGTGGTCGCGCAACACTTGGCCTCGATCCCGGCATTCGCACCGGTTGCAAGGTCGCGGTGATCGCCGCCACTGGCAAGGTGCTGGAATTCGCCACCATCTATCCCCATGAGCCGATGCGCAAATGGGATGAATCGATTGCCGTGCTCGCGGCCCTCTGCCTGCGCCACAAGCTGGAACTGGTCGCCATCGGCAACGGGACCGCCAGCCGCGAGACCGACAAGCTGGTCGATGACCTCATGAAGCGCCACCCGGAATTGACGCTGACCAAGGTGATGGTGTCGGAAGCCGGTGCCTCGATCTATTCGGCCTCGGAATACGCCTCCAAGGAGTTGCCGGAACTGGATGTGACCATCCGCGGCGCCGTCTCGATTGCGCGGCGTCTGCAGGATCCCTTGGCCGAACTGGTGAAGATCGATCCCAAATCCATCGGTGTCGGGCAGTACCAGCACGACATTGCCGAGTTCCGCCTCTCCAAGGCGCTGGACGCCGTGGTCGAGGATTGCGTGAACGCGGTCGGCGTCGAGATCAACACGGCGTCCGCCAAGCTGCTGGCGCGCGTCTCCGGTCTCGGTGAAAGCCTCGCCCAGAACATCGTCGCCTTCCGCGATGCCAACGGTCCTTTCAAATCCAGGGAGCAGTTGCTGAGCGTGCCGCGTTTGGGGCCCAAGGCATTCGAACAGGCGGCAGGCTTCATGCGCATCCGCGACGGCGAAGATCCGCTCGATCGCTCATCGGTGCATCCGGAAGCCTATCCGGTCGTCCGCCGCATCATGGCTGTGACGGGGCGCGAGATGAGTGCCGTCATCGGCGACAGCACCCTGCTGCGCAGCCTGAAGGCGGAAGAATTCACCGACGAGACCTTCGGTGTGCCGACCGTCACCGACATCCTCAAGGAGCTGGAAAAGCCCGGCCGCGATCCGCGTCCGGAATTCAAGACGGCGACCTTCAAGGAAGGCGTCGAGGAGATGAAGGACCTGCAGCCCGGCATGCAGCTGGAAGGCGTCGTGACCAACGTCGCAGCCTTCGGCGCCTTCGTCGATATCGGTGTCCATCAGGACGGGCTGGTCCATGTCTCGGCGCTGGCCGACCGCTTCGTCAAGGACCCGCGCGAGGTCGTGAAGCCCGGCGACGTGGTGAAGGTGCGCGTGCTGGAGGTCGATATCAAGCGCAAGCGCATCTCGCTCACCATGCGCTCCGGCGACACACCGGCCGCCCGCCAGCAGACCGAGGCGCCCAAGGACCGGCCGATGGCGCGGGGCGACCGGAAGTTCATGCAGGACAACAAGCCGGCGGCGAAATCTGATTCACCCTTCGGCGGCGCGATGGCGGCGGCGTTGGCGAAGGCGGGGATCAACAAGAAGTAGGCCCGTCGCCAGCGCCCCCTCACCCCAACCCCTCTCCCGCGAGGGGAGAGGGGCTTCGTCACGCATTCTGATTTCCAACCTTCATCCAGCGACGGGCATTGCCGGCAGGTCTCTTCCCCTCTCCCCTCGCGGGAGAGGGTCAGGGTGAGGGGGTATCGCCAACGCTCCGTCTAACCGTTACGCTCATCCCGATCTCGGACTCGGGGACGCATTGAGCAAGCTGCTGCTGATATCGCTGGGGAAGCTTGGTGGCGCCGTGCTGGAGGCGGCGGCGCGGGATGGGCGATTCCCGCATATCATCGTGGCGACCCGCGATGTGGCCCATGCCCGCGCCAAGGCCAATGCGGCGCGCATCGGCGCGGCGCTGGAGGGGCAGTATCCACGCATCGATGTGGTGGCGTTCGATTTCAACGCGCCCAATGCAGCCGACATTCTTCGCAAGATCCAGCCCGACCTGATGTTCGCGGCACCCACGTTTCTGCCCTGGTGGAAGGTCGCCGCCAGCAGCAACACGAAATTGAAATCGCTGCCCTTCGCCGGCTGGCTTGCCTGTCATCTGGCGCCCATGATGGCCCTGCGCGCCGCGTGGGAGAAATCCGAACTCCACTGCCCCTGGGTCGCCGGCAGCTATCCCGATGTGGTCAATGCCATCCTGCACATGACCGGCGCCGGTCCCATCGTGGGTGTCGGCAATATCAGCGAATGCCTGCCCAAGATCCGGTTCCTGGCGGCCCAGCACACGAATGCACCGATCGCTGACTTTGCCATCAAGCTGGTGGGCGGCCATGCGCTTACCTCACTGTTCTACACGGAGGAAACTGTGAAGGAATTGCCGCCCTTCCTGCTGCAGGTGCTGTGGCATGGCCACGATATCTCGCTGGCGGTGAAGGACAAGTTGCGCAGCGTGAAGATGGCGGTGGAACAGACCCAAGACATCAACCGCATCACGGCCTCGGCCAGCCTCGATGTGCTGGCGGCGCTGCTCAGCGAAGAACCCTATGCGCTGCATGCGCCGGCGCCCAATGGCTTGGTCGGCGGCTATCCCGTCACCATCAGCCGCAAGGGCGTCGCGGTCGACCTGCCGCTCGATTGGACGCTGGAACATGCGCTCGGCATCAATGCGGCGGCCTTGACCTTCGACGGCATCACGGCGATCGAGAAGGACGGCACGGTGATCTTCTCCGAGAAGACGGCGTCGGCGTTGAAGGCTTTGCTCAGCGAGGACTGGCCGAAGCTGCGGCCGGAAAGTGCCGTGGTGCTGGCGGCAAAATTGATGGCGATCGTCTAGATCTCGGTCGCCCGAGCTTCCTCAAGGATCCAGTCCAACAACCCCTGCGCCTCGGGGCGTTTCAGCACGTCGGGGCTGTGCACCAGGTAATAGGCAAACGGCGTGATGATGCTCTTCTCGAAGGGCGAGACCAGACGACCGTCGGCGAGGAGATCGGCGACGGCGCCTGTGGTGCCCAAGGCGACACCTTGGCCCGCGGTGGCGGCCTGCAGGCAGAGCGCAAAATCAGTGAAATGGATGCCGCGCGAGGTGTCGACATCCGGCACACCCGCCGCGCGGAGCCAGGCCGGCCAGTCCGGCCAGATGACCGATTGCCCGGTCCAGTCGAGATGGAGCAGCGTGTGGTGCTGCAGGTCGCGTGGCTCGATGAGCGGATGCTTCTCAAGGATGCGTGGGCTGCACACCGGGAAGACCTCATCGGCGAACAAGCGATGCGCGGTCACGTCGGGCCAGTCGCCGAGGCCGAAGCGGATGTCGAAATCGAAGGCGTCCGGTTCGAGCTGCGCCCAGTGGGTCGCCGTCTCCAGCACCACGTCGACACTGTCTGGCCGCGCGCGGTAGCGCTGCAGTCGGGTAAGGAGCCAGTTGGCGGCCAGTGCCGGGTCTTCGATGCGGAGCCTGAGCGAGAGGCCCTTCAGTCCCTGGCGCATGCGGTCGGAGACTCGGCCGAGCAGCCGGAAGGCGGCTGTGAGGTCGTCTTTCACCTCCTGGCCCATGCGGGTGAGGACGAGGCCGGTGCCCTGGCGCTGTACGAGGGCCCGGCCGATCTCAGCCTCCAAGGCCTTGACCTGCTGGCTGACGGCGCCGGGGGTCACGTTGAGCTCGGCCGCCGCCTGACGGACGCTGCCCAGGCGCGCCACGGCCTCGAAGGCGCGCAAGCCCGGCAGGGCAACCATCCGGCGGCTGAATGTGGGTGGTGGAGGATTTAGCATAACTAAACATAATCGTTAATACTTATCGCGTGTCAAGCGTCCTGGAACTCCCTATTTTAGCCATATGAGATCAATGCTGCAGAGCGGCATGAACCGGATGGCCGGTATGTGCGACAGAGAGCAGCTAAACTAGTGGAGACCTACCATGTTGACCCGTTTGTTCCTCAGCAGCCGTGCCAAGGCGATCGCGCCGAGCCTGGAAGTGGTCCTGTCGGTGTGCGACGACCATCTGTTGCAGGATATGGGCCTGCTGCGCGACCCGGCCAACCGCCTGATGCGCGCGCCGGCCGAGTTCTATGCCTATGACGCGGGCAAGTTCGCCAACGATTTTGGGGGTCCGAAGGCCGCCTAAAAGCCGGTTTCCGAGCCCTCACAACCGCCCGGATCGCCCCCGATCCGGACCGGAATCTCCCTGACATCCCTGACTCCGGCCCGTCGCTTTCGCAAGATCGCGGCGGGCCTTTGTTTTTATTGGCTTTTTTCGGCCAAACGGAACCCGGCATCTGTTGTGACCGGGGGCCGATCTGCTATCTTCGCGGCGCGGTTTCTGGGGATCCCGCGACTCAAGATAAAGCATTGACCGATAAGGCATAATTTACAGTGACCGAGACGCCGACGACACCCGGATTCGATATCACCACGATCAACATCGAAGAGGAGATGAAACGCTCCTATCTCGACTATGCCATGAGCGTCATTGTCAGCCGTGCGCTGCCCGATGTGCGCGACGGTCTGAAGCCGGTGCACCGGCGCATCCTCTACGGCATGTCCGAGGGCGGGTTCTCCTCCTCCGCCGGGTTCAAGAAATCGGCCCGCGCGGTCGGTGAAGTGATGGCGAAGTACCATCCTCATGGCGACCAATCGATCTATTTCGCCATGGTGCGCATGGCGCAGGATTTTTCGCTCCGCGTGCTGCTGGTCGACGGTCAGGGCAATTTCGGCTCGATGGACGGCGATATGCCCGCCGCCATGCGATACACGGAATCCCGCCTCTCGAAGGCCGGCGAAGCGCTGCTCGATGACATCGACAAGGAAACCGTCGACTTCCAGGACAATTACGACGGCCGCGAGAAGGAGCCGGTGGTCCTCCCCGCGCGCTATCCCAACCTGCTGGTCAATGGGGCGGGCGGCATTGCGGTCGGCATGGCGACCAACATCCCGACGCATAACCTCTCGGAAGTGATCGACGCCACCTGCGCCTATATCGACAACAACGACATCACCATCGACGAGTTGATGGCGCATGTGCCAGGGCCGGATTTCCCGACCGGCGGCACGATCCTCGGGCGCAACGGCATCCGCGAGGCCTATCACCTGGGCCGCGGCTCGGTCGTCATGCGCGGCCGCACGCATATCGAGGAGATCCGCAAGGACCGCGAAGCGATCGTCATCACCGAAATTCCATACCAGGTGAACAAGGCGCGCATGATCGAGCGCATGGCCGAATGCGTGCGCGAGAAGATCATCGAGGGTATCTCGGACCTGCGCGACGAGAGCGACCGCGACGGTGTCCGCGTCGTCGTCGAGCTGAAGCGCGACGCGATGGCGGAAGTAGTGCTCAACCAGCTGTTCCGCTTCACGCCGCTGCAATCCTCCTTCGGCGTCAACATGCTGGCGCTCAACGGCGGCAAGCCGGAGATGCTGTCGCTGAAGTCGATCCTGGTGGCTTTCGTCGCCTTCCGCGAGGAAGTGATCACGCGCCGGACGATTTTCGACCTCCGCAAGGCGCGCGAGCGGGCCCATGTCTTGGTCGGCCTCGCCATCGCGGTCGCCAATATCGACGAAGTGATCCAGGCCATCCGCACGGCGCCGGATCCCCAGGTCGCCAAGGAACGGCTGATGTCGCGGGCCTGGCCGGCGGCCGACGTGGAGGCGCTCATCCGCCTCATCGACGATCCCGAACATCCGATGGGCGAGGGCGACACATACGTCCTCAGCGAAGCCCAGGCCAAGGCCATCCTCGATCTGCGCCTGCAGCGCCTCACAGGCCTCGAGCGCGAAAAGATCGCCGACGAACTTAATGAACTCGCCAAGGAGATCGTTGATCACCTGGAAACGCTGGAAAGCCGGCCGAAGCGGCTCCGCATCCTGCGCGACGACCTGCTGCTCATCAAGGAACAGTTCGGCTCAGCCCGCAAGACGACGATCGAGGATTCGGAGTTCGAGCACGATATCGAGGACCTGATCCAGCGCGAGGACATGGTCGTGACCGTCACCCATGGCGGCTACATCAAGCGTGTGCCGCTCTCGGCCTACCGGGCGCAGCGCCGTGGCGGCAAGGGCCGCTCCGGCATGTCGACCAGGGACGAGGACTTCGTGAGCCAGGTCTTCGTCGCCGACACGCATACGCCGGTCTTGTTCTTCTCCACGAAGGGCATGGTCTACAAGACCAAGGTCTATCGCCTGCCCTTGGGCAACCCGCAGGCGCGCGGCAAGGCGCTGGTCAACATGCTGCCCCTGGGCGATGGCGAGACCATCTCGACCCTGATGCCGCTGCCCGAGGACGAGGCAAGCTGGCGCAACAGCCATGTCATGTTCGCCACCGCCAGCGGCTATGTACGGCGAAACGAGCTCAGCGATTTCGTCGACGTGAAGGCCAACGGCAAGATCGCCATGAAGCTGGAAGAGGGTGACAAGCTGATCGGCGTCGCCGTCTGCACCGACGAGAACGACATTCTGCTGGCTGCCCGCAGCGGCAAGGCGATCCGCTTCCCGGTCACCGATGTGCGCGTCTTCGCCGGGCGCGATTCCGTGGGTGTGCGCGGCATCAAGATGGAAAGCGGCGACAATGTCGTCTCCATGTCCGTCCTCAACCATATCGAAGTCGAGACCGAGGAGCGCGACGCCTATCTGCGCTTTGCCGCCCAGAAGCGTCGCGAGGGCGCCGAGGCTGAAGAGGGCGCCGTGGCCGTCGAGACGACCGAAGCGCAGGCTGGCGAAGCACCGGCCGGCGAGGCCGTGCAGCTGTCGCCGGAGCGCCTCGCGGAGCTCGAGGCCAAGGATGAGCTTATCCTGACCATCACCGCCAAGGGCTTCGGCAAGCGCACCTCGGCCTATGAATACCGGGTCACGGGGCGCGGCGGGCAGGGCATCGCCAATATCGAGACCTCGCCCCGCAACGGCACGGTCGCGGCCTCGTTCCCGGTGAGCGAGCGCGACCAGATCATGCTGGTGACCGATGGCGGGCAGATGATCCGCTGCCCGGTCCACGACATCCGCGTCGCCCGCCGCCAGACCCAGGGTGTGACCGTGTTCAAGGTCGCCGGCGACGAACAGGTCGTGGCGGTGGCCCACATGCCGGATATCGAGGATGAGGGCGACGAGGCCGACACCAGTGATGTCGAAACCACGGAAGCCGGTGGCGCCGGTGACGGCGACCAGGTAGCGGAGCCCGGCACGGGCAATGGGGAGGGGGATAATGGTTGATCAGGGTGCGGCCAACCGGATCGGCGTCTATCCAGGCACCTTCGACCCCGTCACGAACGGACATATGGACATCATCCGCCGCGCGAGCCTGCTTGCCGACCGGCTGATCATCGCCGTCTCGACCAATGCCGGAAAGGGGCCGCTGCTCAGCATTGATGAGCGGATGGAACTGATGCGGGCCGAACTCGCGGATCCCCGGAACGGTCTCGACCAGAGCAAGATCGAGGTGCGCGCCTTCGACAATCTGCTGATGCATTTCGTCGAGGAGATGGGCGCCCATTTCATCATCCGGGGCCTCCGCGCCGTCTCTGACTTCGAGTATGAGTTCCAGATGGCCGGCATGAACGCGCGGCTCGACCCAGATGTCGAGACGGTGTTCCTCATGGCGTCCGAGCGACAGCAATTCATCTCGTCGCGCTTTATCAAGGAGATCGGCCGTCTGGGCGGTCGAATCGACGAGTTTGTCTCGCCGCGGGTCAACGAGCATCTCAAGCGGGCATTTCAGTCCGGCAGATAATTATCTGATTTTAAAGTATATATTTTTTAGATATTCAGCCCGGCTGGCGCTGGGGGCGGCGCCACGATGCGCGCTTGCTTTTTACCCTGGATAATGGGATTTCATCGCCGCCGCAGATATGGTGAGGGCCGGTAGCTCAGCGGTAGAGCATCTGACTTTTAATCAGAGGGTCGCGGGTTCGAACCCCGCCCGGCTCACCACTTCCCACCCGCCTGCCAACTGAGCGCCCGCCGCCGCCATCGCGATTTGCCAGGGCCGCTCGTTTTCCCGCCATAGGAGTTCCAGACATGAATGTGACAGCGACGAATCCCACCTTGGCCGAAACGCTCTGGTCCGGCTTTGCCGGCAGTAACCTGCAGAAGGCCGCCCTGGTGCTGGCCGGCACGGCGCTGCTTGCCCTTTCCGCCCATATCAAGGTGCCGTTCTGGCCGGTGCCGATGACCATGCAGACCTTCGTTGTGCTGATGATCGGCGCCGCGTTCGGCGCGCGCCTGGCAGGGGTCACGGTGCTTGCCTACCTCATCGAAGGGGCACTTGGCCTGCCGGTCTTCGCGACCGGGGCGGGGTTCCACTACATGGCGGGGCCGACCGGCGGCTATCTCGCTGGGTTCCTGGCTGCCGCCCTGATTGTCGGCTGGTTTGCCGATCGCGGCCATGGCCGTTCGCTCGCGACGTCCATGGTCGCATTCCTGGTGGGCGAGGCCGTCATCCTGGCGCTGGGCACCGGCTGGCTCGCCTATCATATCGGCCTCGACAAGGCGATCGCCGGCGGCCTGCTCCCCTTCCTGTTCGGTGAAGGTGTCAAAGTCGCCCTTGCCTGCGCGTTGCTGCCGACCATGTGGCGCATCGCCCGCCGCTGAAATCGACCCTGGGTCACCAGGCGAATTCTGGCCGGGGCCGTTCCAGGAGAGCGGACCCGGCCATGATCCGATGCATCTTCCGAAGAAACACCTTCAGTCCATTGTTTTTGCGGAATATTGTTCGAACTATGCGAGATAGCCAAGCCGTTCTGTCGCCGCAGATCTGACATCGCTGGCAAGGCATTCGTCTCCAAGGCGATCGTTAGTCTTGCGTTAGCTGATCCTGCTTAATCTGGACCGCAGCCTTGATGGTGCTGGATCGCATCCGCACCAGAAACATTGCCGGCGGCACCGATATGACCCTGCCACTGTCCAGACACCTGTTGGCCAAACGCCTGTTGGCCGGCGTCGCTTCGGCGATGTTGTGCCTTGTCGCCGCCGTCGACGCCGAGGCGGATCCGGTTCGCCTGCGTGCCGATTATTGGTGTCCCTATAACTGCGATCCCGGCGAAAAATACCCCGGTTACATGATCGAGATCGCCCAGCGGGCCATGGCAAGGCTGGGAATCGTGGTTGATTACCAGCTGATGCCGTGGGACCGCGCCATGTCGGAGGTCCGGGACGGACGGATTGACGGCGCCGTCGGCGCCACGGCACTGGAGGCGGACGGTCTGATCCTGTCGGACCCGCTTGGAATGGATGCCGATTGCTTCTTCGTAACCCCGCAGAGCCGCTGGCGATATGACGGAATCGAATCCCTGCATGGGGTCCTGATTGGGGCGGCCTCCGGCTATACCCATGACGAGGGGCCGATCGACGCCTACATCGCCGCCAACGACAGACCGCAGGGGCGCGTCACGACGACAACCGGTGATGATGCCTCGTTGCGTAACATCCGGCTGCTCCTGGTGGGGCGGGTGGATGTGATCCTCGACAGCAGGTCTGTCGTGGCGATGGAAGCGGCACGACAGGGGCAGGCCAAGAATTTGGTGACGGCAGGCTGCCTCGAGGCGCTGCCGATCCATATCGCCTTGTCACCCAGAAACAAGGATGCCGCCAGGCTGGTCGGCGCGCTCCGGGAGGAAGTCGGCGAATTGCGCAAATCCGGTCGATTGGCCAAGATCATGGGCCATTACGGCCTGAATGACTGGCAGCCCTGAGAAGGCTGCGGAATGGTGCCGGCGGAGGGACTTGAACCCCCGACCTTCGGTTTACAAAACCGCTGCACTACCACTGTGCTACGCCGGCACTTGCTCTAAAATCTTCAGTTTTCACAGCGCATTAGCAAACGTATCCGGCTGCGAACGCTTCGGAAACTCCGGTTTCAGCACCCAACTTAGCACCCAAAACCCGGAAGCACCGAAGCGCGGCACTTCATACCCAGGCTTAGGCCACTTGGGAAGGGGCCTTCGGCGGCATGATGCTGTCCATAAGGCCGGCGCCCGCTTCGCGCCTTGGCACGGCATGGCTATAGACGCTCAGCGTAATGGCGGCGTTCGCGTGACCGAGGGCCTGGCTCACTTCCGCGATCGATACGCCCAAGCGCAGCTTGTGGGAGGCGAAGTTGTGGCGCAGATCATGGAAGCGCAGCCCGGGGAAGCCAGCCGCCTTGGCGAGGCGCCGGAACGCCTTGGACACCGCGTCGGGATCACGCGGCTCGAGCGGCAGCGGCAAGCCGGTCTCGGTATCCGTGCCGGGGAACATGAGGGCCGCGGCCGGCAGGATCCGGTCGAGCTCACGTTGCTCCGCTTCCTGTCGGGCCCTTTCCGCCAAGAGCGCGGCCACGGTCGACGCGCTAAGCGTGACGGTTCGCCGGCTATGTTCGTTCTTTAGGGCCGGCTTGATGACAACGCCGAATTCTTTGGTGACGTCGATAGCCCGGTCAATTCGCAGCGCCCGCCGCTCGGGGTCCAGATCGGTCCAGCGCAGCGCCAGCAATTCGCCGCGGCGGGCGCCACAGTCCAGCGCCAAGAGGGCGAGGGGGTAGGGCAACACCGTCGACTTGCTTGCCGCCAACTTGCCCAGCAGCGTGGCCAGATCGGTCTGGTCGAGAACCTGCATCACGATCGGCGCGACGGTTTCGCCCTTGCTCGATCGATCGGCAGTTTGCTTGAGCGAGGGTCTGTCCGCGTCCAGGCAAGGGTTGTGATCAATTAACCGGTCACGGGCTGCGCGTTTCAGGCACAGGCTTAAGACGCGGTGGTAATGCGTCACGGTGCGGGCAGACAGGCCACGGGGCGGCGGGGTTAAATAGGTGCCGTCCCCTTGCTTGACCTTCTTGCGCTGGGTGCGGGACCCGGAATCGAGCATGATGCTGTATTGCTTTTCGATTGCCGCGGGGGTGACTTCGCGCAACAGCATATTGCCCAAGGCGTCGGATGTGTGATCGAGCAGCAAGGATCTGTAACGCTCGTAAGTCCGGGTCGCCCTCTTGCTTTTGGCGGGACCGTCTAACCATTCGTCGATCCATTGTTTGAGAGTGCGCGAACCGCGATCAAGCTGCATCCCTTTGTCGAGCTGCCCCATCATGCGGCGCAGTTCTTTTTCCGCATCCTTGCGGGTGCCCTGAACCGAGCGATAGAGCGGCTTGGCGCCCTTGCGGCGCAGCACGATTTGAAAGCTGGTGCCACGGGCGCCTTTGATTTCCCGAATGCAGCCGATGCGCCGCTTTACCGTTTTCGATTTCGTCGGGGTGTCAGTCATGACGCGGACTCCATCTTTGCGGCTTTCTTCTCAACGGCGCGCTTCCGGTCATATGCCTTCTGTTTGCACTTGGTTGAGCAATAGATTTGATCGGTGCGCCTGTTGCCAACGGGCTTTCCGCACACCTCGCAGAGTCGCCCGGATGTGATTGAGTTTGCAAGCGACAGCCAAGCGGCCGAAATCAGCGACCGCGGTCTAACCCGCGTTTCGAGTTTATGTCCCGCCGCCTGCACGACCACTTCAAAGCTCGCGTTCTTGGCAGTCGCGGCGCTGATTATTTCGGATAGCATGCGCAAGGCGTGGTCGGTCGGTGACTCGCATGTCTTGTTCACCCGCTCCACTCCGTCGTCTTTTTCCATGGCGAGGGCCTTGGTAACGCGACGGCCCCAAAGGGCTACGTTTTCGGAAAGCTGGCCAGCCGCTTTCATTGCGTCCCGCAGTCGGTTCCGCGCTTCGATAATTTGCGCGATGGATTCCGACTGGATGCTATCCGGGCGTTTCCGCTGGTCCAGGCCGAGAAAACCGTAATTGGCCACAAATGCGGCTATGCCGTCAGGATCATCGGGAATGCCGGCCACGACTTCATGGAGATTGCCCCCTAGCACAGGCTCATTTGCCAGCAGGGTCCCGCCTTTCCGGCGCACTTCCAGGTCACCGTAAAGCAGAATGCCCACGGCTGTGGCCCCCACATCGCCCCCTTTGGTCGGGGCGCCAATCTCATATCCCGCCTCGTCCCGCACCCACTCGAAAGCAAAATTTGCCGCCAACATCGGGTATCCTCACTGTCTTACTGATTTCTTACCAATAGCATATGTAGACTTTATAAGCAACAGAGCCTTACAAGGCGCATATAGACACAGTAAACCACGAGGCCAAGCATGCCAACACCTGAAAAATCAGATCTGCCCGTTTACACCCCGCAGGAATTCGCAAGCCTCACGGGGTCGCATTACACGACCGTGCTTGACGCCCTTGAGGCCGGCACGCTGCCGGGCTTCCGGGTGGGCCGGCGCTGGGTCATGCCCAAGTCCAAATGCAATGAGCTTCTCGGGCTGCCCGTCCAGACGGTGCATCCATGAGCCGCCCCGACGCAAAAGCGGCACAGGTCGAGCACGCCCGCCTGGAACATCACCGCGCCAACATTGACACCACGGGCGAAATCATCCCCGCGGCGGATCGCATCGACAATCCGACCGAAGCAGCCGAGGCCGTGGCCGTGTTCAACCTCGCGCTGTCCGCCAACCGCTATTACCAGCTGCCGACCATCGAAATGCCTGGCCTCAAGGTGCACTGGCTTGGTGCGATCGGCGTCAACGATGCCGTCGACATTGAAGTGATGACAGGCGAGAACTCGGTCACATTCATCACGCTGCAGGTCCCGGGCTGGGTGCCTTATGTGCCGCGTGACCGAACCGACGTTGACGGGCTCAACCTGCGATGCGGCGATGCGATCGAACGCCTTGAACATGCAAGGGACCTTGCGGCTTTGCCGCCCACGATCCTTTCAAGGGCGATGACGCTTACCGACCTTCGCGAGGCGATCGCCAGCGCAACACGCGCGCTAACCACGATCGAGGACGCCCTGGCCGACGCAAGCGACAAGTTCCCCCGCTGGTCACGACCGCCACGGGGCGCCGTGCCGCGTATCGCTGGGTTCGACATCAAATGGCCCCGCGTCTAGGTGCCACTTGATGGATAGTGCGCACCCCCAGCCTTCAATGCTCGACCACGCTCTTACCCGTGCAGCTGAAGGATTCAACGTCTTTCCGCTGCAGACCGGTAAGAAGACGCCGCCCAAGGGCATGCACTTCAAGGAGATGGCAACCCGTGATCCTGAACAGATCAAGGCGTGGTGGTCACAAACCCCGGACGCCAATATCGGAATCTATACCGGCAAGTTTGGCGACATGCGGGCGGATGGTGGATTCGACGCGCTCATAGTTATCGATGTGGACGCCAAGGGCGGCAAGAACGGCTTCGATACCATCGACCAATGGAAGGCCGAAGGCTTAGAGCTTCCAAGGACGCCCGTAACCGAAACGACGACAAGCGGCTGTCACCTGTTTTACCGCGTCGACCAGCCTGTCAGGCAAGGCGTGAATCGCTTAGGCGATGGCGTCGATCACAGATCCTACGGTGGGTACGTCGTAGCCTGCGGTTCTGTGATCGACGGCAAGCCCTATGTGTCGCACTCTGACGAACCTATGGCATTCGCCCCTACGTGGCTTGTCGATCGCTGCGGTCAGCGCGGCCCTGAAAGTCCAGCCAATGCCGACACAGCACCCCCTGCCAACGTCGACCGCGTCCGTGCTCTATCTCGTGCAACCGATTATCTCCGGTCGACCGCTCCGGTAGCCGTCAAAGGTCAAGGTGGAGATCAGACCACGTTCAAAGTGGCGGCTCGGGTGAAAGATTTTGGCGTGAGCGAGGCGGACTGTGTCGAGCTCATGCTTGACCACTACAATCCACGCTGCCCGCCTGGCTGGTCGCCGGAACGCATGGCCGAGAAGGTTCACAACGCCTACCGCTACGGCTTTGAGGAACCTGGCGCCGCTGCGCCCGAGGTCATATTTAGCAAGATCGAAACGCTAGCCCCAAGCGCGGCGGGAAATTCCGCCACGGGCAATCGGCGCTTTAAGGTGCGGTTGCTTGGCGACATCGCCCCCAAGCTGGATATGCTTTGGGCGATTGATGGCGTGCTGCCGGCCGGCGGCCTGGTCATTCTCATTGCCGAACCGGGCAAAGCCAAGACGCTCAGCGCGGTGGAGATGGCCTTTGCCATCGCCCGCGGCGTGCCATGGCATGGCCGGGACACCCTTCAAGGCTCGGTGCTCTATTTCAGCGCGGAAGGCATGCTCGCCAACCGCCTCGAGGCGCGGCGCCAATTTGACGAGCTTGCCGGCGCCGCCATTCCCTTCGCGGCGATCGAGGATGGCGCCAACCTGCGCAGCAGTGCCGACGATGTGTCGGCCTTGATTGCGGCGGCCCTGGAATTGCCGGAGCGCACCGGCCACCCCCTGCGCTTGATTGTGATCGACACCCTGAACCAGATCATGGCCGGCGGCGCCGAAAACAGCGCGGAAGACATGGGCGCCGTTATCGCCAGCTTGAGCCGCATCAAGCGTGAGACGGGCGCCGCGGTCCTGGTCATCCACCATCTGGGCAAGGATGCGGCCAAGGGCGCGCGTGGCCATAGCTCGCTTATGGGTGCTGTCGACACGGCCCTGGAAATTAAGAATTCGGCCGTCACGATCGAGAAGCAACGCGACGGTGAGACGGGCGCAAAATTCCATTTCCAAATTGAGACGGTGGAAATCGGCACCGATGCCAAAGGGCGCCCGGTCACGTCTGCCGTCACCGTCCCGGACCGGGGGCGGGCATTTGAGCGTGAGACACCCAAGGCCGGAACCAGTACCGCCAAGCTACTGGAAGCGGCCCAAAACCTGACTTTAGGCAGGGCAGAACCGGGCGAACCGGCCCGGATTGCGGTCCATGAGTGGCGGGCTGAATTCGTCTCCCGGAATTATCGGGGCCGTGAATCAAGCGGTCAAAGGGAGTTCAGAAGGCGGACAAATGAGCTTGTCCGCATGGGGTGGATCAAGGATGAGGGCGATCATGCGCTTGTTCTCGGTTAAGCCCTTCAGCGGACAAACTGTAGCCAGTGCTATCGCCTTGATAACACGTGGGAATTCCGAAGCGGACAAAGCGGACAAATGGCGGACATGCCCGCAAATGTCCGCCGGTCATACGGGGCGGACAAAGCGGACATCTCCCTATAGGGGATGTCCGCTACGCCGCGACCCTGCTTTTCAAAACTCATCAAACAGCCCTTGGCCGATACAGCAGGGATTGGGTGGCGCGACCCCTGCGCGTGTGACTGGCGGGCATGGGTGGCTGTCATGAGCATGCCGCTTCGCCCTATCAGCCGCCGGCGCGTGGCGTTTGCCAAGCGCCTGGTCGCATCGGGTGGCAATGCGACCGCCGCCGCCCTTGCTGCCGGGTACAGGCCCGGTGCCCGCGCCATTGCCGCCCGGCTGCTACATGACGACCGTGTACTTGCCCTGGTGGCTGCGGAGATCAAGCGCGGCGCCCCGGGCGCTGCCGAGGCGCTGCGCCGCCTCATGCTGCCGTCACGGCCTGCCGTGCTGCGCTACCGCCTGGAATTGCTCTTGCGAGATCCGCAGCCGGTCAAATTGATCGGCAGCCATGCCGCACCCCTCACCCTGGCCAACCCCGATGACACCGCGATGCGCGATTTTGCCGTGCGCCTTGCCGTCGAGATCGGCCCAAAAAATGCGCCCGCCGCTGTTTTGGGTGCTGAAATCGGGTGCTTAGAGCCCGAGCCCACCGGCAACACCACGGAACATAAAGACTTTTCAACCCGCGGCAGCGGTTCAAGCAAACGCTGCCCCAAGAAATGAGGCTATCCACATGAGCAAATCCCCATTGAGCCGGCTTTTCACTGGTGCAGCTGCCAAGGCGGTCGACGTGGTCGACGCCCTTGCCGGCCAAGATCCTGTCACCCGGCTTAAGGCCCGCCTTGCCGACGCGGTCGCCGCGGCCGATCTGGCGCAGGCCGCTTTCACATCGGCGGCCATGGCCTATGAGCTATCGCCTGGCCACGACACCAACGCCCGGAAGCTTGATGACGCCCGCGCCGCCCTTACAGCGGCCAGAGAACGGGTCGAGGGACTTACCGCCGCTGCGCAGGCCGCCGAAGCCCAGGCAGCGGCCACAGCGTCCGCGGCTACCGCTGCCGACCGTGCCAAGCGCTGGGATGCCGCGGAAGCCCTGGCAGAGACGCGGAAAGACATTGCCGCCGACATCGAGAAGCTTGCGGCAGACCTGGCCGGCAAATTCAAGCAGCTGCAGGACGTCACGGCGCAGATTGCCGAGGCGATGCCGTACCGGCCGGATAGCTCCGAGAAAACGGGCACCTTTTTGATCCTGCCCGAGGTCGAAATCACCGGCCGATACGCATTGGTCAAATGCGGCCTGCGCTGGGCTGGCAACTGGCCATGGGAGCTTAAGGACCTTCCGACCCTCAGCAGTTACATGGCCAAAGCCTGCGATCAGCTGGCGCAGCTGCGGAAGGTTCGCGGTTGAACCCCCCTCGATCTGCGGAAACCGGCGATCGGCCGGCAGCAAAAGGCCGATCGTCGAAGGGGGGAGTACCCCCGGGGGCACCCCCGGATTTCCGCGACGGCATGGCCGTACGGGGGCCCCACGCGGTGCCTAGATCAAATTTTTTAATGAGGCGCCAACGTGACCCGAATTTCTAAGCCCTTGAATACGCGATCAATCCCTGGTTGCGTGTTGCGAAAAATGCAACTTGTTGCAATATTTGCAATATAGATCAATTAGTTAGGTCGATTTTTGGACTTGATTTTGTCCGCAAACGCGCGCAACTTCGGGGCATCGCAATGCTGCGATGGATAGGGGGATTTCACATGTCAAAGCTTCCGGGTGGTATCGATCGGATTGCCGAAGTGGTGGCGGAAACGGTCCGCGTTTGGAACGTGGGCGCCGACAAGTCGCTGACGAAGTCGGAACGTAGCCGGCACTTCAACGAAGCGGCCAAGCGGCGCGACCAGCTTTTGCGCGGCATGACGCCCGAGGACAAAACGCGCCTCGATGCGATCGCCATTTCGCTGCGCAACCTCGCCAACAATGAACAGGCCCACGCATGACCGAGACAGCGGCGCCATTCAATGGCGGTTCGCCGGAAGGCGCCGCACCTCTTGCCCAGAGTGAAGCCCTGGCGACGCTCAACGCCAACAAGGCGAATCCCGAATGGGGCGCCAAGTTCCTGTCGGGTGACGCTGCCACGGTCGCGGAGTCCGAACGCCTTCACAAGCTGGCATATGCCGAACCCGGCGCAGCGCAACAGCAGGCCGCACCCGGCAAGGAAGCCGCAGCGGCCCGTCTGGCGATACTGCAGAACGATCCCGCTTGGCGGCAGCGGCTTATTGACGGCGATCCGGCCGCACACAGGGAACACACCGAGTTGATGCAGCAGCTGCACCCGGAAGGCGAGACGGGAGAGGAAGCAATCGACCCGTCACAGTACCGCATGCCGAACCTGGCCGGGCCTTACGACACCGAAGAAGAAATGCAGGAAGCTCAAGAAACCGAGAATCAAATTCGCGGTTGGCTGGCCACGGCACAGATGCCGGCCGATATCGGGAACTCGGTTCTGCATGAGGCTGCACAGACCTTCGCTGTCTGGCGTGACGCGTCGGACGCCGAACGGCAAGCCTATTCCGATGGCCAACAGGCCATGCTCGAGAAGCTTTGGGGCGACCAGATGCCGGCGAAGCTCAAGCTCGCGGGCCAGCTCATGCGTGAACTCGAGGCGAAGTCGCCCGGCATCATCGAAATGCTGTCCATAACCGGCGCCGGGTCCAACGCAAGAGTCATCACCTCATTCGCATATGCCGCCGAAGGCTTGCTCGCCAAGAAAGGAATTACCCATGGCTGAAACTCAGAACAATCACCCCGCGCCGGCCCCGGCTGCCGAAACGATCAGGCTTGAATGCCTGAAGCTTGCTCACACGCATGGCCTCGAGACCAAGCACGTCCTGGAGCGGGCCACGGAATACGAAACCTATGTCAACGGCGCCGCCGCGGACTGATAGAGAAAGGCGCACCCCATGGCTGATCATTTTTACAGTCTGAATATCGGCAAGGGCCTGGACCCTAACAACGTGACTGTCGGCACCTCGACCGCAGCATCCGCCGACTTTGAATTCAGGATCAAGGATGGCGTTACCGGCCGCGGCAAGCCCCAGGCGCTTATGGCGATTGAGGCAATCGTTGCCAAGATCGTGACCGGCAATCAACCGGCTTGATGGCGGCATGGCGCCAATGAGCATGACACCCCGCCAAATGTACGACTTCGCCCGGCAGGAAATTCCGGTAGCGATGCGCGAACTCGGGGAAGCGCAAGCCAAGCTCGATGCAGCATTGCGCGCCCGCCGCCAAGGTTCGGTTGACGGTGCCGCCGCTGTGCAGGCCGCGCAAGTCGAACTCGACCGCCTGCGCAAGCGCAGCGCCGCCCTGCGCAAATACAAGCTGGCTTTTGAAGACGTGTTGGCTTGTGCCGACGCAATGCAAGAACCGCCGCAATTGAGCGGCACACTCGAAAGGACTTCTCATGTCAATTGACGCGAATGCCCGCTCACGCGGCTTGAACACCCCCGCCGATTTCTGGGGCCTGGTCGACTTGGTCAACAACATCCCGGCAGCCCATGAGGTACTGTCGGATATCCGTGCTGCAACGGAAGATATGCGGCAGGAAAGGGACGCGTTGCGCGTCACCGAAGAAACCATCCTCACCGGCAATCAGCGAAACGCCGAAAAGGAAGCCGAACTCGACAAGCGGCAAGCGGCCCTGGACGCACGCGAGGCGCAGTTGAACGGACGCGCCGCGGCCCAGACAGCGCGCGGCAAGGAACTGGATACCCTGCAGGCCACTCGGGAACAGGAAGCTATGGCCCGGACCGAGGCGCTTGATCAGCGTGAACGCGATTTGAACGCCTTCGCTGCGAAATTCGAGGGCGTCCGGCAGGCCATGACTGTGTTGAGCTAATGCATGCCGATCAGTTCAACTACCAACCGCGTTATCTCCACCGGCAACGGCGTCACGACCGTTTTCGCGTTCCCCTACTATTTCCTTGAAGACACCGATCTCGTTGTTCTGAAAACGGAAATCGCCAGCGGCGCCGAAACCACGCTGACCTTGAACACGGATTACACGGTGACGGGCGCCGGCGACGAGAGCGGTGGCAGCATCACGCTTACCACCGCGCCCAGCAGCGCCTACAAGATCACCCGGTATCGCGATCCCGCGCTGACCCAGGAAGTGGACTTCCAGAACAACGGCCCGCTGCCCGCCACGTCGCTTGAGCGACCGGTGGACAAGCTCACCATGATCGTGCAGCGCCTCAGAGAATTGATGGGGCGATCGGCGCGACTATCGGACGGTGACGTTTCGGGCGCCGATGTGACGCTGCCGACCCCAAGCGCCCTGAAAGGCATTCGCTGGAATAGCGACGGTGACGGGCTTGAGAATTACAGCCTCACGATCCCGACCGACGCAGTGGTCTCTGCCAGCGTTGGCGTTGAGGGCATTTCGCCGCGCGCCAACCAAGCGCAGGTTGACGCGGGCACGGAAGCCGCCGCACACGTCACGCCTGAAACCTTGGCCGGTTCGGTACTTGCCGGGCGCGTCACCGCGGCCGAAGCGGACATCCTCGCGTTGCAGGCGTCGGGTGCTGTCATTGCCTCGCCTGTGCGCCAGACGGTGCTGAGCGGTCCTGTCGACAATGATGGGCTGCCGAGCTTTGGCAGCTCGACGGGCAGCGCCACGGTTACGGCGACCGGCACGATCGTGGCGACCGCTGCCAATGGCACGACCGATTACGTTGGTTCGATTACCGATCCAAGCTGGACAAGCCTCACCAGCAACGGGACGATGTATCTCTATTTGACCATCGCAGCCGATGGCACGTGCACACCTGGCGCCGGCACCCAGGCCCCAACCTATCGCGCGGGCGGCGCCGATGTGGTCACGAACAATCAATTCACCTTCAACGTACAGCAGATGGTCGGCAAGCTTGGCAACGGGTCGACCGCTGCACAGGTCTATCGCGTTTACGTGGGCGAGGTGACGGTCGCCGGCAACGTGGTGACGGCGATCACCTGGTACGCGATCCAAGGCCGCTATGTATCTTCCTGGACCGCGACACTGCCCGGCACCGGCCAAGTTGTCAGCTTTGACCACAACATTGGCACCACGCATATTCTAGCGGACGGTGCGATTGAGATCGAATGCACGACGATCGACCTTGGCCACGCGGTCGGGGATGTTCTGCAGAATCCCTTGACCGACATGAGCACCGGCTATGCATCGAGCCCGTTGCCGCGTCGACTGACCAGCCGCAACTCGATGTTGTTCACGACCGGCGACACCTGGGCTTTTGCGTCCAACAACAAGGGCACCGGCGGCGCGGATGGCGCCTTGACCGCGGCCCGCTGGAAATACCGCGCCCGCCAGAGCAGGGGTGGTGACATGGCATCATTTTTCATCACGCAAGATAACAAGTTCGCTGGTGTTGGCATTGACGGCGGGAAGCCACCGCGTGCGCATGCAGAAGTCCCTACGGCGCCTGAAGACGGCCGGCAGGTATGGAACGGCAGCGCCTGGGTGTGGCCAGTTCATATTGCGCGGGAGCGCATTCTAAAAACCATCTCCGATCGTTTCGACGCGGCCTTGGCCGCTGGCATGCCCTACGCGGGTAAGGTGCTGCAGATCCGGCCACAGGATCAGGCCAACTTGACCACCATGGGCAATGAGGCGCGGTGGGCCAAAGCTGCCGGCGTGCCCTGGCCATCGGATTTCAACTGGCGCATGGCCGATGACACCATGCTGTATCTGGCAACTGCCGACGACATGATTGCGCTTGGCGAAGCGGCAAAGGCCGAAGTCTATCGGCTGCGCCTGGCCAAGTGGCGCCACGTCGACGCGGTCAATAATCTGGGCACCACCGAGGAAATTGAAGATTACGACATTGAGACGGGATGGGCCGCTTGAATGGCTGCGCCTATATCCATGGCGACCCTAAAGCCGATCCGATCGCCTGGTGCGGTCGACCTGCGCTTGCCGGCAAGCCCTACTGTGCCGAGCATTGGGACATGACGCACATTCCGCTTCTGTCGCTTGACGAATTGACCGAGATCCAACGCATGCGCGCGATCGCCAAAGCGGCTTTTATCCCGGCGGGCCTGGAATGAAAGAACTCAGCCCGCAACAGCTCATGTTTGTGCAGCACGTGGTCGCTGGCGATAACGCCGCTGCCGCGGCGCGCAAGGCCGGCTATGCGCCGCACTACGCCGCGCGTGCTCATGATCGGTTGATCCATGGCAACAAGAAGATTGCCGCGGCGATCGATGAGGCGCGCGAAAAGCTGCGCCAGAACACGACCTATACAGCCGAGCGCATGCTTGAACTGATCGCCATAGATATCGAATTCGCACGCGAGAAGGGCAACGCAATGGCGATCATCAAGGGACGCGAATTGTCGTCCAAGATCGCCGGCCTATTGGTCGACCGTGTGCAGATTGAAGCGGTCAGCATTGTGAAGGCTCTTGAGTCCGCCCGCGCCCGCGCGTTTCAGCATCGATCGGCGCCGTCCGTGATCGACGTGCCCGCCGAAGCTCGCGAAGCGCTGCCGGCACGACCGCGGCAGCAAAACCCGTTTGAAGATTGAAATGCGAATATCGGCTGCATCTTCTAGCCCGTAAACAGTGAAAGCAGTTTGTCACGAAAAAAGGCAAGGGTTGGCATTACGACTAGGCCGCCTAAAATGGTCCAGCGCAGCCATTTCAGTGTTGCGTAGCGAGATACTTCATGCCCGATCGCGTATGTCGACTTCGGGAAAATCCGGTCAACCAACGACGTCATCCCTATCGGCAAGCACACCAAGATGCCGAAAAACAATATTGTCCATACCGTAAACTTGGCATTCAATGCTTCCTCGTCTGTAGGAAGCGACTCTCGAGTGATTTCAAAGGTGACCACCGAAGTAGCAACTAGGGCACTGACAAACAGCTTGTATGGTGAGCGATGTAGCCACGTCCAACCATCGCGCGCTTCCGCTATAATATCGTCAAGCCGTCGGCTGAAATTATTCACGTCCGTCTCGGCGCCGGTGACAACGTACCGACACGTTTCAGATTCGTGTTTGGGTCTTTGAAACGTCATCACAATCGTCGGCCGACTATTTGACCTTGCTTCGCCTTCAATCCTCTCAATTCTCCTACCGGGCAGATTTGATTGAGCCAATACCTGCCCCAACGTCATTGGCCCGAGTTGTGTTCTGTCCGCCAACTCGATAGACCACTGGACCCGCTGATACTTCAGATTCCGCTGAATTTCCACATCCGCATATTCCTTCTTCTTTTCTTCAGACCATCCTTCTCGCTCGGCGTATTCCTTACGAGCATCCTCACGCATTCGACGCTCGGAAACTGCCCGGCATTCATTAAGTACCGAGTCGATCTTCTCAAGCAGTTCCTTAGTGATCACAACAGAGTGTTTAAAGGAGATCGATCTACGCGCGGCAATTTCGTCCATTTGCGAATCCATCAAAATTGGTTTGCGTGCGAAACGACAGCATTGAACGCCAGAGTATGCCGCTCGCATTGGCGCCCGTGGGATATGTCAATAACCACCATAAGATGATTGCTCGAGTCGGGCCCAGAAAACGCACCCAGATGAATTGCATCTGCCGAAGTTGATCATCTATGCCGCCCCCGCCCGTTTCCTAAAGTCGGCATATCCTTGTGAAGCGCGCTGCCGCTAACATCCATGCTAGCGCCGTTGCCCTCATGCGGATACTTGCGCCGGGGCTCGCCTGGCGCCTTGCGACTGTCCCATGGTCGCCGGCCGGGATAGGCGAGGTGGAAAGTCACGCTGGCATTGCGGAAGCCGCACCGGCCGCATTTGAGCCGGGTCAGCAGGTAGCGGAGCCCGTACCCTTCCGAAAGCCTGCGGGCGATCGGCTCGGCTTGCTCGGGGAAAAGGAGCTTCGTCCCGCCACAAGCCGGCACTAGGCAGGTGACCGTGGCCCCACAGCTGCGCCCGGCCGTGCTTATCGTGATAATCGGGCATGCCCTGAACACCTCCGGCCGGGCAATTCTATGTGAGAACAATAGAAGAACACAAGGCATCCCGGAGACGCGCGGCCTCGATAGGGTACGGTTGTGCGCCGATCATGGACGCGCCCCCGGCAGTTGCGCACATTCGACGCGAGATCATTCGACATCGGCCTGTCTGCACTTCGCCGCGCGATTGACAGAACAACCGTTTTTGCGACTAATCCTCGCTAGAATCACATTCAGTGAAGGCCGGGTATGCTCACTACCGTAGAGCCGATAGAGTTTTCTCGGAAGATTGATACCGGCAAAACCAAACCCTCCCTGTTAGTGTGCGAGAAAGCGGACGGCGCGACCATCGAAGTAGTGGCGAAGTTTTCGGGAGGCTGCGAATCGCAGGAGGCTAGCTTGGTCCGCGAAACGATCGCAGCCTGCTTGGCCGCCGACCTGGGTTTGCCGGTGCCCCAACCCTATATAATTTTGGTTCCGCCCGAGTGGGAGAACATCGTGTCCGACCCCGGGCGACGGCAGCAAATTGCTCAGAGCTGCCGCACAGCGTTCGGGTCAACTTATTTGACCGGGCAGTATTCGCTCTGGACATCTGGGACGATGATAACTGACGAAATGCTGCCGACGGCGGCCGCCATCTTCGTTTTTGACGCACTAACCCAGAATTCCGACCGGCGGGCTTCCAATCCGAACTGCTTGGTAAAGGGAAAACAGATACGAATATTTGACCACGAGCTTACTTTTCCTACCATGCTACTCGGATTTATCGCTCCTTGGCGACCAGGTGGCCTTAAATCATTGGAAAATAACGAAAATCACGCGTTCAGACAGGCGTTGGTCGGGCGCCAAGTGGACTACAGCCCTATTAAAGCAGCTTGGCAAAACATATCCGACGTGCGTATTGGAGAATATGGGCAGAGCGTCCCAAAAGCCTGGGCGCACGCAAATGTCGTCGCACAGAACTCAATTGTCGCGAAAGCGTTATCTTCCATTAAGGACGCTCGCGATAATATTGACGGGTGCCTCGCGGAAGTGGAACGGGTGTTAAAATGAGCGGTAAGATTCCTTACAGCTACACAATCCTGCGTTACGTTCACGACCCGGTGACGGGCGAATTCGTCAATGTAGGGGTCTTGATGCACCTTCCGGAGCTTCGCAAGGTGCAGATCAAGACACGCACGTCTATCGGCCGCCTTCGCGGCGCTTTTCCGGATCTGGATAGGGACGCGTTCAACTCGGCCATGCGATCGATCAAGAGCGGTGTGTCGGCGGTTTCGCGCAGGTTGGCCGAGAACAACATGTTTGAGAGCGATCGTCACGCCGGCGATCTTGCGCGCTTGGCGCTCGCGACCGATGACAGTTCGCTGCAGTGGTCTAACCCGGGAGGCGGGTACACGAATAGCCCCGAGGCTACGCTGCAGCGGCTCTTCGCTCGGTATGTCTCAAAGTACGATACACATGCAAAATCTCGAAAGACCGAAGAAGATGTATGGCGTCCGGTGCGGGAGAAAATTGCCGAGCGCAAGCTGCCGATTGAGTTTGAAGAACTCGAAGTTGTAGGGGCCGCGGATACAATCCAGTTTGGTAATGCTTGGAAAAATGGAAAATGGCACGCTTACGAGCCGATTTCTTTCGACTTGGCAGATGCGAATGGGATCAAGGACAAAGCGCGAAGGTGGCGCGGGCATCTTGATGCCGCAGCCGATGGCGCCGACGCCACAGGCGTGAGCTTGCACTTGCTCGTCGGTAAGCCTCAGACAGCCGCGCTTCTTCCCGCGTACGAGCAGGCAGTCGAGATATTGCGGACTTCTGAATTCAAGCCGGCCATCTACGACGAGGCTCAAGTCGATACGCTTGTTAACGAGATGGAAGACGAAGTGAGAGCGCACGCCGCAAGCGGCGCTTAGCACCCAACCCAGCACCCAAATAGACCGAACTAAGCGGAAATAGGCCGAAGCCTAGAGCGAGGCGCCCGGCAAGATATCCTTTAATTCCAGGAAAATAGCGCACTAGAGCGCAATAGGCGGCACTCACTAGGCCGCATTACAAAACCGCTGCACTACCACTGTGCTACGCCGGCACGTCCGAGAAAAATGTGCCTCATATCAGGACGTTGACCAGATACGAGATCCACACGTTCCAGAAACTGAAAGCTCACGCGCAGGCATCCGGCCAGTTTCGCCATCCTGCGCGTACGGGGCTCTTCATACCCAAGCTTTAGCGGCCTGGGAAGGGGGATCGGTCGGCAGGGCTTCATGCATTGCTTGAGCCTCCTTTGTCGGCCTAGCCGGGCCTCAAAGCCCGAAATTGGCACCCCTAATCACGGCAGAGCGGACAAGCCGGCTAGTCGGTAGCTCGGGTATGGGCATCGATCATGCGCCGGGACTGGCAATCTATTGGTGGCCGGGCGCAACCTTTCCGGTGGATGATGATTAACCATCCATGCCGGGTTTCGTCGCCTCAGGCGAATCCAACACAACGCAGGCATTCTCAGATTCCATCGCGCCATATGCGCGACGGGGCCCAAGCATTCTTGCGCCCGCATTGCAGAACTGTGACCTATGGATGTTCTCAACTTCTATATGCCGGATATCGATTGGACGCTCTTCGATCGCGGTGATGTGTCGACAGAGATCTGGGGCAAGTTCAAAGAGGTTATTCTTCTATGCCACGCCGCGGTGCATTGGGAGAGAGAGCTGAAGGCGCTTCGCGGTTCGCGGCCTCAAGCTTTGCCGACGGGCACGCTCAACGGTTCAAATGGCCATATGTTGGGACAGTCCGTGCATAGCGCCATTCATCAGATCGAAATGCATATGAGGCGGGCCAATTTCCTTGCGACCGAAAAGATCCTGGAGATGGGCAAGGACGTGCCAAAAAAATATGACGGCAGTGCCGGGGCCAAGCTTTTTGTCGCACTCAGGGCATCCGTCGGCATCCAGGCGGATGATTGCAGCGCGCAATGCATATCCGTTTGTTTTACGGAGTTTGACGCGCAGCAAGAACTGGCCGGAGAGCCTGTTGCGATCGTCAGAAGATGGCAAGAGCGAGAGATTTCGGAAGCGCCACCACTGAAGGGGTGAGTTGAGCGCCGAGGCGCCAAATGGCAGCCGTCCCAGGCAAGGACACCGACTGTGACAAAACCGAAAGTTGCCGATTTCCCGTTACCTGCGTTATGTGGCTGTATATAAGCAAGCCAACAGGCTTCCCTGATGAGACGAATAGAAGGGGTCCTTGATGCACAAAGAAACCGACGACCTTTCCCGTGTGACCCTTTCCGACCGGGCCTACTGGAACGACGACCCGCAAGGATTCGTGGTGCGGCTGACCGGTAACGTCGATGTCCGGGCTGTCTTCTATGTGCCCTTGCTCCCGCCAAATTTCGGGACCTTTTCAAAGGATATCGGCGGGCGCCTCTATCTGACGCTCTCTGGTGCCGAAAGACTGTTGCTGGGACAAAATGTTAATGCGGCCATTCGGCAGAGGTTGCCCGATGGCGGGCCTAAGCTTCATTTGATGGGTAAGCTAGAGACCCAGCTGCTCGAAGAGGCGCAGTGCCGACACGTAGTGTTGCATTGACGCGCCGGCCGCTGCCTCCCACGCAAATAGCCCTGCCGATCTAGGAACTGCTGCAGCA
Organism: Rhodospirillaceae bacterium; assembly: GCA_016712715.1. NCBI lineage: Bacteria > Pseudomonadati > Pseudomonadota > Alphaproteobacteria > Rhodospirillales > Rhodospirillaceae > Rhodospirillaceae bacterium. The sequence goes on from JADJQM010000001.1 coordinate 124,349, forward strand.
CGACCTGCCCAGACGATCCCAACCGAAAACAGTGCGGGCGCCCGATGGGGATGGCATCGGGCGCCCGCGATACGAAGCAGGGATGGGGACGGTTGGGTGAGCCCCGCTTCATGAACTGAACTTAGGGGCGAAGGGGCCAAGGCGTCTGTGACTGCGATCACAATCATGCGGGCGGCGCCGGCGCGATGAAGCCCGGCGGGCCTGATCCAGTGGTGGGGTAGCCCCGCCCCTGACGATGTCAGCTAAATGACAGGTTGGTAAGATATCGCCTGACGCCAATCAGCAATGGCATGGGCCGGGCGATTTCGTTAGGTTCCCGGCCTTAATATCCGGCCGGTCGCCAGATCTGGCCGGCCTGCACAATTAGGGGTTTCGACGTGGCAGAAGAGTTCAACGCCAAGCGCGCCTGGCGCAATTTCAAGCGCTATTTCAAATGGCGCGTCACACACCCCTTCGCGCCCTATGAGGATTATTATGTCCACGCCGTGATGACGAAGATCAATGCGGGCAGTGGTCATCCCGCTATCGGCTCGGCGTCGCGGCCTGTGCGTGAGCATGGCGAATTGTTGGAGTTCTTGCAGAGGTTTGGTCTGCAACCCAATGATGTTGCAGTAGATTACGGTTGCGGCTCACTGCGTCTCGGCCGCAGCGTCATCGACTATCTTGAGCCCGGCAAATTCTGGGGTGTCGACATTACCGACGAGTTCTACAAGCTGGGGCTCGAGGCGATGGACCCCGAATGGCTCCGGCAGAAGGCTCCGAAGCTTGGTGTCATCAATGCGGAAACGCTGGCCAAGGTAAGGGCCGACAAGCCGCGGCTGATCGGGTCCTGGCATGTCTGCTCGAAAGTGCCGGAAGCAAGACTCGACAGCTATCTCGGCAACATCATCTCGTTGATGTCGCCCGGCAGCATCGCCCTGGTGCATTTTCCCGAGACAGCGGAACGCCGCCAATTGTCCGGCCTCGCCTGGGCCAGCCCGCGCTCGTTGATCGAAGCGGTGGCGAAGCGCCATGCGCCCACGGCCCAGATCAGTTTCGAGCCGCTGGTCGACGGCGAAATCGACGGGATCCGCCAGACCCTGCTGGTGATCCGCGCCTAGCTGTCCCGCCGAGATCGGTTCACTTAGGCGCGATGCGCCCGGAGAGGCGGTAGCGGCTGCCCGGATAGATCAGGCGAACATGGCTCACCGGCTTGCCGGCTGACCAGGTGCGCCTTGTCAGTTGCAGGCAGGGTTCGTGGGCGTCGATCTTGAGCAACTTGCGTTCCGAAGCGCCGGGCAGCACCGCCTCGATGATGTGCTCGGCCTCGGATATGGGGGCTATGGCGGTCAGGTAGACATAGGGTGTCTGCCGCGTGAAATCCTGGTCGAGATAATCGGCGGCGTGGCGGGGATCGACATAGCGATCCTCTAGCTGCACCGGCAATTCGTTCTCCCGGTGCAGCAGTACGGAATGAAACACCCTGGCGCCGGGCTTGAGGCCGAAGGTGGCGGCGATCTCGTCCGGCGCCGGCTCGGCCTTCAGGGTCAGGATTTCGGCGCGGTGCTGATGGCCGCGCTCGGAAATCTCTTCGGCAATGTTGCGCACCTCGAACAAGGCGGCCTGGGGCTTGGCCATGGCGACGAAAGTGCCAACGCCCTGGACACGGGTGAGGCTTCCCTCGATGGTCAGTTCGCGGAGAGCGCGGTTAATGGTCATGCGGCTGACGCCGAGCGCCTTCACGAGCTCGGCTTCGGACGAGATGCGGTCGCCCGGATTCCAGGTGCCGGCCTTGATCCGATCGGCGATCATGCGCTTCACGCGCTGATAATGCGGTACGATTTCCTGGTTCATCTGCGGTCCCGACACGCTCCTTCAGCGGACTCGACACTGGGCCGAAAATCCAAGATATATATACATGTATAGACAGCCAACCGGGAAGCCCCCATGCCGCGCGCCGTTTTTGCCCCTATTGCCTTGCTGCCGGAGGGCTGGGCCGAGCAGGTCCTGATCGAGTTCGACCGCTCCGGCACAGTGACGAGCATCAAGACGGGTGTGACGGCGCCGGCAGATGCCGACCAGTGCCGCGGTCCCGTCCTGCCGGGCATGCCAAATCTCCACTCCCACGCCTTTCAGCGCGCGATGGCGGGCCTGGCCGAGGTGGCGCTCAATCCAGAGGACAGTTTCTGGACCTGGCGCGACCTCATGTACCGGCTGGTGGGACGGCTCACACCTGACCAGGTCGAGGACATCGCTCGCTATCTCTATATCGACATGCTGAAGGGCGGCTATACCGCGGTGGCCGAGTTCCACTATCTCCATCATGGACTGGACGGGAAGCCCTATGCCGACCCGGCCGAGATGTCGCGCCGGCTGCTGCGTGCTGCCGAGCGCGCCGGGATCGGCATCACGCTGCTACCCGTGCTCTACGCCCATGGCGGCTTCGGCGGCAAGGCGCCGACCGACGGCCAGCGGCGCTTCATCAATTCGGCCGACCAGTATCTGAAACTGCAGGAGATCCTGGCCAAGGATTGCGACGGTCCCGGCAAGCGTCTCGGCTTCTGCTTCCATTCCCTGCGCGCGGTGACCCTGGACGAGATCAAGGCGGTCATGGGCAGCAGCAAGGATGGCCGTCCGGTGCATGTACACATCGCCGAACAACAGAAGGAAGTGGATGATTGCCAGGCGTGGAGCGGGCGGCGTCCGATCCAATGGCTTTATGACAATGTGCCGGTCGACAATCGCTGGTGTCTCATTCATGCGACCCATGCCGAGGCCGATGAAGTGACGGCGATGGCCAGGAGCCGTGCTGTAGCGGGCCTCTGTCCGACGACCGAGGGCAACCTTGGCGACGGTCTGTTTCCGGCGGTTGAGTTCCTGGCCGAAGGCGGAATCATTGGCATCGGGTCGGACAGCCATGTCTCGCTGAGTGTGGTCGAGGAATTGCGCTGGCTGGAATATGGCCAGCGGCTGAAGCATGAACGGCGCAACCGGCTATACGGTGCCAACAAGCATGTGGCGGGTCATCTCTACCGCGCGGCATTGCAGGGTGGCGCCCAGGCGCTGGGGCAGAAGATGGGGGCGATCGCCGTGGGGCATCGCTCCGATCTGGTAGTGCTCGACGGCCAGCATCCGCTGCTGGCCCATGTCGGGGGCGATGACATTCTGGGGCGCTGGCTGTTCGCTGGCCTCAATGGCATGGTGAAGGATGTCATGGTGGGCGGCGAATGGGTCGTTCAGGATGGCCGCCACGCCGACGAAATCGAGGCTGGCCGAGCCTTTGCTGCCGCGGTGAAGGCAGTAGTTTGATCGCGTCGATCATGTAGGTGTCGCGCGAACCCTGATGGGGGAGGGTCGTCATGCCGTGGGTGCTGGTACCGCTCCTGCCGTTGCTCCTCTACAGCTCGCCCGTCTTCGCGGGCGTTTCACTCTCCTTGCCGTATCTGTTCATTCCGATTGCAGCGCTGCTTGGCCGGCGCTACGGATCAGCCGGGTTCATGACGGTGCTCCTGGGTGGAGTGCTGGCACTGGCGCCGTATCTGGAGACGTCGGGCGGGACGTTCGGCGGCGGTATCGACATCTATCTCATCGGCCTCTGGGTGTGCCGAGCGACGCTCTCGACCGATCCGGTCGGTGCGCTGATCGGGAGCAACACCTTCTGGCGCTCACCCTGGCTGTTCACCGCGGTTGTCATCCTTCTCCCGCTCAGCCTGTTCTTTGGCCGGCATGATCTGCAGGATGACATCGTCGCTGAAATCTATTTTCCGCTGCTCTCACTATTTTTCCTGGCTCTCTTCGTCCAGGGGCTGGCCGGCATTCGCACGATCTGGGTTGTGGGTGGACTGGCCGCAGCGACCCTCATCGGCATTCTTCTTGGCATCGGCCAGTTGCCGCCGGCAGGGGTGGTGGAGGTGCGGTATCATCTCGACGATCTGGCGACGTTTGCGGTCGGCCTTGGCTACTTCTTCGCGGGGCGCATTGTGGCCAGCATGGATGACACCCGTAACCCCTGGCAGCATCCTTATTTGACGATTGCGGGCTTCGTGTTACTCGCCGTGTTACCGCAGCTGACCTGGGCTTACCTGCCCGAACTGCCCCCAAGCGCCGGCTATGTTGGTTTCTACGGCCAGCATCTCGCTCTGCCGTTGGCGGCGCTCATGGCTGGCTATCTGCTGGGATACGGTGGCATCGGCTATGCCCTCGTCGTGACGATCATTCTCCTGGCGATCGCCAATGCGGGGTCCCTGCTGCTGGCGCAACGGGGATTATGGGTCAATGCCGAGCAACTGATCTTCTGTGTCGCGTTCGGATTTCTGGGGGTTCGCCTGCGCGACGTGCAGACAGGCAAGGCCCGCGCCTGGCCGGGTGGGCGCTGGTATGTCTATGGCTTGCTCGTGCTGCTGTGCCTGCCTGCGCTGTTCTCATGGGACGAGTTGCTCAAGTTTGTCTGGCCATTCGTTGCGGCTTTCGGCGCAGCATTGCTTGCGGTCTGCGTTGAGTGGCTGCGGCGGCGCCTGAAACTGCAGGATGTCACGCTGACTGGTGAAGGTTGGCTGAAGCTTGCCATCGCCATCGGCGTGCTGGCCGCCATCGCGGTCAACGCCCGGACCCTGTTCGACGGCCTGCTCGGCGAAGCAGACGCGCTCGATCTGCCGATAGAAATCGCCCTGCCGGCGATCCTCGTCATTCTCCATCTGCCGCTGGCCTATCTGGCGCGCGTGCTGGGGGAGGTCTGGCCGAAGATCGCCGACGATGTGCGAAGCGTTGCCAGGATATGGCGGACGCCGCCGGGCTAGGCTGCCTTTGCGCGCCAGCCGCGCGGGACCATGAAGTCGATCGCCAGGGCAACCAGGATCGATAGTCCAACCAGCGGAAAGACGATCCCCAGTACCGCCAGGATGAGAACGGCGCCCTTGGCGACACGGTAGTCGCTGGGATAGCGCGGCGCGCCGAGCGATCCCTTCGGGCGGCGTTTCCACCACATGATGGTGGCGGACACGCACATCAAGACGATGGCAAGACAGGCGCCCGTCATCACGAGCTGGTTGATGAGCCCGAATTCCTGGCCCATATGCACGCTGATGCCCCATTCGATGGCCTTGCCGCCGGCGCCGAGGTCCTTGAAGCCGGCATCGAACAGGATTTTACCGCTGTATTGGTCGAGATGGATGATCCGCTCATCGGCGATGTTGTCAGGATAGACCGAGGCGGTGTAGACGGCCTCGGGACCCTGCGGCAGATCGACAGCGTAGCCCTTGGCGATGCCGAGTTGGTCGAAGGTTGCCACGGCACGGGCGAGGCTGAACGCCGGCTCTCCTGTGGGAGTCGATTCCGGCATGGGCGCATTTTCCATGGTCCAGTTCACCTGCGTCATCGCATCCTTCATCGGCACGGTCGAAACGGGCACGTTGTCCCAATAGCCGGTGGGATAGCCGATGCCGGCCTCGTTCACATAGGTGTTCACCTTGTCGCCCCAGAAACCCGACCAGGGAAGACCCGTCAGCGCCAGGAAGACGATGAAAAAGCCGGTATAGATGCCGGTCACCGCATGGAGGTCGCGCCAGAAGGGCCGCTTCACGGCGCCGCTGCGGATCTTGAAGACACCGACGCCCTTGTTGCGCGGCCACCAGAGATAGATGCCGCTCACCACCAGGACGATGGCCCAGCCGGCCACCAGCTCGATGACGCGATTGGCGATCCAGCCGAAATAGTCGAGGCTGTGGATCTTGCGGATGAGCAGCATGATCGGCGAGCGCGCGGCACCACCGTCACTGAGGATTCCCAACACGTCGCCGGAATAGGGATTGAGATAGACGCGCTGCTTGCCGGAGTCGCCCTTGATCGTGACGATGGCGGAGGCGTCGGCGGCATTCGGTGGCAGGTAGGCCGTTGCCGTGGAGGGCAGGACGGCGAGGGCGCGCGCCAGGATGTCGTCGGGTGACAGCGGTGCCTGGGCCTGCGGCTCGACGACCAGATACTGCGCATAGAGGACGCGGTTGAGTTCGTCTTTGAAGAGATAGGCACCGCCGGTCACGGCCAGCAGGATCATGAACGGGATGACCATCAGGCCGGCATAGAAATGCCAGCGCCAGATGGCGCGGTAGAGCGGCGAGGGTGCCGCGGAATTGGCAATGGACATGGTAATTCCCCATGGAATTGCGCGCGCAAGGGCGCGCTCGTGGCTGATCGAGGTGAAAGGTCGCTCAGATCAGCGCGGCTGGGGGTGCCCGCGAGGGGAGGTCGGAGGGGAAGAGGACAGTGCGTGCAAAGACGATCTCGGCCCGTGGCACGGAGGCGATCGATGCGCGCGGATAGACGATGAACTGGGCCGTGGCGTCCGGCACCGGGAGGACCGGCATGCCGATGGCGGCGGCGCAGGCGATCTTGCAGGCGAGGCAATCGCCATCCGGCACCTGGCTGTCTGGCGCGGATTTGGCGGGGTCGGCCACGACGATTCGGCCGTCCTCGAGGCACAGCATGCCGAGGCCGAGCGCCTCATGTTGCGCCATGGCCAGGGCATGGGCGTTCGATGCCGCCAGCCCCAGGATCGACTGGAACAGCAGCACATAGGCCAGCGCCAGAACCGGCCAGAGCGACCGGCGGCGCAGTCTTGAAAGGAAGCTTGGTCCCCGCATTGCGTATTTTCTACGCGGTGACGTCCGGGTCTGCAAGTCCCCCTCACCCCAACCCCTCTCCCGCGAGGGGAGAGGGGCGTGAGCACGCATTCACATCTGAAATGAATGGCAAGGCTGGATATTGCCGGCAGATTTCATTCCGTCTCCCCTTGCGGGAGAGGGTCAGGGTGAGGGGTGTTTCTGTACATTCAGTCAGAAGCAGCCAAAATCAAGCCGGTCGCCACTGCACCATCGTCTCAACAAAGCGGGCGAGGACCGACTGGACGCGGGTGGCGAGACCGGCCTGGTAGTCGAAGGGCGGCTCCTCGCGCATATAGGTGCGCTGGGCCAGTTCGAGCTGGACGGCGTGGACGCCCTGGCCCGGGTTGCCGTACTGGCGGGTGATATGGCCGCCCTTGAAGCGGCCATTCACGACATGGGTGTAGCCAGGCACGTCGCAGGTCCTGGCGAGCTCAGCGGTCAGCGCCGGCGCGCAGCTCTTGCCCTCGTTGGTGCCGATGTTGAAATCGGGCAATTGCCCCTCGAACAGGCGCGGCACATGACCCTTGATCGAATGCGCGTCGAACAGGACCGCATGGCCGTGCTCGGCTGTCAGGCGCGCGAGCTCGGCGCCGATGCGGTTGTGGTAGGGATGCCAGATATCGTCGAGATAGCGCCCACGGGTTTCGGCGCCGGGCATCTTGCCGGGGGCAAAGAGCGGCTGGCCATCGAACAGCGTATCGGGATAGAGGCCGGTGGTCGCCGTGGCGTAGAGCGGCTTGTCGTCGGAGGGGCGGTTGAGGTCGATGTTGAAGCGCGACCAGCGGGCAATGAGCAGGCTCGCCCCCATCGCTCGGGCAAAATCATAGAGGATCGGCAGATGCCAATCGGTATCGCACAGGCCCTGGGCGGGGCTGGCGAGACCAGCCGCCACCTCCGGCATCAGCCCGGTGCCGACATGCGGCATGCTGATGAGAAGGGGTGAAGTGCCGGGGATGAAATCATAGGCGTCCAAGCTCATGGGGCTTTGCCTTCATCGGCTTTCAGGGAGATCACGATCAGCCTTGCCTTAGGGCTGGTGACGGTGATCGCCACGGTTTCCGTGCTGTCGCTTTCAAGGTGCAGCGTGTTGCCGTCCTGCAAGATCTCACCGCCGCACTCGGCGGCGCCGTTGAGGAGATGGAGGATGGTAAGCGGCGCCACGGCGAGTGTCAGGCGCTGATCCTTGACGAGGTCGAAGGCATTAACCGCCGCCATGCCCCAGGCGCGCCGCACCATGACGTTGAAATCCTGGATGGCGCCGTCGATCAGGCGGCAATCGGTTTTCCATTCGCCCTTGAAGGCATGGGGGCGCAGCGGCTTTGCGATCACCACCGGCGGTGCCGCGTTATCGAAGCTCAGCACCATGCCGTTGCCACCGATCAGCATGATCTGGCGGTCGATGCCCTCGAAGGTCGAGAAGGGTCCGGGTGTTGCCACGTCGGCGACGGAGAGACGCCAGTTGAAGCCGCCATCGGGGGCCGGATCCTGCAGCAGCTCCAGCGTCGAGCCGCCGCCGTTTTTCCACGGCATGCGCTTGTAATCGGTCGGACCAAGAAGCTTCAGGCGCATCGTTTCACCCAATTGCCGGTCTTGATGATGCCGGCGCAGGGATTGCCGCCGAACCAGTAGCTGAGCTCCGCCGGCCGCTCGACCGACCAGATCGCGATGTCGGCCGCCATGCCGGTCTTCAGAATGCCGTGACTGCCCTCCAGCCCCAGCGCCCGGGCGGCGTGGCGTGTAGCGCCCAGCAGCACTTCCTCTGGTGTCAGGCGGAAGAAGGTGGTGGCCATGCTCAGCATGAGAAGCAGCGACAAGGTGGGCGAGGTGCCGGGATTGTGGTCGGTCGAGATGGCGATGGGCACGCCTGCTTTGCGGAAGCCCTCGATCGGCGGCAGTTTCGTTTCACGCAAGGCATAGAAGGCGCCGGGCAGCAGCACGGCGATGGTGCCGGCCCTGGCCATGGCATTGATGCCGGCATCGCTCACATATTCGAGGTGATCGCAGGAGAGCGCGTTGAACTCGGTGGCGAGCTGCGTGCCGCCCTGGTCCGAGAGTTGCTCCGCATGGAGCTTCACCGGCAGGCCCAGTTTCCGCGCCGTGTCGAACACACGGCGGGTCTGCGCCGGCGTGAACGCGATCTTTTCGCAGAACGCATCGACCGCATCGGCGAGATGCTCGCCGGCGATGGCGGGCAGGATCTCATGGCAGACAAGGTCGATATAGCCGTCACTGTTGCCGGCAAACTCCGGCGGCAGCGCATGGGCGGCAAGGCAGGTGGTGCGTACCGTGACCCGATGGCTGTCGCCAAGCTTCCGCGCGGCGGCCAACTGCTTGCGTTCGTTCGCCAGATCGAGGCCATAGCCGGATTTGATCTCGATCGTGGTGACGCCTTCCGCCGTCAGTTCCGCCAGGCGCTTACCGGCCGAGGTGACGAGGTCATCGAGGGTCGCGGCCCGGGTCGCCTTGACGGTGGAGGCGATGCCGCCGCCGGCTTTGGCGATCTCCTCATAGGTGGCGCCCTTGAGGCGGAGTTCGAATTCCGCCGCGCGGTCGCCGCCATAGACAAGATGCGTGTGGCAATCGATGAGGCCCGGCGTCACCCAGCGACCGCCGAGCTTGACGGTTTCCTTGGCGTCGCCCGCGGGAAGGTCGGCGCGCTTGCCGATCCAGGCGATCCTGCCATCGGCAATCGCCACGGCCGCATCATCGATGGCGCCGTAAGGCTGGCCGTTCTCCGACATGGTCGCGGCGCGGCAGTCGGTCAGCAGGGCGTCCCAGGTCATGAAGGTGCCGGTTCTCTACTTGTTGAGCATCGGCAGATTTAGACCCTGTTCGCGCGCGCATTCAATGGCGCTCTCATATCCCGCATCGGCATGGCGCATGACCCCGGTGCCGGGATCGTTGGTCAGCACGTTGCGCAGGCGCCGGTCGGCGTCTTCCGAGCCGTCGCAGAGCACCACCATGCCGGAATGCTGCGAGAAGCCCATGCCGACACCGCCGCCATGATGGAGGCTGACCCAGGTGGCACCGGACGCCGTGTTGAGGAGAGCGTTCAGGAGCGGCCAGTCGGAGACCGCATCCGAGCCGTCCATCATGCCTTCGGTTTCGCGGTTGGGGCTGGCGACCGAGCCTGAATCAAGATGGTCGCGGCCGATAACGATCGGCGCCTTCAGCTCGCCCTTGCGCACCATCTAGTTGAAGGCGAGGCCCAGCTTCATGCGCTGGCCCAAGCCCACCCAGCAGATGCGGGCGGGGAGGCCCTGGAACTTGATGCGGCTCGCTGCCATGTCGAGCCAGTTGTGGAGATGCTTGTCGTCAGGGAGCAGTTCCTTGACCTTGGCATCGGTCTTGTAGATGTCCTCGGGGTCGCCCGAGAGTGCAACCCAGCGGAACGGTCCCACGCCGCGGCAGAAGAGGGGGCGGATATAGGCCGGGACGAAGCCCGGGAAATCGAACGCGTTGGTGACGCCCACTTCCTTGGCCATCTGGCGGATGTTGTTGCCGTAGTCGAAGGTGGGGACGCCCATCTTCTGAAAGTCGAGCATCGCACGCACCTGGACGCCCATCGATTCCTTGGCGGCCTTGATGACGGCGGCCGGATCCTTCACGCGCATCTCGGCGGCCTTGGCGAGCGACCCGCCGGCAGGCAGGTAGCCGTTCAAGGGATCATGGGCGCTGGTCTGGTCAGTCACCATGTCTGGACGCAAGCCACGCTTGTACATTTCTGGGAAGATCTCGGCGGCATTGCCAAGGAGGCCGATCGAGATCGGCTTGCCGTCCTTCTTGGCCTTGTCGAGCAGCGCCAGCGCTTCATCGAGGGAGTTCGCCTTGACGTCGACATAGCGCGTCTCCAGCCGCTTCTCGATGCGCGAAGGTTCGCATTCGACGGCGATCATCGAGGCGCCGGCCATGGTCGCGGCCAGGGGCTGCGCGCCGCCCATGCCGCCGAGGCCCCCGGTCAGGATCCAGCGGCCCTTCAGGTCGCCGCCGTAATGCTGGCGCCCGGCCTCGACGAAGGTCTCATAGGTGCCCTGCACGATGCCCTGGCTGCCGATATAGATCCAGGAGCCTGCGGTCATCTGGCCGTACATCATCAGGCCCTTGGCATCCAGTTCGCGGAAATGATCCCAGGTCGCCCAATGCGGCACGAGGTTGGAATTGGCAAGCAGCACGCGGGGCGCATTCTCATGGGTGCGGAACACGCCGACGGGCTTGCCGGATTGGATGAGGAGTGTTTCGTCCTTCTCCATCTTCTTCAGCGTCTCGACGATCTTGTCGAAGCAGGCCCAGTTGCGCGCGGCCTTGCCGATGCCGCCATAGACCACCAGCTCACCAGGATTCTCGGCCACTTCCGGATCGAGATTGTTCATCAGCATGCGGAGCGGCGCCTCGGTCGCCCAGGACTTGGCGTTGAGCGTGGTGCCGCGCGAGGCACGGATGATGCGCTGGTTGGTGGTGGGGGCGTTCATGGGCGACACTCCATCGCGTTAACTTGTATATACATGTATGGACAATAGCATGCGCGTTTCCGGCCGACAACCGGGAAGAGGGCGGTTTTCAGGGGCCTGGATATGGGAGGAAAGGCCCTATAAGGTGCCTGGGGTTGGGGTGGTGTGGGGACAAAATGTCGAATGAAATGAAGGGTGTGCTGCTGGCGATCGGGGCGACGATCGGCTGGAGCCTCAGCGGCATCTTTGTTCGCTATGTCCCCGAGATCGACCCCTGGACCTTCAACGCCTATCGCGGTGCCTCCATGAGCTGCGCGCTCCTGGTCTGGATGCTGTTGCGCTACCGTGGCCAGGTGATCGCCCATTTCAGGCAGGCGACACCGATCCCCCTCATCGCCACGGCCGGCTTCTTCGGCATCGGCTCATCGCTCTATATCCTCGCCATGCAGCAGAGCAGTGTCGCCGCCGTTTCCTGCGTCGCCGCCACCTCGCCGCTCTTTGCGGCGCTCCTCGCCTGGATGTGGTTGGGCGAGCGTACGCGCCTCATGGTGTTCGTCGCCATCCTGGTGGCCCTGGCCGGCGTCGCCATCGTCGCCTTCGGCGAGAGCGGTGTCTCGATCAGTGGTCTGCAAGGATCGCTCATCGCCCTCGTGGTCGCTCTCTGCTTTGCCGGGCAGAGCGTCACCCTGCGGCGCTATCATTCGGTCGAGATGGCGCCGTCGCTGATCGTCGGCGGGTTCGGCATCCTCATCGCCGTGTCGCTGACGGTAGGCCTGAAGCCGATCAGCCTCAACGAAGCCATGATCCTCGCCGTCATGGGCACAGTGCAGCTGGCGCTGCCGCTCGTGCTCTATATGCGCGGGGCGCGTTATGTGCCCGCCGTGCAGATGGTGCTGATTTCGCTCGCCGATGCGTTTCTCAATCCGTTCTGGGTCTGGCTGGTGCATGGCGAAGTGCCGGTGGCCAGCGTATTCTGGGGCGGCGCGCTCATCCTTGGGGCCATCGCGGTCGTAACCATCCGCCGCGCCGCCCCAGCCACAGCCATGCCATCAACCTGAGAGCAGCCATGAAGTTCAGCAGCGTCAACGAAATGACCGAGATCGTGCAGCATGTATCGGCGGACGATCCGCTCTGGGTCCCGATCACGGATGAGGTGCAGTTCCGGCCGCTGATGTTCGATTGCTCCAACGGCGCCTGGTCGAACGTGCTGAAGGTGACGCCGGGTGGCAGCCTTGCCTGCCACTATCACACGGCGCCGGTCCATGCCTTCGTGCTGGAGGGGGCGTGGCGCTATCTGGAACATGATTGGGTGGCCGAGACCGGCAGCTTCATCTACGAACCGCCGGGCGAGGTGCATACACTCCATGCCGACGAGAAACGCGGCATGAGCACGTTCTTCGTCACGCGCGGGTCGCTGGTCTATACCGATGCCAAGGGCCAGCAGATCGGCTTCGAGGACGTGTTCACTCGGCTGGCGCGCTTTCGGGAGCATTTGTCCCAGTCGGGGCTGGATCAGACAATTGCCGATCAGCTGATTCGCTGACCCGGGCCGCGATCAGGCTGTAGGCGACCGGCACCACGAACAATGTGAAGAAGCTGCCGAAGGTGAGGCCGCCGACGATGACCCAGCCGATCGCCTGGCGCGATTCGGCGCCGGCACCCTCGGCCAATGCCAGCGGGATCGTGCCCAGCACCATGGCGCCGGTGGTCATGAGGATCGGCCGCAGGCGCAAGACGGCGGCATCGATCACGGCTCGAATGCGGTCGGCACCCGCCTCGCGGCGCTGATTGGCGAATTCGACGATCAGGATGCCATGCTTGGTGATGAGGCCGATCAGCGTCACGAGGCCGATCTGGCTGTAGACATTGAGCGTGCCGCCGGTCATGTGCATGGCAATGAGGGCGCCGGTCATGGCGAGCGGCACCGTCAGCATGATGATGAACGGATCGCGGAAGCTCTCGAACTGGGCGGAGAGCACCAGATAGATGAAGACGAGGGCGAGGATGAACACCGTGACGCCGCTCTGGCTGGAGGCCAGGAATTCGCGCGACTGGCCGGCATAGTCGATCTGCATGGTGTTGGGCAGGGTTCGCGCCACGATCTCCTGCAGCGCCTGTAGCGCTTCGCCGGAGGTGATGCCCGGAGCCGCGTTGACCGATACGGTGGCGGCGCGCAGCTGGTTCCAGCGGTTGAGGTCCTTCGGTGCCACGGTTTCGCGGATGCTCACCAGGTTTGAGAGGGGAATCATCGCCCCGCCTTCGGCGCGCACATAGATGAGCTTTGCCTGGTCCGGCGTGGTGCGTGAGCGATCGTCGACCTTGACCACAACATCGTATTGCCGGCCATCGCGCTTGAAGCGCGTGACGTCGCGGCCGGCCAGCAGGGATTCGATCGTGGCGCCGATGCGGTCGATATCGATGCCGAGATCGGCCGCCTTGTCGCGATCGACGGTGAGGCGGATTTCCGGCTTGGATAATTTGAGATCGGAATCCGGGTTGGCGAGGCGCGGGTCATCCAGCGCCGCATCGACCACGGCCTGGGCGGTGGCGTCCAACTCCTCATAGGTGCCGGTGCTGAGGATGACGATCTCGGCAGCCTTCTGATTGGGTCGGCCACCGAGTGACGCCGGCACGTTGACGAAGGCGTTCACGCCGGGAAGTTGCGACAGCGGCCCGCGCAACGAGGCGGCGATTTCCTTGGAGGAGCGTTCGCGTTCCTCCCAGGGCTTCAGGCGGATGGGTGCCATCGCCTGCGAGGGGCTTTGATTGCCGGTCACGGTGTTGAAGGCGCTCACCTCGGGGATGGCCGCGAACAGCGCTTCCATCTTCTGCACATAGGCCGAGGTGTAGTCGATGGTGGCCCCTTCCGGGCCGGTGACGGTTGCAAACAGCAGGCCGCGATCCTCGACCGGGGTGAGTTCGGAGCGCAGGCCGCTCACCAGCCAGAAGGCCGAACCTGCGACGCCGATCACCAGCAGGACCACCAGCCAGCGCAGCTTCATGCAGAGTTCGAGGCTGCTGCGGTAGCCCTTGGCGAGGCCCACCAGCAGATACTCGATGGCACCGTAAACTGGACCGTGCTTTTCATGCTCGCGGTCCGGCAGCAGCTTGGCGCACAGCATCGGAGCGAGGGTGAGGGCGACGAAGCCCGAAATCAGCACGGCGCCGGCCAGTGTCAGGGCAAATTCGACAAACAGTTTTCCGGTGCGTCCGGTCTGCAAGGCGACCGGCACATAGACGGCGGCGAGCGTGATGGTCATGGCCAGCACGGCAAAGGCAATCTCGCGGCTGCCGACCAGGGCCGCCCGCAGGGGCGAGAGGCCTTCTTCGATATGGCGGTGGATGTTCTCCAGCATGACGATGGCATCGTCGACCACGAGGCCGATCGCCAGCACGAAGGACAGCATGGTGAGCGTGTTGAGGGTGAAGCCCAGCGCATACATGAGCGCGCAGGCGCCGATCAGAGAAAGCGGAATGGTCACCAGCGGGATGATGGTGGCGCGGACCGAGCGCAGGAAGAAGATGATGACCAGCAGGACCAGCACCACGGCTTCGCCGATGGTGCGATAGACGTTCTCGATCGAGCGGGCGATGAAGGTCGAGGAATCGTAGGCCAGTTCCAGCTTCATGCCGCTGGGCAGGGATTGCTGGATGGCGGGCAAAGCTGCCCTGATCTCCTCCGACACGTCGAGCGGGTTGGCGGTCGACTGCTTGATGATGCCGAGCGTGACACCGTTCTTGCCGTTGATGCGGGCGCGCACGGAATCGTCATAGGCTGCAAGCTCGATATCGGCGACATCGCCAAGGCGGACCAGCGCCTTGCTCGATTTGCTGACGATGATCGCGGCGAATTCCTCCGGCGTGTTGATGCCGGTATCGGAGAGGACCGAGAATTCGCGCGACTGGCTTTCGATGGTGCCCGCCGGGATCTCGACATTCTGCGCACGGAGCGCGTCCTCAATCGACTGCACGGTGAGCTTGAAGGCGGCGAGCCGTTCCGGCTTCAGCCAGACGCGCATGGCGGGCTTGCGTTCGCCGAAAATGCGCACTTCGGAAATGCCGGTCAGGGTCTGCAGGCGGTTCTTTACGAAGCGGTCTACATAGTCGGAGATCTGCAGCGAGGAATCCATCTCGCTGGTGAAAGCCATCCAGATGATCGGCTGGGCGTCGGCCTCGACTTTGGCGATGACCGGCTCCTCGACATCGTCGGGCAGCTTGCCGCGCGCGCGAGAGACACGGTCGCGCACATCGGCGGCGGCGGCATCGATATCGCGGTCGGAGCGGAAGGTGATGCTGATGCGGGAGGATTCGGCGCGGCTCGTGGATTTGATGAAGTCGATGCCTTCGATGCCGGAGAGGCTTTCCTCGAGCGGCTGCGTCACCTGCAGTTCGATGATCTCGGCCGAGGCGCCGCGGAAGGTCGCGGAGACGCTGACCACCGGTTCGTCGATATTGGGATATTCGCGCACCGCCAGGCGCTGATAGGCGATAATGCCGATCAGCAGGATGACGAGGTTGATGACCGTGGCGAAGACCGGCCGGCGGATGCAAAGCTCTGGCAGGCGCATGCCCTTTGGCTCCTACGGCTCGACCACGACGGCATCAGCGCCGGGCCGCAATTTCATCTGGCCATCGGTGACGATCGTTTCTCCGACGCTCAGCCCCTCCACGATCTGGACCTTGCCGGCCTGGCGCAGGCCGGTCTTGACCGGCTTCAGCTCCGCCTTGCCGTCGACCAGGGCGTAGACGAATATCCGATCGCCGCGGGCGACCAGGGTCTGTTCGGGCACCACGACCGCGTTCTTGATGATGCCGGCATCGATCTCGACCTCGATGAAGAGGCCAGGTTTCAGTCTGCCATCCCTGTTGTCGATTTCGGCGCGCACCGAGACGGCGCGGGTCGCGGCATCGAGCTTGGGATCGATGGCGAGAATCTTGCCGGTGAAGGCCTCATCGGGGAACGCGTCCGTACGGATGCTGACGGCGGTGCCCTGCTTGAGGATCGCCAGCTCCGTCTGCGGGACGGAGAAGTCGACATAGAGGGGATCGATGCGGCTCAGTGTGAAGATCGCCTGGCCTGGATTCATGTACTCGCCGATGCTGACCATGCGCAGGCCGAGCGCGCCGTCGAAGGGCGCGGTGATCTTCGTCTTGGCGAGATTGGCCTGGGCAAGGTTGAGGGCGGCTTCGGCGATGCCGAGCTCTGAGGCGGCCTCGTCGACGGCCTTTGGCGTGCCGGCGCCCTTGGCCATCAGGCTGTTGGCGCGCTCGGCATTGGCGCGCCACAGCTTGATCTTGGCATCGGCCTCGGCGACCTGGGCGCGGTAGATGGACGTGTCGAGTTCAGCCAGCACATCGCCCCTGGCGACCGTGCCCCCCTGGGACGCGGAGACGCTGATGATTCGGCCGGCAATTTCGGGGCTGACGGTCACGGTGTCGGAAGCGGTGAGCGTGCCCACCGAGCGCGAGCGGCGAGTGAGAGTCTCGGACGTCGCCTTGGCGATATAGACCGGCACGGGGGGGGCCTTGACCGCTGCGCCAGGCGCCTGGGAGGCTGCGGAGCTTGGCAGCAGGCTGGCCGGCATCCATTTCTCCGGCAGGTGGTCGCGGCCCCAGTAAAGGCCGCCAGCCAGCGCTGCGATCGCCAGAAGGGCGACGAGTCTGGGCAGGCGCGTACGTTTTCTGGTCTTTATCATGCGATGTTCAGCTGTCCAAATCTGATGGCCGGTTGCCTGCAGGGCAAATGGGTACGGGTGACGCGGCCGGGAAGATCAATTTCAGCAACCCAGACCCTGCCTCGCGGTCCGGGATTACACGTTAGCGACGCCATTTCCCTGCACAATGATCAGCATACGCCCAAAATACCATGCTGCCGAAGCGGCAATGTGCTGCGCCGCATCATGCGGCCTGGGGCCAAGTCCAGGGAAAGCGCGCTGAAACATGGCGTTCCGGCATGAGCCGGGAGATATTATTGTCATTCGTGTTGACAGCTACCGCAGGGTTGAAGTACATGCTGCCCCGCCGAACAGACGAGCCTGATCAAAGGCTTCGATCCTGTCTTGCGCGGGTGTAGCTCAGTTGGTTAGAGCGCCGGCCTGTCACGCCGGAGGCCGCGGGTTCAAGTCCCGTCACTCGCGCCATTCTCCCTTCCAGAATATTAACGAAAAATCAACTAGTTCCGAGCCGTTTGGCGGGCAATTCACGGCGATTTGCGGTGGTTTTTACCCTTCCTTGGCCCAATTAACCTCTTTATAGTGTCGGCGACCCGGAGTCGTGATTTTGGTCGCGATCAGGGTCTTTTGCGCTGCGAAAAATTGGCGTAAAGGACCGCTGCAATTCCGGTGCGCGGATGAACCCAGGTGAGGCCCCAGGCCGCCCCTGGGATTGAATTGGGTGATGGAGCGTAGGAAAGCATCTAGGGATGGACGACCTACTCAAAGAATATCTGCCGATCCTGATCTTTCTGATCATTGCAACGGCGCTGACGCTGGTGATGGTCACGGCATCACTCGTTCTCGGCAAGCAGAACCCTGATTCGGAAAAGCTGTCGCCCTATGAGTGCGGTTTCGAGGCGTTCGATGATGCCCGCCGCCAGTTCGACGTCCGCTTCTATCTCGTGTCGATCCTGTTCATCATCTTCGATCTCGAAGTGGCGTTCCTGTTCCCCTGGGCCGTGTCGCTGGGCAATATCGGCATGTTCGGCTTCTGGTCGATGATCATCTTCCTCGGCGTCCTCACCGTAGGGTTCATCTACGAGTGGAAAAAGGGCGCCCTAGAGTGGGAATAATTGGGGAATGGGAGTAGACCAAATGAGCCAGCCCCTTTCGGTGCCAGCCAATTCAGGTGGTGTTCTGCGTCCCGGCCCGCTCCAGGACCAGATCCTCACCGAGGTGACGAACGAGCTCCAGGACAAGGGCTTCGTCGTCGCGCAGATGGACAAGCTGGTGAACTGGGCGCGCACGGGGTCGCTCTGGCCGATGACATTTGGTCTGGCCTGCTGCGCCGTCGAAATGATGCATGCCTATATGGCGCGTTACGATCTCGACCGGTTCGGCGTCGTGCCGCGCGGCTCTCCCCGCCAATCCGACGTGATGATCGTCGCCGGTACGCTCACCAACAAGATGGCTCCTGCCTTGCGCAAGGTCTACGATCAGATGGCCGAGCCGCGCTGGGTGCTCTCGATGGGTTCCTGCGCCAATGGTGGCGGCTATTATCACTATTCATACGCCGTGGTTCGCGGCTGCGACCGCATCGTGCCGGTCGATGTCTATGTTCCGGGCTGCCCGCCGACGGCCGAGGCGCTCGTTTATGGAATTCTGCAGCTGCAGAAGAAGATCCGACGCACATCGACGATCGCGCGCTGAAGGCGCGGGTCACCGAACGGGCTTAGGGGAAGGGTAGGGACAATACCATCATGACAGATGTCTATCGCGAGCTTGGCGACTATATCGCAGCCGCCCTCGGTGACGCCGTGCTGCGCACGGAGGTCGTCCTTGGCGAATTGATGGTCTATGTGCCGGCCGCGCGCATCGAGCGTGTGCTGGGCTTCCTGCGCGATGACGGCAATTGCCAGTTCAAGATGCTGGTCGATGTATGCGGCGTCGATTATCCCGACCGCGCCCAGCGTTTCGACGTGGTCTACAATCTGCTGAGCCTCACCAGAAACCAGCGCTGCCGCGTCAAGGTTGCGATCGGCGAGGATGACGCCGTGCCAAGCGCGGTCGAGATCTATCCCGCCGCCGGCTGGTTCGAGCGCGAAGCCTATGACATGTACGGCATCTTCTTCGATGGGAATCCGGACCTGCGCCGCATCCTCACGGATTACGGTTTCGAGGGGCATCCGTTCCGGAAGGATTTTCCGCTGACCGGCTACGTCGAAGTGCGCTACGACGAGACGCAGAAGCGGGTCATCTATGAACCGGTGAAGCTGGTGCAGGAATTCCGCTCATTCGATTTCCTGTCGCCGTGGGAAGGCATGCTGCAGCCGCGACCTGTGTTGCCGGGTGACGAGAAGGCGGGCGAAGCGCCCGCCGGGAAGACAAACTGATGGCCGAAACGCATATCAAACCGATGACCATGAATTTCGGGCCGCAGCATCCCGCGGCCCACGGTGTTCTGCGCATGGTCATGGAGATGGACGGTGAAGTCGTGCGCCGGGTCGATCCGCATATCGGCCTGCTGCACCGTGGCACCGAGAAGCTGATCGAATACAAGACTTATACCCAGGCCATTCCGTATTTCGATCGCCTCGATTACGTCAGCCCGATGTGCCAGGAGCATGCCTTTGTGCTCGCCGTCGAAAAGCTGCTGGGCCTCGAAGTGCCGTTGCGCGGCCAGTATATCCGCGTGATGTTCGACGAGGTGACGCGCATCCTCAATCATCTCCTCAACATCCCGGCCTATGCCATGGATGTCGGCGCCATCACGCCGTTCCTGTGGGTGTTCGAGCAGCGCGAATTGCTGATGGAATTCTATGAGCGCGTCTCGGGCGCGCGTCTCCACGCGGCGTACTATCGTCCGGGTGGCGTGCATCAGGATCTGCCGGCCGGTCTTCTTGATGATCTCTGGGCGTGGAGCGAGAAGTTCCCCAAGGTCGTCGACGATATGGAAGGGCTGCTCACCAACAACCGCATCTTCAAGCAGCGCCTGGTCGATGTCTGCCCGGTTTCGGCCGAGGACGCCATCGCCTGGGGCTTCACCGGTCCCGTGCTGCGCGCCTCGGGCGTGCCGTGGGATCTCCGGAAGTCGCAGCCCTACATGGTCTATGACCGGATGGAATTCGACATTCCCGTGGGCAAGCATGGCGATTGCTACGACCGCTATCTCGTCCGGGTGGCCGAGATGCGCGAGAGCCTCAAGATCGTGCAGCAATGCATCAAGCAGATGCCGGGCGGGCCGGCGAGTTCGACCGACCACAAGGTGATGCCGCCCAGCCGTGGCGAGATGAAGCACTCGATGGAAGCCTTGATCCATCACTTCAAGCTCTATACCGAGGGCTATCACGTGCCGGCCGGCGAAACTTATACCGCCGTCGAAGCGCCCAAGGGCGAGT
Source organism: Rhodospirillaceae bacterium (assembly GCA_016712715.1). NCBI lineage: Bacteria > Pseudomonadati > Pseudomonadota > Alphaproteobacteria > Rhodospirillales > Rhodospirillaceae > Rhodospirillaceae bacterium. The sequence continues at coordinate 144,484 of JADJQM010000001.1, forward strand.
TCGGCGTCTATCTGGTGTCGGACGGCAGCAACAGGCCGTACCGCTGCAAGATCCGGGCGCCCGGCTTCCCGCATCTTCAGGCCATGGACTTCCTGTGCAAGGGCTACATGCTGGCGGATTCGGTGGCGATCCTCGGCTCCCTCGACATTGTTTTCGGCGAGATCGACAGATGAGTGCTCCTTCGAACACCGACGTGGTCCAACCGGACAGCTTCGCCTTCACGGTGGAAAATCTGGCAGCGGCCAAGAAGATCATCGCCAAATATCCCGATGGCCGTCAGCCCTCGGCGGTGATGCCGCTCCTCGACATGGCGCAGCGCCAGCATGGCTGGATCCCGCGCGCCGCGATGGACGTTATCGCCGGCATGCTCGATATGGCGCCGATCCGCGTCTATGAGGTCGCGACTTTCTATTCGATGTACAACCTGAAGCCGGTCGGCAAATACCTGATCCAGGTTTGCCGCACGACGCCGTGCTGGCTGCGCGGGTCGGATTCGCTTTCCGGCTTCCTCCACAAGAAGCTCGGCGTCGGTTTCAAGGAAGTCACCCAGGACGGGTTGTTCAGTGTCATGGAAGTCGAGTGCCTCGGCGCCTGCTGCAATGCGCCGATGGTGCAGATCAACGATGACTTCTACGAAGACCTGACCCCGGAATCGCTGGGCCATGTGCTCGACGAACTGGCGGCCGGCCGCCAGCCGAAGAAGGGCCCGCAGAACGGCCGTCGCGGCTCGATGGCCGAGGGTGGCCCGACCACGCTCAAGGATATTCCCTTGACCTACGACATGGCAGGAGACTGAGCGATGTTGCAGGATCAGGATCGCATCTTCAAAAACATCTACTGCCAGGACGATTGGCGCCTCGCCGGCGCACGTCGCCGCGGCATCTGGGACAACACCAAGGCGCTGCTGGATGTTGGTCCGGACAAGATTATCGACGACATCAAGGCGTCGGAACTGCGCGGCCGCGGCGGTGCGGGATTCCCCACCGGTATGAAGTGGTCCTTCATGCCCAAGGTGAACGATGGGCGGCCGTCCTATCTCGTCATCAACGCCGACGAGTCCGAGCCCGGCACCTGCAAGGATCGCGAGATCCTGCGTTTCGATCCGCATATGCTGATCGAAGGTTGCCTGATCGCCGGTTTCGCCATGCGCTGCGTCGCCGCCTACATCTATATCCGCGGCGAGTTCTACCAGGAAGCGAAGCACGTCCAGGCCGCGATCGACGAGGCCTATGATGCCGGTCTCATCGGCAAGAACGCGAGCGGCTCGGGCTACAATTTCGACGTCTTCCTGCATCGAGGTGCCGGCGCCTATATCTGCGGCGAGGAATCGGCACTCATCGAAAGCCTAGAGGGCAAGAAGGGCCAACCGCGCCTGAAGCCGCCATTCCCGGCCGCCTGCGGCCTCTACGGTTCGCCCACCACGGTCAACAATGTCGAGACCATCGCGGTGACACCGACCATTCTGCGGCGTGGGCCGACCTGGTTTGCGGGTCTCGGCCGGCCGAAGAATGTCGGCACCAAGTTGTTCTGCGTCTCGGGCCATGTGAACAAGCCCTGCAATGTCGAAGAAGAGATGGGCATTCCGCTGCGCGAACTTATCGACAAGCATTGCGGTGGTGTGCGTGGCGGATGGGACAATCTGCTGGCGGTCATCCCCGGCGGCTCGTCAGTGCCGATGCTGCCCAAATCGATCTGCGACGATGTGCTGATGGATTTCGATTCGCTGCGCGCGGTGCAGTCGGGGCTTGGTACCGCGGCGGTCATCGTCATGGACAAGTCGACCGACCTCATCGAAGCGATCACGCGCTTTGCGCATTTCTACATGCATGAGAGCTGCGGCCAGTGCACGCCGTGCCGCGAGGGCACCGGCTGGATGTTCCGCATCATGACGCGCTTCGTGAAGGGCGATGCCGATCCGTCCGAGATCGACATGCTGCTGGAGATTTCCAAGCAGATCGAAGGTCACACGATCTGCGCACTCGGCGATGCCGCGGCATGGCCGATCCAGGGTTTGATGCGTCATTTCCGCCCGGTGGTCGAGCAGCGCATGCGCGACTTCCGTGGCCGTCAAGCGGCCGAATAGGGCTGGGGAGTAGGGATCTAAGATCATGCCGAAGATGACGATCGATGGTGTCGAGATCGAGGTGCCGGGCGGCATTACCGTCCTGCAGGCCTGCGAGCTCGCCGGCAAGGAAATCCCGCGCTTCTGCTATCACGAACGCCTGTCGGTGGCCGGCAATTGCCGCATGTGCCTTGTTGAGCAGGAAAAGGCGCCGAAGCCGGTTGCCTCCTGCGCCATGCCGGTTGCCGAAGGCATGGTGATCAAGACCGACAGCCCGCTGGTGCAGAAGGCCCGCAAGGGCGTCATGGAATTCCTGTTGATCAACCACCCGCTCGATTGCCCGATCTGCGATCAGGGCGGCGAATGCGATCTGCAGGACCAGGCGGTCGCTTTCGGCAAGAGTTTCTCGCGCTATCAGGAAGAAAAGCGCGCCGTCACCGACAAGGATCTCGGGCCCCTTGTGAAGACCGAGATGACACGCTGCATCCAATGCACCCGTTGCATCCGCTTTGCGACCGAAGTCGCCGGCGTCGAAGTGCTGGGCGCCACCTCGCGCGGCGAACACATGGAAGTCACGACCTATGTCGAGAAGGGCATTGCCTCGGAACTCTCGGGCAATCTCATCGACCTCTGCCCGGTGGGTGCGCTGACCTCTAAGCCCTATGCCTTCACGGCGCGTCCCTGGGAATTGACTAAAACGGAATCGGTCGATGTGGCGGATGCCGTCGGCGTCAATGTCCGCATCGATTCACGCGGCCGCGAAGTGCTGCGCGTGCTGCCGCGCCTTAATGAAGACGTGAACGAAGAGTGGATGGCCGATAAGGGCCGCTTCTGGGTGGATGGCTTGAAGCGCCAGCGCCTTGATCGTCCCTTCGTGCGCGAAAGCGGCAAACTCAAGCCCGCGAGCTGGGGCGAGGCGTTCGCCGCCATCGCCGCACGTGTCAAAGGTGTCGACGGCAAACGGATCGCCGCCATCGCTGGGGATCAGTGCGATGCGGAAAGCATGTTTGCCCTTAAGGAGTTGATGGTCTCGTTGGGGTCGCCCAACATCGATTGTCGCCAGGATGGCGCAGCACTGGATGCGACCAACCGTGCCTCCTATCTGTTCAACAGCACCATCGCCGGAATCGACAAGGCCGATGTGATTTTGCTGGTCGGTACCAATCCGCGCTGGGAAGCGCCGGTCCTGAACGCTCGCATTCGCAAGCGGCACCTCAAGGGCGGCCTCAAGGTCGCGAGCGTTGGCGCCGTGGGCGACCTCACCTATCCGGTCGAGATGCTGGGTGCCGGCGCCGAGACGCTGGGACAGATCGCGTCCGGCGGCAACAGCTTTGCCGAGACCTTGAAGAACGCCAAGGCGCCGATGATCATCGTGGGGCAGGGCGTGCTCACCCGCCCCGATGGCGCCGCCGTGCTGGGTCTTGCCCGCAAACTTGCCGACAGCTGCAATGTCGTGCGCGAGGGCTGGAACGGCTTCAACGTGCTGCAGACCGCAGCCGCCCGCGTCGGCGGTCTTGAGCTCGGCTTCGTGCCGCAGGCCGGTGGCCGTGATGTGAACGGCATTCTCGACGGCGCGCAGAAGGGCGAGATCGAGATCGTCTACCTGCTGGCAGCCGACGAGATCGATACCAACCGCCTCGGTTCCGCCTTCGTCATCTATCAGGGCCATCATGGCGATCGTGGCGCGCACCGTGCCGATGTCGTGCTGCCTGGTGCCGCTTACACCGAGAAGGACGGCACTTACATGAACATCGAAGGGCGCGCCCAGCTCGGCCGTCTTGCGATCTTCCCGCCGGGCGATGCGAAGGCCGATTGGAGCATCCTGCGCGCGCTCTCAGAGACCGTCGGCAAGAAGCTCGGTTTCGACACGCTGGAGCAATTGCGCCGCAAGCTTTACCAGGCTTACCCGCGCTTCCAGCGGTTGGGGGCGATCGACCCCGCCACCTGGACCAACTTCGGCGGCCAGGGCGAAGTGGGACGCGATCATTTCCGTCCCGCCATCAGCAACTATTACATGACCGATCCGATCAGCCGCGCCTCGGCGACGATGGCGCAATGCACCGAGCGTTTCGTGCAGCCGGCCGCGGGCGGAAAGACGGGCACCCATGGCTGAGTTCTTTACATCGACCTTCGGTCCCTATCTCGGCACCACGATCTTCACGGTGCTGATGATCCTGTGCATCATCGTGCCGCTCCTGCTGGCCGTAGCCTATCTCACCCTGGCCGAACGCAAGATCATGGCGGCGATGCAGATCCGCCGTGGCCCGAACGTGGTCGGCCCCTTCGGCCTGCTGCAGCCGATCGCCGACGGTGTGAAGCTGCTGTTCAAGGAAACCATCATCCCGTCGGGTGCCAACCGCGTCGCCTTCGTCGTGGCGCCGATGATCACCTTCATCCTCTCGCTCATCTCCTGGGCGGTTATTCCGTTCGATGACGGCGTGGTGCTGGCCGATCTCAATGTCGGTATCCTCTATCTGTTCGCGATCTCGTCGCTGGGCGTATACGGCATCGTGCTCGCCGGCTGGGCCTCGAACTCGAAATACCCTTTCCTGGGCGCGCTGCGGTCGGCGGCACAGATGGTCTCCTACGAAGTCTCGATCGGCTTCGTGATCATCACCGTGCTGCTCTGCGTCGGTTCGCTGAACCTCTCCGACATCGTCAAGGCGCAGGAGACCTGGTGGTTCTGCATACCGCTGCTGCCGATGTTCGTAGTCTTTTACATTTCGGGTCTCGCCGAAACCAACCGCCCGCCCTTCGATCTGCCGGAAGCGGAATCGGAACTGGTGGCCGGTTACTTCTCGGAATATTCAGCCTTTACCTTCGCGCTCTTCTTCCTCGGCGAATACGCCAATATCTGGATGATGAGCGCCATGACGGCGCTCCTGTTCCTGGGCGGTTGGCAGGCGCCGTTCGACTTTGCGCCCTTCACCTGGATCCCCGGCTGGGTCTGGTTCGCAGGGAAAGCCAGCTTCATCGCCTTCAGCTTCGTCTGGGTGCGTGCCACCTTCCCGCGCTATCGCTATGACCAGCTCATGCGCCTGGGCTGGAAAGTTTTCCTGCCGCTTTCTCTGGTGATGGTGATCCTGACCGCGGGCGTGCTGCTCGCGACGGACAGCCTGCCGAAGAAAGGCAACATCCTGCCAGCCCCCGCGGTGGATACCACCGTGCCGGCCAGCAACTGAGGAGCCGCTTCATGTCAATGATCCGCACGGCGAAGTCGTTCCTGCTCTGGGAGCTGGTCTCGGGTATGGCGCTCACCTTCAGCTATCTCTTCAAGGAGAAGGTGACGATCAACTACCCCTACGAAAAGGGGCCGATATCCCCCCGCTTCCGCGGCGAACATGCCTTGCGCCGCTACGCCAATGGCGAAGAACGCTGCATCGCCTGCAAGCTGTGCGAGGCGATCTGCCCGGCCCAGGCCATCACCATCGAGGCCGAGCCGCGCGACGACGGCAGCCGCCGCACGACGCGCTATGACATCGACATGACCAAGTGCATCTACTGCGGCTTCTGCCAGGAGGCCTGCCCGGTGGATGCGATCGTCGAGGGACCGAATTTCGAGTTTGCCACCGAGACCCGCGAGGAGCTGTTCTACAACAAGGACAAGCTGCTGCGGAACGGCGAGCGCTGGGAAGCGGAAATTGCCGGCAATATCGCCGCCGACGCGCCTTATCGCTGATCGGGATAGGGTGGGGGAGAACAGTTAGATGATCGTCGAGACCATCGCCTTTTATGTCTTTGCCGCAATCGCCGTCGTGTCGGCGCTGCTGGTGGTCGGCAACCGCAATCCGGTCTACTCGGTGCTGTTCCTGATTCTGACCTTCTTCAACGTGGCGGCACTCTTCGTCCTCATCGGTGCCGAGTTCCTGGCGATGATGCTGGTCGTCGTCTATGTCGGCGCCGTCGCCGTCCTGTTCCTGTTCGTCGTCATGATGCTCGACATCAATTTCGTCGAGTTGCGCCAGGGCTTCGTGCGGTACCTGCCGGTGGGCGCCGTGGTCGGTGTGATCCTTGCCGCGGAACTGATCTTCGTCATGACCGGGACAAGCCTCGGCACCGCGGCCCCCTCCGCGCCGACACCGGCCATCGACCAAGTCACCAATACCGAAGCACTCGGCAACATCATGTACACCCAGTATTTCTACCTGTTCCAGGTGGCGGGACTGGTGCTGCTCGTCGCCATGATGGGCGCCATCGTGCTCACCCACCGCGAACGCATCGGCGTGCGCCGCCAGCGCATCGGCGACCAGGTCCTGCGCGACCGCAGCTCGGTCGAACTCACCAAGGTCAAGACCGGACAGGGTGCTTCTGGAGGTGTCAAATGACGGCGATCGGCATCGAGCATTACCTGACGCTATCGGCGATCCTGTTCACGATCGGCATCTTTGGCATCTTCCTCAACCGGAAGAACGTCATCATCCTGCTGATGTCGATCGAACTGATGCTGCTCTCGGTCAACGTCAATCTGGTGGCGTTTTCGCATTTCCTGGGCGACATGGTGGGGCAGGTCTTCGCCATGCTGGTCCTGACCGTGGCTGCCGCCGAGGCCGCCATCGGCCTCGCCATCCTTGTGGTCTTCTTCCGGACTCGCGGCTCGATCGCCGTCGAGGACGTCAACATGATGAAGGGCTGACATGACTCTCGACGTCGCCATCGTCGCCCTTCCGCTGCTGGGCGCTCTCATCGCCGGGATCGGCAATCGCCGCATCGGCGATCATGCCGCGCAATGGATCACCTCCGGCCTCATGCTGGCCGTGATGGTCATTTCCTGGATCACCTTCTTCGATGTGACCGGCAGCGGTGCCACACGCACCACGGAACTCTTCACCTGGTTCGAAACCGGCAGCTTCCGCGCCGCCTGGGCCGTGCGCATCGACCAGCTCTCGGCCGTGATGCTGATCGTGGTGACGACCGTCTCCGCCATGGTCCATGTCTATTCGATCGGCTATATGCACCACGACAAATCGGTGCCGCGCTTCATGGCCTATCTGTCGTTCTTCACCTTCTGCATGCTGATGCTGGTGACGGCGGACAATTTCATCCAGATGTTCTTTGGCTGGGAAGGGGTGGGCCTCAGCTCCTACCTGCTCATCGGCTTCTGGTATGACAGGCCGACCGCCAATGCCGCCGCCATCAAGGCGTTCCTGGTCAACCGTGTCGGCGATTTCGGTTTCGCACTCGGCATCATGGGTGTGTTCCTGGTGTTCAACACGGTCGAGTTCAAGCCGCTGTTCGACACGATCATCGCCGGCCAGACGCCGCCCACCTTCAACTTCATCGGCTACGAGGTCGATACGCTGACAGCGCTCTGCCTGCTGCTGTTCGTGGGCGCCATGGGCAAGTCGGCGCAGCTCTTCCTCCACACCTGGCTGCCGGACGCGATGGAAGGCCCGACGCCGGTCTCGGCCCTCATCCATGCCGCGACCATGGTGACGGCCGGCGTGTTCATGGTCTGCCGCCTGTCGCCGATGTTCGAATACGCGCCCTATGCCAAGGAAGTTGTGACGGTGGTCGGCGCTTCGACCGCCTTTTTCGCGGCGACGGTGGGCCTGACGCAGAACGACATCAAGCGGGTCATTGCCTATTCGACCTGCTCGCAGCTCGGCTACATGTTCTTTGCAGCCGGTGTCGGCGCCTATGGCGCCGGCATGTTCCACCTCTTCACCCACGCCTTCTTCAAGGCGCTGCTGTTCCTCTGCGCCGGCTCCGTCATCCATGCGATGTCGGGCGAGCAGGACATGCGCAAGATGGGCGGCATTTACAAGCTCATCCCGACCACCTACACCTTGATGTGGATCGGCAACATCGCGCTCGCCGGTGTCGGCATTCCGGCGTTCCTCGGCTTTCCTGGTTTCGGTTTCGCCGGTTTCTATTCCAAGGACAGCATCCTTGAATCGGCCTTCGCCGCCCATAGCAGTGTCGGCATGTATGCTTTCTGGCTCGGCATCATCGGTGCGGTGATGACGGCGTTCTACTCCTGGCGCCTCATCTACATGACGTTCCACAACAAGCCGCGCGCGTCGCATGACGTGATGCACCATGTCCATGAGAGCCCCTGGGTCATGCTGGCCCCGCTCTTCGTGCTGGCCGCTGGCGCCATCCTCACAGGCTTCGTGTGGCATGAGAGCTTCGTGGGCACGGAGATGGAGCATTTCTGGGGCCAGGCGATCCATTTCGCCGCCACCAACGAAGTGCCGCATCACGCCCATGATGTGCCGTTGTGGGTGAAGCTGCTGCCCTTGGCGGCAGGCGTCATCGGTATCCTCTTTGCCACCTATGCGTATCTAGTGCAGAAGGGTCTGCCGGCCGCGATCGCGGGTGCGCTCAAGCCGCTTTACCTGATGTCCTACAACAAATGGTATTTCGACGAGCTCTATGACGCGATCTTCGTCAACCCGGCGAAGGGCTTGGGCCGCTTCCTGTGGAAGAAGGGCGACGGCGCAATCGTCGATGGCGCGGTTGACGGGTTTGCCTGGTTGACCGGTTCGTGGTTCGCCAAGCGCGCGAGCGCCTTGCAGTCCGGCTATGTCTATCATTACGCCTTCGTCATGCTGATCGGCATCGTCGCCATGGTCAGCTGGTATATTTTCGCCTTTGGTAAGTGAGAGATTTGATGAGCGGCAGCATGCCCATCCTCAGCCTGACGACCTTCCTGCCGCTTTTGGGAGCGGCGCTCATCCTCATGCTGAAGGGTGAGGCGGGATCAGTCGCGCGCAACGCGCGGTACATCGCGCTGTGGACGTCGCTCATCACCTTTGCCGTCTCGCTGGTAATCTGGTTCCAGTTCGACCGGTCGGTGGTCGGCTTCCAGTTCGTCGAGAAAATGGATTGGCTGCCGCTGCTCGGCATCAACTATCACATGGGCATCGATGGCATTTCGATGACCTTCGTGCTGCTCTCCACCCTGCTGACGCCGATCTGCATCCTGGCCAGCTGGGAATCGATCGAGAAGCGCGTCAAGGAGTACATGATCGCCTTTCTCGGCCTCGAGACGATGATGGTCGGTACCTTCTGCGCCCTCGACTTCGTGGCCTTCTACATCTTCTTCGAAGCCGTGCTGATCCCGATGTATCTCATCATCGGCATCTGGGGCGGTCCGCGGCGCGTATATGCCTCGATCAAGTTCTTCCTGTTTACGCTGGCAGGTTCGGTGCTGATGCTGCTGGCGATCCTCGCCATGTACACCATCGCCGGGACATCCGACATTCCGACCCTGATGGCCTACCGGTTCGATCCTGCCATCCAGAACTGGCTGTGGCTGGCATTGTTCGCTTCGTTTGCGGTCAAGGTGCCGATGTGGCCGGTCCATACGTGGTTGCCGGATGCCCATGTGGAAGCGCCGACTGCCGGTTCGGTCATCCTGGCCGGTGTGCTCCTGAAGATGGGTGCCTACGGTTTCCTGCGCTTCTCGATCCCGATGCTGCCCGAGGCCTCGGCCTATTTCACCCCGCTCGTCTATGCCTTGAGTGTGGTGGCGGTCATCTACACCTCGCTCATTGCGCTGGTGCAGACCGACATCAAGAAGCTCATCGCCTATTCGTCCGTGGCGCATATGGGCTTTGTCACCGCGGGCATCTTCTCGATGACCCAGCAGGGTCTCGAAGGTGCCCTGTTCCAGATGCTTTCGCACGGTGTTGTGTCGGGCGCTTTGTTTCTGTGCGTCGGCGTCATCTATGACCGGCTGCACACGCGCGAGATCGCGCGCTATGGCGGCCTTGTGCACCGCATGCCGAAATATGCCGTGGTGTTCATGATCTTCACCATGGCCTCTGTGGGCCTGCCGGGCACCAGCGGTTTCATTGGCGAGTTTCTGGTGATGGTCGGCGTGTTCAAGGACAACACCCTGGTGGCGCTGCTGATCGCGACTGGTGTCATCCTCGGTGCCGCCTACATGCTGTGGCTCTATCGCCGCATTATTTTCGGCGAGCTGGTCAAGGAAGATTTGAAGACCATGCTCGATCTTTCGTTGCGCGAGAAGGTGATCTTCGCGCCGCTCCTGCTGCTCGTGTTCTGGATGGGCATTTATCCGATCAGCTTCACCTCGATCTTCGGGCCGACGGTGACTGATTTCATCCAGGATTACGGTCCGCGCATGGAAGCGATCGCGGCTGATCCCGCTGCGACAACTCCGTAAGGCAAGGATAGCCACGCCATGAATTCGTTCATCGATCTCAATCTGGGTCTCGCCCGACCGGAGATCTTCCTTGCCATAGCCGCCTTGGCCCTGCTCGTCATCGGCGTGTCGCTCGGCGATCGTCATACCCGCCTCGTCGCCTGGGCCAGTGTCGCGTCCTTGGTGGTGGCGATGGTCCTGGCGATCACCGACTCCGCCGACGGCCTTGCTTTCCACGGCCTGTTCGTGGCCGACGACTATGCGCGTTTTGCCAAGGTGCTGTCCTTCGGGGCGGCGGCGCTGGCCATCGTCATGTCGCTGGACTATGCCGAGCGAGAGGGGATGGCGCGGTTCGAGTTGCCGCTCCTCATGCTGATGGCCAGTCTCGGCATGGCGCTGATGATCTCGGCCAACGATCTCATCTCGCTTTATGTCGGCCTGGAGCTGCAATCGTTGGCGCTCTATGTGGTGGCGGCCATCCGGCGCGACACGGTGAAATCGACTGAAGCCGGTCTCAAATACTTCGTCCTCGGCGCGCTTTCCTCCGGCATGCTGCTCTACGGTTCGTCGCTGATCTATGGCTTCACGGGATCGACCAGCTTCTCGGTGCTGGCGACATCGCTCAGCGGCGAGGCGTCGCTCGGTCTCATCGTCGGTATCGTATTCCTGTGCGCGGGCCTCGCCTTCAAGGTTTCGGCGGTGCCATTCCACATGTGGACGCCGGACGTCTATGAAGGGGCACCCACGCCGATCACAGCCTTCTTTGCAGCGGCCCCCAAGGTCGCGGCGATCACGCTTTTTGCCAGGGTACTGGTCGGTCCGTTCGGAGATTTGGTCGACCAGTGGCAGCCAGATCATCATCTTCATTGCCGTGGCCTCGATGATCCTCGGCGCCGTCGCCGCCATCGGCCAGAAGAACATCAAGCGCCTGATGGCTTACTCCTCGATCGGTAATGTCGGCTATGCGCTGGTGGGCCTTGCCAGCGGGACGCAAGAGGGCATCTCCGGGCTCCTCATTTATATGTCGATCTATGTCGTGATGACGATCGGCGCCTTTGCCGTGATCCTTGCCATGCGTCGGCGCGGCGAAGCGGTCGAGCAGATCAGCGATCTTGCCGGCCTCAGCCGCACCCAGCCGGGCCTTGCCGCAGCACTCGCGATCTTCATGTTCTCGATGGCCGGCATTCCGCCCTTCGCCGGCTTCTTCGGCAAATGGTTCGTGTTCCTGGCGGCGATCCAGGCCGGTCTAAATGTGGTCGCGGTGATCGGCGTGCTGGCCAGCGTGGTGTCAGCTTACTATTACATCCGCATCATCAAGGTCATGTTCTTCGACGAACCGGCCGAAGCCTTCGACCGAGTGACGCCCACTTTGCGTCTGGTGCTCATCGGGACGGTGTTCGTGATCAGCTTCGGCTTCATCGCGGGTGCCCCGTTCTTCGATCTCTCGGACAGCGCCGCGAGCGTGCTCTTCGCCGAATGAGCCTGATCTTCCGCGTCGAGAGCGTTGCGGAAATCGACAGCACCAATGAAGAGCTGAAGCGCCGGGCGCTGGCCGGTGCCGAAGCGGGCCTTGTGCTCCGCGCCGGCTTGCAAACCGCCGGCCGTGGCCGCCGCGGTCGCAACTGGGTGTCGGAGCCGGGAAATCTTTATGTCTCGATACTGTTGCGGCCGGGGAAATCGCCAGCCGACGCGGCGACGTTGGGCTTCGTCGCGGCGATTGCCCTGGGGCGGTTGCTGCGCGCGGTCCTGCCGGTACCAGTACTGCACAAATGGCCCAACGACGTGCTGGTCGATGGCTGCAAGATCTCCGGCATCCTGCTTGAATCGGGCGGCGTCACAGGGGGCAAGGTCGACTGGCTGGTCCTGGGCATGGGCGTCAATCTGCGCCACCATCCACCGGCAGGCCTCTATCCGACCACGGACCTGCTGGCGGCCGGCGGCCCTAGCCTGACACCTGACCAGGCCCTCGACTTGCTGCTGGCAGAGTTCCGGCCGCTCTATGAATCCTGGCTGCGCCAGGGGTTTGCGGCCTTGCGGGTCGATTGGCTGGCGCATGGTGCCGGTCTTGGCGAAACTGTGCTGGCGCGGCTTGAGAAGGAAGAGGTCTCGGGCCGGTTTGACGATATCGAGGCCGATGGCACGCTGGTCATGGCGCTTTCCGACGGCTCCAGTCGGCGGATCGCCGCCGGTGATATCTTTGTGCCCCAACGCTAGAATGCACCACCGAAATCCGGAAAGAAGCTGATGCTGCTCGCCATCAACGCCAACAACACCAATGTGAAATTCTCCGTCTATGACGGCGCGAGATCCGTGGGCGCCAAATCGCTCGGGGACTGGCGCATCAAGACCGAGGCCGGTCGCACCGCCGACCAATATGTCGTCTGGCTCAACCAGCTGATGACGATGAAGGGCCTGTCGCTGAAATCGATCGATGCCGCGATCATCGCGACCGTGGTGCCGCAATCCCTGTTCCATCTCAACATGCTGTGCGAAAGCCATCTCGGCACCAAGCCGCTGGTTGTGGGCGATCCATCGGTAAAACTCGGCATCGAGGTCAAGATGGATATCCCCATGTCGACCGTGGGTGCCGACCGCTTGGCCAATGCCGTGGGCGGCCACATGACCTATGACGGCAAGCCGCTGATCGTCGTTGATTTCGGCACGGCCACGACCTTCGACGTCGTTGACCAGGAAGGCAATTACATTGGCGGCGCCATCGCGCCCGGCATCGTGCTCAGTGTCGAGATCCTGCACAGCGCCACCGCCATGCTGCCGCGCATCGTGGTCGAGCGGCCGGCCCGCGTCATCGGCAAGAGTACCACCGAGGCGATGCAGTCCGGCATCTTCTGGGGCTATGTCGGCCTTGTGGAAGGCATGGTGCGGCGCATCTCGGACGAATTCGGCGGCCCGCTCGATGTGGTGGCAACCGGTGGCCTCGCACCGTTGTTCCACGGGCAGAAGCCGGTCATCACTCATCTCGATCCTGACATCACCATGCGGGGGCTGGTCGAGATCTATCGCCGTAACAGCCAATGAGCGATCCCTTTAAGCCAGGTCCCGACGAATTGCTGTTCCTGCCTTTGGGTGGGTCCGGCGAGATCGGCATGAACCTCAATCTATACGGCCATGACGGCAAGTGGCTGATGCTGGATCTCGGCATCTCGTTCGGCGATGACAGCACACCGGGCATCGACGTCGTCATGCCCAATCCGCAATTCATCACCGAGCGCGCTTCGGACCTCGTCGGCATCGTGCTGACGCACGCCCATGAAGATCATATCGGCGCGGTGCCCTATCTGTGGTCGCGCCTGCGCTGCCCGCTTTATGCAACGCCGTTCACGGCATCGGTGCTGCGGCGGAAGCTGATCGAAGTGGGGCTTGAGAAGCAGGCACCCATCACGATCATCCCGATGTCGGGCAGCCGGGATATCGGGCCGTTCAATGTCGAACTGATCACGCTTACCCATTCGATCCCCGAGCCCAATGCGGTCGTCATCCGCACCAAGCATGGCGCGGTGCTGCATACGGGCGATTGGAAGCTGGATCCGGAACCGCTGCTGGGCGAACCCACGGATGTGGCGACCCTGCGGCGCCTCGGTGATGGCGGCGTCCTCGCCATGGTCTGCGATTCGACCAACGTCTTCGTCGAGGGCACCTCAGGGTCGGAAGCCGATGTGCGGGCGTCGCTCATGGAGGTGGTGGGCGAACTCAAGAACCGCGTCGCCGTCGGCTGCTTCGCCAGCAACCTCGCGCGCGTCGAAACCATCGCCCGCGTGGCGGAGGCGCATGGCCGCCATTGCGCCCTCATCGGCCGCTCGTTGTGGCGGATGCTGGAATCGGCGCAGGAGAACGGCTATCTCACCGATCTGCCGCGTTTCGTCACCGAACACGATATCGGCTACTTCCCGCGTGAGAACATCCTCATGATCTGCACCGGAAGCCAGGGCGAGCCGCGCTCGGCGCTGACCCGCATCGCGCGGGGCGAGCATCCGCAGGTCTCGCTGGAAGCCGGCGACGCCGCAATCTTTTCGTCGCGCGTCATTCCGGGGAATGAGAACTCGATCAACCGGCTGCACAATGACCTCACCCGGCGCGGTGTCGAGATCATCACCGACCGGGACGAGGATGTGCATGTATCTGGGCATCCGGCACGCGACGAGCTGGCCGAGATGTATCACATGGTGCGCCCGCGCATCGCGCTGCCGGTCCATGGCGAGCTGCGGCACATCAAGGAGCATGTGGATTTTGCCCGCCAATGCCAGGTGCCGGAGGCGCTGGCGCCGGAGAACGGCACGCTTATCCGCCTGGCACCAGGTCCGGCCGAGATCATCGCCCGCGTGCAGGCCGGGCGGTTGGCGCTCGACGGCAAGGCTCTTGTGCCGGTCGACAGTGAGGCGATCCGGCATCGCCACCGGATGAGCTATAACGGCGTCATCATGGGATCGTTGGTGGTCGATCGCAGTGGGAAATTGCTGGCGCCGCCGCAGGTCTCGCTCGATGGACTCCTTGATGGCGACGAGGCCATCGCCACCAGCGGCAAGATCGCCCAGGCGATCGAGAGCGCGCTCGGCGAACTTGCCCATACCAAGCGCGGTGACGATGGCGAAGTGGGGGAGGCCGCACGTCTTGCCGCCCGCCGCTGGTTCCAGAAGAACTACGACAAGAAACCGATCACCAAGATCCACGTCATCCGCGTGTGAAGGATCGCTTGCCGAATAGATAGACGATCGGTCCGGCCGGCAGCAGGGCCAGCATCTCGGCGAGCAGGAATGGCATGGCCAGCCAGCCGGCTGCGGCAAGGAAGCGCAGGGCCTGAGCCTCGGCGAAACCGACAAGCAAGACCAGCAGGTCGATCGCCACCAGAGCCACCAGCAAGGTGAGGATTGCATATTTGCGCACATCCACCGCACCGCGCTGGAACCCGATCGCGGTCAGCATCAAGGTCGAAATGACGATGACATGGCTGCCGACGAGCAAGGATGTACGTCCTTCCACCCAGAGTGTCGCGACGAAGGCCATGTTGAGGGGCGAGGCGTCAGCGATCATCTGCCAGCCGCCCATCAGGGTTTCGATCACCGCCCAGATGACAAGCGACGCACCCAGCATGACCTGAAAGAACCGTGCCTTGACGCCGTAGTGTCGGTTGATCCAGGCCAGCAGCACGACGGCCCAGGTGAGGCCTACCGCGCTATCGAGGGCGGAAAGGATCAGCACGAGTGCCAGGGCAAAACCCCAGATCACACCTTCGGGCACCGGCGGCTCGGCGCTGGGATCTGCCGCGAGCACAAACAGGGGCGCGATGCCGAGGGCCAGTACCGCCGCGGCCAGCAGCATGGTGCCGTTGACCAGGGAACTGGGACCGAGGCCGAGCGAGGGGAGGGTGACAGCGAGGAACAGCGCCATGAGCAAGACCACGATCGAGGTCGTGCTGTGCTCGCGGAGCGTGCCGCCGATCAGCGTTCCCGCCATGGCGAGGCAGGCCACCAGAAATGGCAACGCCACCACCAGCATGATGATGCGCGCATCGCTGGCGCCGCCATCCGGCACTTTCAGCACATCGACCCAGGCGCCGAAGGCCGCCTCCATCGCCGGCTGCGCCCCGAAATGGGCGACGGCCAGTCCGGCCAGCAGGATGACGGGGATCCACAGCCACAGGAGATCAATGCCGCAGCGGTCGATGCAGGCGACGATGTGATCGACCAGCGCGATTGCCGTGGCGACAGCGGCGAAGCCGATCCCGATCCAGCCGAAGGCCGTGAGGGCCGGGAACAGGACCAGGGCCATGATGATGGCCGGACCCACCAGCAGGTCGCGCCGTGCAATGCTGTGAAAAGCGGGCAAGCGGTCGATGATGCTGGCCGGCACCAACAGGGGAAACGCCAGGGCCAGCCAGGCGACGGCGACCGGCACGGGCTGCGGGTCGAGATCTGGGCGCAGGATGGGCAGACAATCGGCGATCGTCACGCCCAAGCCGGCTGTCGCCAGCCCGATCTGGCGCAGGCGGATCATGGCATTGGTCGCCGGCTCATCCGCGAGGGGATTTACCATCCCGTCATCTCCAGCTTCCGGGGCCAATATCAGGTGGAAAAAAGTACAATAGCTATCCTCACCAGAGCGTTATTCGCCGTCCGGCCACCAAACTGCTAGGATGCAGCTATGCCATCCGTCCCCAACCAACGTCCCAGCACCGCCCGCGCCATGACCAGATCCCGAGTCGCGATCGTTAACGCAGTGCTGTTCCTTCTTACCTGCTTCGGCGGGTCATTTCCAGCAGCCGCCGATATTGCCGTGACGCGCGCGGATTGCGATCGCCTGGTCAAGCACCAGCCGGCGCCGGGCGTCGAGTACCAGCCGGGTGTCGACGTCCATGGCCGCCCCGTGGCCCCCGCCGATATCGGTGGGGGCTATCAAATCAAACCGCCGGAAACCATCATCATTCCCATCGAGATCCTCATCCAGGACCGCTTCAACATCCCGACCAATTCCGTGCTTTGGAACGCCAAGGCACAAGTCGGCGTGGTGACGGTGAAAGGCGATCAGGTCTTTTACGAGGGACAACTCCTCGGCGATCCCGAGATCGCCGCCCTCGAACAGCTCTGCCGCGAACAACTGCCAGCGAAATAGCCTGCCCAATACCGGGCCCCCTGTGGACAGGAAGGGGGGCTTTGCCTACAGTCCCCCGCCTATCCGATATCCCACTCACACGTCTTTTTTCAGCAAGGCCTCTCCATGCGTTCCAGCCAGTTCTTCATGCCGACGCTCCGGGAAAACCCCTCGGAAGCCCAGATCGTTTCGCACCGCCTGATGCTCCGCGCCGGCATGGTACGCCAAGCCAGTGCAGGAATATACTCCTGGTTGCCCATGGGTTTCAAGGTGCTGAAAAACATCGAACGGATCGTCCGCGAGGAGCAGGATCGCGCCGGCTGCCAGGAAGTCCTGATGCCGACCATCCAGTCGGCCGACCTCTGGCGGGAAAGCGGCCGCTATGACGATTACGGCAAGGAGATGCTGCGCATCACCGACCGCCACGACCGCGAGATGCTCTATGGCCCGACCAATGAAGAATTGATCACCGAGATCTTCCGCAATTCGGTGAAGAGCTACCGCGAGCTGCCGCGTAACCTCTATCACATCCAGTGGAAGTTCCGCGATGAAGTGCGCCCCCGTTTCGGCGTGATGCGCGGCCGCGAATTCCTGATGAAGGATGCCTATTCCTTCGACATCGACGAGGCTGCGGCGCGCCGCGCCTATAACCGCATGTTCGTGGCGTACCTGCGCACCTTTGCGCGGATGGGGCTGCAGGCCATTCCGATGGCGGCCGATACCGGCCCCATCGGCGGCGATCTCAGCCACGAGTTCATCATCCTCGCCGATACCGGCGAGAGCCAGGTGTTCTGTGATCGGAGTTTCATCGAGCGCGACGTGCTTTCGATGGACGTCGATTACAACGCCGATCTCGAACCGATCGTGCAGCAATGGACGACCGATTACGCCGCCACCGACGAAAAGCATGACGCGGCCAAGTTCGGGGCGCTCGCGAAGGACCGCCAGGTCGAGGCGCGCGGCATCGAAGTCGGCCACATCTTCTATTTCGGCACGAAGTATTCCGATCCGCTGAAGGCCCAGGTGCAGACCCAGGATGGCCAGACCATCTCGGTCCATATGGGCTCCTATGGCATCGGTGTCTCGCGCCTGGTGGGCGGCATCATCGAAGCCAGCCATGACGAGAAGGGCATCATCTGGCCCGAGAGTGTCGCCCCCTTCAAGGTCGGCCTCATCAATTTGAAGGCCGGCGATGCCGCCTCGACCGGCCTTGCCGACGACATCTATGCCAAGCTGCAGAAGGCCGGCGTCGAAGTGCTCTATGACGACCGCGATACCCGTGCCGGCGAGAAGTTCGCCGAGATGGACCTCATCGGCCTGCCCTGGCAGGTTGTCGTCGGCCCGCGCGGTGCCGCAAAAGGCGAGGTCGAATTCAAGAACCGCAAGACCGGCGCCGTTGAAGCCATGTCTGCCGATGCGGCGCTGAAGAAGCTCGGCGCATGATCTTCTCGGCCTTCGAACGCCTGGTGGCGATGCGCTATCTGCGCGCGCGCCGCCAGGAGAGCTTCGTCTCCGTCATTGCCCTGTTCTCGCTGCTGGGCATCGGCCTTGGCGTCGCGACACTGATCGTGGTGATGTCGGTGATGAACGGTTTCCGGGCCGAATTGCTCGACCGCATCTTAGGCTTCAATGCGCATCTCTCGATCAGCGCCAACGGCACGTCGATTGCGGATTATGCGAAGCTCACCGACAAGCTGCGCAGCCTGCCCAGCGTCGCCTCGGCGACGCCCATCGTCGAAGGCCAGGTCTTTCTCACCGGCACGGAAGGTGGTGTGGGTGCCGTGCTGCGTGGTGTGCGGCTTGAGGACATCAAGCTGAAGGCGCTGATTGCCGACAGCATGGTCGCAGGCACCCTCGATGGCCTGCGCAACCGTGACGGTATCATCATTGGCGAAGCCATGGCCCGCGCGTTGCGCGCCGGCATCGGCACGGAGATCACGGCGATCTCGCCCGATATCAATGTGACGATCGGCGGCGCCATTCCGCGCATGAAGACCTTCACGGTGGTCGGCATTTTCAATGTCGGCATGTATCAGTATGACAACACCATCGCCTTCTCGACCCTGGAAATGGCGCAGATCTATTTCAAGGTGCGGGCTGGGGCGACCAATATCGAAGTGATGGCCAGGAACATCAATGACCTGCCGGAAACCAAGGGCGAAATCATCGACGCGATCGGCCCAGGCTTTCATATCGGCGACTGGCAGGAAGCCAATCGTGATTTCTTCACGGCGGTCGAAGTCGAACGCAACGTCATGTTCCTGATCCTGACGCTCATCATTGTCGTCGCCGCCTTCAACATCATCAGCGGCCAGATCATGATGGTGAAGGACAAGGCACGCAACATCGCCATCATGCGCACGATGGGTGCGACGCAGGGCATGATCCTACGCATCTTCCTGCTGTCTGGCGCCAGCATCGGCATCGTCGGCACGGTGTTCGGCTGCCTGCTGGGCGTCGCCTTCGCGGCCAATATCGAAACCATCCGGCGTGGCCTCGAAAACATCACCGGCACCAATCTCTTCAGCGAGACGATCTATTTCCTCTCCAAGCTGCCGGCCATCGTCGATCCGATGGAAGTGGTCCTCATCTCGACCATGTCGCTGGTCCTCACCTTGCTGGCATCGGTCTATCCTGCCTGGCGCGCCGCAAGGCTCGATCCGGTGGAGGCCCTTCGCTATGAGTAACGACGTCATGAGCAAGGGGCACGCCAACAATGGCGATATCGTTCTGGAGCTGAAGGGCATCCGCCAGAGCTTTCCGCAAGCGGAAGGTGTCCTCGAAGTCATCCGCAATGCCGACCTCACCTTGCGGCGCGGCGAGATGGTGGCGCTGATCGGCCCATCCGGTTCCGGCAAATCCACCCTGCTGCACATCACCGGCATGCTGGAGAAGGCCGTGGCGGGCGAGATCGTCATCGCCGGCAAGACCATGACGGCGTTGGGTGACGACGCGCGGACGGCGGTGCGCCGCGACACGATGGGCTTTGTCTATCAGCATCATCATCTCCTGCCGGAGTTCTCGGCGCTGGAGAACGTCGTCGTCCCGCAGATGATCGCCGGCAGGTCGCGGGCTACGGCAACGCCGCGGGCGGTTGAACTTCTGACCCGTGTTGGCTTGGCAAAGCGCCTCGATCACCGTCCAGGCAAGCTGTCCGGCGGCGAGCAGCAGCGTGTTGCCATTGCCCGGGCTCTGGCCAACGAGCCGAAGCTGATCCTGGCAGATGAACCGACCGGCAATCTCGATCACCATACGGCGGACGACGTTTTTGCCATGCTGCGCGCGCTGGTCCACGATTTCGGCGTGGCGGCGCTCATTGCCACGCACAATCTCGAAATCGCGGCTCGCATGGACCGGGTGGTCACCTTGCGCGACGGAGAACTGGTTGCTGGCTGAGGCGATTTCGGCCCAGCGACATCCAGTCATGTGGTCGTCACGCGGGTGACCGGAAAGTGTCATGAAACACCGCTATAGCGCCTGGATCGCCAGACAACAGGAGGCTCACGCGATGACCGATCGTCATTACCGCATGCCGGTGACCATCAATAACGAAGACGACAACCACCCGTCCAATCCCAGCGCCGGTCCCACGATGACCGACCTGATCGCCCAGCGCTTCTCGCGCCGCACGGCGTTGAAGGGCCTGCTGGCAAGTGCCGCCCTCGGTGCCATCGGTGTCGGCTCTGGCGCCCTTCGCCCGGCCCAGGCCGCGATGGGCTTGAGCTTTACCGAGATTCCCCATGCCTATGACGAAAACCTGCACATCCCCGCCGGCTACACGGCCAACCCGTTCCCGCGCTGGGGCGGCCCGAGCATCGCCGGCGCGCCGGCGTTCGATGCCACGACGCGTGATGCGGCCGCGCAGGCGCAGCAGTTCGGCTACAATTGCGACTTCGTGCACTTTGTGCCGCTGCCGGAAGGCTCCAACGCCAGCGATCACGGCCTGCTCGTGGTCAACCACGATACACAGACACGCATATGATCTTCCCGGGCTTTGCCGATGCCAAGGAAGCGCTCGCCGCGGCGACCGCCGAGATGGCGGCCTATGAACAGGCGGCGCATGGTCTCAGCGTTGTCGAGGTGAAGAAGGAAGCGTCCGGCTGGACGCTGGTGAAGGACAGCACGTTCAACCGCCGTATCACGCTGGCGACAGAGTTCGAGCTGGTTGGCCCGGTTGCCGGCCATGACCGCGTCAAGACCTCGGCCGATGCCAGCGGTACCAAGGTGTTCGGCACGATGAACAATTGCGCCGGCGGCTGGACCCCTTGGGGCACCATACTGTCTGCGGAAGAGAATACGCACCAGTATTTCGGCGGCGATCCGAGCGGCACCGCCGAGGCCGCCAATGCCAAGCGCATGGGCATCAAGGGCGAACCTTCCTATGCCTGGGGCAAGTTCCAGGACCGCTTCGATATCTCGAAGGAGCCCAACGAACCCAACCGCTTCGGCTGGATCATCGAAGTCGATCCCTATGACCCGGCGTCGATTCCGGTGAAGCACACGGCGCTCGGCCGCTTCAAGCATGAAGCCGCCACCACGGTCATCAACAGCGATGGTCGTCTCGTGGTCTATACGGGTGACGACGAGCGTTTCGAGTATATCTACAAGTTCGTGAGCACCGGCACCTTCGATGCCGCGAAGGGCCGCGCCAATTCGGCGCTGCTCGACGAGGGCACCCTGTTCGTGGCGAAGCTCGATGCCGAGGGAAATGTCACCTGGATGCCGCTGGTTCATGGCCAGGGTGAGTTGACTGAGGCCAATGGCTTCAAGTCCCAGGCCGATGTGCTCATCGAAGCACGTCGCGCCGGCGATCTGCTGAAGGCTACCAAGATGGACCGGCCGGAAGATATCGAGACCAGCGACAAGACCGGCAAGGTCTATGTCGTCCTCACCAAGAACGACAAGCGCAAGGCTGACCAGGTCGACGCCGCCAATGCGCGCGCTGAAAACAAATGGGGCCACATCGTCGAGATGGTGCCGCCGATGGTCGACGGCAAGGCGGATCATGCCGCCACCAGCTTCACCTGGAGCGCCTTCATCCAGGCCGGCAACCCGGGCGATGCCGCGCAAGGTGCGGTCTATGGCGGTGCCGTCACGGATGCCGGCTGGTTTGCCAATCCCGACAACGTCGCCTTCGACGCCAAGGGCCGCTTGTGGATCTCGACCGACGGTTTCCCCGATCATGGTGTGCATGACGGCCTGTGGGTGACGGAGACGGAAGGCGAGGGGCGCGCGATCACCCGTCACTTCCTCGGTTGCCCGCGCGGTGCGGAACTCTGCGGACCGGCCTTCACGCCGGATGGAACGACGCTGTTCGTCGCGGTCCAGCATCCCGGTGACGAGGATGGCAGCAATTTTGCGACGCCGTCGACCCGCTGGCCCGACTTCAAGGATGGCATGCCGCCGCGCCCGACGGTCGTCGCCATCACCAAGGATGACGGTGGCGAAATCGGCGCCTGATAGGCGTCGCGTTTGCATCAGGAAGCTCGGTCGGGGAGTTCCTCGACCGGGCTTTTCTGCTTTTTTGAGACTGTCATTGATCCTTCACATTTCCGGCCTTTGACCGTCATCACCGCGCGCTATGCTGTCCCTCCCACCCAGAAAAGAGGAGGCTTCGATGCGCGATTCTGCCAAGACTGACTCGATACCCACTTATGCCGACTTGGTCGCCGCGCGATTCTCGCGCCGCACCGTGCTGCTGGGCGCCGCCGGCGCCGCGGCTGCCTCGGCCATGTCCTTCCGCTTGCCCGGCGCGCAGGCCGCGACCAGTTCTTCGACGCTGACCTTTCCGGAACTGAAAAAGGTCTATGACGAGACCCATCACGTGGCCGAGGGCTACAATGCCGATATCCTGGTGCGGTGGGGCGAGGCGATCGTCTCGGGTGGCAAGGAGCTTGATGCCGCCAACCAGAACGCCGCCGATCAGGCCAGGCAGTTCGGCTACAATTGCGATTTCATCGGCTACATGCCGCTGCCGCTGGGTTCGAACAATAGCGAGCACGGGCTCCTGTGCGTCAACAATGAGTATCCGAACCCGCATGTCATGTTCCCCGGCATGACCGAGGACGATGCGCCGAAGAAGATGAATCCTGATCAGATCAAGGCGGCCTTCGAATCCTGGGGTCACTCGATCGTCGAGGTCAAGAAAGTCGATGGCAAATGGCAGACGGTGAAGGACAGCAAGTTCAACCGCCGCATCACCGGCACGACTGAGATGGCCATCTCCGGTCCCGCTGCCGGCCACAAGCTGCTGCAGACGGCGGCCGATCCGACCGGCACCAGGGTCTTCGGCACCGGCTACAATTGCTCCGGCGGCGTGACGCCCTGGGGCACGGTTCTTTCTTGCGAAGAAGGCCTCTCCGACACGTTCGGCGGCGATCCGGCCAAGGGCGGCGATCCGGACCTGCTCGAACGCTATGCCTATGACGGCTCCGATTATTATGGGTTTGCGCGCATCGAAGAACGCTTCAATCTCGACAAGGTGCCGAACGAACCCAACCGCTTCGACTGGGTGGTCGAGATAGATCCCTACGAACCGGGTGAGACGCCGGTGAAGCGCACGGCGCTGGGCCGCATGGGCCACGAGGCCGCGACCTGCATCGTCAACGCCGATGGCCGTGTCGTGGTCTATACCGGCGACGACGATTATTTCGAATATATCTTCCGCTTCGTCAGCAGCGGAAAATTCGATCCGGCCGACCGCACCGCCAACAAGAAACTGCTCGACGAGGGCACGCTTTCCGTCGCCAAGTTCGATGCGGACGGCACGCTCACCTGGATCCCCCTGATCCATGGCCAGAACGGTCTTACGCCTGAGAACGGCTTTGCCGACCAGGCCGAAGTGCTGATCAAGGCGCGCCTTGCCGGTGATAAGGTCGGTGCCACCAAGATGGACCGGCCTGAGGATATCGAGCCCAATCCCGTCACCGGTCGCGTCTATGCGGTCATGACCAAGAACAAGAAGCGCAAGCCGGAGGAAATCGATGCCGCCAATCCGCGGCCCGAGAATCACTACGGCCACATTCTGGAAATGCTCCCTCCGGGCGAGGGCAAGAATGCCGACCATGCGGCGGACATCTTCAAATGGGACGTCTTCCTGCTGGCCGGCAATCCCGCGAAGCCGGAAGAGGGTGCCAGGTACAACGAAGGCATCAGCGCCGACGGCTGGTTTGCAGCCCCGACAATGTCGCCTTCGATCCCAAGGGCCGCATCTGGATCGCCAGCGACGGTGCCAACGATTTTGACATCGCCGATGGCCTCTATGGTGCCGACACGCTGGGCGACGGCCGCGCCTTGCCGCGCTTCTTCTTCGCCTGTCCGACCGGTGCCGAATTGTGCGGTCCGGCCTTCACACCGGACGGCAAGACGCTCTTCGTCTCGGTCCAGCATCCGGCCGAAAATTCCGAGAGCCTCGACAAGCTGACGACGCGCTGGCCGGATTTCGGGCCGGACAGCCTGCCGCGCCCCTCGGTTGTCGCCATCACCAAACAGGATGGCGGTGAGATCGGCGGCTGATCGGCCAGTCTTTGTTTGAAGCGGAAGCGCCCGGCAGGAAACACTGCCGGGCGCTTTCCATGTCGGTCATCGATTTGTCACGTCCGTGCAAGCTGCCCGCAACCCGAATCAGTCAGTATCTTCGGCAGAGAGGGTGCACGGCTCCAACAGCAGATCGTCAAGGTTCTGCCGTTGGAGCCGGCGCATCGCAGGATTTAGGGAGGCGCCGCCATGACCGTGCATGCGACCGTTATCGGGATCGACAGCAAATCGGTCAGCCCCGCGATCGGCCTTTCGCCAGGCTTGCCTGAAATCGTGGCCCTGCGTCGCGACCGCTGGTTCGACGGGCCGGAATCAACCGCCTCGGTCGATCATGTAGCACCCATGGTTTCATCCGATCAGGATGCCGATCTTGCCTGGCAGCGGCTGGCGCGCCAGCGCCTGGGTATCGGCATGGCGCTGGTCGATGTGCCCAATGGCTTGGCTTATGCGGTCGATGTGGGGACTGCAATTTTCCTCTACCGCGTGATCGCGGCGCGCCAACTGGATCGTCATCTTGGGCTTGAGGCACTGATCGCGTCGGGTGAAGTCGCGGCCGCGCGTTTTGCCGCGAACGGTATCCTCGAATGGGTTCCGGTACGGACCGCCGGCAATGTGGGGCAGGTGCGCAACGAAGCGCTCCGGCTCGGCGCCACACCCCTTCGCACGATTTTTGCCTTGTCGCCCCTGCGGACCGAGGGCGGCTTGCGCATGATGTCGACCGGCGGCAATGAGCCGCTGACCCTCGACCTCACGCCGCCCAATATCGGGCAGCATCGCTATCCTCATGCCCGACGTTTCGCCTGGGCGGAGCAGGACGCGCCGATGAGCTATGGTTTCGGCGCGCCGGCTGCCGAACAGATGCCGATCGGGCTCGCCGCTTTGTTTTCGCAACCCTGGCAGTAGCCGGGGCCTTTACAACCTTCTTCCTCCGTTCCCGTCCCGGGCATCTGCCCGGGCCACGCCGAGATTGTCCCCCGAACGATCTATCTCGGCTTCACTAGAGCCCTCCGTCCTGTCCACGGAGGGCTTTTTCTTGCCCCGGCGGGACCGCTGCCTTAGAGTCGGGCGGACCCGTTCACGACTCCGCCGATGCCCCCATGCCGCATGCTGACTTTGTCCATTTGCGCGTTCATTCCGCCTATTCCCTGTCGGAAGGCGCCATCAAGAACAAGCAATTGGTCGATCTTTGCTGCCGCAATCACATGCCGGCCGTGGCGGTCACCGATACCGGCAACCTGTTCGGCGCCATGGAGTTTTCCAGCTATGCCAAGGATGCCGGCATCCAGCCGATCATCGGCTGCCAGCTGGGGCTTGCCCGTGAGCGCGATCCGCACCAGACCCAGATCCCGGCGCCCGACCAGCTCGTCCTCTTGGTGCAGAACGAAATGGGCTATGCGAACCTCACCAAGCTCTCCAGCGATGCCTATCTGAAAAACGAGCCGGGCACCTCGCCGCAGGTTGCCTTTGCCGATCTCGCCGCCCATGCCGAGGGGCTGATCGCGCTCTCGGGCGGCACCAAAGGCCTCGTCGGCCGCTTGCTGCTGGAAGGCCAGGATGCCGCCGCGGAAGCTGCGCTGATGCGCCTGGCCGAGCTCTTTCCCGGCCGGTTCTATGTCGAGCTGATGCGCCATGGCCTTGAGGAAGAGGCTCGCATCGAGGAAAGCCTCATCAACCTTGCCTATGCTCATAACCTGCCGCTGGTCGCCACCAACGATGTCTTCTTCAGCGACGAGGGCATGTATCTGGCGCATGACGCGCTGCTGTGCATTGCCGGCGCCACCTATGTGGCTGAGACCAACCGGCGCAAGGTGACGCGCGAACATCGCTTCAAGACCGGCGCCGAGATGAAGGCGCTGTTTGCCGACCTGCCGGAAGCGATCGACAACACGCTCGTCATCGCGCGCCGCTGCGCCTTCATGCCGCCCTCGCGCAAGCCGATCCTGCCGGCTTTCTCTGACGGCAAGAGCGAGGATGACGTCCTGCGCGACATGGCGCGGAGAGGCCTCGACGAACGCCTCCAGGCGATGGGCGTGTCGGGCGACGCAGCCAAGCCCTATTACGACCGGCTGGATTTCGAGCTTAATGTCATCATCCAGATGGGCTTCCCCGGCTACTTCCTGATCGTTGCCGAGTTCATCCAATGGGCCAAGGCCGAAGGGATTCCGGTGGGGCCGGGCCGTGGGTCGGGTGCCGGTTCCGTGGTCGCCTGGGCGCTCACCATCACGGATCTCGATCCCTTGCGCTGGGGGTTGCTGTTCGAACGCTTCCTCAATCCCGAACGCGTCTCGATGCCTGATTTCGATATCGATTTCTGCCAGGATCGCCGCGAAGAGGTGATCCGCCATGTACAGGAACGCTATGGCCGCGACAAGGTCGGGCAGATCATCACCTTCGGTAAGCTGCAGGCCCGCGCAGCCGTGCGCGATGTGGGGCGCGTGCTGCAGATGCCCTATGGCCAGATCGACCGCCTGTCGAAGCTCATCCCCAACAATCCCGCCAACCCGATCACCCTCAAGGACGCGATCGAGGGCGAGCGGCAGTTGCGCAATGCGATGGACGAGGATCCCAGCGTCAAGCGCCTGATGGAGATCGCACAGAAGCTCGAAGGCCTCTACCGCCACGCCTCGACCCATGCGGCGGGCGTCGTCATCGGCGACCGGGCGCTTGATGAACTGGTGCCGATGTACCGCGATCCGCGCTCGGACATGCCGGTGACCCAGTTCAACATGAAGGATGTCGAGAAGGCCGGCCTGGTCAAGTTCGACTTCCTCGGCCTGAAGACGCTTTCCGTCCTGCGGACTGCCGACATGCTGCTCAGGAAGCGTGGCATCGAGCTCGATATCGACCATCTGCCGCTCGACGATGCCAACACGTTTGAGATGCTGGCCAAGGGCGATTCAACCGGCGTGTTCCAGCTGGAAAGTTCCGGCATGCGCGATGTGCTGCGCAAGCTGAAGGCCGACAGGTTCGAGGATATCATCGCGGTCGTGGCGCTCTATCGCCCGGGCCCGATGGACAACATCCCGAAATACATCAATTGCAAGCACGGCCGTGAGGCGCCGGATTACCTGCATCCATCGCTGGAAGGCATCCTCAAGGAAACCTTCGGCATCATCATCTATCAGGAACAGGTGATGCAGATCGCCCAGGTCCTGTCCGGCTATTCGCTCGGCAGCGCCGATCTGCTGCGCCGCGCCATGGGCAAGAAGATCAAGGAGGAGATGGAAGCCCAGCGCAAACTGTTCGTCGACGGTGCCGTCGAGCGTGGGGTCAACGCCGACAAGGCCGCCGAGATCTTCGACCAGGTCAACAAATTCGCCGGCTACGGTTTCAACAAGAGCCATGCCGCGGCCTATGCGCTGGTCGCCTATCAGACCGGCTACCTGAAGGCCAACTACCCGGTCGAGTTCCTGGCGGCGTCGATGACGCTACGACATGGGCAATACCGACAAGCTCAACTCCTTCCGCCAGGAGCTGGACCGCATCGGCATCAAGCTGCTGCCGCCCGACATCAACAAATCGGAACCGACCTTCGTGGTGGAGAGCCAGGCCGACGGCTCGCTCGCCGTGCGCTATGCCCTGGGTGCTGTCAAGAATGTCGGCATGGGCCCGGTGCAGGGTATGGTGAAGGCGCGCGAAGAGGGCGGGCCGTTCAAGAACCTCGAGGATTTCTGCGAGCGCATCGATCCCAAGGGGCTTAACAAGCGGCAACTTGAAAACCTGGTCTTGGCCGGTGCCTTCGACAGCATCAATCCCAATCGTCGCCAGGTGCATGACAGTGTCGAGCAGATGCTGCGCCAGGCGCAGGCGACCCATGAATCGCGCGGCAGCAATCAGTCCAGCATGTTCGCCGAGACGACCCAGGTGCGCCTCACCCTGCCGCCGCTGCAGGACTGGCTGCCGATGGAACGGCTGCAGCACGAATTCGCGGCGATCGGGTTTTACCTCTCCGCGCATCCCTTGGATTCCTATGGCGCCAGCCTGAAGCGGCTCAATGTCGTCTCCTTTGCCGACCTGCCGCAATGGTTGAAAGCCAAGGGCGCCAGCCGCGCCCGCGTCGCCGGTCTCGTCGTCGGCAAGCAGGAGCGCACCTCAGCGAAGGGCAACCGTTTTGCCTTCATCCAGTTGACCGATGCCAGCGGCATGTATGAGGCAACCATTTTCTCGGAACGCCTCACCGCCGCGCGCGAGATGCTGGAGCCGGGCAGGGCCTTGTTGCTGTCGGTCGATTGCCGCCAGGAGGAAGACAGCCTGCGCCTCATGGTCAACGAAGTTTCGAGCCTCGATCAGGCAGCCGCCGCCACTGCCGCGGGCCTCAAGATCTTCCTCAAGGACGCAGGCCCGGTAGAATCGATCAAGCAGATCCTCGGCAAGGCGGGCCGGGGCAAGGGCCGTATCGAATTCGTCATCGACCTACCTGAACAAAAGCGTGAGGTCGACATCGTGCTCCGCGACCAATTCTCCGTCACCCCCGCCGTCCGCGGCGCCATCCGCGCCATGCACGGTGTGGCGGAAGTGATGGATACGTGAGGCGCCGGCATGCCTGACCTAGCGTGGCTTGAGGACGTCGTACTCGTGAACGAGAGCCGTGACGTGAGCAGCGCAGGCGCCGTCAGCGTGTTTCGGAGCGCCGGCGAAGCGTGCCGCTATCTCGAGCACTGGTGGGTTGAAAACAGCGAAGGCTTCGCCTTCAGCGCCACCGGCCACCACTTAGTGCTTGGCGTTGATTCAAATGGAAGCGTGATTGTCACGGCGACCGAGCCGCATGCGGACGGCGGTGCCATCGTCTTGAGCTGGCTCAGTGCGTTGGCAGAATCCGTTCTGGAAGCGCGCCGGGTGCGGGCAACTCAAGGAAAGAGCATCCTGGGCATTCACGATGAATCCGGCCGCCTTCCTAGAACGATCGAGGGTTTGGTCGCTTATGTTGGCTTTGACGACTGATCCCGCCGCCCTTGCCTAAACTGTCATGCCCAGCCTGAAGCGGGGCATGACGGCCCGACGTTGTTCCTAATTTGTTCTTGACAGCCGGTATAGGAATATGATACCAAGAAAGGGTGCACACATCCCCGCCGATGCGGGATCGTTTGGTCACCCACGGCGGGACAAGCCGGACCCATGCAGTGGCGGGATCTCACGGTCCCGGCCAGAGCGCCTCGGCCGGTGGTCAACCGGCCTCCTGGATCGGATGGAAGAGCGATCCCCCCTGGACCGAGCGGGTTAGCCGGTCCTCCAGGACCGGATGGATGACCGGCTCCCCCGAGGATCGGCTTGGGAAACCGATCCCCCCGACCAATGGGTGAATGGTCCCCTTCGGACCGGCGGGCAGCCGGCCAGCATACCGGCCAAGCGATCCCACATCGGCGGATTGAATTAAACAAGGCAGATCAATAGATTGGACGGAGATAGCAGCGGCTTTCGCGGAAACCTTGCCATTTTCGCCGGAACCCTCTATCACACGCCCACTAAAAACCGCATGCGGGTTGCGCGCTGGTGGGGAGAAATCCCATCAGACTTCGCTCCGGTGGCCCTTTCGGGGGCCGCAAAACCCGCAGAGGCTCAACCGGAAAAGGACTTGATAACATGGCGCTGCCAGTTTCAGCATGCGCCAGCTCTTGGAAGCTGGCGTTCACTTTGGTCACCACACACGTCGTTGGAATCCGCAGATGGCTCCCTATCTGTTCGGCGTTCGCAATGGTGTGCATATCATCAACCTCGAATTCACTGCCCCGATGCTTGAGCAGGCGATCAAGACCGTGCGCGATGTCGCCGCGGCAGGTGGTCGTGTGCTGTTCGTCGGCACCAAGCGCGCCGCCGCCGATAAGGTCGCGGAAGCAGCCAAGCGTTGCGGCCAGTATTACGTCAACCATCGTTGGCTGGGTGGCATGCTCTCCAACTGGAAGACCATCTCGCAGTCGATCAAGCGCTTGCGCGAAATCGAAGAGAAGCTCTCGACCAACACGGTCGGTCTGACCAAGAAAGAGCTCCTCATGATGACCCGCGACCGCGACAAGCTTGAGCGCGCGCTGGGCGGCATCAAGGACATGGGCGGCCAGCCCGACATCCTCGTCATCATCGACACCAACAAGGAATCGCTTGCGGTGAAGGAAGCCAACAAGCTTGGCATTCCGATCGTCGCTGTCCTTGATTCCAACTCCTCGCCGGAAGGCATCAATTTCCCGGTTCCGGGCAATGACGATGCGATCCGCGCGATCACGCTCTATTGCGACCTGTTCTCGGGCGCCGTGCTCGACGGTCTGCAGCAGGAAGCGATCTCTTCGGGTGCCGATATCGGCGAATCCGAGGAACTGCCGGCCGAGCAGCTGCCGGTTGCCGAAGGCGCCGAGAGCAACGCGTCGGCCTAAGAGCTTGTGGCGTTGAATGGGGTTCGGGGCGCGCTTGAAAGCCCCGGACCCCAGTGCCACATTCATGCATCACCTGAAGATACCGAATTTAGACGGAAGGAAGAGACCATGGCCGAGATTACTGCTGCGCTCGTAAAGGAGCTGCGCGAAGCCTCAGGCGCCGGCATGATGGATTGCAAGAAGGCGCTGGCCGAGAACAATGGCGACGTGGAAGCGTCGATCGACTGGCTGCGCAAGAAGGGCCTCGCCGCCGCCGCCAAGAAGGCCGGCCGCGTGGCCGCCGAAGGTCTGGTCGGCGCGGTTGCCGACGGCACTGCCGGCGCGCTGGTCGAGGTGAACTCCGAGACCGATTTCGTCGCCCGTAACGAGCAGTTCCAGGGCTTCGTCTCGGCCGTCACGCGTCTGGCTCTGGCCAATGGCGATGTCGAGGCCCTGAAGTCGGCGAAGTATCCTGATGGCGGTGTCACCGTCACCGAGAAGCTGACCAATCTGGTTGCCACCATTGGCGAGAACATGAACCTCCGCCGTGCGGTTCGCCTGTCGGTGCCGAATGGTGTCGTGGCCTCTTATGTCCACAATGCGGCTGCTCCCGGCATGGGCAAGATCGGCGTGCTGGTCGCGCTGGAATCGACCGGCGATGCCGCGAAGCTCCAGGCGCTGGGCAAGCAGATCGCCATGCATGTGGCCGCCGCCAACCCGCAATCGTTGAGCATCGACCAGGTCGATCCGGCCATGCTGGAGCGTGAGCGCTCGGTTCTGGCCGAACAGGCCCGCGCCTCGGGCAAGGCCGAGGAGATCATCGGCAAGATGGTCGAAGGGCGTCTGCGCAAATATTACGAAGACGTCGTCCTTCTCGAGCAGCTTTACGTCATCGACGGCGAAAGCCGCGTGAAGCAGGTGGTGGAAAAGGCCGCCAAGGAGATCGGCGCGCCGGTGAAACTCGTCGCTTTTGCCCGCATGGCGCTGGGCGAGGGCATCGAGAAGGAAGAAAAGGACTTCGCGTCCGAGGTTGCGGCCCAGCTCCGCGCCTGAAAGCCGGATTCGGGGGTGCTTCCTGCTCCCCCGAATCGGGGTATAGTTCGGCGGGTGATGCTGTCCTCCTGAGGACTTTGCATTGCCCGCCTCCCGCCCAACTTTCGACAGAAAGCCGGGCGAAGATCATAAAATATCAAGCGGGGAGAATTGCGAATGTCCAGTGCAGGTGCATCGTCGACGGGCGCAAGCATCGACCTTCCCGCCGCCGCACATGCGCCGACCCCGGCGCCTGCCGGACTGCTCTATAAGCGCGTCCTCCTCAAAATCTCAGGCGAGGCCCTGATGGGCCAGCGCGATTACGGCCTGGAGCCGGCGACCGTCAACCGCGTCGCCAAGGAAGTCCAGGCGGTCCATGCGCTCGGTGTCGAATGCTGCCTGGTCATCGGCGGCGGCAACATCTTCCGCGGTATTGCCGGCGCCTCCGAAGGCATGCAGCGCGCATCGGCCGATTACATGGGCATGCTGGCTACCATCATGAATGCCCTGGCCATGCAGAACGCGCTTGAGCAATTGGGCGTCGATACGCGCGTCCTCTCCGCCATTCCGATGCAATCAGTGTGCGAGCCCTATATCCGCCGCCGTGCCGTGCGCCATCTGGAAAAGCGCCGCATCGTGATCTTTGCCGCTGGTACCGGAAACCCCTATTTCACCACCGACACGGCGGCTGCCTTGCGCGCCTCGGAAATGGGCTGCCAGGCCCTCCTCAAGGGCACCAAGGTCGATGGTGTCTACAGCGCCGATCCGAAGGTGCACAAGGATGCGGAGCGCTACAGCCAACTCAGCCACCAGGACGTGCTGTCGCGCGACCTCAAGGTGATGGATGCGACGGCCATTGCGCTGGCGCGTGACAACGGTATCCCGATCATTGTTTTCTCGATCCATTCGCCGGGCATGTTCGCCGAGGTGCTGCAGGATCGCGGCCGCTTCACGGTGATCGGCAACAGGCTTGAGAAGCTTTAAGGCTAAACGCGAAAAGAGGGTTTCCCATGAGTGATCCGCGCTTGGAAGATTTCAAACGCCGTATGGATGGCGCACTGGAAGCGCTGCGCAAGGAGTTCGGCGGGCTGCGCACGGGCCGAGCCTCCGCCAGCCTGTTGGATCCGGTCCAGGTCAGCGCCTATGGCAACAACATGCCGCTCAATCAGGTGGGCACCGTGAGCGTCCCCGAGCCGCGCATGATTTCGGTCCAGGTATGGGACAAGAGCATGGTGGGCGCCGTCGAGAAGGCGATCCGCGATTCCGGCCTTGGCCTCAACCCGGCCAGCGATGGCAGCACGGTCCGCGTGCCACTGCCGGAACTGTCGCAGGAGCGCCGCCAGGAACTGACCAAGGTCGCCCATAAGTACGCCGAACACGCCCGCGTCTCGATGCGCAATGTGCGCCGCGACGGCATGGACTTCCTGAAAAAGCAGGAAAAGGACCACAAGATCTCCGAAGACGAGCACAAGAAGCTCGCCGATCTGATGCAGAAGCTCACCGACGAGCATGTGAAAAAAGTCGACGAAGCCTTGGCGATCAAGGAAAAGGAAATCCTGCAGGTTTGATGTGAGCCAGCCACGCCTCATAGCCGAGCCCCTGGCGGGCGGTGACAACGCCTTGCGCGCTGCCAATGGGGCAGGGCGCCCGCCGCGTCACATCGCCATCATCATGGACGGCAATGGCCGCTGGGCGCGCGCGCGCGGCCTGCCGCGGACGGTTGGGCACAACAGCGGTGCCGAGGCAGTGCGCCAGGCTGTGAAGGGCGCCGTCGCCTGCGGTGTCGAATACCTCACCTTGTTCGGCTTCTCGTCCGAGAACTGGAAGCGGCCGGCCGCCGAAATCGACGATCTGATGGGGCTGTTGAAGCTCTATCTCCGCCGCGAGATCGAGGAACTGCATCAGAACGGTGTGCGCGTCCAGATCATCGGCGAGCGTTCGCGCCTGGGCGCCGATGTGGTGAAGCTGATCGAAGCGGCCGAAGCCCGCACCGCTGCCAACCAGCGCCTCACGCTCACCATCGCCTTGAGCTACGGCGCGCGTGCCGAGATCCTGCTCGCCGCTAAACGCATGGCGGAGGCGCTGCAGCGCGGCGAACTCACCGCGGCAGACGTCGACGAAGACCGCTTCGGCGGCTTCCTGCTCACGGCCGGCATGCCCGACCCGGACCTCCTCATCCGCACCAGCGGCGAGAAGCGCATCAGCAATTTCCTGCTCTGGCAATGTTCCTATGCGGAGTTCGTTTTCATCGACAAGCATTGGCCGGATTTCGGCCAGGACGATCTCAAATCCGCCATTGCGGAGTACCTCGGCCGGAGCCGGCGCTATGGCGCCGCCGAGTAGCCCACCGTCCAATGATAGGCCGGCCAAAAAGCCGAGCAACCTCACCGTCCGGATCATCTCGGCCCTGGTGCTGATCCCGATTGTCCTCGCAGTTGGCTACATCGGTCATCCCTGGTTCGACCTGTTCGTGATCCTGTTCGCGGGCATCATGGCCTGGGAATGGGCGCGCATCGCCGGGCGGCGGCGGAACCCCGCCGATCCCAGCCCGGCGGCGAGATTGCCGGTAGGCAACTGGACACTTGGATCGATTGGTCTGATTTTTGTGGTTGTTAATGTTCTCGTGATGGTTCGGGGGCCATTGATTGAAAACTGGCCGGCCGAGTTCGATTACTCTCTTTGGAATATTCTGAAACTCCTGATCGCGGCGGTCGTCGGCGCCACGATCTTCGCTCTGTATGAAAACCGCAGCCGAGCTATCTGGTTTGGGATCGGCGCCATCTACATCCTGGCTCCCTCGCTGGCCGTCCTCTGGGTCCGCGACGATCCGGTGACGGGGCAGGGTATCTTGCTGTTGACCTGGATCCTCGCTTTGGTGATCGCCACGGATACCGGCGCCTATGCCGCCGGCCGCTCGATCGGCGGCCCCAAGCTCGCGCCCCGCATCTCGCCCAACAAGACCTGGGCGGGGTTGCTTGGCGGCATGGTCTCGGCAGCCCTGGTCGGGTTGGTTTTCGGGCTTTTCCTGAACCTGCCAAGCATCTGGAAATTAATGATTTTGAGTGCGGGACTGGCTGTGATAGAGCAGGTCGGCGATCTTCTCGAATCCGCCTTCAAACGGCGCTTTGGCATGAAGGACAGCAGCCATATAATCCCGGGGCATGGGGGCGTGCTTGACCGGGTGGATGGACTGCTCGCGGTATCGGTTGCCGTGGCAGCGTTGGACTATTTTGGCGAAGGTAGTGTGCTCTCATGGTTATGAGCGGAACGGTCACGGAGCTGCGCGCTCCCGCAAATGAGCCCCGCAGTGTCACGGTCCTGGGTTGCACCGGCTCGGTCGGCTGCAACACGATCGACATGATCGAGCGCAACCCCGGCGCCTACCGGGTCGAGGCGCTGACCGCCCACAACAATGTCAATCTGCTCATCGAACAGGCCAAACGCCTGAAGCCACGCCTTGTCGTCAGCGGCAATCCCGACAATTACGAGGCCCTGAAAGCCGGCCTTGCCGGCACGGGGATCGAGGTCGCGGCCGGTCGCGCGGCCGTCATCGAGGCGGCGCAACGCCCGGCCGAATGGGTCATGGCCTCCATCGTCGGGGCTGCGGGACTGGAGCCGACCCTCGCCGCCGTCCGCCGCGGTGCCCTCATTGGTCTTGCCAACAAGGAGACCCTGGTCTGCGCCGGGTCCCTGATGATGAAGGAGGTGGCCAAGCACAAGGCCACCATGCTGCCAGTCGATTCCGAGCATTCCGCCATCTTCCAGGTGTTCGATTTTGACCGGGTCGAGGCGATCGAAAAAATCATCCTCACCGCGTCGGGTGGTCCGTTCCGGACCAGGACAGTGGCGGAGATGGCCGAGATGGCGCCGGCCCAGGCCGTGGCCCATCCCAACTGGTCGATGGGTGCCAAGATCTCGGTCGATTCCGCCAGCATGATGAACAAGGGCCTGGAGTTGATCGAGGCCTACCACCTGTTCGGCCTGCCTGAGGATCAGATCGAGATCCTGGTGCATCCGCAATCTGTCATCCATTCCATGGTCGCCTATCGCGACGGGTCTGTGCTGGCGCAGCTGGGTACACCGGATATGCGCACACCGATCGCCTTCGCGCTGGGCTGGCCTAACCGGATCGAGGCGCCCTCGGCGCGTCTGGATTTCGCCAAGGTTGCTCAGTTTACTTTCGAAGCCCCTGATCCCGTGAGGTTTCCGGCGTTGCGCCTGGCTCGGGCGGCCCTCAAGGCGGGTGGCCGGGCGCCGACCATCCTCAACGCGGCCAATGAAATTGCGGTGGCGGCCTTCCTCGACGGTGGTATCCGTTTCACCGACATCGCCGCCGTGGTCGAAGCGGTCCTGGAACAAATGCCAGCCGGTTCGCTTGCCAGCATAGATGACGTGCTGGAAACCGATGGGGAAGCGCGCATCGTCGCAACATCCCAGGTCGCAGCCCGGCGCAAGAACAGCACTCACTAAGCGAGCGGCCGGCGGAACACGGTCCAGGAAAAGGAAGCGGAACGGGTATGGATATCGTCGCGGAAATCTCGCGCAATGGCTTTTGGTTCCTGGTTCTGCTGACGCCATTGGTGTTCGTCCACGAGCTGGGGCATTTCCTGGTCGCCCGCCTGTGCGGTGTCCGGGTCGAGGTATTCTCGATCGGCTTTGGCCGCGAGTTGTTCGGCTTTACCGACCGCCATGGCACGCGCTGGAAGTTCAGCCTGCTGCCCCTGGGCGGTTACGTCCGCATGTTCGGCCAGGCGCCCAATGAGCTTGAAGGTGGTGAGAAGCCGGTCGAGATGCCGGCATCGGATCGCGCTGTGTCTTTCATGCACAAGAGTGTCGGGCGCCGTGCCGCCATCGTCGCTGCGGGCCCGGCTGCGAACTTCATCTTTGCCATCCTGGTCCTGGGCATCCTCTATATCAGCTATGGCAAGACCTACCGTGCGCCGGTTATCGACGAAGTCATGGCCGGGTCGGGCGCAGCCGAGGCCGGCATTCTCCCGGGAGACCGGGTAATCGAAGCCAACGGCCAGTCAATCACCACGTTCGAGGATGTGGCGCAGATCATCGTGATGAATCTCGACCAGCCGCTGGTGCTGGTCATCGAGCGCAATGGAACCCAGCTCACTCTGACCGCGACGCCGCAGATTGTTACCGACAAGGATATTCTGGGTAAGGAAATGCGCACGGCGCGCCTTGGCATCATTTCCAAGCGGCCGGGGCCGGTGATTACCCTCGGTCCCCTCGAGGCCCTGTCAGATGCGGTCGCCGATACCTACGACATGACCGGCAACATGCTGACAGGTATCTGGCAGATGATATCCGGTGCCCGACCAGCCAGCGAAATCGGCGGCGTTCTGCGGATTGCGACCGTATCTGGCGCGGTTGCCGAGTTCGGTTTTGTATCCCTGGTCCTGCTCGCCGTCACGCTGTCGATCAATCTCGGCCTGATCAACCTCTTTCCCGTGCCGATGCTGGATGGCGGCCATCTGGCCTTCTACGCGGTCGAAGCCGTGCGCGGGCGTCCGCTCAGCGAAGGTGCCCAGGAGTGGGGCCTGAAAATCGGCCTCGCCATGGTACTTAGCCTCATGTTATTTGCCACATGGAACGACTTGGTTTATCTGAAAGTAGTCGATTTTTTCCATGGGCTCTTCACCTGATCGGATGATGCGTAAAATGGCTCTTTTGCGTAAGCTGCTTTGCGCCCCGATGGCGATCGCCCGGCCTTTTCTGCCAAGCCGGCGCCTTGTTCAGGCCATGATGCTGGCGCTTTTGCTGGTACCGGCGATCGGATTGGCGACACATCCGGTGCTTGCCCAGTCGATCAGTTCCGGCGACGCGATTCAGGAAATCCGGATCGAGGGCAGCCAGCGAATCGAGCCGGACACCGTCCGCAGCTATATGGCGATCAACCCGGGTGATCCCTTCGACGCCAAATCGATCGACCGGGCCCTCAAGGCGCTGTTTGCGACGGGCCTGTTCGCCGACGTCAATTTCCGCCGCGAAGGCAGTTCGCTGATCGTCCAGGTGACGGAGAACCCGATCATCAACCGCATCGCCTTCGAAGGTAACGACCGCCTCGATGACGAGCAGTTGCAGACCGAAATCCAGTTGCGCCCTCGCGTCGTCTATACCCAGGCGCGCGTGCAGGCGGATGTGAAGCGCCTGCTCGACCTCTACCGCCGCAACGGCCGCTTCGCCGCGACCGTCGACCCCAAGGTCATCAAGCTCGATCAGAACCGCGTCGACCTTGTCTTTGAAATCAAGGAAGGCGACACGACCGACATCGAGCGCATCGATTTTGTCGGCAACAAGGTGTTCGATGATGACGATCTGCGCGACGTGGTCATCACCCGCGAAAGCGCGTGGTTCCGCATCCTTAGCACGAGCGACACCTATGACCCCGACCGCCTGACGGTCGACAAGGAAAACCTGCGCAAATTCTATCTGGAAGAGGGCTATGCCGACTTCCGCGTCATCTCGGCCGTGGCGGAGCTGTCGCCGGACCAGGAAGCCTTCTACATCACCTTCACGGTGGAAGAGGGCGAGCGCTATACGCGCGGCAAGGGCGACGTCAAATCCACGCTGAAGGATCTCGAGGCAGAATCCCTGTGGGATGTCGTGCTGACGTCAGAAGGCGATTGGTACAACGCGACACTGGTCGACAAATCGGTCCAGGCCATTGCCGACCGCGTCGGCAGCCTTGGCTACGCCTTCGTCGATGTCCGCCCGCGCATCCAGCGCGATGCCGAAAAACATATCCTGACTCTGACCTACGACATCCAGGAAGGGCCCAAGGTCTATGTCGAGCGCATCGAGATCACCGGCAACATCCGGACCCAGGACAAGGTGATCCGCCGCGAATTCCGACTTGCGGAGGGCGATGCCTTCTCGACCGCCAAAATGAAGCGAACCGAACAGCGCCTGCGCAATCTCGGTTTCTTCGAGGCGGTGGACATCCAGACCACGCCGGGCAGCGCGCCCGACAAGACCGTCATCAAGGTGAAGGTCGCGGAACAGTCGACCGGCGAATTGACCTTCGGTGCCGGATTCTCGACCGCCGACGGTCCCTTGGGCAACATCGGCATCCGCGAGCGCAACCTGCTCGGCAAGGGGCAGGATCTGCGCGCCAACTTTACCCTCTCGGGCAAGCGATCGCAGATTGATGTCAGCTTCACCGACCCCTACTTCCTCGACAAGGATCTCGCGGCCGGCGTTGATCTGTTCCATCGCCGCTACAACGATGTGCGCGGCGACGATTACGATCTGACGCAGTCCGGCTTTGGCCTGCGCATGGGCTACGAACTGACCGAGTATATGCGCCAGACCCTTGGCTATCGCCTCAGCGTCGACAAGATCTCTGACGTCGACAACGATCTCTCGGAAGCGATCCAGGACGAGAAGGGCTATACGATCCGGTCGACCATCAGCTCTGATATCATCTATGACCGGCGCGACAGCGTGGCCGATCCGCGCGATGGCTATTTCGTGAGCCTGTCGACAGACTTCATCGGTGCCGGCGGTGATGTAACGGCACTGCAGACCGTGGTGCGCGGTGGCTACTTCTATCCCTTCAACGACGATATCTCGATCGGACTTTCGGCGGAGGCGGGTCAAATTCAGCCGCTGTTTGGCGACCATCTGCGGGTCACGGATGCCTTCTCCCTGGGTGGTCAGAATCTACGTGGCTTCGAGAGTTCCGGCGTTGGCCCGCGGGATGCCGACACCAACGACTCGCTCGGCGGCCAGTACATTTTCGACGGCACTCTGCAGGCGAGTTTCCCGCTCGGCCTGCCTGAGGAGTTCAATCTCCGCGGCCGTGCCTTTACCGATTTCGGCGTCCTGACCGGGACGGATTTCGACAACGATGTTGATGTCGATGTTGACGATGATGCCAGCCTGCGCGTCTCGGCGGGCCTGGGGGTGACCTGGGTGTCGCCATTCGGACCGATCGCCGTCGACGTTGCCTATCCGCTCATGAAAGAGGACTACGACAATACGGAATGGTTCCGTTTCAGTGTCGGTACCTCCTTCTAGGCCTTAACCGATTTGTTCAGTGGAGTTACGCGCGTGTTTAGATTCCGATTGATGACGAAGGCCGCGATGGCCTTGGTGGCTGCCATGATTGTATTGACGCCGATGCGCCCGGTGTTGGCTCAGGAAGCAGCTCCAGCCCCGGCCTCCGAACCCAAATCGATCCCGATCTTCATCGGCGTGGTCGACGTCGAAAAAATTCTGCGCAGCTCCACGGCGGGTCAGGCGCTAGACACCCAGTCCGCTCAGTTGCGCAAGAAGTTCCAGGCGGACGTCCTCGCCAAGGAAAAGCAGCTGCGCGCCGAAGGCGAGAAGTTCAAGAAGCAGCGCGCGACCATGACCGAAGAGCAGGCCCAGCAGGCACTGCAGGCGCTGCAGGCGAATGAGGCCGCCAGCCGCAAGGAATTCGAAGCGCGCCGCAAATCGCTCGACACCGCATACAACGGCGCTCGCAAGAAGATCTTCGACGCCCTCAACAAGGCTGTCCTGGATGTTTCCCAGAAACGCGGCCTGACACTCGTTATTAAGAAATCTGTCATAGTTGCCAGCGCCCAGGCCTGGGATATTACGGATGTCGTGCTGGTGCAGCTCAACAAGCTTCTGCCCTCCGTCAAGATGTGACGCAGGCGTTGAGTGAATCCGGGATCGCGCCGACAGGTTGTGCCGGGCAGAGCGATCAGCGATCATATGTTGCGGGGAAAAGGGCTTCTGGATGGCGGATGATGTGCCGACGGGCGGGGTAATCGATATCGCGGCGATCATGCGCATGATCCCGCATCGTTATCCGTTCCTGTTGATCGATCGGGTCATTGGCGTCGTGTCCGGCGAGAGCGCCACGGGCATCAAGAATGTGACAGTCAATGAACCGTTCTTCCCCGGACATTTTCCTGGCGCCCCGGTCATGCCGGGTGTGCTCATCGTCGAAGCCATGGCGCAGACGGCGGCGGTCATCGCGGTTCATGCGCTGGGTTCGGAAGCCGAGGGCAAGATCGTTCTTTTCATGAGCATCGACGATTGCCGCTTCCGGCGGCCTGTCACGCCCGGCGACCAGCTGCGCCTCGAAGTCAAGAAGGACCGTGCCCGTGGCCCGGTCTGGCGCTTCATGGGCGTAGCCAAGGTTGACGGCCAGGTCGTCGCGGAAGCCACTTTCGCGGCCATGATCCGCGACCGCTAGACGCCCAACGCCCAGCGCGCCGCAAAGAACACAGCCATGCCGATGAGGATCGTCGGCATCAGTTTGTGCCAGCGCCAACTGACGATCGCCGCCACGATGGCGCCGATCAGATAGGGATTGCGCCAGCTCAGTTGAATATCACCGCCATCTGTCGGATAGAGCACCATCGGCACGATGATCGCGGTCAGCACCGTCACCGGCACGAAGGCGAGGGCGCGCTCGACGATGGGCGGAAAGCGCACATGGTCCGCGAACAGATAGACCGGCCAGCGAATGGCCAGGTTGATGAGCGCCATGCCGGCGATCATCATGACAATTTCGATCTCGCTCATGTCACACCACGTCGCTGGCCGCATTGCGGCGCTTGATTTCCTGTAGTGCCAGCCCGGCGCCGATGCCGGCAAGCGCACCCAGCATCAGGCCGAGCTTGAAGGGCAGGGCATGTCCCAATGTCGCCACCACCGCCGCGACAATGGCGGCCACCCAATAAGGCCGCGAGCGCAAGGCCGGCATGACGATGCCGATAAAGGTCACCACCATGGCGAATTCGAGCCCCCATTTCTCGATCCCCTCGTACTGTGTCCCAAGCACGATGCCGATAAAGGTCCAGAAGCCCCAGTTGAGATACATGCCGAGGCAGGATGTCAGATAGTACCAATGCGCGTGCGGTGCATCGCCTTCGATGCGATAGCGTCGTTCCATCACGGCGAAAGTTTCGTCGGTCAACCAGGCAGAGAGGCCGAAACGCCAGAGCTGATTGAGATGGCGCACATGGTCGACCAGCGTCGCCGCATAGAGCAGGTGCCGCAGATTGAGAATGAGTGTGGCCAGCCAGATGACGCCGAGACCGGAACCTGTGCCGAGCAGCAGGATGGCAATGAACTGGGCCGATCCCGAGAAGACAAACAGCGACATGCACATGACGGCGATCGGCGACAGGCCCTTGGCGATTCCCAGCGCGCCGAAAATCAACCCGAACGGAAACGCTGAAATCATGACCGGTAATGTGGCCAGCAGGCCACGGCCGATCTCGGACCCGATCGTCCGATCGGTCTGTGTTTCGGATGTCATCGGATCACACGATCCCGTAGGAGCCGCCGGGGCGCGTGCGCAGGATATCGGCGATACGCTGCAATGCGTTCTCCAGGATGCGTCGGTCGGCCGGGGCGCACAGGCACAGGCGGACGCCATTGGGCGCGTTGCGTGTCAGCGAGAAGATGGTGGCTGGTGACACGCCGACGCCTTTCAGCCGCGCCTGCAAGGCAAAGCCATCGGCGGTCCAGGGCTCCTGCAATTTCAGCCAGATATGATAACTCGATTCATCGCCGCAGATTTCGACATCGCTGAGGATCCGGCGTGCCATGCGTTGTCGCGCGATGGCCTCGATGCGGTGCGCTTCGGCCAAGTCCATCCCAGTGCCGTCCTCGACCCAATCGGCGGCGATCTCGGCGGTCAGCGGCGCCGCCATCCAGGTGGTCGAGCGGACCACTTGCGCGAACATGTCGAGAGCGCCTTCGGGAATGGCGAGATAGCCCACGCGCAGGCCCGGCGCCATGGATTTGGAAACGCTGGTGAAGTAGTGCCCCAGCTCCGGCGCATGGGCCGAGAGTGGCTCGATCGTGCGCGTGCCGAGCAGAAAGCCATAGACATCGTCCTCGACGATCTTGACCCCGTGCTTGCGCGCGACCGCGGCAAGCGCCCGACGCCGCTCGACAGAGACGACGATGCCGGTCGGATTGTGCATGTTGACGACGCAATAGAATGCCTTGGGCCGAAGATTGATGCAGGCTGCTTCAAACGCCTCGACATCGACGCCGTCGGAATCCATCTGCACGCCATGCAGCCGAATGCGCAGGAAGTCGGCCAAGCGTCGCAAGCCCGGATAGGTGACGCATTCAGTCACCACCACATCGCCCGGTTCGGTAATGGCGCCAAGGGCTGCCGTCATGGCGTGCTGGCCGCCGGCGGTGACGATGACCCGATCGGCCGGCACCGGATAGCGCTGCTCGCCCAGCCACTGGGCACCCGCAGCGCGGTGGCGGGGCATGCCGACATGATGATGGTAATCCAGCAGTGAATCGATACCCGGTCGCGCGGCGATGCGTTGCAGGGCATTCGAGAGCAGCGCGTCGTTGGCGCGCGGGGTCGGGAAGTTGATGGAGAGATCGACAAAGCCGCCTTCTTCGATTTCCGCTTCGCGCTCGACCGGCATCTCGGGCCGGCGGCGCACGTCGGGACGCACGAAGGTCCCGCGGCCCACTTCACCACCAATGAGACCGCGGCGCTCGGCTTCGGCATAGGCGCGGGTCACCGTCCCAACCGTGACGCCCAGGCGAAAGGCAAGCTCCCGATGCGTCGGCAGGCGCGTTCCCGGCGCCATGCGTTGCTGTCGGATATCGTCGGACAGCGCATCGGCGATCGCGAGATAGCGCGGTCCTGGAAACGTCGAGATATCTGGTTGCCAGTTTGTCATGGTGACAATGTATCGATTGACTTGAATGGCTGTCAAAACAATTATGCGGTCGCGGGTACAATGTAGAACAATGTACCGGACGCAGCCAAATATGACAGAAGGAATGTCCAAAATGTCTCGATACAAATTGTCTGCCCTGGAAGGGCGGCCGTCCTATGCGCGATCTAGATTCTCGGGCTTTAGGCTCACCGGCCTTGCGCTGCCGCGCATCGTCGCGACCCTCTTGCTCGACTATCTGGAGATCTATCGTCAGCGCCGTGCGCTGGCGGCCCTCGACGATCACATGTTGAAGGACATCGGTCTGAGCCGCTGCGACGTCGAAGCCGAAGTCTCGCGCCCGTTCTGGCGATGAGGCGATAGCACAAGCTGCCAGGATCTGGAGAGCTGGAAGATGAAACATCCCATTTATCAGGTAGACGCCTTCACCGACCGACCGTTCGCAGGTAACCCGGCCGGGGTGATGCCGCTCAACACCTGGCTGCCTGACCAGCTTCTCCAATCGATCTCCGCCGAGATGAACCTCGCCGAGACCGCGTTCTTCGTGCCCAACCAAGGTGGCTACCATCTGCGCTGGTTCACGCCGACGGTGGAGGTAAAGCTGTGCGGCCACGCCACCCTGGCCTCGGCCTTTGTGCTCAACCGCTTGATCGATCCGTCGATCAAGGAGATGCGCTTCGACAGTCTCTCCGGCCCACTCCACGTGCGCGCCGATGGCGACCGCTTTGAGCTCGATTTCCCGGTGCTGAGCTTCGAGGTCAACACTGAGTCGACGATACCCGACCGGATCGCCAAAGCCATTGGCCAGGCGCCGGTCGATGTCGTGGTGAGTCCGGTCTACGATTCCTACCTTGCCCGTCTTGCCAATGTCGCCGCCGTGCGGGCGGCGAGGCCGGACTTCCCGGCGCTGGAGGCGCTGGGCCGCGATCTCATCATCACGGCGGATGGCGCGGAGGTTGGCGTCGATTTCGTCAGCCGGTTCTTTGCGCCCCTCCACGGGATTCCGGAAGACCCGGTGACCGGCTCATCGCATTGCGTGCTGGTGCCCTATTGGGGAGGGCTTACCGGGAAGCAGCGATTCCACGCCCGCCAGGTGTCGCGCCGTGGCGGCGATCTGTGGCTGACGCTGGCTGGCGACCGGCTCAAAATCGCCGGCCATGCGGTCTGCGTGCTGACCGGAGAAATCGATCTGGCATAAGGGGTTAGTGGCCTGTCGCGGTAGCCCATCGGGGCCGCTGCGACGCCTGCTGCTCTTGCACCGCGGAAGGCTTTGCGCTAATAGCCCTTGCCCAAGCGGTCATGCCATATGGTCCTGTCGACCATGCGCTTAATCGGCTTGGGGTTGACCCCCGGATTAGCCGAGCCGAAGCATCCATGACCAGCGCGCCCACGAATAACACCGGTGAGAAGTTCCTGCTGCCTGCGGGCCTGGGCGATGGCCTGCCGCCGGAAGCGGGCTTCGAGGCTGCCATGGTCGAACGGCTGGT
This sequence comes from Rhodospirillaceae bacterium, assembly GCA_016712715.1. Taxonomy (NCBI): domain Bacteria; kingdom Pseudomonadati; phylum Pseudomonadota; class Alphaproteobacteria; order Rhodospirillales; family Rhodospirillaceae; species Rhodospirillaceae bacterium. The sequence continues at coordinate 189,330 of JADJQM010000001.1, forward strand.
CGCGAGCTTTGCGCGCTGGGGCTATGAACGGGTCAAGCCACCGCTCATCGAGTTCGAGGATTCGTTGCTGGCCGGCCCCGGCGAGGCGATGGCCGCCCACACCTTCCGCCTGATGGATCCGGTCTCGCAGCGCATGATGGGCCTGCGCGCCGACATGACGCCGCAGGTTGGCCGTATCGCCGCCAGCCGCCTCCAGAACATGCCGCGCCCATTGCGCCTCTCTTATGCCGGCCAGGTGTTGCGCATGAAAGGCGAACAGATGCGCCCGGAACGCCAGTTGGGCCAGGTCGGCGTCGAACTGATCGGTGCTGAGGGTCCCGCCGCCGATGCCGAGGTCGTGCTTCTTGCGGTTGAGGCCCTGACGGGCCTTGGCGTCCCTGGTCTTGCCGTCGATCTCAACGTGCCGCGCCTTGCGCCGAGCATTCTCCGGGACCTGCCGCCTCAGCGCCGCGCCGATCTCATTGCAGCGCTCGACCGCAAGGATACCGCGAAAGTCACCGAACTCGCCGGCGATCAGGGCGAGCTTCTGCTGGGCCTGCTGCGCGCGGTGGGACCGGTCGAAACCGCGCTGCCCGTTCTGGAAAGTCTGGCGCTGCCGGCCCTGGGCGCCGATGTGCGCGCCAATCTTGCTGCGACGGTCGCGCTCATCCGCAAATCGGCGCCGGACCTTACCCTCACCATCGACGCCACCGACCATCGCGGCTTCGAGTATCACAACGGGATCGCTTTCACATTGCTGGGACGCGGCGTGCGCGGCGAATTCGGCCGCGGCGGTCACTATGTCAACCATGCGGGTGAAGCGGCGACCGGCTTCTCCCTCTATCTCGATACCTTGCTCAACACCTTGCCGATGCCGGCGGGACCGAAGCGTGTCTTCGTCCCCTTCGGCGCCGAGGCGGCGGCCGCTCTCAAATTGCGTGAAGAGGGTTGGGTCACGGTACAGGGGCTTCAACCTGCCGATGCCAGCGCCGAAGCAAAGCGTCTGCGTTGCTCTCATTTCCTGCTGGATGGCCGCGCCGTGGCCACTGGCACCTGATCTCTAGAGGAACATCATGGCCAATGTAGCGGTAATCGGCTCGCAATGGGGCGACGAGGGCAAGGGCAAGATCGTCGATTGGCTCTCTGAACGCGCCGATGTCGTCGTGCGCTTCCAGGGCGGCCACAATGCCGGCCATACGCTGGTCATCGGCGAGAACACCTACAAGCTGTCGCTCTTGCCCTCGGGCGTCGTGCGGCCGGGCAAGCTTTCGGTCATCGGCAATGGTGTCGTCGTCGATCCCTGGCATCTGGTGAAGGAGATGGAAGGCCTGCGCGGGCAGGGTGTTGCCATCTCGCCGGACAATCTCGTCCTGGCAGAGAATGCTGCGCTCATCCTGCCGCTTCACAGCCAGCTCGATCTGCTGCGCGAAGGGGCGGCCGAGGGCAGCGCCAAGATCGGCACCACCGGCCGCGGCATCGGCCCGGCTTACGAAGACAAGGTCGCGCGCCGCGCCATTCGTGTCTGTGACCTTGCCGACAGCAAGGGTCTTGATGCCAAGGTCGAGAATCTGCTGCGCCACCACAATGCTCTCTTGAAAGGTATGGGCGCGCCCCTGGTCGATGGCGCCGAGTTGCTGGCCAAGCTGCGCGCGATCGCGCCGCAGATCGCTCCCTTCGTGAAGCCGGTCTGGGAAATGCTCGACACCGCGCGGCGCCGTGGCGACCGTATCCTGTTCGAAGGCGCCCAGGGTGTCATGCTCGATGTCGATCACGGCACCTATCCCTATGTCACGTCTTCCAACACGGTGACGGGGCAGGCGGCGACCGGCTCCGGCCTTGGTCCCTCTGCCATCGGCTATGTGCTCGGCATCACCAAGGCCTACACGACGCGCGTGGGATCGGGCCCGTTCCCCAGCGAACTCACCGACGAGATCGGCCAGCTGCTCGGCGAGCGCGGCCGTGAGTTCGGCACCGTCACTGGCCGCAAGCGCCGCTGCGGCTGGTTCGACGCCGCCCTCGTGCGCCGTGCCGCCAAGGTTGCCGGCATCAGCGGCATCGCCCTCACCAAGCTTGACGTGCTCGACGGCATGAAGGAACTGAAGATCTGCACGGGCTATGAGATCGACGGCAAGCCCTATGCCTATCTGCCGGCAGGCTCCGACCTGCAGGCGCGGGCCAAGCCGGTCTATGAAACCCTCGAAGGCTGGTCGCAATCGACGCAAGGTGCGCGTTCCTGGGCGCAGCTCCCAGCAACCGCGATCAAGTATGTCCGCCGCGTCGAGGAGTTGATCGAGGTGCCGGTGGCGCTGCTTTCGACCAGCCCGGAACGTGACGATACGATCCTGGTCAAGGATCCGTTCGCGGATTGATCAACCCTCCGTCACCCGTTTCAGGAATGTTTCGATTTCCTGACGGACCAGGTCGGTCTGCCGGTTGAGTTCGCTCGATGCCTTCTGAACGCGCGCGGCGGCGGTGCCGGCCTCGGCGGCAGACGCACTGACGCTATCGATATGCGTTGTCATTGCGCTGTTGCTGTCGGCGGCCTGCTGGACGTTGCGGGCGATTTCCTGTGTCGCCGCACTCTGCTCCTCGACCGCCGCGGCGATGGTGGTGGTGACCTCACCCATCCGGGCGATGGTTCCGGCAATGCTGTCGATGAGGGTGACCGACTTGCGTGTTTCCTCCTGGATGGCATGCACCTGGCCGCCAATGTCATCGCTCGCCAGGCCGGTCAGCGGCCGCAGCTGCGCACCTCCGGTTCCGGCAAGGCCAGAACGGGTTGAACATTCTGGCGCGGGAAAGTGAGCCATGCGGTCGTGCCGATTCCGGGCGCGCTCTCCAAAGTCAGCGTCGCCGACTGCAGTTCCGCCATGGATCTCACCAGATGGAGGCCGAGGCCCGTACCACCGAACTTTCGCGTGATGGCACTATCGATCTGCCCAAAGGGCTGCATGGCCTTGGGGATATCAGCCTCAGCCATGCCGATGCCGGTATCGCCCACACTGATCGACAAAGCGCCGTCGACATCCATTTGCGCTCTGACGGTGATACCGCCATGGGGTGTGAACTTTATGGCGTTCGAGAGGAGGTTGAGGAGCATCTGCTTCAACAAACGCTCGTCCGCCCGCAAGGTTGGCAGTTTGTCGGCAACATCCAGGACCAGGAACAGGCCGGCATTGGCCGCGCGGTCGCGAACCATCTGAATGCAGGACTGGATAGTCTGGTTGACGTCGACATCCTCCAGATGGGCGAGGAGCCGTCCCGCCTCGATCTTGGATACGTCGAGGACATCATTGATGACGCTGAGGAGATGGATCCCGGCGTCCCGGATGTCGGCACAATAGCTGCGATAGCGCTGTGAGCCCAGGGTGCCAAAGGTCTCTCGCTCCATGACCTCCGCAAACCCGATGACGGCATTGAGCGGCGTGCGCAGCTCGTGGCTCATATTGGCGAGAAACTCGGACTTGGCACGATTGGCCAACTCGGCATGTCGCTTCGCTTCGCGCAAGGCGATCTCAGCCTCGGCCCGCTCGCTGATGTCGCGTCCCTCAAAGATCAGCAAAGCGACGGAACCCTGGTCGTCGAGAATCGGCTTCAGCGAGGTGTCGATGACATGGGTTTGCTGCGCGGCGTCCCTTACGGTCAGCTCGGCACGAACGGTTTCTCCGGCTCGCGCGCGCCCGATTGCGTCGCGGAGCTGGCGTGCCGCTTCGAGGAGATTGTGCCACCAGTCGGTCTCGGCAATCGGACGCCCAATCATATCGCTGCGGGCAAGGCCGCCAAACTCCAGGGCACTGCGATTGATCTCCACGACCACGCCTTCCGGCGTCAACAGGCCGACAGACTGGAACGTCTGCTCGAAGACGCCGCGGAACAGTCGCTCATTGGCTTTGAGGGCCTGTTCATTGCGTTTGCGTTCGGTGATGTCGCGCATCACCGCCGTCAGGACAGTCTCGCCGCCGAGGTTGAAATGCATGATAGAGGCTTCGACCGGAAATACGCCGCCGCCTTTCCGCAAGGCCATGATTTCTCCGCGCTGACCCATGCGACGCGTATTGCCCTTGTGCTCGACAAACTGAGAAATACGCTGCCTGTGCGCGTCGCGCGATGCTTTTGGAATGAGTAGGTCGAGTGATCGGCCAATGATATCCCGAGCCTTGTAGCCAAACATGCGTTCCGCGCCGTCGCTGAACAGCGTGATGGTGCCGTGAACATCTACCGAGACAATGGCGTCATCACTCAACTCGACAATCTTGGCCAGCTGAATCTGCGACGCACGGAGACGTTCTTGCATGCGTCTCTCGGGGGCGGCATTGTCGACAGTCACGACAAAATAGTGTTTGCGCTGCAACCTGAGTCGCCTGACGCTCACCTTTAGATTGAGACGTCTGCCCGGGCGGCTCCTGCCACTCATCCGGCGCCAGTTGGTGGCGTCGTCCGCCGCCGAATTGTGGAGGCAGCTTTCCAGAACCTCGTTGATCTTTGGTACCAACAGATTGAAGTCAGATCCGAGGATGTCTTCCCGACGATACGTGAACAGACGTTCTGCGGCCTTGCCGCAATGCGCGACACGCCCATCAAGATGCAGAATGATGGTCGCTGTCGATGCGCCGTCGATGACGAGGCACGGATCGAATGGGTTGACGGCACCACGGGAAGAGATGCGGGTGGAGGTATGTCTTTTGGTGGATCGCAGGGGCTTTTCCGGATGCCGTGTTGTCATTCGCGATTCCCAGGTACCCTCGATGAGATGGCGACCAATCGTGAAGCGCGGCAAATCCGAGTGGCGACCTTGCCCCGTCTCGTTTGCATTTGTATAGAATAGTTACCTTCGGAAGTGCTGTATGAGCAACGATGGCAGATGAAAATACGTACTTAGGTACGCAGGAGATTTCAGTTTGGGCTGACCTGACGCATTGACAAGTATCTGGGTTATGCAGAGAAGAGAAATGTTGATGAAAGTCGGTGCGGTCGATCGTGTAATTGCGGGTTGAAGATGAACTTCTTGTCGCCACTTCCGCGTTCGTGCCTCCAATGTCCTCGGCTTCAGACGGCATTCTATTGCAGCAGGGATACAGAGATCGTCGCGCAGATGGAGAGTCTGCGGATCGGGCATCGCATCTTTCCAGCGAAGCGAACTATCTATCGTGAAGGCGATGTTGCCCGCGAGATGTACATGCTCTTTGAAGGGTGGGCGTTCCGCTACAAACTACTACCAGGTGGCCGCCGGCAAATCCTTTCCTTCCTCTTGCCAGGTGATCCAGTCAGCCTGCCGCTGTTGATAACGGACCGTTTGCCGTTCTCGGTCCAGGCCCTGACGAATGTTACGGCCTGCGCCTTTGATCGTGCCTCTTTCGCCGAATTTGTGAGCGCGCAGCCTGCGCTTATGCGGCAGGCGGAGATTTACTGCCTGGCAGCCAACGCCATGGCGGATGACAGGCTGACCGACCTCGGGCGTCGATCTGCCTATGAACGAGTTGCTCGTCTGGTATCGGAGCTTCTCAATCGCATGGAGGCGAAGGCGTTGACGACGCGCAGCCCGATGCATTTCCCCCTTGGCCAAACGCATATCGCCGATGCGCTTGGACTCACCGCCATCCATTCCGGGCGTGTGCTGCGCCGTTTGCGGCGTGACGGCATCCTGTCGCTGCATCGCGGTCGTCTTGAGATTTTGGACCGGGCGGCATTGCAACGCATCTGAGCGGGAGTGTGAGGCGCCAGCTAGACAACTGGACGCCGTGGAACCACGAGTGTCGATGTGAGCGTCTGCAGGAGTTCGCCGCGCTGATTCCGGGTCTCGCTGCGCATGGTCACCATGCCGCGATCGGGCCGGGAGCGCGATGGTTTGATTTCGATGATCTCGCTTTCTACCTGCAGGATGTCATCAGGTCGCGTCGGCTGCGGCCACGAGATCTCTCCGCCCGCACCGATCAGGCCGCCCGCTATGCCTGGTGTGGTCGACGTCAGAAGTTTCATGGTGAGGGCCGCCGTATGCCAGCCACTGGCGGCCAGACCGGCGAAGAAGGTGTCTTTCGCCCTTGCCTCGTCAAGATGAAAGGGCTGTGGATCGAACTGGTTGGCAAAGGCCTTGATCTGACCCGCATCGAGGGCATGGGTCGGACTGGAGAACCGTTGTCCGATCGCGAGGTCTTCGAGATAGAGTGGCGCTGGCACGGTCATCGCGTCACCTCGTCGTCGCCGTAGATCTCGGCATGGAATCTGTTGGCGAGGGTCTGCAGGTCCGGCCCGAACACCCGTGAGGCGGTCATCGGGGGAAATGCGGCGCGGATCTTGTCGAGTGTTGCCTGCAAAGCGGGCGGTGCCGCGCGACCTGTCATCTGGAGAGCCTGCGAGGCCACGGCACCCAGCATGGCAAGTGCAGCTTCAAGGCAAAGTCCAGTTTCCTCCTGAGCGCGCCAGGCAAGTCCGGTCAGGGGGGCGACGTCGTTCTGGCCGAAGCCGCCGGCTTCACTGCCGGGCAGGAAGGTGCGCTGGGCTGCGCGCCTTGCCTGCTCGGCATAGCCGACCTGGACGAATCCGACGATGCCGATATAGGCGTCATCAGCTGCCTGCAATTGATCCGGCAGCAGCGAGTAGCGGCCGTCAAGCAGCTTTGTGCAGTGCCGTTCGGCCAGGATGCAAAGATCGGTGCAGGCCGCGGCCAGGTTGTCGAGTGCGGGATAGGCGCGCGCATTGTGATAGCCGCCATTGCTGTAGACCCGGCCCGTAGGGTGTTGTGCGTCGGGCATCAGGAAGACGGGATTGTCGGTAACGGATATCAGCGACGACGCGGCAATCTCCTCGGCCTGTGCCACCGCGCGGCGCATCTGGCCGAGTACACGCGGCAGGATGCGATAGCTGACCGGCGCCTGATAGGGGCGGCGTTCCGCGACACCGCCTTGGAGCAACTCGCGCAGGTGCCGCAATGTCGCCGCTTCATAGGGATCACCCCACAGTTCCTCGAAAGCTGCGTCATAGGCTTCGAGCGGTGCTCTGATGGCCTCGGCCGAGAGCGCAAACACGCGTTCAGCCAGATCGAGGCGCCGCCGCATGGCGATAGCGCCGTCGGCAATAAGAGCGCTGGCGGCCGGCGATCCGTTGATGAGCGAGAGGGCATCTTTCTCGCCCAGCGGAAAAGTCTCGGCAAGGTCGATGATGAGCGGCGCCATCCAGAGAATTTCGCCGGCGCCGCCTTGCCCCGCAATCGAGACCTTCGGCAAGGCGCCACCGGAGAGCAGGTCCGCCACAGCTTCGGCCAGGGCCGGCGTCACCGCCGCATGGCCTTCGATGAAGTTGGCGAGGCGGGCCAGGATGATGCCGCGCGCGACCCGTTCCGGTGCCGGCGGGCCAAAGGCGACGGCGGCGCTTCTTGGCGGGCGCTGTGCATGCTGGCGCCGCGCTTCGCCGGTCAGGCGTTTGTTCGCATGCTGACCATAACCGCTGGTGACGCCGTAGATGGTCAGACCGGGATCGGAATCAATGAGATGCATGAAGGCGGCCCGGGCGTTGGCCATCCGAGCCATCGCGACCGTGCCGAGGGCAACGGATTCCCTCTCCCAGGCGACCCGGCGATAGGCATCGAGTGTGATATCGGCGCGCACATTCAGACTGAGCGACATGGGGTAACCTCTCCTGACCTTGCCCCAATTTCTTAATTGATTCCTGGTCCGGAAACAGCGCCTGATCGCGTCTGGCCCAGCCGGAACGGGAACTTTCTCCGAAACCACTTGTTTGGGCACGCGTCTGGAAGCTTAGATAGCGCGCCGGATCGTCAATCCGCATCGTTCAGCCGTGGGAGCCTGCCATGACGAATTGCCGAAACCTTGCCACCTTGGCCATGGCCGCCTTTCTGATGGTGCCGGTCATGCCCGCGGCCCAGGCCGAAGGCGGGGTCAATGTCGGCGTTCTCGACTGCCATGTCAGCGGCAGCGTCGGCTACCTGATCGGGTCGGACAAGACCATGACCTGCGTCTTCAAGCGGCCGGACGGCAGCCAGGAGAATTATCGCGGCGAGATCACCCGCTATGGACTTGATATCGGGTTCACCCGCGAAACCCGCATGTTCTGGGGTGTCGTGGCCCCGGGCAATGTGGCGCGGGGCGCCCTGGCCGGCACCTATGCCGGCGCCGGTGCCGACGTGGCAGCGGGATTGGGCGTCGGCGCCAATGCCCTCTTTGGCGGCGGCAACAGCCAGATCGCCCTGCAGCCGGTCAGCGTGAACGGCAATGTGGGTGTCAACGTCGCCGCCGGCGTCTCCAAGCTGACTCTGGCGCCCGGGATGTAACCGGGGCATCTGGTTGAGGACGAAACGCGACCTGACCCAGACTGCCAACATTTTGCTTTTCGGGGCGGGATCGTCACAGATTTTGCACGCCCTCATCGTCATTGCCTATCCACGCGCAGACAGTGTCAGCCATGCCATGGCATGCCGCAATCCGACCGCGCTCTAACCCCTTATTAACCACTCCGGCATCAAAACTGCATATGAGGTATCGACCGCCCGGAATCCCCCCGGTGGAGCGGCAATTCTTGCCTGATCTGGACTGATTTATGGCCGTGCTGAGCGTCAAGGAAGCGGTGGAACTGGGCGAGCGCTACGAGATTGCGCCGAGCCAGCGTCTGCCGGCCTTCGACAGCGGCATGGCCGAGGCCTATGCGGCCACCGACCGGGTCGACGCGTCGCGGAAGGTCATTGCCCTCATCTCGCCGGGTCATCTCGCCATCAGGGGCCTCGCGATCGCCCCCACGCGCAATGCCGCCGGCGCTTATCTGATGTGGCCGCTGGCGTCGGGTATCGTCGATTGGCCCGTCGGCGTCGAGGGCAATGATGTTCTCTGGGGCCGGCGACCAGCTTTCATTTACTCGATCCCCACCGGCGAGCGCCTGATGGGTGCCAATGGACAGATTCCGCAGATGTCGGAATCGCAGCTGATCAAATCCTTCATCCAGCCGGCGATCCAGATGTTGCGCGACCTCATCCTCATCGGATGTCCGCATCGCGCCATCCGGCCGCAGAATATCTACTTCCAGAACGGCAACAGCGGCGACCTCATGTTCGGCGATTGCCTCGCCTCGCCACCCGGCACCGGCCAGCCAGCATCCTGCGAAACAGTCGACAACGCGATCTCGGATCCGGTTGGGCGCGGCGTGGGTTCGGTGGCCGACGATCTCTATGCCATCGGCGCAACGGCGATCATGCTCTTTCTCGGCCGTGATCCTGTGGCAAATCTCAGTGATGAGCAGATCATCAACGCCAAGATCAACATGGGCTCGTTTTCAACCCTGGCCGGTGGCGAAAACTGGCTCCGAGCCTGGCCGAACTGTTCCGCGGCCTGCTCTGCGACAAGATCGCCGATCGCTGGACGATCAAGCAGCTCGAAGGCTGGATGACCGGCGCGCATTTCAATCCAACGCTGCCCAGCATCCCGCAGCGTGCCTCGCGTCCCCTGAAATTCAGCGGTGGCGAGTTCCTCAACAAGCCGGCGCTGGCCCATGCCATGTCGCGTCACTGGAACGAGGCCATCGCCCTGATTGCCGATGGCGATTTCGACAATTGGTTCAAGCGCGGCTTCGGTGACGAGAAGGCGGCCGACAAGATGCTGCGCATCGTCGGACTCGCCAACGCCTATGGTCCGCAATCGGGCATCCGCGACCGCACCGTCTCACGCTACATCATCCTGATGGGTGGCAATCTGCCGATCTGCTACAAGGATATCCGCACCAGCCTGATGGGACTGGGCTCGATGCTGTCGCATTATTTCGAGCGCTCGGAGCGGGTTCAGCAGATCGCCGAGCTGATGAATGCGCGGCTGCCCCATGCCTGGCTTGAAGAACAACCCAATCTGCGGCCCGACCAGATGCAGTTGCGCCGCTCCCTGGAGATGATCGACAAGGTCATCGACCGCGCCGCTCCCGGCTACGGCATCGAGCGCGTGCTCTACGAACTCGACCGCGGCACGCCGTGCAAATCGGCCCTCATCGCTGACTACTATGTCGTCAACTCGGCCGACTTGCTGCCGGCGATCGACGCCGCCATTCCGGGAGCGCCTCACGGGACGCTGCCAATGGACCGGCACATCGCGGCCTTCATTGCCGTCAACATGAAGCGCTCGATGGACAATGAGCTCATCGGCCTCGCCGACAAGGACGATGATATTGCCTATCGCACGGCGATCCTGCGCTCGCTGGCGATCGTGCAGCGCGTTCACCAGCAATATGATCTGCCGCGCCTCTCCCAGGTTGTGGTGGAAATGTTGGAGCCGGTGATCGCCGCCTTCCACAATTCCGGCATGCGCGATCATATCCGTAGTCAGATCGAAACGCATGCCCAGGGCTGCCGCTTTGACGAGATGTTGCTGCTGCTTGATGGTGACGGATCGCTGCGCCGCGCCGATACCGACGGCTTTGCCCAAGCGATGCTGGAATATGCCGGTCTCGAGCGCGGCCGGGCGTGGCTGGCAAATGGTGGCCTCACTGAAATTTCGCGTGTGCGCGGAATTGCGCAGCGTACGGCGGCCATAACGGCGACGCTCACCTCCAGTGCCTGCCTCGCGGCCTATGGCGTCGTCTCAGTGTTGTTCTAGCAGGAAAGGGGGAACGGGCAGGTGGCCAAGAACAGCAAGACAAAAACCGTCACGACCTATGAGGGCCTCGGGGTGAAGCCATGGGGCCTGATCGTGCCTGTCGTGCTGATCGGCCTGATCTTCATGCCCAGCGCTGCCGTCGTCTGCGCCGGTATGCTGCCGACCCTGGTGGCGCGGCTGGTCGACAGCTCGCCTGGCCGTCGCCTTTCCATCACGGTGGGTTCGCTCAACCTTGTTGGCTGTCTCTATTTCCTCAATAGCATCTGGGCCGCCGGTCACAGCGTCGGCGATATTCAGATCGTGTTGGCCGACAGCTATGGCTGGCTCGCCGCCTTGAGCGGTGCCGGTGCTGGGTGGGTCATCTTCGGCGCCATGCCGGCGATTATCGGCAAGATCGCCGAAACCCAGACCGCGCTGCGTCTCCGTCGCATCACCGGTGACCAGGAGAGGCTGGTCAAGGAATGGGGCGAAACCGTGCGCGGTGTGTACGGCGTCCAGGTCGTGCCCAAGGAAGAGGGCGGGGAATAGGAAAGGGCCGCTAGAGCGGCCGCCGCCATGCTCTTGCAAGCAATTGAGCGGCCGGCCCCAGGCTCTATCCTCGATCGTCGTTGCTTCATCCTTTAGGCGGGCTATTCGAGCGTTCGCGAAGGAGTTGTGTCCGCACTGACCTGGATCGCTATTTGAGGTCGGCCGGAACCCAGAGTTTACCCAGTGCTGCTGTCAGTCTCGGTGTGGCGAAGTCGACGAAGGCGCGGATTTTAGGGGCGAGGATGCGGACTTGAGGGTAGACGATCTGCACCGGCACCGGCGGTGGTGTGAACTTTTCCAGGACCGGAACAAGGCGGCCCTTTCGAATATGATCTGCCACCATATAAGAGAGGGCAATTGTGATACCGTCACCCTTCTCGGCCGCCGCCAGAGCGAAAGCGGCATCGTTGATTTCCAGGCGCGGTATCAATGATACTTGGCTGGCAACGCCATCGGCGACGTGCCGCCATTCCCGGTTGGGCATGAGGCCAGTAAAGGCGATGATTGAGTGGAGCTTGAGGTCTGCCGGGAATTGCGGAACACCCCGCTTTGCCAAATAGGCGGGGCTTGCCACAAGAAGGCGCCTCACCTCGCCGACGCGGCGTGCGATGACGGTTGAGTCCGGAAGTGAACCGATCCGGATCGCAACATCGAAACCTTCCTCAACCATATTGGCGACCCGATCCAACAAGGCGACCGACGCGGTGATCCGGGGGTTGGCCTCAAGGAACGCGCAAACGACGGGTGCCAGCCAGAGTCGACCGAATGTCACCGAAGCCGTAAGGGCAAGGTGTCCCGACGGCACGGCCGTTTCACCGACGGCTTCTTTTTCGGCCGTCTCCATTTCAGCCAGGAGCCGCCGCGCGTTCTCCAGGAATCTTGCGCCGACTTCGGTGAGGTTGAGCGAACGCGTCGTCCGATTGAACACCTGTGCGTCCAGGCGCCCCTCCAAGGAAGATATGGCGCGCGTGACGGCCGGTGGAGAAATGTTCAGGCGCGCGCCAGCCTTGGCAAAGCTGCCGGCATCGGCAACGGCCACGAACACCTCCAATTCATGAAATTTATCCACTTATTATTCCTCTTGAAGAAATAATTAATTCCACAAAATGCCTATTCTTTCAAGAGTGCGCTGAAGCCAAATTGTTGGGGAGCCGAGGCGAAGTGTCGTCGGCGAGGAAAATCAGGTTGGAGGAAGAACATGTCCCGCGTCACGGTCGTTGATCCCAAGATGGCTACCGGCGAAGCCAAGCAATTGTTGGATGCTGTCCAAGGCGCGCTTGGCATGGTGCCGAATTTCATTCGAGTCCTTGCCAATTCACCGGCGGCGCTCAATGCCTTTCTCGGCCTTCACGGCATCGCTGGCGCTGGCGCCCTTGATGCCAAGACGCGCGAGCGCATTGCCCTATCGGTGGCTGAGCAGAACGCCTGCCAGTATTGCGTCTCCGCCCACACCGCGATTGGCCGCAAGGCCGGTCTCGACAATGACGAAATTCTGGCCAACCGTCAGGGCAAGTCGTCGGACGCGAAGGCCGAGGCGGCTCTCGTCTTCTCCCGCGCCCTGGTCGACAATCTGGGCCAGGTCACCTCGGCTGAATTCAACGCCGTCCGAGCCAGCGGTCATTCGGATGCCGAGATTGTCGAGATCATTGCCCACGTCGCCATGAACATCTTCACCAATCTTCTTGGCAAGGCGACCGAAGTCGAGATCGATTTTCCCAAGATCGAATTGAGCCGCGCCGCCTGATTGGCCAGCGTTTCTGTTTCGATCCGAACGGCGGATGGACCGATGCTCCGATGGATCCATCCGCCATCTTTCCACTCGATCGAGGAGGTACTTGCCACATGACCCAGAAACCACCCCTGCCGCCCTTCACGCGGGAGACCGCCATCCAGAAGGTTCGCAAGGCCGAAGATGCGTGGAACGGCCGCGATCCTGTCGCGGTATCTCTTGCCTATACCGTCGACAGCCGCTGGCGCAACCGCGCCGATTTCCCGGTGGGCCGGGATGCCATCAAAGCCTTCCTCACCGCCAAATGGGCACGGGAAAACCAATATCGCCTGATCAAGGAATTGTGGACCTTTGCCGACAATCGGATTGCCGTCCGCTTTGCCTATGAGTGGCAAAGCGAGGATGGCGCCTGGTTTCGATCCTACGGCAACGAGAACTGGGAATTCGACGAGAACGGATTGATGCGCCTTCGCTTCGCCAGCATCAACGATCTCGCCATCTCGGAGTCGCAGCGGAAGTTCCGCTGGCCGCAGGGACCGCGACCGCTGGACCACCCCGGTCTCTCCGATCTTGGTCTCTAACTGCTTCAGCACGCAGAGGAGTCATCGCCATGGGCCATCGTTTTGCCGAAATTGCCTTCACGGACAGCGTGAAGGCCATGCAGGAAGCCATGGGCAGCCGATCTAGCTATCAGCACATGGAGGAAATGGACGAGCCCGTGAATCAGGTTCTGGGCGCAAATGAGGCCGGCTTCATCGGTGCCCGAGACAGCTTCTACATGGCAACGGTCAGCGAAACCGGTTGGCCTTACGTGCAGCATCGCGGCGGGCCGGCCGGCTTCGTGCGTGTGCTAGACGAGAAGACGATCGGCTTTGCGGATTTTCGCGGCAATCGCCAATACATCAGCGTCGGCAATGTCATGAAGGATAACCGTGTATCGCTGTTCTTCATGGACTATGCACATCGCACGCGACTCAAACTGCTCGGCCGCGCCAGAACGGTCGACTTGTCGGACGGCGACCTGTTGTCCAAACTCGAAGTGCCGACCTACAGGGCGCGGGTCGAGCGAGGCATTGTTATCGACGTCGAGGCATTTGACTGGAACTGTCCGCAGCATATCGTTGAACGCTTTACGTTAGCGGAAATCGAGAGCGCTGTGGCGCCTTTGCAGACTCGCATCGCTGAACTGGAGGCGCATCTGAAGGCGGCAACGGAAGACCAAATCGCCCCCTAATGCCCGTTCGTTTTCGCAGGGCGGAAGAAACTGTTTCGGCCAATGCACATTCTCCTGCGTGCCAACGGCCTCTAAGTTTTGACGAACACTGACGTGATTTCGGCCGCCTCGGGCGGCTCGAAGTTCCGCAGCTGTCTTAATTTCACTGAACCCCTCAATTTTGCAGACAAGGAAAGCAAATGAATATCAAGTCCAGGTCGATTTTGGTTCCGGCATTCGTCGCGCTTGCCGTGGTCCTCGGTTCCATCTCAGGTAGCACGCCAAGGGCTTTCGCTTATGACGAAGCATCCACTTCCGCTATCAATGTCGAAGGCAGCAACGTCATTCTTCATGGCTTTGATCCGATCGCCTATTTCACGGTCGGCAAGCCGGTCGAGGGCAAGGACGCCTATGCCGCCGAGTTCGAAGGTGCCACTTATCATTTCGCGTCGGCCGACAACATGAAGATGTTTCAGGCAGATCCAGCGAAATATACGCCGGCATTCGGCGGGTTCTGTGCAATGGGCGTAGCGCTTGGCAAGAAGCTCGATGTCGACCCTTCGGTCTTTGAGGTCGTGGACGGCAAGCTCTATCTCAACGTCAATGCCGATGTGAAGAAGAAGTGGGTCCAGGACATCCCGGGCAACATCAAGACGGCCAATGAAACCTGGCCGACGATTGAGAACAAGGCACCGAAAGATCTTTAATGATGGTGGCTGGGGAGGGGACGTCGCAACAGCGACCAGCGACGCCCCCGACCTGATGTCCGGTCGGATTCGGTGCCGGATATCTAGCGAGGTGAACGGAAGGGATCATCGCTCTTGCCAGAGAGGTCCGCCGATGAGTCGACGGTAGAAACGCGAAAGGCGGGCTCAAGCCCGCCTTTCTTGTTGATCTGTCGAATGCTTGAAGTGCTATCAGACCATCTCGCCGATCAGCTTCTGGTCGATGGCCTGCTTGCGGATCGCGCGCTGGATCTTGTCGAAGGCGCGCACCTCGATCTGGCGGACGCGTTCGCGGCTGATGCCGAACTCGGTCGAAAGATCCTCGAGCGTCGTCGGTTCGTCCTTCAGGCGGCGTTCCACCAGGATCTTGCGCTCGCGCGGCGTCAAGGTCAGCATTGCCTTGTCCAGCAGCTTCTTGCGCATGCCGAATTCCTGGTCGTCGGCGACGCGGGTCTCCTGGCTCTCGGTCTCGTCGACCAGCCAATCCTGCCACTCGCCTTCGCCGTCGATGCGCAAGGGTGCGTTCAGGGAATGATCCGGTGCCATCAGGCGGCGGTTCATGTCGATGACGTCGCTTTCGCTGACCTTGAGGCGCGTCGCCACTTCGGTCACGTTCTCCGGCGTCATGTCGCCTTCTTCCAGCGCCTTGATCTGACCTTTGACGCGGCGGAGATTGAAGAACAGCTTCTTCTGCGCAGCCGTGGTGCCGAGCTTCACCAGCGACCACGAATGCAGGATGTATTCCTGGATGGCGGCGCGGATCCACCACATGGCATAGGTCGCCAGGCGGAAGCCGCGCTCGGGATCGAAGCGCTTCACCGCCTGCATCAGCCCGACATTGCCCTCGGAGATGACTTCCGACATGGGCAGGCCATAGCCGCGATAACCCATGGCGATCTTCGCCACGAGCCTTAGATGGCTGGTCACCATGCGGTGCGCCGCTTCCGGGTCCTGGTGCTCCTGCCAGCGTTTGGCCAGCATGAATTCTTCCGTGGGTTCCAGCATCGGGAACTTGCGGATTTCCGAGAGGTATCGGCCCAGGCTGTTCTCGCCAACAAGGGCGGGAAGTGTCGTCGTCGCAGTTGCCATCTTTTTCCCCAGTCCACCATTCGATCTGCCGACTGTGGCGCCCAATCTTGGCGGCTTTAAGGCATTCAGCGCCCCCAAGCCGCCCTAAGTCCTACCGGGCAAGTCGGTTATAGATATAATTAAAATAGGTTAACGAAGTCGGGTTTCAAGTCCCTGTGATTTACTTAACAGATCAAGGAGTTACTTTGTTCCGAGCTGCTCCAACAAGTCGGCAAGATCGGCTGGTATCTCCGACTCCCACTCCATATACGCACCGGTGCGGGGATGGGTTACACCCAGGATGGCGGCATGGAGTGCCTGGCGCGGGAAGGCCTTGGCCGCGGCCCTGGCGGTGTCGGAAAGCTGCGCCCGCCTTGCGATCGTGGCCCGCCCATAAGTCTGGTCGCCGATGAGCGGATGGCCGATATGGGTCATGTGGACACGGATCTGATGCGTCCGCCCAGTTTCCAGCCGGCATTCGACCAGCGAAGCGCCGAGGCCGTAGACCTGCTCGACCTGGTAATGGGTGACGGCATCCTTGCCGAGCCGGTTGACCACCGCCATGCGCTGCCGGTGCACGGGATGCCTGCCGATCAGCGTCTCGATCGTGCCGGCCTTGGGGCTGGGCAGGCCCCAGACCGCGCATTTATAGGCCCGGGTGATGTCATGGGCGGCGAAGGCTTCCGAGAGCGCATGGTGTGCGGCATCGTTCTTCGCCGCAATGAGCAAGCCGCTGGTATCCTTGTCAATTCGGTGGACGATGCCAGGCCGTTTCACGCCGCCGATCCCGGACAGGCTGTCGCCACAATGGGCGATGAGCGCGTTGACCAAGGTCATGTCGGGGTTGCCGGGGGCAGGGTGGACCACCATCCCGGCCGGTTTGTCGATGACGATGATGTCGGCGTCCTCGTAATGGATATCGAGGTCGATGTGCTGGCCGAGCGGCACGGGCGGCGTCGCATCCGGCACAGTGAGCGCGAAGACCTGGCCCGGTTTGACCCGGTAGCTGGCGTCGTCTATGGTCGCGCCGGTTTCGCCAAAGCGGAGATTACCCCCTTCGATCAAGGCCTTGATGCGGCTCCGCGACATCTCGGGGATGAGCGCCGTCAGCGCCCGGTCGAGGCGCTCGCCGGCGGCCTCTTCAGGGATGTTGAGCTGGAGCGGGGTGGGGTAATCGGTCATTTCAAGGGTGCCATATGGATCATGTCAGCAGGGAAGTACCCCGCCAGATGCTGGTACTCAAGACATTGGTGATCGGCTTTGCCGTCCTCCTCCTCGTGGCGGCGGTGACCTTGATCGCTTTTGGCGCCAATCGTCTGGGCGGGACGGGCTTCGATCTCACCAAATTGGAGGTGCCGGCCGGCTGCCGGGTCGAGCAGATGACGGCCGAGGGCGACCGCCTGATCCTCTCCATCGGTGGCCGCGACGATTGCCGCCAGGTGCTGATCGCGGATATGAAGAGCGGCCAGATGATCGGCCAATTCGACCTCACTTCCCCCCAATAAATCCACCCGAGAGCAGCACCATGAATTTCTGCAGCGACAATGTGGCCGGCATCGCCCCTGAGATCATGGCGGCGATTGAGAAGGCCAACCAGGGCGCCATGCCGTCCTACGGCGCCGACGCGATCACCGCGCGGGTCGAGCAGCGCCTCTCCGAAATCTTCGAGCGCGAGGTCGCGGCCTTCCCGGTCGTCACCGGCACCTCGGCCAATGCGCTGGCCCTCTCCACGCTGACGCCGCCCTATGGCGCCATCTACTGCCATCCCGAAGCGCATATCATGGTCGATGAATGCGGCGCGCCCGAGCTTTACACGGGCGGTGCCAAGCTGGTGCCGATCGCCGGTGCCGGCGGCAAGCTCAGCGCCGGCGCGGTTGCCGATGCGCTCGACAATGCACGCGCCGGCGATGTGCATCACGTACAGCCGGCCGCCATCAGCCTGACCCAGGCCAGCGAGTGCGGCACCGCCTATACCGCGACCGAAGTTGCAGCCATCGGCGAGATCGCCCGGCACCACAAGGTCAAGCTGCACATGGACGGCGCGCGCTTTGCCAATGCGGTGGCGCATCTCAATGTCAGCCCGGCGCAGATGACCTGGCAGGCCGGTGTCGATGTGCTCTCCTTCGGCGCCACCAAGAACGGGGCGCTCGCGGCCGAGGTGGTGGTGTTCTTCGACAAGGCGCTCGCCGAGACCTTCGGCTTCCGCCGCAAGCGGGCAGGGCACCTCATTTCCAAGATGCGCTTTGTCTCCGCCCAGCTCGATGCCTATTTCGAGAACGATCTGTGGCTGACGCTCGCCCGCCACGCCAATGCCATGGCGCAGCGCCTGGTGGGCGGGCTCAAACCCATCCCCGGCGTCCAGCTGCTGCACCCGGTCGAGGCCAATGAGATCTTCATCCGCCTGCCGCTTGAGATCGTCGCTGGCCTCCGCAAGGCCGGCTTCGATTTCTACGATTGGCCAGGTGCCGCGCCGGGCACGATCCGGCTGGTCACCAGCTTCGCCACGGCGGCCAAGGATGTGGAGGCCTTCATCCAGACCGCCAACAAGCTCGTGAAGGTAGCAAGCTAGTCCATGCAGATAGCGGGGAGCCGCATGGCGAAACCGCATTTGTGATACCACCGACCCTATGAACTAATCCGGCCAAAGACCGATCTCCAGGAGTACGAGACCATGCCCGCATATCGTTCCCGCACGACTACGCACGGCCGCAATATGGCCGGCGCCCGCGGCCTGTGGCGTGCCACGGGTATGAAGGATGGGGATTTCGGCAAGCCGATCATCGCGGTGGTGAATTCCTTCACCCAGTTCGTGCCGGGCCATGTCCATTTGAAGGACCTTGGGCAGATGGTCGCGCGCGAGATCGAGGCGGCGGGTGGTGTGGCCAAGGAGTTCAACACGATCGCGGTCGATGACGGCATTGCCATGGGCCATGACGGCATGCTCTACAGCCTGCCCTCGCGCGAACTCATCGCCGACAGCGTCGAATACATGGTCAACGCCCATTGCGCCGACGCCATGGTCTGCATCTCCAATTGCGACAAGATCACGCCGGGCATGCTGATGGCGGCACTCCGCATCAACGTGCCGGTGGTGTTCGTCTCCGGCGGGCCGATGGAAGCCGGCAAGATCACGCTGAAGGGCAAGAAAGTGGCGCTCGATCTGGTCGACGCCATGGTGGCCGCGGCCGATGACAAATACAGCGATGCCGAGGTGGAATCGATCGAACGTTCGGCTTGCCCGACCTGCGGCTCCTGCTCCGGCATGTTCACCGCCAATTCGATGAACTGCCTCACGGAAGCCTTGGGTCTGTCGCTGCCGGGCAACGGTTCGACGCTCGCGACCCATGCCGACCGCAAGAACCTTTTCCTGGAAGCCGGTCGTCTCATCGTCGACATCACCAAGCGCCATTACGAAGAGAATGACGAGAGCGTGCTGCCGCGCAACATCGCGACCTTCAAGGCGTTCGAGAATGCGATGAGCCTCGACATCGCCATGGGCGGCTCGACCAACACGGTGCTCCATCTCCTGGCCGCCGCACATGAAGCCGGTGTGGCCTTCACCATGGAAGATATCGACCGCCTGTCACGGAAGGTGCCGTGCCTGTGCAAGGTGGCGCCCGCCAAATCCGACGTGCATATGGAAGACGTGCACCGCGCCGGCGGCATCATGGGGATCCTGGGCGAACTCGACCGAGCCGGCCTGCTGCATGGCGAAGAGCCCACCGTCCATGCCGGCACGATGCGCGAGGCGCTGGCGCGCTGGGATATCCGCCAGTCGAACAGCGAGCCCGTGCAGCGCTTCTTAATGGCGGCGCCGGGTGGTGTGCCGCCACAAACCGCCTTCAGCCAGGCAGAGCGCTGGGACGCCCTCGATCTCGACCGCAGCGCTGGCGTCATCCGCGATGCTGAGCATGCCTTCTCCAAGGATGGCGGCCTCGCAGTCTTGAAGGGCAATCTGGCGCTCGACGGCTGCATCGTGAAGACGGCGGGTGTCGATGAGAGCATCCATGTTTTCGCCGGTCCCGCGCGCGTGTTCGAAAGCCAGGACGATGCCGTCTCCGGCATCCTGCTGGGCTCGGTGAAGAGCGGCGACGTGGTGGTGATCCGCTATGAGGGACCGCGTGGCGGCCCCGGGATGCAGGAGATGCTCTATCCCACCAGCTATCTGAAGTCGAAGGGGCTGGGCAAGGAATGCGCGCTCATCACCGACGGCCGCTTCTCGGGCGGCACTTCGGGCCTCTCGATCGGCCATGTCTCGCCGGAAGCGGCCGAAGGCGGCATGATCGGCCTGGTGGAGGAGGGCGACCGGATCGAGATCAACATCCCCAATCGCACAATCACGCTGGCGGTGCCGGAAGCGACCCTCGCCGCGCGTCGTGCGGCGATGGACGTGAAGGGCGCCCAGGGTTGGAAGCCCGCCGTGAAGCGCAACCGCAAGGTCTCCGACGCGCTCAAGGTCTATGCCGCCTTCACCACCAGTGCGGCGCGCGGCGCCATCCGCGATGTGGACCAGCAGCGGTAGGAGCGGCCATCAGGAGTTGTCCGGGAGGTCAGGCGGGCTAAATAACCTAATCAGGCCAATCCATTAGATCGGGCTTGATCGAAAGCCGCCGATCCTCTAGAAGTTCGGCCGCCGCGACAGCCACAAGTCGCCGGCCTCTGCGTCCCCATCGTCTAGTGGCCTAGGACACCAGCCTCTCACGTTGGTAACACGGGTTCAAATCCCGTTGGGGACGCCAAGCGCGCCGACCGTCGCTCGCTCCGCGGGCGAATTTTGCCTCGTAAATCCGCCAATACCTCACGGCCACTATCCCGAGCCGAGGCCCTTGGGTCGGTTTTTCCGATCTTTGGCTTTGGACTTTCGTAATTGGCAGGCGCTGGGCGCCCTGTTACTCGTCATCAATCGCAATATGTCGCCACGCAACTGCATCATGACGGTCGATGCCGTTCGAATGTGCCGGATTGAATGAGGAATCGCGATGCAGGTTGAAAAGGTGGATACGCTCATCATCGGCGGGGGGCAGGCCGGGTTGGCGATGAGTGAGCATCTCGGCAAGCGCGGCGTGCCGCACCTGATCCTCGAGCGGCACCGGATCGCCGAGCGCTGGCGGTCGGAGCGGTGGGATTCGCTCGTTGCCAACGGGCCGGCCTGGCATGATCGGTTTCCGAGCAAGACATTTGCCGACATCGATCCCGACAGCTTCGCTGCCAAGGACAAGGTCGTGGCCTATTTCGAGGAATTCGCCAAACAGATCTCGGCCCCGATCCGCTGCGGCGTCGAGGTGAAGGCGGTGCACCGCAAAGAAGACGGGTCCGGCTTCCTCGTCGAGACCTCGGCCGGAAGCATTGATGCAGCCAACGTCGTGGCAGCGACCGGACCGTTCCAGCGTCCGATCATCCCGGCCGTCGTGCCGGCGGAGACGGGCATCCTGCAGATCCATTCCAACGCCTACCGCAATCCAGGCCAGTTGCCCGAAGGTGCCGTGCTGGTGGTGGGGGCGGGGTCTTCCGGCGGGCAGATCGCCGACGAATTGCTGCGCGCGGGAAAGCGAGTCTATCTGTCCATCGGCCCGCATGACCGGCCGCCCAGGACCTATCGCGGCAAGGATTTCTGCTGGTGGCTGGGTGCGCTGGGCCTCTGGGATGCCAAGGCGCGCGAGCCTGGGATGGAGCATGTCACGATCTCGGTCAGCGGCGCCTATGGCGGCCACACCGTTGACTTCCGGCGCCTTGCCGCGCGCGGGATGACATTGCTGGGACGGGCGGGGATGTTCAAGGACGGCGCGCTGCATTTCGCGCCTGATCTGGCGCGCAACATCGCGCAGGGTGATGCGAACTATCTCTCCGTGCTGAATGCGGCCGATGCCTATGCGAAGAAGAACGGGCTCGATCTTCCGGAAGAGCCGGAGGCCCGCAAGATGGAGCCGGATCCTGCCTGCGTCACCGATCCCATTCTTGAGCTCAACCTGCGCGAGGCTGGTGTCAACTCGATCATCTGGGCGACCGGCTTTGCCCTCGATTTCAGCTGGCTGAAGGCGGGCACATACGACGCCAAGGGCGTACCGCTGCACCAGCGTGGCGTCTCCGAGGTACCTGGTCTCTATTTCCTGGGGTTGAGCTGGCTGTCGCGGCGGGCGTCAGCGTTCATCTGGGGCGTCTGGCACGATGCCGACTATCTGGCGGAGCAGATCGCCGCGCGCCGATGACACACGAGGCACCGCGCCGGGATCACCCGGCGCGGTGGGATGGCTTAGAAGCGGAAGCCGATCGTGGTATTGATGATGCCTTCGTCCATATCCCGGTTGAACGGGATGTCGTAGGCAAGCTTGGCGATGAAGGGGCCTGAGAGAAGGCCAACTTCCGGACCGGCGATGAAATCATCGTTGAAACCCGAGCCATAGAGATAGCCGAAGTTACCGCCGATATACGGACGGAAATCGTCACTATCGCCCATGGTGAAATCCAGGCTGGCGACAGTGCGTCCGCCGAACCCGTCATTCGGCGTGTCGAAATGGTAGAAGCCGGCCTGCTCAGCGCCCACGGACAGCCAGGGCATGACAGGAACATCGACTGCGAAATTGAGGCCGCCAAGATGGCTGGTATGGCCGGCCTCATCTTCCAGATTAAAGCCGTAGAATCCACCTAGGCTGAAAATGCGATCGTGCTTCTTCTGGGGTGGCGGTGCCGCCTCAACGGGTGCGGGGGCAGGTGCCGGTGCTGGCGCCGGGGCGACCGCCGCGACCAGGGCCGGCGGCTGGTCGATCACGATTTCGACACGACGGTTGGCCTGTTCCGGCACCCCGTCAGGTGTCGCCACTGCGAGGTCGGTCTCGCCCACGGCTTCGCTGGTCAGCGCCGTAGCAGGTACGCCCTGGCGCAGAAGTTCGTCGGCGACTGCTTGTTCGCGACGTTCCGACAACGCTTGGTTATAGGCTGAGTTGCCCGAGGTATCGGTGTGGCCGCGGACTGCAATGCGGGCCGATCCGCTGCGCTGGAATTCCTGTGCCGCAGCTGCAATCACACCGAGAGCCTCGGAATCAAGGGTCGCCTGGTCGAATGCGAAATGGACGACAAAGGCGCCCGCATTCGCCTGGGCTGTTTGCAGGAGGGCGGAGTCCTCGGCCATCGCTGCGCCTGTCGAGGACATCAAGCCAACGACACATAGGGCCAAAACGCGTTTCATTGAATTCTCCTGCTACTCATGAAGGCAAAACTAGAAGCGGAGAATTTCCCCCATGCGCAAAAGGCGCATGACGCCAGCAATCGCAAAATGGTTGGCCAGGGTCGGTTACCGCTACGATCTGTTAACCACGGAGGCGCGGATTTGTTCCAGGCGAGCTAGCACAGTCTTTCCAACGCGCTGTCCGTTCAGCAGGGCATGCCCAGGAACTGAAGCCCAGCTGTCGGGCTATTCCGGCAGGTCGGAGATCGTGTTGAGCGCCCGTTGCAGCGACGTTGGCTTCGCCTTGGCGCCGAACGAGTCCTTGAAGATCTTGCCCACGGCGTCTGAGCGATAGAGATGGCTGACGGCGCGGTCCACCGCGAGGCGCAGAGCATTGTCGCGATGGGGCAGTCCCAATGCATAGGGTTCGATCGTCAGAAACTGTCGGCGAGAAGCAGTTTCTGCGGCAAGGTGCGGGCGTCCAGCAAGTACATCAGGATGGTACGGTCGGAAGGATAGGCCGAGACCTCACCGGCCTCCAAAGCAGCAAGGCCTTCGTCATGGGTCTTGGCGAGGACGACATCCGCCGACAGCTTCCTGTCCTTCAGGGTGGTACGCAACGCCACCTCAGTCGTGGTGCCGCCGAGCACGCCAACCTTCTTGCCGGCAAGTGCCTCAAGGTCCTTTGGACCGTCACTCTGAATGGCGAGGCCCGCACCGCTGACGAAGGTGGGCAGCGAAAGATAGATGGCCGCGCGCTGGATCAGGTAGTTGTCGTGGCCTCGCAGAGGAGGTCGGCGTCGCCCTTTGCGATCGCGTCGAAGCGGTTCTCTGCCGTCACCGGCATATACGCGATCTTGGGATCTGGCAGTTTCAGATCGACCTTGATCTGCGCAGCAACGGCCTGGCAGAGCGCCACGGAGTAGCCGGTGTAAGCACCGTCCGTGCCCTTGGATGAGAAGGGGGGAGCATCGGCCCGGACTGCAAGGCGGATGGTCGCGTCCTTCTTGATCTGCTCCAGCACATCGGCTGACGCCGCGGCGGCTGCCGTCAAAACAAGGGCGTCGTGAGGGCAAGAGCATGCAAGCAGGTGAAGCTGACCGTCATTTCGTACCTCCCGTTTCAAGTGCCGGCAATTGTGACATCAGTCCTTCATGGCGATCGTTCTGACCGTTGAA
The DNA here is from genome assembly GCA_016712715.1 of Rhodospirillaceae bacterium. Taxonomy (NCBI): domain Bacteria; kingdom Pseudomonadati; phylum Pseudomonadota; class Alphaproteobacteria; order Rhodospirillales; family Rhodospirillaceae; species Rhodospirillaceae bacterium. The sequence continues at coordinate 213,495 of JADJQM010000001.1, forward strand.
GTTTGGGAAACCGCCGGTGGCTGCGCACTATCCCTAAATGGTGCTCCTGACGTTCCCAACATGTTCCCGCAATTTTAACACTGTGACGGCGCGCACAGTCTCGGCATTTGGCCGTCGCGCGCCTTGAACCTTTTGTCACTTGACCCACTTGGAGGCCCAGGCCCCTAGCTGCGGAGTGCGCCATGAACATCATCAACAGTTACGAAGACACCCTTCAGGAAGCAAAGTCAGGCCACCGTCTGGTTGCGAGCGCCTGGAGTTTTGTGTCGTTTGTGGTGATCGGGAGCCTGTGCGTCTCGCTCCTGAGCTACATCTCGTAGGCATCAGGCGGGTTTTGTCTCGTCGGTATCTTCCTTGGCGCCGGACACCTGGTCCAGGAATGCCATATCGGCAATCACACCTGCGAGATTGAAATTCTCGGTAATGATACCGTCCGCATTGGCTTCGGTGAAATCCGTCTTGACCAGGCGGCAATCGGCGATGACGGTCGGATAGACCGCATCCTTGGCCCCTTGCGCTTGATGATCTCGGGACTGAGATCAGCGTTCCGGAAAATTGTCCCTTCGAGATTGCTCTCGGTGAACTTGGCACCGCACAATTCGGCCGACGTAAGGTCGGCGCGCGTGAGATCGGTGCGGGTGAAATTGGCAAGATTGCTCTTGGCACCGCGCAGAATGGTGCCGCGCAGCTTCGCGTCCGTGAAGGTGGCGCCGGTGAGCTTTATGCCTGCGAGGTCGAGGCCGGAAAGATCGGCGCCCGAAAAATCCGCGCGCTGGCCTTTCTCGCCACCCGTCTCCACCCATTCACTATGCGACTGAATCAGCGCCTTCAGGCGCCCGATGGCATCGGGCGAATCATCGACCAGCAGGGCATGCGACATGTCGACATTGCGCGCCATGGCCGTGGACAGGTCGACGCCAAACAGGTTGGTATCCTTCAGTGTCACGTGGTCGAGCTTGGCGCCGGTGACCTTGGCATGATCCAGCCTGGCCCCACTCAGATCGCTGCGCGACAGATCTGCGCCGCTGAGGTCGGCTCCCTTGAGTTGGGTGCCGGTGAGATCGGCGCCTTGCATTTCGGCGTTGCGCAGGCTGGCGCCGCTCAGATTGGCATTGCGGATGACGGCCCCGTTGAGCTTGGCGCGCTCAAGATTGGCGCCGCTGAGATTGAGCTCGTTCATTTCCGAATTGTCGCGGTTGCCCTTGCTGCCGCCTTCGACCAGGAGTGATCCACTGCGCAGATCGGCGCCCGATAACTGGGCCTTGCTGAAATTGGCGCCTTTGAGCTGAGCGCCGCGCAGATTGGCATCCTGGCAGTTCGCCCCGGTGAGATTGCTGCCGGAAAGATCGGCGCCAAACAGATCGGCGCCATCAAGCTTGGCGTCGGACAGGTCGCAATTCACCAGGCGTGCCCCCACCATCTTGGCGCCCGTCAGGTTCACGCCGCGCAGGGAGGCGCCCTCCAGGTTGAACTTGTTGAGATCGACCCGTCGCCCGCCCTTTCCTTGGCCAGCCATAGCCTGTGTGCGGCAAGTGCGCCCCAGAGTTCGTCGACGTCCATGCTTGTGTCCACAAATCCGCTCTATTCGATGGCCAGGACGAGCGCCAGCTTGTCCTCATGCTTGATGATGGATTTCTTGGCCCGCTTGGCGACCGGGATCTTGTTGCGGATACAATGGGTCAGCAACAGGGCGCCAAGTATTTCACTCTTCAGATTGATGGTTCGACCGGCCGCATCTGGACCGCCTTTGACCACGGCGGAGATTTCGATGTCCGGTGCATCGGTGATGGTGATGCGGCCGAGCATCTCCTTTTCCCCGATTTTTTCGGTGGTAATGAGGTACTGGAGCAGTGCCGTAGCAAGTTCATCCATCGAGAAAGTCAAGCGACGCCATTCCGATATCATCTCTCTACCGCACCTGATGTAAATGGTCTCCCCAGCGACTCCCCGGTCGCACACTCAGCGTACCTAGCTTTTGCACAAAGTAACGTGTGAAATGAGCGATGTGAAGTCACCTCGCGCCGTGGGAGAGTTCACTGGTCGAGATTGACCGTGCCTGTCGCCCGAGTCGCCACTGCGTTTGCCAATCCTATCCCCCTGAAACAAATTGGCTATTGATTGCCTGCCGTTGACGCCATCGTGGTTTGTGGACCGCGCGAGGCTGTTTCAGGCGTGGCGGAAGGTGCCGGAGCTGCTTTCCGGAGCTCTTTGAGACCACCCCTTGAACGATCGCATGATCCAGATCAATGGCGCGCCAGGTTGAAAGGTCGAACATGCGAGCTTCTCGGGAGATGTGTCATGCCGTTTCGAGACAGAATTGACGCCGGTCAGAAGCTCGCCAAGGCCCTTGAGAAGTTCGCGGGCCAGGACGTGGTGGTCTATGCCCTGCCGCGCGGCGGCCTGCCGGTCGGCTTCGAGGTTGCAAAGGCCCTCCGCTGCCCCCTCGACATCATTCTGGTGCGCAAGATCTGCGCGCCATTCCAGCCGGAGCTGGCCCTGGGGGCCGTGGTGGATGGCGATCATCCGGAGATCGTTCTCAACGACTTTGCCAGGAGGCTGGAGCCGAGCGAAGAGGCGATCAACGCAGCGGTCGCGTTGGAGTTGAAAGAGATCGCGCGCCGTCGCGTAATTTATCTGTGCGGACGCGCCCCGCAGCCCGCCGAGGGCCGCACGGCGATCCTGATCGATGACGGGCTTGCCACTGGCGCCACGGCTCGCGCCGCCATTCGTGCCTTGCGTCGCCAGCATCCAGCGCGCCTTGTCCTGGCGGTGCCCGTGGCGTCGACTGAAAGCATTTCAGAAATGGCGGCGGAGGTCGACGAAGTGATCTGCCTGGAGGCGCACGAAGATTTCGACGCTGTCGGCGCATATTACAGAGTCTTTGATCAAGTGACCGATCACGAGGTCGTTGCCATTCTAAGCGAGGCGCATGCGCGCTGTCAGCAACCGGTCGGACGATAGCCCATTACTGCTTGGCCTCGCGCGTGAGGATATCGGTCAGCCGGTCTCCGGCCAGCGCAATTGGACCCGAATTGTCGATCCTGATCAGGGAAGGATGTGAGACAGTCACGGCCTCGGCACGTTGCAGGCGGGCGTCGATCTCGGTCAGTGACTCGCGGCCACGATCCAGCAACCGTTGCCGCAGGCGAGCTATGGGGACATCGATCAGGATGGGCAGCAAGTCCGGCAAGCGGGCTGCGGCAGTCGGCAAGTAGGCACGGGAGCCATTCATCACCACCGTGAGGCCGCACGACAACCAGTGCCTGACCTCAACGCCTACCGCATAGCGAACACCGTGTGCGCCCCAATCCAGCATAAACAGCGACTTGTCGCGGCGGAGATCATATTCACCATCACTGAGCGAGACATAGTTCTCGTGCCCGAGTTGCGCCGGACGGGTTACATAGCGGTGAGCGACCAGAACATCATACCGTCCGTCTAGACGCTGGCGGGCGTGATTGAGCACGCTGTCCTTGCCCGAACCGGACGCCCCCATGAGATAAACCAACCGGCCTGACGACATTGCTGAGCCTGCCTCTTTGCAGAATGGATCGGGCTAAAGGGCAATTTCCCATATCATCGGGACAACCTGACCGGATAGTTTGATCCAGGTCAAATGGTGTGGGGCAAAAGCCCCGCAAGCTCCCCAATATCGCAAGAACAGGGATGCCCCATGCTGAAGCTGCGTCGCGTCGCCATCGACACCTACCATGAAAACGTGGCCTATTTGTCGCGCGATTGCCCGCTCTATCGGGCCGAGAAGTTTCAAGGCTTGGCGAAGATCGAAGTCTCGAAAGATGGCCGGTCGATTCTCGCGGTGCTGAATATCGTGGATGACCCCAATCTTCTCGGACGCGACGAACTTGGTCTGTCGGAGCAGAGCTTCCGCCAACTGAACATCCCCGAAGGTCAAACCGTGACGGTGGCACAGGCAAGGCCCCCGGCGAGCCACGAGGCGATACGGGCGAAAGTGTTGGGGCAGAGCCTTAACGATGCCGAATTCGAGGCGATCATTCGCGACATCGCCTCGAACCGCTATTCAAAGATGGAAATCGCGGCATTTTTGATCGCTTCCGCGAGCTTCCTCACCACTGGCGAGGTCCTCGGCCTGACCAAGGCGATGGCCGCGGTGGGCAACCGGCTGACCTGGCCGCAGCGCCCGATCGTCGACAAGCATTGCATCGGCGGCATTCCCGGGAACCGCACCTCGATGATTGTCGTGCCGATCGTGGCTGCCCATGGCCTTACCATCCCGAAGACGTCGTCGCGGGCCATCACCTCGCCGGCCGGAACTGCCGACACCATGGAAGTGCTGGCAAGAGTCGAAATCGGCATCGACGAGATTCGCGAAATCGTCGGAGCGGTAAAGGGCTGCATCGTCTGGGGCGGCCATGTCAATCTTGCCCCAGCTGATGACATTCTCATTTCCGTCGAGCGGCCCCTTGGCATCGACACACGCGAGCAGTTGGTGGCTTCGATCCTGTCCAAGAAGCTTGCCGCTGGCTCTAGCCATCTCATCATCGACATTCCGATGGGGCCGACAGCCAAGGTGCGCACCCATGTCGACGCCATCCGCATGCGCAAGCTGTTCGAGTTCGTAGGTGACCAGTTGGGATTGACCCTGACGGTGGAAATCACCGATGGGTCGCAGCCGGTGGGATATGGCGTCGGCCCGAAGCTTGAGGCGCGGGATGTGATGCGTGTGCTTGAGGGCCAAGCGGACGCGCCGCAGGACCTGCGTCAGCGATCTTTGCTGCTGGCGGGACATATTCTGGAGTTTGACCCCGCTTTGCGTGGTGGACATGGCCGTGACCGAGCCCGCGAATTGCTGGATCCGGAGCCGCGGCCAGGAAGATGGCGGAGATCATGAGGGCGCAAGGCGCCAGCCCATCGCTGACTGATCTCGGTCCACTGACCCATGAGGTAGTTGCGCCGGCCGATGGTACCATCGGAAGTATTGACTGCTACCGCATCGCGCGCCTTGCGCGTATTGCCGGCGCGCCTTCAGACAAGGGTGCCGGCATTGATCTCTTCAAAAAGGTCGGTGACCCGGTTGAAAAGGGCGAACCTCTTTATCGAATTCACGCCGCCCATGCTACCGACTTCCGCTTCGCGACAGGAATGGCAGCGGAAGGCACTGGCTATGAACTCAGCGGTAGCCTAGGGTAGAAATCAGCAATTTCACTTGGGCCTTGCGCGGTGGTGCCGTCGTATCCTGCCCCATCTGGAGGGAACGAGGCATGCCAAATCGACTGCAGGAATTGGCTGACGAAATCATCAGGCTCCATGCCGAACTCGACCGCGAGATCGAACAGCGACGCAAAGCGTTAGGCTGGAACGTCAATAAAAAGTTTATCGAGTTCGAGCACGGGATCGTGCTGCAGCACAGACGTTTGCGCAAGACCGTGGGCGTCTTCATTGCGCAGGCGCCGATCGGATACATGCTGAGCGTGCCGATAATTTACTCGTTGATCGTGCCTTTGGTGCTCGTGGATCTGTGGGCCAGTCTCTATCAGGCGATCTGTTTTCGGATCTATCGCGTTCCGCAGGTCAGGCGAGCGGATTACGTAACCTTTGATCGACGGCACCTTGCCTATCTCAACTGGATAGAGGCTTTGAACTGCGTCTATTGCGGCTATGCCAATGGCGTCATCGGCTATATCCGGGAAATTGGCAGCCGTACCGAGCAGTTCTGGTGTCCAATCAAGCATGCTTTGCGGGTTCCGGATCCGCATCAGCGCTATTACGAATTCCTGGAATATGGCGACGCAGATGGATATCGCGCCCGGCTTGAGGAGTTCCGGGATAGGCTGCGGAACGGCGAAGCCGCCTAGAATGCCGGAATCAGCACGGCGGCACCGCGGATGGTGCCGTCGCGTAGATCGCTGAGGGCTTTGTTGGCTTCTGCCAGCGGGTAGGTTGTGGTGTGGGTCCTGATGGGAATCCGCGGGGCGAGGGCCAGGAAGTCGATACCGTCCTGACGCGTCAGATTGGCGACCGAGACGATTTCCCGTTCATGCCAGAGCAACTCGTAGGGGAAAGCTCGGTATGTCGCTCATATGGATACCGGCACACACCACCCGTCCGCCAGGACGTATGGCCCGTAACGCCATGGGCACGAGGGCGCCGACCGGGGCGAAGATGATGGCGGCATCAAGTGGCTCGGGCGGGATGGCGTCAGATGGCCCGGCCCAGTCGGCACCGAGGTCGCGGGCAAAGGCCATCGCCGTGTCATCCCCAGACCGCGCGAAGGCATAGATCGCCCGACCTTCATACTTTGCCACCTGGATGACAATATGGGCGGCAGCGCCAAAGCCATAGAGGCCAAGGCGCCGGGCATCACCTGCCTTGCGCAACGCACGGTAGCCGATCAGGCCGGCGCACATCAGAGGAGCCGCTTCGGCATCGCTGTAAACGGCCGGAATCGGCAGGCAATAGCGTGCATCCGCAATCATGAAGTCGGCATAGCCGCCGTCGCGTTGATAGCCGGTAAAGGCAGCTGACGCGCAGAGATTTTCACGCCCGGCACGGCAGTGGTCGCAGATGCCGCAGGTATAGGCAAGCCAGGGCACCCCGACGCGATTGCCCGATTGTAGTTCCTCAACATCGGAACCCAGGGCCACCACCGTGCCGATGACCTCATGGCCCGGAATGCGTGGTAGCGATATGGCAGGTAGTTCTCCATCGACGACATGGAGGTCGGTTCGGCAGACACCACAGGCATGAATCCTGATGAGCACATCGCGTCCGGTAGGGGTGGGCCAGATCCGTCGTTGCCCCACCAATGGCGCATTGCATTTGGTGAGGACCATGGCCATGCCTGCTGATTGCTCGCCGGTAGCGGGAGTTGTCACCTTCATTCAGATAAACCTCGCGTGGCATGCAGAAAATCCAGCACCGCTTTGGCGACAGCTTCTGGGGCGCCATTGGCATCCATTCTGTACCACCGCATATCGCCTAGGTCGTAGGCCAGTTGACGCTCAAGCACAGCGACATCGGCGTCCGAAGCATCGGTCCGGCGGGCGCCGATGCGGGCACGCATTGTCGCTGGAGCTACGTCAAGCCAGATACCGCTGAAGGTGACATCATGTCGGCGTGCAACGGCCTCGATCTCATCGCGCTCCTCGGGTCTTGCGGCGACAGCGTCGACAATGACACTTTGGCCGTGCTGCAGGGCTGAGTGAGCGCGCGCGCAAACCGCGGCATAGACCTGACGGCTGACCTCAGGCACGTAGCTTTCGGCTGGCAGGGCCTGTTCCGGCGGTACATGGAAAAGTTGCTTGCGAATGATGTCGCTGCGCAGGATGCGCGCGCCGGCAGCTAGGCCCATCGTACCGGCGACGTCGGCGGCTATGGTGGATTTGCCGCTGCCGCTCAAACCGCCAATAGCGATAAGCCGCGCCGGAACAGGTCGCAGCAGTTCGATGGCCAGTTCGAGATAGCTTCTTGCTTCGGTCAGGCGTTCCCGCTGATGTTTCTCATCCGCCCCTGCGGCCGCCGCTGTGACATGGGCCCTGACGGCAGCGCGCAGCGACATGAAGAGTGGCAGCAATGGCAGGCCGTCCTCATCACCGGTAAGGTCAAGATAGCGGTTAAAGACCTGGCCGCATTGTCGCCGCAGGCCTCGATGCCGCAGATCCATCAGTAGAAACGAAAGATCGTAGAGCACATCTATGCAGGAGATGAGTTTGCTGAATTCGATGCAATCGAACAGAGTGGCCTGGCCCTCCACCAGACAGATATTGCCGAGATGGAGGTCGCCATGGCATTGCCGAACCCGGCCGCTTGCCCGGCGATGGTCCAGCAGGGCTCGGTATCGATCAAGGCTTGCCTGGGTCAGTGTACGCAGGATGTCCGTTCGGCTGATCGAGGCGGGATCGCTCAGCGTGCGGCGCAGGTTTTCGTCATTGATATCGAGGACCGCGGCAACGCCGGCGGCTCCGCCATATTCTGTATCGATCTCTGCCGCGGCGTGGAAAGCGGCGATACGATCGGTGAGTTGGCGGAGCAGGGAGGGCGACAATGCGCCCTGCTCGGCGAGATTGTTAAAGAGGCCCTCCTGTGGGAAGCGGCGCATGACAACGACCCAATCCAACGTCGCGCCGGCACCGCCGAATTGCAGATCGCCGCGCGAATTTCGGACGATTGGCCGTGCATCGAGGTAAAGGGAGGGTGCTGTGCGCCGGTTGAGCGCCAGTTCGGCGGCACAGGCACGCCGGCGGTCATCGACGGTTGAATAATCGAGGTAGGAGTATTTGACCGCCCGCTTCAACTTATAGGCAAGGTCGCCCGCGAGAATGATGACGGAGGCATGGGTGGTGATAGTCTCGACCGTAGTTACCCCATCTGGATAGCTGCCGGGACGCGACAGGAAATCGATGACGGCGGTCTGGTCATCTGTCGCCGACATAAGAGCTTTCCGATCTCGTGAGATGTCTCCGACCTGACATTGACCTAGCGCAATGCAGCTTGAGACCCGGAACACTAGGTTAATGAGGTTCAAACAGGAGGTGAAGCATGAAACGCGCGATTGCTGCAGCAAGTCCGGGGAAGAACAAGAACAAGCGCATCTGGGTCATCGTCGCAGATGGCGGCCATGCGCGCATTCTGGAGAGCGAGACCGCCCATGCCGGCGTGTCCGTGCGCCTCGACATTTCCTCCGATGCGCGCCTGACCGGCGGCAAACTGGCTTCGGGTCCATTGCCGCGCGGCCAGGAAAGCGTTGGCTCGGCGCGCCATGGTATCGAGCCGCGCGTTTCGCTGAAGCAGCATGAAAAGGACCTCTTCGTCGCGCGGCTGGCGGACTACCTGAAAGGTGGCCGTGGCCGGTTCGACCAGCTGGTCGTGGTGGCGCCGAGCAAGATCGGGGCGGCCCTCCGCGCCGCGCTGCCGGCGGCGGTGGCTGCCAAGATCGTCATGACCCGCAATTCGGATATGACATGGATGTCCGTGCCGGAGGTTCTTGGCCGCCTCGGGCCGATTGGTACGCAGATCAAGAAGTCGCGCGAGGGCAGCTAAGGGCGGTCGCGTCCGTAGACGTCGTCACGGAAATGGACCGTCCCGTCGGGGTCGACCCAGGCGGTGTCATAGACCAGGTGAACGGGGATCGGCCGGCTGAGCCTGATGCGCTCGGTCCGGATTTCGGCGAGGCGTGCCGCCAGCCCTTCCTCGTTCCAGCCGGGTTCCTTCAGCAGTAAATATCGAGCCAGTTCAACGGCATTGGAGAGGCGGACGCAGCCATGGCTGAGGTGGCGCTCGGCCTCGTTGAACAGCGACGGCGCGTTGGTGTCGTGGAGATAGACGCTCTCGTCATTCGGAAAGACGAATTTCACCTTGCCGAGCGGGTTCCTTGGCCCAGCGGCCTGCCGGATCATGCCGTCGACCCAGCGCATGTCATGATCGGCGAGGTAGCCGGCATCGCGCTTGATGCGGGGCAGCAGTTCCAGCTGGGCGATGCGGGGTGGCACGGTCCAAGTGGGGTGGAGCACGATCTCGTTGATGACGCTGTTGAGCAGCGGCGTTGGCCAATTCGGTCGGCCGACGATGACCCGGCGCTCAAAGACCGTCTGGCCGTTTTCAACCAGCCGGTAGGTCGCGGCGGCGACGTTGACGGCGATGTAGCGGTCGTCCCATTGCCGGTGACCGACTTGAATAAGCTTCAGATTATGCTGGAGCTGCGCGATGCGCTGGTCGATGGGGATGTTGAGGGCCGCGAGGGTTTTGGAACCCACGATACCGTCTTCCTCAAGCCCATGGCGATGCTGGAAGTGCCGGACCATGGTGGCGAGATCCGGGTCGAAGAGGTCGCTATCGGTTTGATCCAACAGCCGGTTGCGGAGCTCGAAGATCCGGGCGTCGCGGTCGCCCGGGCGCAGCGTCCGGCCTTCCGGCACCAGTGGCCAACCACCCGCGGCGGCGATCGCCTGATAGGCGGCGATCACTGTGACGAGGCGCGCCTGGTCGTCCGGTAAAGTCTTGATTTCAGGCGGTAACGCGGCCGGCGGGGCGACGGCTTCCAGCACTGGTGGCGGGGATGGTGCCGCCGTCACCGGCACCGCGTTGGAACAGGCTGCGAGACTGGCGGCGAGCAGGAGGACGATCGATGATTTGTTCATGGATCGCCACTCTGCTTGCCGGGACCGGCCGCCGTGTTGAGCTAGATCAAGCGGTATCCACCATCACCAGTTCGGCGTCTTCGAGGGCGGTCACCTGGATGACCGGCTCGTGCTGGATGGCCGCACCGTCGCGGGTTGAGACCTTGATTCCATTGACATTTACGACACCCTTGGAGGGGACGAGGTAGCCGAAGCGCTGGTCGCCCAGGGCGTATTCCGCCGTTTCGCCGGCCTTCAAACTGGCGCCCAGGACCCTCGCGTCGGCCCGGATCGGGAGGGCGTCCGTGTCGGTCTCATACCCGCTGGCCAGCGTCACGAAGCGGCCAGACCGGTCGGCTTTGGGGAAGGGTTTGGCGCCCCAGGCGGGTGCCGCACCCCGCTGGTTGGGCAGGATCCAGATCTGGAAAATGCGCGTGGTGGTGCTTTCCAGATTGTATTCCGAGTGCCGGATGCCGGTGCCGGCACTCATCACCTGGACGTCGCCAGCCACGGTACGGCCTTGATTTCCTTGGTTATCCTGATGCGTGATGGCGCCTTCGCGGACATAAGTGACGATCTCCATGTCGGCATGGCCATGGGCCGGGAAACCACTGTTGGCGGCGATGGTGTCGTCGTTCCAGACGCGCAGCGCCCCCCAGCCCATGCGGGCCGGGTCATAGTAGTTCGCGAACGAGAAATGGTGCTTGGCGTCGAGCCAGCCGTGGTTGGCGGCACCGAGGGAGGCGAGGGGGCGAAGGTCGATCATGATGTCAATCCTTGGGGGATATTGTCGTGTTTTCGGGGGATAATGACGAGAAGATGGGGGATATTGATCGGCATTAAAATAGAAATTAACGAAACCTATTGTTTCTGATATTGATCTAATGGGTCACACAGTCCCGGACGAGCGATGCGCCGCATTCCCGATTTTGAAGCCTGGGCGATCTTTGCCAAGGTCGCCTATATGGGGTCCTTCTCGCGGGCTGCGGAGGACCTCGGTCTCTCGAAGGCGACGGTGTCGAAAGCCATCACGCGGCTGGAGGAGATGCTGCTGACGCCGCTGTTCCACCGCACCTCGCGCCGGCTGTCCTTGACCGAGAGCGGGCGGCTCGCGGTTGAGCGGGCGGAGCGGATTCTGGCTGACGGGTTGGCCCTCGAAGCCGATGTCGGCGCGCGGTCGCTGGCGCCATCGGGCCTCGTGCGCATGGCAGCCCCGATGTCGTTCGGCATAGCGCATCTGGCCCCGGCCCTGCCGGACTTCTTCGCGCTTTATCCCGATATCCAGATCGAGCTCAACTTCAGCGACAGCCAGATCGATCTGGTGAGCGACAATTACGATCTTGCCTTGCGCATCGCGACGCTGGTCGATTCATCGCTCATCGCGCGGCGGCTCTGCGAGGTGCGCATCCTGCTGGTGGGATCGCCCGGCTACTTCCGGCAGCATGGTTATCCGCAGCATCCGCAGGATCTCGGCGCGCATCAGGCGCTGTTCTATACGCTGGGCCGCTCGCGCGATGCCTGGCAGTTCTTCCATGCGGAGCAGGGCGATTACACGGTCACGGTGCGTTCGCCGCTCCGGGTCAACAACGCCGATGCGCTGATGCCGGCGCTCCATGCAGGCCTCGGCCTGGCACTGCAGCCCGAATTCCTGGTCTGGCGCGATCTTGCCACCGGCATGCTGGAGGTGGCGCTGCCGGAATGGGCGCCGCGTCCCATCTCGCTCAATCTGGTGACGCCGCCCAGCGGCATCCGCCCGGCGCGGGTCGAGGTGCTGATCGATTTCCTGACGCGGCGCTTTGCGAAAGCCCCCTGGGCTTGGGACGGAAAAACGGGCAGCATGCGTGCCTCAGCGTGACAAAGGACTCGCCATGTTGCACCGGCTGATCGTGCTGCTCTGCCTGATAACGGGATTGCTTGGCGCCGTCCCGGCGCTTGCCCAGTCGGTCGCCGCGCCGGCGACCGAGGCACCGCCGCAGGTGCAGGAATTGCTGCGATTGCTCGATGATCCAGTGATCCGCGACTGGGTGGCAGCGCAGAAGGCGCCAGCCGCCGGCGTCGCCCCGAGCGGCGTCGAGATGTCACCCAGCAGCTTTATGGACAAGCGGCTGGCTGACATCCGCCTGCATTTTACGAACCTGATCGTTGCCGTGCCGCAATTGCCTGGTGAGTTCGCCCGTGCCCGCGACATCCTGATGGTCGAGTTCGAGGATCGCGGCATCATCCGGATCCTGTCGCTGATCATCGGCTTCCTGGCACTGGGCCTGTTCGTCGAATGGCTGTTCCGGCGGGCGACACGGAACCTGCAGAACTGGATCGTGACCGTGCCGCTCGACACGGTCGGCGATCGCCTGCGCGCCGCCGGCATCCGCCTGTGCTTCGGCCTGGGGTTGGTGATCGCCTTTTCAATTGGCAGTGTCGGCGCCTTTCTCATCTTCACCTGGCCGCCACTGCTGCGCGAGATCGTGCTGGGCTATCTCAGCGCGATACTGGTGCTGCGCATCGCGCTGGTGTTCGGCCGCTTCGTGCTGGCGCCGGGGGGCGAGCGTTTTCGACTGGTGCCGATGAACACGGCAGCCGCCTGGTTCTGGTATCGCCGCATCGCTGTCGCCATCGGCTGGCTGGCCATCGGCTGGGTGACAGTGGGGCTGCTGGGCACGCTGGGCCTGTCCATCGGCGCGCGCGGTTTCATCGCCTATCTGCTGGGGCTGATGCTGCTGGCGATCGGCATCGAGGCCTGTTGGCGGCGGCCGCCTTCCTCGCTGCACCCGGACCTCACGCCACCCCAGGAACACCGGCGCCTGATAAATTGGCTGGTGACGGCCTATTTTATTGCCCTGTGGCTGCTGTGGGTCGCGTCCGCGATGCCAAGCTTCTGGCTGTTCGTGGCGGTTGTGGCATTGCCGGCGGCGATCACGGGGGTCAAGCGCGCGGTCAATCACATCCTGCGCCCGGCGGGTGCGGCCAGTGCCGCCGGCAGCGCACCCGGTGTGGCGGAGGTGTGTCTTGAACGCGGCTTGCGCGCGCTCCTCATCATCGCGGCGGCCTTGCTGCTGGCCAAGGCCTGGCATATCGACCTGGTCGCCATGACCATGCAGGACAATATCAGCACCCGCATCGTGCGTGGGTTGCTGAGCGCCATCGTGATCGCGCTGGTGGCGGAGTTCCTGTGGCATTTTGTCCGCGCCCTCATCGATTCCAAACTGACCGTCCCGGCCGGTAGCGGGCCCGTCGACAGCGAGGCGGTGCGCAAACAGGCCCGCTTGCGCACCTTGCTGCCGATCCTGCGCAACATTCTGTTCGTGATCATCCTGGTGATCGCGGTCCTGATGGTTCTCTCCTCCATGGGGATCGAGATCGGGCCGCTCATCGCCGGTGCCGGCGTGGTCGGCGTCGCGGTCGGCTTCGGTGCGCAGACGCTGGTCAAGGACGTGATCAGCGGCATGTTCTTCCTGCTGGATGACGCCTTTCGCATCGGCGAGTACATCCAGAGCGGCAGCTATAAGGGGACGGTCGAGTCCTTCAGCCTGCGGTCGGTCAAGCTGCGGCATCATCGCGGGCCGCTCTATACCGTACCGTTCGGCGAGTTGGGCGCCGTACAGAACATGAGCCGCGACTGGGTGATCGACAAGTTGACCATCGGTGTTACCTATGACACCGACCTGGAGAAGGCGCGCAAACTGATCAAGGAGGTGGGCAAGCAACTCGCCGCCGATCCGGAATATGGACCGAATATCCTGGAGCCGATGAAGATGCAGGGTGTCGAACAGTTCGGCGACTATGCGATCCAGATCCGCATGAAGATGATGACCAAGCCGGGTGAGCAATTCGTGATCCGGCGGAAGGCGCTGGCCTTGATCCGGAAGACCTTCAACGAGAACGGCATCAATTTCGCGCAGCCCACCGTGCAGGTCGCGGGTGGCGGCGAACATGTGACATCGGCCGCCGCAAAGCAGGTGCTGGACCTTGCCAGCGCCGCGCCGAAGGAGGCGTGACAGCTACGGTGCGTGCGACGTTGGTATCAGCGCGCGCGATGGCTTGACACTGTCATGGGCGCTGGGGCAATAAGACATATGGGAGGACAAAAAATGGCCGAGGCGGAGCGACGCCTTCGCGCCTGCCAAAAACGAGTTTCGCTCCCGGTCACGTCATCGTCACAAGGGCGATGGCGACAGATCGGTATCTGTCATGGGAGGAGACAAGCGTGCTCATCAAGCGCGAGCCCGGTCGGCCGTTTCTGCGTCGCACCGTTCACAACCAGATCCTGCATGAAGTCGGCGAGCGGATTCTGCGCGGCGAGTTCATGCCGGGCGACATCCTGCCCAGTGAAAACGCCCTGTCCGACGAGTTCAAAGTGAGCCGCCCGGTGATGCGCGAGGCGATCAAGGTGCTGGCAGCCAAGGGGCTGGTGGACCCGCGCCCCAAGATCGGTACCCGCGTGCGCGGTCGCGAGCAGTGGAACATGCTGGACCCAGACATCATGACCTGGAGCTTTGCCTCGCGCGAGGCGGAGCAGTATGCGATCCATCTGTCGGAAATGCGGCGGGTCCTGGAGCCAGAGGCGGCGGCGCTGGCGGCCCTGCGGGCAAGTCCGGCGCAGGTGGCGCAGATCGCCTCGTCCTATGCCGGCATGGAAGCCTCGCCGGAGGATACGCAGGAGCATTTCGTCCACGATCTGCGCTTTCACCAGGGTGTCCTGGAGGCGACCGGCAATCCCTTCATCGCCTCGACCGGCCATGTGATCGAATCCGCTCTGCTGTTCAGCTTCAAGCTCGCCAGCCAGATCGAGGGCGCGCGCACGGATCGCTGCCGCGCCACCGCGAGGTTCTGCGGGCGATCGAGATCCGCGATGCCAGTGCCGCCCGCCAGGCGATGCAGTTGCTGCTCGATGAGGCGTGGGGCGTTATCGAGGAGTTCATGCAGAAGCGCGACGCGGCACTCAGCGAGACGGCGGCGCCGGGACTGCTGGGTTGAGGATTTCTTCAGGACCGGCGCAGTCATCTCGCCGGTCATGGTTCCGGGGCGAAACAGATGACCAACAAAGTATGTGGAGGAATGATATGAGCTTTCGCGTAAAACTGCTGTCGGTCGCGGCCATTGGCCTAGCCTTGAGTGCCGGCTCCGCGCTGGCGGACACCACCAGCGCCAAGATCGCCTTGTCCAACAACTATGCCGGCAATTCCTGGCGCCAGGCGATGTTGAAGAGCTGGGAAAAAGTCACCGGCCAGGCCGTCAAGGACGGCATCGTCGCCGAGGCCTCGGCCTTCACGACGTCCGAGAACCAGGTGACGGAACAGGCCGCGCAGATCCAGAACCTGATCCTGCAGGGCTATAACGCCATCGTCATCAACGCGGCCTCGCCCGACGCCCTCAACGGCGCCGTGAAGCAGGCCTGCGATGCCGGCATCATCGTTGTCTCGTTCGACGGCATCGTGACCGAGCCCTGCGCCTGGCGCATCGCCGTCGACTTCAAGCAGATGGGCGCCATCCAGCTCGATTACCTCGCCGAGCGCATGCCGGACGGCGGCAATCTCCTCGAGATCCGGGGCCTCGCCGGCGTGTTCGTCGACGATGCCATCCATTCGGGCATCGAAGCCGGTGTCGCCAAGCACAGCCAGTTCAAGGTCGTGGGCTCGGTCCATGGCGACTGGGCGCAGGAAGTGGCGCAGAAGGCGGTTGCCGGCTTGCTGCCGTCGCTCCCCGAGGTGAAGGCCGTGGTGACGCAGGGTGGTGACGGCTATGGCGCCGCCCAGGCGTTCAAGGCCGCCGGCCGCCCGACGCCGCTCATCATCATGGGTAACCGCCAGGACGAGCTTGCCTGGTGGAAGGAGCAGAAGGATGCCAACGGCTATGAGACCATGTCGGTCTCGATCGCGCCCGGCGTCTCGACGCTCGCTTTCTGGGTGGCACAGCAGATTCTCGATGGCAAGGAAGTGCCGAAGGATCTGACCGTCCCGTTCCTGCAGATCAACCAGGCGGATCTTGAGAAGAGCCTGGAGACCACGGAAAAGGGCGGCGTCGCCAATGTCGAATACTCGCTCGAGGATTCGCAGAAAGTGATCGCAGGCAAGTAAGACTGTTACCTTGGGCACGCGCATGACCGAGACCACCGGAGAGATCGTCAATCTGGCGGGCGTCGCCAAGAGCTATGGCGCTGTGCGCGCTTTAGCCGGCGTCGATCTCACGGTGCGGCCGCGCGAGTGCCTGGGACTGGTCGGGCATAACGGGGCCGGCAAGTCGACCTTGATGGGCGCACTTGCCGGCACCCTTGTCCCGGACCGGGGCAGCATCGCCGTGGGCGGTGTCGATCTCTCCGATAACTATTCCGTGGTGGTGGCGCATCATCACGGCATTCGCTGTGTGTTCCAGGAATTGTCGCTGTGCCCGAACCTGACAGTGGCCGAGAATGCGCGCATCTTCCATCGCAATCTCAAGGGGTTCGGCTGGAAGAAGCGGGCGGCGAAGCTCATCCAGGACAAGCTTGACGAGATTTTCCCGGGCCACGACATTCTGGCCGGCGATATCGTGGGTGACCTGCCGATCGGTCGGCGCCAGATGGTGGAGATCGCCCGCGCCTTTACGGTGACCGATGCGCCCTTGCGCCTCGTCATCCTCGACGAGCCCACCTCGTCGCTGGATGCGGTGACGGCGGAACAATTGCTGGGCTTCGTGCGCCGCGAGGTGCAAAGCGGGCTCAGCGTCATTCTCATTTCCCACATGCTGGGCGAGGTGCTGGGGGCATCGAGCCGCATCGTGGTGATGAAGGATGGCGGTGTGGTCGCGGCACGGGCCGCCGATGCGTTCACCAGGGATTCCCTGGTGGCGGCGATGGGCACGGTCGCTGCGGCGAAATCCGAGCAGCAGATATCGGCGCCCGGATTCCGCAAATCCGGTACCGCGATGATCGATGCGCGCCCGGCGGCGCAGATGGATGACCGGAAGCTCATCGCCCATAAGGGCGAGATCGTCGGCCTCGCTGGATTGGCCGGGCATGGGCAGACGCGCATGCTGCTGCAGATCTTTTCGAATGCGAAGAAGCGCTACACCGAGACCAAGGTCGCGGCCCCCGTGGCGCTCATCGCGGGCGACCGGCAGAGCGACGGTATCTTTCCGCTCTGGTCGATTGCCGAGAACATCACGGTGGGGTCGCTGGGTCGCCTGGTGAAGCGCCTGCTGATCGACCGCGACGCCGCGCGCGCGATGGCGGAGAGCTGGCACCAGCGCATGCGCATCAAGACGCCGGACATGGACCACAACATCCTGTCGCTCTCGGGCGGCAACCAGCAGAAGGCCTTGTTCGCCCGCGCGCTGGGCTCGGATGCCGAGATCGTGCTGATGGACGATCCGATGCGCGGCGTCGATGTCGGCACCAAGCTCGAGGTCTATGAACAGGTAAAGGCGGAGGCGCAGGGTGGCCGGACCTTCCTGTGGTACACGACGGAGATCGAGGAATTGAGCAATTGCGACCATGTCTATGTGTTTCGCAACGGACAGATCGTCGATGACATACCGCGATCCGAGTTGACCGAAGAGCGCGTGCTGCGCGCCTCGTTTCATGAGGCGGCGTGACGATGCTGCCAGCCTTCCTGAACGCGCAGTTGTTGCGTAGCGCTTTGCCGGCCCTGTCTTTGGGCGTGCTGCTTATTGCCATCTTCATCATCCAGCCCAATGCGATGAGCTATTTCGGCCTCAATCTGATGCTGCAATATGCCGTGCCGATCGCACTGGCGACGCTCGCACAGATGTTCGTCATCACGGTCAACGATCTCGATCTCTCGATCGGCGCCTTCGTGGGATTGGTCGCCTGCATCGGTGCCACCTATCTCCATGACACGCCGATCCTCGGCCTCCTGATGCTGGCCGGCTGCATCGTGGTTTATGCGGGCATGGGGGCGCTCATCCATCTCCGCGCCCTGCCGTCGATCGTGGTGCCGCTGGGCATGTCCTTTGTCTGGCTGGGGATCGCGGTGCTCATCCTGCCGACGCCGGGCGGCAAGTCGCCCGATGTCATCAAGGCGCTGATGGCGCTCAAAGTGCCGGCCGTGCCGTTCCCGATCGTGGCCGCTGTGGTGATTGCGCTCATCGTGCAGGCGGGGCTCATGCATTCCTCCTATGGCGCCGTGCTGCGCGGGGCGGGTGGCAATCCGAAGGCGCTGGCACGGGCCGGCTGGTCCATGCTCCATATCAAGATGGCGATGTTTGCGCTGGCTGGTTTCTTCGGCGTGCTGTCGGGGCTCTCGCTCATCGGCCTCACCACTTCGGGCGATGCGCATATCGCCGACCGCTACACGCTCTATTCGATCGCCGGCGCCATATTGGGCGGTGCGGAATTCGTGGGTGGCCGCGTCTCGCCGATGGGGGCGGTGCTGGGTGCCTTGACGCTGACGCTCACCGGCTCGTTCCTCATCTTCCTGCGCATCTCGCCCGATTGGCAGATCGGGGCGCAGGGCGCCATCCTCATCATCGTGCTGGCCTTGCGCGCGCTCATCAGCCGGGGAGAACGGCGATGAGGTCGGTCGGCAGCACGCTTTATTACCTGCGCACGCGGGCCTGGATCTGGTCGTTCATCGCGACGGCCGCCGTGTGGATCGCCACCATCCTCTTTACCGGCGGCCATGGCGGCGGGCAGATGCTGACGGCGGCCTTGTCGTTTGCGACCTTCACCATCATCGTCGGCACCGGGCAGATGTTCGTCATCACCACCGGGCCGGGCAATGTCGATCTCTCGATCCCGGCCACCATGGCGCTGGCAGGGGCGGTCACGACCAAGATCATGGACACGCAGGACGGCATGATCCTCACGGGCCTCGCCGTGGCGCTGGGGATCGGGCTGTTGGTGGGGCTCTTCAATTACGGGCTCATCCGCCTGCTGCGCATTCCGCCGATCATCGCGACCTTGTCGGCCAGCTTCCTGGTGCAGTCGACCGCCATCGCCTATGGCCGCGGGTTGCGCATCAAGCCGCCGCCGGCTTTGGCCGAATTCACCACGGCGGAGGTGGGCGGGGTGCCGATCCTTGCCATTGGCGGCATGGTGTTCACAGCCGTGATGGGCGTGGTGCTGGCGCGCAGCTTCTACGGCCGCTCGGTGCTGGCGGTGGGGCAGAATATGCGCGCAGCCTGGCTCGCTGGCATCCCGGTCGAGCGTACGCGGCTCATCACCTATTGCTTGAGCGCGATGCTGGCTGGCCTCAGCGGGCTGCTGCTCTCGGGCTTTTCGGGCGGCTCGTCGCTCAACATGGGCGAGGAATATCTGCTGGCCTCGATCGCCGTGGTGGTGATCGGCGGCACCTCGGTCGCCGGCGGGCGCGCCAATGTGCCGGGCATCTGGGGAGCGGCGCTGTTCCTCTATCTGCTGGTCACGATGCTCAACACCTTTGGCGCCAGTGCCGGCTTGCGCCTGATCATGACCGGGTTGATCATCATCGGTGTTATCACGCTGGCCGGCAGCGGCGAACAGAAGCGCTAGGGAAAGACAGGATCTGCTGATGGAAATCACGCTCACTTCCGCCAATGTGTTGCCGGTCGACGGCAGCGCCGGCACGCTCATCGGTCGCGCCTGGGTGCCGGGCAATCCCGCCGGGCCCAGCGTGGTGCTGGTAAGCGGCAAGGATCTCAAGGATCTTTCGGGCAGTTTCGCCACCATGTCGAGGCTGCTGGCCGAGGCCGATCCGGTGGCGGCGGTGCGGATGGCGGCGCAGAAGGCGCCGGTGCTGTGCAGCCTCGATGATTGCTTGGCCAACACGCCGCCCGATGGGCGCTATGCGGGTAAGCCTTATCTGCTGGCGCCCACGGATCTGCAGGCGATCAAGGCGTGTGGCGTGACGTTCGCGGCCAGCATGCTGGAACGGGTGATCGAGGAGCGGGCCAAGGGGGATCCCACCGCCGCCGAGGGCATCCGCCAGGTGATCGCCAAGGAGATCGGCGGCGATCTCCGGCGCATCAAGCCGGGATCGGCGGAAGCAGAGAAGCTGAAGCAGGCGCTGATCGAACGGGGCATGTGGTCGCAATATCTCGAGGTCGGCATCGGGCCTTATGCCGAGGTGTTCACCAAGTCGCAGCCGATGTCGGCGGTGGGGACGGGGGCCGATGTCGGCATCCATCCGGAATCGAGCTGGAACAATCCCGAGCCTGAAATCGTGCTGGTGATCAACCCGCGCGGCGAGATCGTCGGGGCGACGGGACAAATCCTCGATGAACCAGATCAGCCGCGACGTGACGGATCTTGCCGGCCAGACGCTCAGCAAGAACCATCAGTACCCGGATGGGCTGGTGCTTTATGTCGGCACCATGTTCGCCCCCGTCAAGGATCGCAACGCGCCGGGCATGGGCTTCACGCACAAGATCGGCGATATTGTGACCATTGCGACGCCGCAGCTGGGCGCGCTGGTCAACCGGGTGCGCTACACGAACGAGGTGGCGCCGTGGACCTTCGGGACCGGGGCGCTCATGGAAAATCTGGCCCAGCGCGGGTTGCTGGCGCGCAAGTAGGGAGCTGCAAGATGGCGAAGATCGAACATGTCGGCCTCATCGGTGTCGGCCTCATGGGCCATGGCATCGGCAAGAATATCTCGCCAAGGGCTTCAAGCTCTCGGTGCTGGCGCATCGCAACCGGCAGCCGGTCGACGACCTCCTCGCCAAGGGCGCAAGGAAGCAAAAAGAGCCCCAAGGAGCTCGCCGCCAATTGCGATATGGTGATCACGGTGGTCGGCAATTCGCTGCAGATGGAAGAGATTGTGCGCAAGGCTGATGGCCTCATCGCCGGGTTGAAACCCGGCACGATCATCGCCGATGCGACGACGGCGCAGCCGGAATCGAGCATCCAGCTCGCCGCCGAGATCGCGGCCAAGGGTGGGCGTTTCGTCGATATTCCGATGACCAGGACACCCAAGGAAGCGGAGGCCGGCAAGCTCGGTCTCATGACCGGCGGCGACAAGGCGACACTGGCGGAGATCAATCCGGTGCTGGAATGTTTTGCCGATACGATCGTCTATTGCGGTGGTGTGGGTGCCGCGCACAAGGCGAAGCTTATCAACAACATGTTGTCGCTGGGCTATGCCGCGGTGACGGCGGAGGCGCTGGCCACCGCCAAGAAATCCGGCGTCGACCTCAACGCGCTCAGGCAGATCGTGACCGCGGGTGGCGCCAACAGCGTCATGTTCCAGCGGTTGGCGGCCTATCAGATCGACGGCGACAACACGCAGCTGCAATTTGCCATCGCCAATGCGCAGAAGGATGTGCGCTATTTCCTGCAGATGGCGGAAGCCTTGCCGATGACGGCTTTTGTCGCCTCGGCCATTCACCAGCTCTACAGCATGGCGAACGGAGCTGGGCTCGGTCAGCATTATGTGCCGGAAGTGATCGATCTGATTACCGACCTCAGCGACAAGGCGTTCGCCAAGGGGAAATAGCTTGCGGCGCGACCTGGGGATTGGGATTACGTCATCGTCGGCGCGGGGTCGGCCGGCTGCGTGCTCGCCAACCGCCTCTCGGCCGATCCGAAGATGCGCGTGCTGCTGCTGGAGGCCGGCGGCAAGGACGATTATATCTGGATCCACATCCCGGTCGGCTATCTCTATTGCATGAACAATCCCCGGACGGATTGGGGATTGAAGACCGTGCCGCAGGCGGGCCTCAACGGTCGTGCGCTGCATTATCCGCGCGGGAAAGTGCTGGGGGATCGTCCTCGATCAACGGCATGATCTATATGCGCGGACAGGCGCAGGATTATGACGGCTGGCGGCAGCTCGGCAATGCCGGCTGGGCGTGGGACGATGTGCTGCCCTATTTCATCAAGTCACAGCATCATTATGCGCCGGAGGCGGGCTTCCATGGCGGTGACGGCGAATGGCGGGTCGAGCAGCCGCGCATCCAGTGGAGCATCCTCGATGCAGTGCGCGAGGCGGCGGCGGAACTGGGCATCCCGAAGATCGAGGATTTCAACCGCGGCGACAATGAAGGCTCGTCCTATTTCCAGGTGAACCAGAAGCGCGGGGTGCGCTGGAACACGGCGAAGGCCTTCCTGCGACCGGTGCTGCACCGACCGAATTTGAAGGTGATGACCGGCGTCACGGTCGAGCGGCTGACGCTGGAGGGGAAGCGCGTGATCGGTCTCGAGTGCCGGGTGGAAGGTGTGCCAGCGCGGGTGCTTGCGGCGGGCGAGGTGATCCTGGCGGCGGGTGCCATCGGGTCGCCGCAGATCCCTGCAATTGTCGGGCATCGGGAATGCGGAGCATCTGCGCGGCGTCGGCATTGATGTTGTACACGAGTTGCCGGGGTGGGCGGCAACTTGCAGGACCATCTGCAGATCCGGACGATCTTCAAGATCAGCGGTGCCATGACGCTCAACCAGATGGCTGGCAGCCTCATCGGCAAGGCGAAGATCGCGGCGGATTATCTGCTGCGGCGGCGCGGACCGATGACCATGGCGCCGAGCCAGCTCGGCATCTTCGCGAAATCAGATCCGAGCCTTGCCACGGCGAACCTTGAATATCACGTGCAGCCCTTGTCGCTGGATGCGTTCGGCCAGCCGCTGCACCGCTTTCCGGCGATCACCATGTCGGTCTGCAATCTGCGGCCGGAAAGCCGGGGGCAGGTGCGCGTGACCTCGGCCGATCCCACGATCATGCCGGCGATCGATCCCAATTACCTGTCGGCCGATGCCGATCGGCTGGTGGCGGCGGAATCGATCCGCCATGCCCGCCGCCTGATGGCGACCCGGGCGATGGCGCCCTTTGCACCCAGCGAATTCAAGCCGGGTGCCGAACATATCGACGATGCGGCGCTCGCGCGTTTGGCCGGTGATATCGGCACCACGATCTTTCACCCGGTGGGCACGGCGCGGATGGGCTCTGACCCGATGGCGGTTGTGGATGCGCGGCTGCGGGTGTATGGCCTTGGCGGCCTGCGCGTGGTGGATGCCTCGATCATGCCGACCATAACGTCGGGCAACACCAATTCGCCGGTCATCATGATCGCCGAGAAAGGGTCTGAGATGATCCTGACGGATAAGCTGAGCTAGATCACGCGGTGGCGGTCGCCTTCGCCTCGGCCATGACCCAGTCGCGGAAGGCGTTGCATTTGGCGCTCTGGCGGCGTTCGGCGGGATAGACCAGGTAATAGGCGAACTCGACCGGCTGATCGATTTCGGCCAGTTTCACGATGCGGCCGGCGGCAAGGTCGGCCGCTGCGAGCGTCGCCTTGGCAAGTGCGATGCCGCGGCTGGCGACGGCTGCCTCCAGCACCAGGCTCGATTGATTGAAGCGAGGGCCACGGCGCCAGTCGACGCCGCTGAGGCGCGCCGCGCGCAGCCACATGCGCCAGTCCGGGCAGGTCTTGTCTTGGTCGGGGCTGTCGTCATGCAGCAGGGTCTGGCTGCGCAGCAGTTCGAGAGCATGGTCGGCGGCGGCACCGGCAAGCAAATGCGGCGCGCAGACCGGGAAGACGCGTTCAGCCAGCAGATGGTCGGCGGTGAGGCCCGGATAGATGCCGCTGCCATAGCGGATGGCGATGTCGACATCATCGACCGCGAAATCAACGAGCTGGTCGGTGGCGAGAATGCGGATGTCGATGTTGGGATATGCCTGCGCGAAGGCATCAAGGCGCGGCGACAGCCATTTGGCGGCGAAGGAGGGGGCGACGGAGAGGGTCAGCACATTCTCCTCGCCCTGTGGCGCCAGCAGGGAAATGGCCATGCGGAGCTGGTCGAAGCCTTCGAGAATGCCGGGAAGGATCGCCTTGCCTTCATTGGTGAGCTGCAAGCCGCGGCTCGTGCGCACGAAGACGGGCAGGCCAAGCTGGTCCTCCAACTGGCGGATCTGCAGGCTGACCGCGGACGGGGTCACATGCAGATCTTCGGCGGCGGCGGCAAAGCTGAGACGCTCGGCGGCGGCGGCAAAGGCCCGCAGCGAATTGAGCGGTGGCAGGCGGCGTGTTTTCCCGGACATAGAACCCTCATCCCGCTTACAACATTATCTCTATCAAATTAGTTAGGTATAAAGAGTCCTGTCAAGCGCGATTTCTCGGCGATCGCACCGCAGGTGAATTTCCCGATTTATAACAGTCAGTTAGAGCGCTGTCGCACAGCATGCGGAAACAGCGCGGGTCCGGAGACCCGCGCTGTTGCGCGCGGAATGAAATGTCCCTGCCGGCTAAATGCCGGTCGCCCGGGCCAGATTGCGGGCAGCTTCTTCCAGCTGGTTGAGCCGCCGGAAGCGGCTGCCGTCGAGGGTGCGAAAGCGGGGATCGGAAGCGACAAAGGAGAAGCCGCCGCGTTCCCGTAGCGCCAGGCCGGCAGAAACGTCGCCGACCTCGATCGCAAAGGCTGGGATATTTTCGTTGGCGGCGGAACGACTGATGGAAATGTTGGACTGGGTGACGTTGGATCCAGACGAATTGGACACGGAAATGTCGGTCACGGGAAACCTCCTTACCGGCTTCAGGCTCGGGCTTTTAACCGGTATCGATGACAGCAAGATGAAGCGACATGCTTCGCGATAGGCCAGACAACAGTCTGATCAACAACAGGTTCCGCGGCTGCAACAGAGTCGGGTTTTGGGAAATGTCGGGCGCTCGGCCTTCATATCGGGTGCTCCTGTCACAAGGGGAACCCACGACTTCCGTCGTGGCGCTTTAGCTTTGGTATCGCGGTGCAAGCTGCTCCCATCAAATGCCGCGGGTCCGTCGATCGAACCAGCCGATGCGATGTCATCGGCTCGATGAAACCTAGTCAGGGAGCGTCAGTCCGACAAACGAGAATAGGTCGACGATAGCCTAAGTTATGCTCACGCAAATCGCAGGATGCCCGCAACAGTAGATCGATGTTGAGAAGATCATAGAACAGCAGAATAATCCTACTTCACCGGGAGAAAAGGAATGAATGGAGGACTTAGGCTGGAATGCCTCCAGGCGAGGCCTGATAGATGTGATATCTAGGTTTGTCGTCCTTACTAAGTCATTAATATATAATAAGTATTTTTATTGGATTCTTCTCGGAGCGGACTGGAGCAGTTCCCTTCGGAAGGCCCCGCAGTGACCGAGCAAGGATGTCTTCCCGATGAGTGTTTTCAAATCGTTCAAGATTCTCTGACAAATTTTACTTGTAAGTCTTGTAGCATTGGTCGGGTTTCTGGTCATTCTGACGGCCTATCTCATTGCCGACGGCGCGCGCGGCGGGGAGCAAGCCAAGGCGAATGAGGCGACGAACATCTATGTCATTGCCCAGGACCTGAGATACGAGTTCCTGAATGCGCGTCGGCGCGAAAAAGACTTCCTGCTGCGCCTCGATGAAAAATACATATCTCAACATGCCGAGGTCATGGTCAGCATCACCGATCATCTGGATGAGCTCCAGGCAGCGGATTCTGACGGGACCTATGCCGGCACCATCACGGAAATCCGTACCGGGGTCGATTCGTACAAATCCGCTTTTGCCACCACGACGGGCGATTGGATTGCCATCGGCCTCAACGACGAGTTGGGACTGCGCGCCAAGCTGCGCAAGTCGGTTCATGATGTCGAAGAGAAGCTGAAGGCCCTCTCGCTCGACAAGCTGACCATTTCGATGCTGATGCTGCGCCGCGTGGAAAAGGATTTCCTGCTGCGGCTCGACCCCAAATATGTCGAGGCCCATGCCAAGGCGTCGGCGGATTTTATCGCCGATCTGGAACTGACCGCAGTTCCGCCGGCGGATAAGGAGCAGATCGCGGTGCTGATGACCGCGTATGGCAAGGATTTCGCGTCAGTCGCCAGCACGCGGCTCAGCCTCATCCAGGATGAAAAGTCCCTGTCGGAGACATTCTCGAAGGTCGATCCGGTGGTGACCGCGATGATCGACAAGATCAACGAGCAGTTCGTCGCCGGGAGCAAGCGTGCTGAGGAATTCAGCGCGCAGACCAAGAACATCATTCTCATCTCCATAGTGATCATCGCCACGCTCGCGGTCGGCGTTGCCGCCCTGATCGGTACACGGATCGTTCGACCGATCGCTGCCATGACCAAGGCAATGCTCGCCTTGTCGAGCGGGCGGCAGGACACGTCGATTCCTGCCACTGACTACAAGAACGAAATCGGCCAGATGGCGCAGAGCGTGGAGGTGTTCAAGAATTCCATGCTGGAATCGCAACGCTTGGCCAAGGAACAGGCGGATGCGCAGCGGCTACAGGTGGAACGCGGCGAGAAGATGCAGGAACTGACGCGCAGTTTCGACCGCGACGTCGCGGCGGCGCTTGGCACCGTCAACCAGGCCGTGGCCGAAATGGAGCGGACGGCGCAATCCATGGCGGAATCCGCGCAGTCCGTCAGTTCCGGGGCCCAGGCGGTCTCAGCCGGCGCCAATGAAGCGTCGGCCAACGTCCAGACCGTGGCCGCGGCCACCGAGGAGTTGAATGCCTCGATCGGCGAAATCGGCAGCCAGGTAACGATGTCGACGCGGGTCGCCGAGGAAGCGGTGAGCGAGGCAGAGCGCACCAGCGCCGTGGTAACCGGCCTTGCGGCCGCAACGGACCGGATCGGTCAGGTGGTGACGCTAATCCAGGACATTGCCAACCAGACCAATCTGCTGGCCTTGAATGCCACGATCGAGGCTGCACGCGCCGGCGAAGCGGGGCGTGGCTTCGCGGTGGTGGCGAGCGAGGTAAAGAATCTGGCGCAGCAGACCGGGCGGGCCACCGAGGAAATCGGCCAGCAGATCGGCGATGTGCAAAGTTCCACGAACACGGCGGTGAATGCCATTCAGCAGATCTCGCAGACCATCAAGCGCAGTCATGAAATTTCCGCGACCATTGCCGCTGCGGTCGAGGAGCAGACGGCGGCGACGCGCGAAATCGCGCGCAATGTCGAAGAAGCCGCCAGGGGAACCGATGACGTGACCCAGAACATCTCGGTGGTCAATGACGCGGCGCAGGCCAGCAATGAGGCAGCGACGACGGTGCGAGTTTCGGCCGGCGCGCTTGCCAGGCAATCGGCGGAGCTCGACCAGCTGGTGAAGGGCTTCCTGCAGAATGTCCGGGTGCTTTAGCATCAGGGCGTTGCCCTCCATCCTGGCCTAGATACCCCGTTCCGGCGAGCCTCGCCCCTGTCCGGAAAGACGAGAATCGCGGAAGCGGCCGGCACAAGATGCCGGCCGTTGTCGTTTGCGGATGAGCGAACGGGGCCGGCAGGTTGCGGTTCTCGCAAATTACAACATTAAATCAACAAACAGTGCGCTTTCCTTGTTGACTTTGAGCCCGATCAATGGCGAATGATGAGGGCAAAAGGACTTCGAGGGGGCGGGAAATGCGGGAGGCGATGGCGCGGGTGGAAGCCCTGACCTGTTGGTCGGGCAAGGTACAGCCTGAGATCATCAAGGGCGGGATCACCAACGCCAATTTCCGCGTCGAGGATTCCGGCCGGCGCTATTTCGTGCGCATCGGCGACGACATTCCGGTTCATGGCGTGATGCGGTTCAACGAGCTCGCGGCGAGCCGGGCGGCGGCGGATTGCGGCCTGTCGCCCAAGGTGGTGCATGCCGAGCCCGGCGCCCTGGTGTTCGAGTTCGTCGAGGGCAAGACGCTCAGTGCCGAAGATGTGCGAAAGCCCGCGATGCTGGCGCGCATCCTGCCGCTCATCCGCAAATGCCACCGCGAGATGCCGCTGCATGTCACCGGGCCGGCGCTTATTTTCTGGGTGTTCCACGTGCTGCGCGATTATGGCCATTCGCTGGAAGCGGGGAAGAGCCGGCATCTGGCCAGCTTGCCGCGCCTGCTGGCGATCGCGGCGGAGCTGGAGCGGGCGGTGGGCGCCGTCGAGATCGTCTATGGCCATAATGACCTGCTGCCGACCAATTTCATCGATGCCGGATCCAAGCTGTGGCTGATCGACTGGGATTATGCCGGTTTCAATTCGCCGCTGTTCGATCTGGCCAATCTCTGCTCCAACAACGAGGTCGCGGTTGCCGACGAGATACGGCTGCTCGAAGACTATTTCGAGCGCAAGGCCGATGCTGAATTGCTGCGGCGCTATCACGCGATGAAATGCGCCTCGCTGCTGCGCGAGACCATGTGGAGCATGATTTCCGAAATCCATTCGACGCTGGATTTCGATTACGTCGCCTATACCGCCGAGAATCTCGCGCGCTTCGAGCGCGCCCTCGGCGATTTCCGGAATATGTGAGGAGTTTTCCATGAGCGATTTCCCGACTACCGCACGCGCCGTCATCATCGGCGGCGGCATCATCGGCTGTTCACCGCCTATCACCTCGCCAAGCTGGGCTGGAAGGATGTGATGCTAGTCGAGCGGCACAAGCTCACCAGCGGATCGACCTGGCATGCGGCGGGGCTGGTGGGGCAGTTGCGCACCTCGGCCAACATCACGCAGCTCCTGAAGTATTCGGTCGAGCTTTACAACAAGCTGGAAGCTGAAACGGGTCTTGCCACCGGCTTGAAGATGAATGGCGGGTTGCGGCTCGCCTGCAACCAGGCGCGCATGACCGAGATTAAGCGGCAGGCGACGACGGCGCATTCCTTCGGGCTGGAGATGCATCTGCTCAGCCCCAAAGAGGCACAGGATCTGTGGCCGATCATGGATATCGGCGACCTGGTGGGGGCGGCGTTCCTGCCGACCGACGGGCAGGCCAATCCGGCCGACATCGCGCAGTCGCTGGCCAAGGGCGCGCGGCAGGCTGGAGTGAAGATCGTCGAGGAGACGGCTGTCACCGGCATCGAGGTGGTGAAGGGCCGCGCTGTTGCCGTCGTCACCGACAAGGGGCGGATTGCCGCCGACGTGATCGTCAATTGCGGCGGGCAATGGGCGCGTGAGATCGGTGCGCTGGCCGGCGTCAACGTGCCGCTGCAATCGGTGCAGCATCAGTACATCGTCACGGAAGCGATGGCCGGCGTGCCGAAGAATTTGCCGACCCTGCGCGACCCCGATCGGCTCATCTATTTCAAGGAAGAGGTGGGCGGGCTGGTGATGGGTGGCTATGAGCACAACCCCATTCCGTGGCTGCCGGGGAAAGATCGCTTTGCACTGCCGGGGAATTTTGCGTTCCAGCTCCTCGACAATGATTGGGATCATTTCGGGCAGCTGATGGAGCAGGCCCTGGCGCGGGTACCGTCGCTGGAGACGGCCGGCGTCAAGCAGATGATCAACGGGCCGGAGAGCTTTACCCCGGACGGGAACTTCATCCTGGGTGAGTCGCCGGAGGTGAAGAGTTTCTATGTCGGTGGCGGGTTCAACGCGTTCGGCATCGCCTCGGGCGGTGGTGCGGGCCGCGCACTCGCCGAATGGGTCGCCGGCGGCGAGCCGCCGATGGATCTGTGGCCGGTCGATATCCGCCGCTTCGGCTCGGTCCACCGCGACAAGAACTGGGTGCTGACGCGGACGCTGGAAGCCTATGCCCATCATTATTCGATGGCTTGGCCTCATGAGGAGCTGGAGAGCGTGCGGCCGGTTCGTGTCTCGCCGCTTTACGCCAAGCTCAAGGACCAGGGCGCCGTGTTCGGCTGGAAGCTCGGCTGGGAGCGGCCGAACTGGTTTGCGCCCAAGGGCGTGGCACCCAAGGACGAGTATTCCTACGAGCGGCAGAACTGGTTCGAGCATGTGGAGGCCGAGCACAAGGCGGCGCGGGAACGCGTGGTGCTCATCGACCAGACCTCCTTTGCGAAATTCATGCTGGTCGGCCGCGATGCGGAAGCGGCCTTGTCGTGGATCGCGAGCAACGACGTGGCGAAGGCGCCGGGCACCATCATTTACACTCAGATGCTGAACCAGCGCGGCGGCATCGAATGCGATCTGACCGTCACGCGCGTGGCGGTGGATGCCTATTACATTGTGACGGGTACCGGCTATGCGACCCATGACTTCCACTGGATCGCGTCGCATATCCCGGCGGGGCTGGATGCAAGGTTGATCGACGTCACCTCGGGCTATGGCGTGTTGTCGCTCATGGGGCCGAAGGCGCGCGATGTGCTGGCGGCGGTGACACCCAGCGATGTCTCGAACGCGGCCTTTCCCTTCGGCACGGCGCAGGAGATCGCCATTGGTGGCGCCATCGTGCGGGCCTTGCGTGTGACCTATGTGGGCGAGCTGGGCTGGGAGCTGCACATTCCGGTCGAGACCATGGTCGCGGTCTATGATGCCTTGTGGGCGGCGGGACAAGCCCATGGCATTGCCAATGCCGGGTACCGGGCGATCGAGAGCCTGCGGCTGGAGAAATTCTACCGCGCCTGGTCGTCGGACATCACGCCGGATCATTCGCCGCTCGAGGCCGGTATGGGCTGGGCGGTGAAGCTGAAGAAGAACGTGCCGTTCCTGGGCCGCGAAGCGCTGACAGCGATGGCTGCGAAGAAGCTGCCCAAGCTGCTGGCCTGTTTCACGGTTGATGACCAGAGCGTCGTGCTGCTGGGGCGGGAGACGATCTTCCGCAACGGCAAACAGGTCGGCTGGCTGGCGTCTGGGGGCTATGGCTATACGCTCGGCACCAATATCGGCATCGGCTATGTGCGCGACCGCGAGAACGGGGTGAGCGCCGAGGATGTGCTGAGCGGCACCTATGAACTGGAGATCGCCTGCCAGCGCTATCCGGCCAAGGTCAGCCTGCAGCCGCTTTACGATCCAAAGATGGAACGGGTGAAGGTCTGAGCTATAGCCGGGCGATCTCCACCTCGATCCCGTGCACGCTGGAGCTTTCGGCCATGTCGCTCTTGGTGCCGGGGTTGAGGGCGTTCACCGTGAGGCCGCCCAGTTTTGGCCAGCGGCTCTTGGCGGCGAGTGCCACGCCGCGCGGCAGCGTGTCGGCCAGTTCCACCACCATGTCGATGGCGCCGGTCGCATTTGAGACGCGGACCTGCTGGCCATCAAGGAGGCCGCGGGCGGCGGCGTCAGCAGGATGCATCGTGACATGCTGCGGGCCAAGCTTGGCGGCGATCTTGGGGTCGTTGTGATAGGAGCTGTTCATCAGCCATTTCGAGGCCGGCGATAAGAGGCGCAGCTTCGTGCCAGTGGGCTTCCTGTCGATCTCGGCGGTGGGAACGCGCGGGAAACCGGCCTCCTCGGCGGCCTGGCTCGCGATCTCGATCTTGCCGGAAGGGGTGGGGAATTTGAGGTCAGGGAATTGCAGGACCGGCTTTTCCCAGCGCTGGACGGTGCCGCTTGCTTTCAGTGCCGCGAAATCCGTCTGGCCCAATTGCCGGGCGAGGGTATCGAGGATCGCGGCGTCACTCTCGAACAGGTCGGCGTCCCTGTAGCCCATGGCCTGGGCGAGGCGGCGGAAGATCTCCTGGTTGGGGAGCGCTTCGCCGATCGGTGCGTGTGCTGCCACCTGGGGCGAGACGGTGAGGTCGAAATAAGACATGACCAGATCGTCGAATTCGAGGAACGAGGCTGCGGGCAGGATGATGTCGGCATGATCGACCGTGTCGGTCGGGAAGAGGTCGATGGCGACATGGAACAGATCGTCGCTCTGGAGCGCCGCGCGGAGGTCCGCCTGGCGCGGGTTGGAGGCGGCGATGTTGATGTTCCAGGTGAAGAGCGACCGGGCGCGCTTCCGGTCGCGCAGCAAATCGACCAGATCCATGTGGCTCACGACCTGGCGCTCGTTCGTGCGCAGATAAGGTGCGTCGAGATAATCGCCGTCGATGCCGCGCCGCGCGCCGCCGTTGAGATAGAGGAGGCCGGCACCGGGCTTGGCGAAGTTGCCGGTCGCGGCCGGCAGCAAGCCGATGGCGCGGAAGATGTTGCCGCCCATGGGCTGGCGCTGCAGGCCCTGGCCCAGCCACAGGAGCGCGGGTCCGCTGCCATAGAGCCTTGCAGCTTCGATAATGTCCGCAGCTGGCACCCCGGTCGCGGCCTCGGTCGCGGCCGGATCGGCCTTGGCGATCGTGGGGGCGATTTCGTCCCAGCCGATCGTGTGGGCATCGATGAAGGCGCGGTCGATGAGCTTCTCGCGCGCCAGCACATGGAGGAGGCCGTAGGCCAGCGCCGCATCGGAACCCGGGAATGGCTGCAAGTGAAGGTCGGCCTGTTCGGCCGTCTCGTGGCGCACGGGATCGACCACGATCACCTTGGCCGGCGTTTCCTTGAGCCAGTATTTGTGGCGGTGCGGGGCCGACGCCGACGGGTTGGCGCCCCAGACCAGGATACAGACCGCGTCCTTGGCCATGCGCGGATCGAATCCGTCAGTGGATGTGCCATAGAGATAGCCAATGGCCGCGTGGCCGGCGGCGTTGCAGATGCTGTCGGGGTCGACTTCGCTGGCGCCGAGCTTGTGGAAGAAGCGCTGCGGGAAGCCGCCGGCGATGGCTGAGCAGGTGCCGGTGTAATGGGTGTGCCAGATGGCTTCCGGGCCGCTTTCGCCCACGATTTGCTGTAACCGTTCTGCAATGATTCTGATGGCTTCGTCCCAGCTGACCGGCGCGTACTGGCCGCTGCCCTTGGGGCCGGTGCGGCGGAGCGGCTGGGTGAGGCGCGCCTTTGGGTCCAGATAGGCGCCGTTATAGGCGATGGCGCATTTCCCGCAGAGTGCGCCGCGGCTCACCGCATGGTCGGGATCGCCGAGGATTTTCACGCGGCCGTCCTCGGAGGTCACAACGGCGATGCCGCAGGCGTCATAGCAATCGCGCGGGCAGGTGGTCTTGATGATGGTTTTCTGGGTCATGATGGACACAGTCTAGAGGGACAAGTGCCGATTGTGAACAGGACTCGCATAGCGTTGCTTGACTTGGTCGCGCCGCAACCTGATTTTGGAGGAGAATTGAAGGGGTAGCTCAAACATGAACGATCGGTCCTATCTGCGCCTGGTGCGCGATCCCGGCTTTGCCTGGATGCTGCTGACCCAGTTCCTGGGGGCGCTCAACGACAATATCTATCGCTTCGTGGTGAGCTTCTTTGCGATCGCGCTGGCGTCAAAGCAGGCGGATGGGTTGGATGCCGCCACCTATCTCTCGGTCATCGCGGCCCTGTTCGTGGCGCCCTATCTGCTCTTTTCAGGCTATGCCGGCCAGTTGGCCGACCGGTATCCCAAGCGATCGGTGTTGATCGCCACCAAGAGCCTCGAAGTCGTGTCGATGTCGTTGGGCTTCGTCGCCTTCATCCTTGGCGATCTCAACCTGATGATGGTGGTCATGTTCCTCATGGCCCTGCAGTCGACTTTCTTCAGTCCGGCGAAATATGCCTGCCTGCCCGAACTGCTGCCGGACAGGGACCTCTCGCGCGGCAATGCGCTCATCGAGATGAGCACGTTCCTCGCCATCATTATCGGCACCTGGGCGGGCGGTCAGTTATTTGAATCGGTGGGCGACCAACCGGCGACCCTGGGGCTGGTCGTGCTGGGCATCGCCATCATCGGGACGCTGGCCAGCTTCGGCATCGGGCGCACGCCCCATCCCGTGGTGCAGGCGCCGTTCCAACTCAACCCCCTGGCCGGCATCGATACCGGCATGGCGGAGTTATTCGCCAATCGGCGGTTGTGGCTGACAGTGCTCGGCATTTCCTGGTTCTGGTTCCTGGGCGCCTTGCTGCAGATCTCCATCCCGCTCTATGGCACGCAGGTACTGGGTCTGGGCGAGGGTGCGACGGGGACATTGTGGGCGGCGGTTGCCATCGGCATCGGTATCGGCAGCATGGCGGCGGGGCGCCTCTCGGGCCACAAGGTGGAACTCGGCCTGGTGCCGATCGGTTCGGTCGGCATGGGGCTTTGCGCCATGTTGCTGGTGACGGCCGACAGCACCGGCGGGGCCATCTTCTGCTTTGGCCTGCTGGGTTTCTTCGGCGGCTTCTTCGTGGTGCCGCTCAACGCGATGCTGCAGCAGAAATCGGCCGCGGATTCGCGCGGCCGCATCATCGCCGCCAACAATGTGCTCAACTTCATCGCCATCCTGCTCGCGGCCGGCGCCAATTATCTGTTCGGCAGCCTGCTTGCCTTCCGGCCGGATGAGGTGATCTTCGCCGGCGGCATCCTCAGTTTCCTGGTGACCGGCTATATTTTCTTCCTGCTGCCGGATTTCTTCATCCGCTTCGTGCTGTGGCTGTTTACCCATTCGATCTATCGCATCCGCATAGAGGGCGCCGAGAATGTGCCGCTCAACGGGCCGGCGCTCTTGGTGTGCAATCATCTCTCCTTCGTCGATGGGTTGCTGGTCGGGTCCTGCGTGCAGCGCTTCGTGCGCTTCATGGTCTATGCGCCGTTCTTCGGCATTCCGGGGCTTGGCCGCTTCCTCAAGACGATGCGCGCCATCCCCACCGGCGGCGGCAAGGTGCTGGAGCCGATCAAGAGGGCGCGGGCCGAACTCCAGGGCGGGCATGTGGTGTGCATCTTCGCCGAGGGCGCCATCAGCCGCACCGGCAACATGCTGCCTTTCAAGCGCGGTTTCGAACGCATCATCGACGGGATCGAGACACCCGTGATCCCGGTCCATCTCGACCAGGTCTGGGGGTCGATCTTCAGCTTCAAGGACGGCAAATTCTTCTGGAAATGGCCGAGCCGCCTGTTCTATCCGGTCACGATCACCTTCGGGAAGCCGCTGCCTTCGACGACGAAGGCCTGGCAGGTGCGCCAGAAACTGTTGGAGCTGGGCGGCGATGCGTTCCGCGTGCGCCGCAAGAAGGACGACCTGGTCGTCAACCGCTTCATGCAATCGGCGAAGAAGCGCTGGTTCCGCATGGCGCTGGCGGATTCGCTGGGCCGGGAGCTGACCTTCGGCCAGGCGCTGACGGGATCAAGGCTGCTGGGGCGCTGGTTCGCGCGCGAGCGGGCGGCCGACAAGATGGTGGGTGTGCTGCTGCCAAGCTCGGTCGCGGGTGCCCTGGTCAATATGGGCTTGATGCTGGCCGGCAAGGTACCGGTCAACCTCAACTTCACCATCGGCGCCGAGGCGATGGATTCCGCCATCAGGCAATGCGGCATCAAGTCGATCGTGACGGCGCGCGCCTTCCTCACCAAGGCGAAGCTTGAGGAACGGCCGGAGATGATCTTCGTCGAGGAGCTGCTGGCCAAGCAAGGCAAGGTCGCGCAGCTTGTCATG
Source organism: Rhodospirillaceae bacterium (assembly GCA_016712715.1). Lineage (NCBI taxonomy): Bacteria > Pseudomonadati > Pseudomonadota > Alphaproteobacteria > Rhodospirillales > Rhodospirillaceae > Rhodospirillaceae bacterium. Next base: position 248,581 of record JADJQM010000001.1, read on the forward strand.
TATGTGGCGACGCTGCTGACGCCCACATCGCTGCTGCTGCGCTTTGCCGGACCCAAGGGGCAATCGGTCGATGATCTCTGCACCATCATGTTCAGTTCGGGTTCCACGGGAGAGCCCAAGGGCGTCATGCTCTCGCAGCACAATGTGGTCTCGAACCTCGAGGCCATCGCGCAGATCCTGTGGGTGCAGAAGGAGGACCGGGTGATCGGCGTGCTGCCGTTCTTCCATTCCTTCGGCTTCACGGGGACGCTGTGCCTGCCGCTGGTGATCGGCATCGGTGCCGTCTATCACGCCAATCCGCTGGATGCGAAGACGATCGGCGGCCTCATCCGCAAGTACAAGGCGACGATCCTCATTTCGACGCCGACCTTCTGCCAGGCTTACTTGCGCATCTGCCCGGCGGAGGATTTCGCGAGCCTCAAGCATGTGGTGGTGGGGGCGGAACGGCTGCGGCCGGATCTCGCCGCTGCCTTCAAGGAGAAGTTCGGCCTCGACATGCTGGAAGGGTATGGTGCTACGGAGATGGGGCCGGTCGTGTCGGTCAACGTGCCCAATGTGATCGAGGCGGGGGAGAGCCAGACCGGCCACAAGCCGGGCACGGTCGGCCACCCGGTGCCGGGTGTGGCCGCGCGCATCGTCGACCCAGAGACACTTGCCGACCTCAAGGAAGGCGAGGAGGGATTGCTGCTGCTGAAGGGCCCCGGCCGCATGGTCGGCTATCTCAACAATCCGGAGAAGACCGCCGAGGTGATCAAGGATGGCTGGTATGTGACCGGCGATATCGCGGTCCTCGACGAGGACGGCTTCATCCGCATCACCGACCGGCTGTCGCGTTTTTCGAAGATCGGCGGCGAGATGGTGCCGCATCTCAAGGTCGAGGAGGCGATGCTGCAGATTCCCGGCATCAACGGCGCCAATGTGACGGCGGTGCCGGATGCGGCGAAGGGCGAGCGGCTGGTCGGCTTCTATGTGGCCGATGAGAGCATGGCGCCGGAACTGGTCTGGCAGGGGCTCAACGGTTCGGGCTTGCCGAAGATCTGGGTGCCGAAGGCTGCCGACATGCACCGGATCGAGGAGCTGCCGGTGCTGGGAACCGGCAAAACCGACCTCAAGCGGTTGAAGGCGATGGCGCTAACGCTTGGTGCCCCATAGGCGAAACACGAGCGGGGCCGCCACGACGATCATGAAGATGCGCACGACGTGGTGGCTGGAGACATAGGCGGAATCGACGCCCAGCGCCAAGGCGATGAGGCTCATTTCCGCAAGGCCGCCGGGGGCGAAGGCGAGGAGGGCCGAGCCGAAGGGCATATCGGCCGTGGCCTCGACGATGAAGCCGAAGCCAACGGCCACCGCCAGCAGCACAGAAGTGGCGCCGATGGCGAGGATGATGCCGCGCACGACCAGGCGCAGCGGCAGGCCGGTGAAGCGCGCGCCGATCATCGAGCCGACCACGATCTGGGCGATGGCGATGAGTTCGGCGGGCGGGGTCGAGGCGGTGACGCCCAGCACATGGAGGGCGGCGCTGGCGATCATCGGCCCGACCAGGGCATGGGCCGGCATGCGCAGGAGCCGCGCGCCGAAATAGCCCACAAATCCGGCACCGAGCAGCCACAGCACATCAATCCATTCGATCGGCACGGCATGTGTGGTGATGCCTGTGGTGGGTGGCGCATAGCCGCCGAACCAGCGATAGGCGAAGGAGAGGACAAAGACGGAGACGAGGATGCGGGAGCCGTGGGCCAGCGAAATGCGCGCCTCGTCACCGCCAAACGCACTGCCCGCCATGATCATTTCGGAAAGGCCGCCGGGGGCCGCCGCGAAATAGGCGGTGACGGGATCGTAGCCGGCGACGCGGACGTAATAGATGCGCACGATATAGGTCGTGACGATCACATAGAGCGCCAGCCAGGCAAAGCTGATGGCCCAGAACTGCAGGTGGTTAATGATGAGCGGGGTAAAGGCGCTGCCCAGCATGATGCCGAGGACGGCGACAAAGATCATGCGCACGCGCGGCATCAACGCGATGCGGACGCCGGACACCGCCGCCACGGTGGTGAAGGTCATGGCCCCCATCATCCAGGGGAGCGGCAGATGCAGCAGGTAGAACACGAAACCGCCGATCGTGCCGAGCAACAGGCAGAGGATGCGGGCGCGTATTTCGGGCGAGAAGGGCAGCTGCATCCTGGGGTCAGATCTCCGCCGTGGCCTTGAGCCCTTCAAGCACGGCTTCCTCGGCCGTGCGCGGGGTCAGGCAGTCGCCGATCACATGTAGTTCGCCGGTCCAGTCGGCCAGTTCATCCTCAAGCTCGCTCTGGCGTTCGTGGCCGAGTGAGGCCACCACCGTGTCGACGCCTTCGAAGATGATCGGCTCGTTGCTGGTGACGTGCTGGAAATAGGCCGTGTCACCATCGACGCCGTATAGGCGCGCATAGGGAATGATCTCGACATTAAGCTTGTGCAACTCGCCGACCCAATGGTCGCGGACATATTGGTGGATGCGCTGGCCGGCCATGTAACCGTCGACGCAGAGGCGCACGCGGCAGCCAGCACGGGCGAGCTTCTCGGCGAGGCCCATGCCGATCCAGTCGCAGCGCCAATCGGCGATGATGACGGAGCTGCCGATATTGACCTCGTCGCGCAAGGCGGCCCAGGCGCTGACCACATGGTCACCTTCGACACCTTCGATGCCCGCCGTGACTGCACTGCGCGGCCTGGCGCCGGTGGCGATGATGACGGCATCCGGCTTCTCGGCCTCGATGAGCGCGCGGGTGACTTTCGCGCGGGTCCGAACTTCAGCGCCGCCCAGCTGCACTTCGCGGGTGAGATTGGTGATGATGCCGCCGAATTCGGCGCGGCTAGGCAGCATCTGTGCGAGCAACGCCTGGCCGCCCAAACGGTCGCCGGCTTCGCACAGGATGACCTCGTGCCCGCGCTCGGAAGCGACAGCCGCGGCCTTCATGCCGCCGGGGCCGCCGCCGGCGATGAGGATTTTCTTCTTTTTGAGGAGCGGCTTCCTTGTGCCGTAGGTGAGTTCGCGGCCGGTCTCGGGATGCTGGATGCAGGAGATCGGCAGGCCCAGCTGGAAATGGCCGATGCAGGCCTGGTTGCAGCCGATGCAGGCGCGGATGTCGTCGAGCTTGCCGGCCTCGGCCTTCCGCGGCATGTCGGGGTCGCAGATCATGGCGCGGGTCATGCCGATCATGTCGGCGGCACCGGAGCTCAGGATCTTCTCGGCATCCTGCGGCTGGTTGATGCGGCCGGCCACAAAGACCGCAGCCTTCACCTTGGCCTTCACGGCGGCGGCGAAGGGTGCCACATAGCCGTTGGCGATGGCCATCGGCGGGGCGATGTGGACAGCGCCGCCGAAGCTTGCCGACGAGCCGGCGATGACGTTGAAGAAATCCATGACACCGTCGAGGGCGATGATGGCAGCGAGGCTCTCGCTTTCCTGCAACCCGTCATGGTCGTGATCGTCGCCGCTGATGCGCAGGCCGACGATCATCTCCGACCCGACCTTGGCGCGGATCGCCTCGGCCACCTCGCGGATGAAGCGCAGGCGGTTCTCGAAGCTGCCGCCATATTCGTCGGTGCGTCGGTTGGTGCGTTCGTTGAGGAACTGGGCCGGGAGATAGCCGTGGCTCGCCACGATCTCGACACCGTCGAGGCCACCGCGGCGGAGGCGATAGGCGGCATCGGCGTAACCGGCGACGATCTCCTTGATCATGCGCCTGGACATCGGGCGCGGCATGACGTGGAAACGTTCGTTGGGCACGGCGGAGGGGGCATAGGCCACGGGTGCCGTCCCGTCCTGGCTCTCCATGATCTCGCGGCCGGGATGGAAGAGTTGGCCGAAGATTTTGGTGCCGTAGGGTTTGCAGGCATCGACCACGGCCTGGTAGCCGGGGATGCAATCGTCGGTCGTCGCCATGATGAGATGCGAGGTGTAGCGTGCCGTTTCATGGACGCCCGCCACCTGCATGATGATGAGGCCGGCCCCACCCTCGGCCCTTGCCTTGTGATAGGCGACCAGCGGCGCATTCGGCACCCCATGGGTCGGCATCGTGGTGTCGTGGCCGGTGGAGAATATCCGGTTCTTGATGCGGCAGCCGCGGATGTCGAGGGGCTGGAACAGGCGGGCGGTACTGGCGGTCATGTTCGGCTCGTTCTGGTCAACTGGCGGGAACTGGGGCGAACCTATCCCGCCTGAGGCAGGGTTTGAAGGGCGATCTTGCCGGCAATTGCTCCCGGACCGGCAAAACGAGGTTGACTTTGGGCGCCTTTGCCGTTGATTTGGCGCCAATCACGCCATTTGACGAGGTTCCGATGATCCCGCGCTATTCCCGCCCCGAAATGACCAAGATCTGGGATCCCGAGAACCGATTCCGCATCTGGTTCGAGATCGAGGCGCATGCCTGCGATGCGCTGGCGGAACTGGGGGTCATTCCCAAGGAAGCCGCCGCCGAGATCTGGTCCAAGGGCAAATGGGAGATCGACCGCATCGACGAGATCGAGCGCGAGACCAAGCACGACGTGATCGCGTTCCTCACCAATTTGGCCGAGCATGTAGGCCCGTCGGCGCGCTTCGTCCATCAGGGCATGACATCGTCGGACGTGTTGGACACCTGCCTTGCCGTGCAGTTGCGCCAGGCGGCCGATCTGCTGCTCGACGATCTCGACCGGCTGCTGAAGGCGCTGGAGAAGCGCGCCTTTGAGCACAAGATGACGCCGACCATCGGGCGCAGCCACGGCATCCATGCCGAACCCACCACCTTCGGCCTGAAGCTAGCGTCGCATTACGCGGCCTTTGCCCGCGCCAAGCAGCGGCTCTCCGCGTCGCGCGAAGATATTTCGACCTGCGCCATCTCGGGTGCCGTCGGCACCTTTGCCAATATCGACCCCCGGGTCGAGGCGCATGTCGCGCGCAAGATGGGGCTGAAGGTCGAGCCGGTTTCGACCCAAGTCATTCCGCGCGACCGCCATGCCATGTTCTTTGCCGTGCTGGGTGTCGTCGCAAGCTCGGTCGAGAATCTCTCGATCGAGGTCAGGCACCTGCAGCGCTCGGAAGTGCGCGAGGCGGAGGAGTTCTTCTCGCCGGGGCAGAAGGGCTCCAGCGCCATGCCGCATAAGCGCAACCCGGTGCTTTCGGAGAACCTCACGGGCCTCGCCCGCGTCGTGCGCGCGGCGGTCAATCCGGCGTTGGAAAACGTTGCGCTGTGGCATGAGCGGGATATCAGCCATTCCTCGGTCGAGCGCGTATTCGGGCCGGATGCGACCATCACCCTAGATTTTGCGCTCAACCGCCTCGTGGGCCTGGTCGAGAAATGGATCATCTATCCGGAGGCGATGCAGGCCAATCTCGACCGCTATAGCGGCCTTGTCCATTCGCAGCGCGTGCTGCTGGCGCTGACACAGGCCGGAATGAGCCGCGAGGATTCCTACCAGGCGGTGCAGCGCAATGCGATGAAGGTGTGGCTGGAGGGGAAGGATTTCCTCACCGAACTCAAGGCCGATGCGGAAGTCGCCAAGAAGATGACGCCGGCAGAGATCGAGGTCTGTTTCGACCTCGATTATCATTACAAGCATGTCGATGACATCTTCCAGCGGGTCTTCGGCCGCTCTTGAGACGCTCATCGGTTTCTGCGCGGCGCATCCGGTCCCGGACGCCGATGCACCGCGGATTCTTGCGCGCCTGAATTCGGGACCCCGCGCCATCATCGACTGGCGTGACCGGGGCGTGGTCGCGGTGCTGCTCGATACCGTGATGGGGCAGAGCGGCACGATGCCGGTGGAACTGGTCGGTGTTGCCCAGGGAGCGATGTCGCCGGCCTTGGCGGCCGACCTCCTTTCCGAACTGGCATTGCGCGCGCCGGCGCTGGGCGCCAGCGCCAACGAACTGGCGCTCAACGAGGCCTGGCTGCCGCACAAGGCGCTCGCTCTGGCGGTCGGGTATCAGCATTCGTATCATGATTGCGACATGACCTGCCGCGATGCCGCGTGGGGGCCGGATCTGCCCCTGCCGCAAGGCGCCTTTTGGACCGATGCGGCGCCGGATTGGGTCGAACCTTATATCGAGGTGCTGAGGTCGGGCTTTGCCGATGTGCCCGGCGCCTTCGTGCCGCCACCCGAGGAAATCCGGCGCTATCTGGCGCAGTCGAACATCCGCGCACGCATCCTTATTGAAGGCAGACAAGCCATCGGCCTGCTGCGCTACACCAACCCCAACAATTACATCAACGCGGTGGTGCGGGCGGGCGGGCAGCGCGGCCGGGGGATCGGGCGGTTGATCATGGACGAGGCGCGCCGCTGCCTCGTCACCTATGGCAAGAACCCTGCGCCGATGAGTTTGACGGTGGTGGATACGAATACAGCGGCGATAGAGCTCTATCGCCGCTGTAATTTCGAGATCGACAAACAGATGGCGGTGCTGATCCGCCGCTTCTGAACGGATCTAGAGCTTCACTTCCGTCATGATCTGCTGCTTGGCAGTACCCAGCAATTCGTCCATCTGCTTGCGCAGGCGATGTTCGCTCATGTCGATCTTCTTCGCCTGGAAATCGGCGAGGACCTTCAGCAGCACGTCGTGGTCGCCCGGCTTCTCGAAATCGGCCGAGACCACGCTCTTGGCATAGGCTTCCGCTTCCGCACCGTCGATGCCGAGCAATTGTGCGGCCCAAAGGCCCAGCAGCTTGTTGCGGCGGTTGGTAACCTTGAACTCCAACTCCTTGTCGTGCTTGAACTTGTTCTCGAAAGCGGATTCGCGCTCGTTGAAAGTGGTCATAACCGTGCAATCCCTCGACTGGTTCTTAGGCAGTGGCAACTCGCCTGAAAAATGGTTGGCCGACGCCTCACAGTCAAGTCTAATAGGGCCGCGCCAGCGCGCTGGCAAATCCGCCATTTTCACCGTCTTTCGCCAGTTAGGCCCATGTGCAGCGTAATCATTCTTTCCCGACCGGACCATGATTGGCCAATCCTGGTGGCCGCCAATCGCGACGAAATGCATGAGCGGCCCTGGGATCCGCCAGCAAGACACTGGCCGGACCGGCCGGAAGTGGTGGCGGGGCGCGACAATCTGGCAGGTGGATCCTGGCTGGGAATCAATGATTTCGGCGTGGTGGCCGGTATTCTCAATCGCCGCAACACGCTCGGGCCGCAGGACGGCAAGCGCTCGCGGGGCGAATTGGTGCTGGATGCGCTTGATTTTGCCGATGCCGAGGCGGCGGTCGCCATGCTGCAGGAACTGGATGCTGGCGCCTATCGGCCGTTCAACATGGTGGTGGCCGACAACACCCATGCCTACTGGCTGCGCAATGCGGGACAGGAGATCGAGGCGATGCCGATCCAGCCGGGCATTTCCATGATCACGGCGATGGATCTCAACGATCTCCAAAGCCCGCGGACGCGCCATTTCCTGCCACGTTGGCAGCAGGCCAAGGCGCCGGATCCAGGGGCGGGCGAATGGGATTCCTGGGCTGGATTGTTGCAGTCCCGTGAATATGAGCCCGAGGGCGATGTGTTCGATGCGATGTACATCGTATCCAACACGGGTTTCGGTACCATGTCGTCCTCGCTGATGGCGTTGCCGTCGGTCAATCATTCGGAACTGCTGCCGCGCTGGCGATTCCTGGGCGGACGGCCCGAATCCATTTCCTGGACCGATATCGACCTCGGCTGAGGCATTTGGCCTTGCGGGTAGCCGCCGCCGGCGCTATGAATGTTATAGTATAACATATCATGCGAGACGATCGATGACGCGCCTGCTGACGAAATTTATGGCCTTGCTGGCTATCTGCCTGGCGCTGGCGGCGCCGGCACTGGCCGACGACAAGTTGAAGGTGGTGGCTACCTTTAGCATTCTGGGCGACCTCACCGAGAAGATCGGGGGTGATGCCATCGACCTTACCACCCTGGTCGGGCCGGACGAGGACGCCCATGCCTTCGATCCCACCGCGGATGCGCAGCGGGCGGTAGCCGGGGCCAAGGTCCTGGTCGCCAATGGCCTGGGATTCGAGCCCTGGCTCGGGCGCCTGGTCGATGCCGCGGCCTTCAAGGGCGTGCTGGTCGAGGCGACCCGGGGCATCGAGCCGCTGGCCAGTGGCGAAGAGGCGCATGAGGGTGAAGAACATGAGGAACATGAGGGCGAGGCGGCCGAGGCGGGGCATGACCATGACCATGGCGCAGTCGATCCGCATGCCTTCCAGGATCCCAAGCTGGTATTGACCTATATCGACAATATCGCGGCGGCATTGGCTGCGGCGGCGCCCTCGCAGGCGGCGGCGTTTGAGCGCAATGCCGCGGCATTGAAGCAGCAGTTCCGCGATCTCGATGCGGACCTCATGGCGACGATCGGCGCCCTGCCGGCGGAGCGGAAACGCATCCTTACCTCGCATGACGCCTTCCAGTATTTCGGCCATGCCTATGGCATCGCGTTTGTGGGTGTGCAGGGGGTGAGCACCGATGCGGAGCCGTCGGCGCAGGATCTGAAACAGATCGTCGATCAGATCCGCGCCGGCAAGATCACGGCGCTCTTCGTCGAGAACATGAACGATCCGCGCTTTGTCGAGACCCTGGCCGCCGATACCGGCATCAAGGTCGGGGGGGACCTTTACTCAGACGCCCTGTCCGCCGCCGATGGCCCGGCCAGCGACCTCTTGTCACTCTTTCGACATAACCAAAAGGAATTGATCAAAGCCCTGCAATAACATAGCTTTCAGGCATCATTCCGAGCTGGGAGCTGGCCATGCTGTCGAGACGCAATATTCTGCTGGGTGCCGCGGCCGGGACGTCCTTGTTGGCCGTCGGCGGGGTGCGGGCGATGGCGCTGTCGAGCGAGCCGATGGCGCCGTCGGATCTCAAGGCCTTTGCCTTGGGTTGCAGTGGCGAGGCGTCACATCGGCAGCTGGTCGCAGATGCCAAATGGCTGCTCGATGAAGAAATCAAGCGCGGCGTCAAGAATACGGCCGACAGCGAAGTCGTGGTCTGCCCGCTGTGCCAATGTTCAATCCAGGTCACCCCAGATATCAGCTTCTAGCGGGCGATGCGCGTCCTCGCCTGGCTCGTCGCGGTGATGTCGGCCGCAATCCCGCAGGCCGCGATGGCCCATCCCCACGTCTTTATCGACAACCGCGTCACCCTGCTGTTCGCCGATGGTGCGGTGACCGGCTTCCGCACCGAATGGCGCTTTGACGAGATATTCAGCGCGGATCTTTTGGCGCAATATGATGCTGATGGTGACGGCGTTTTCAACGCCGCCGAAAGCGACCAGGTGCGGGACGGGACATTGCCCAATCTGAAGGGCTTTCGCTATTTCACTTACGCCTATGTGGGTGGCGAGGATCTGGGGCAGCTTGAGCCAGCGGCGTTCAAGGCCGATATCGTCGATGGCGTGGCGCGATTCCGGTTCACCTACGCGCTGCCCAGTCCGGTCGATCCGCGCAAGAGCAAGTTCGGGGTCTCGATCTATGATCATGAATATTATGTCGAGGTCTTGATGGCGGCGACCGAACCGCTGGCGATCGACGGTGATGCCGGCGGCTGCCAGGCGACCGTCGCAGACGATCCCGAGCACGCTTATTACGAAGGATTCGTCATTCCGCAGATGGTCGCGGTCGGCTGCCCATGAGGCTCATCGCGCTGCTTGCCTGCCTGTTCCTGGCAGTCCTGATGTGGTCAACCGCGTCCGCCCAGGAGAACGCGTCGCCCTTCAGCAACGGGGCGCCGGCTGCCAGCAGTGATGCGCCATCGCAGGCCGCAAGCCAGGACATCGTCACCACGATCGGTCGCGCCTTTGTGACCGCGCAGCGGGATGTGAACCGCGCCATCAATGCGCGCCTCATGGCGATCAAGCGCGGCGAGGACAAGGGCGCGCTGTTAAGCGGCCTGCTGGTGGCGTTTCTCTATGGCGTGTTCCACGCCCTGGGGCCAGGGCATGGCAAGACCGTCGTCATCGGCTATTTCCTGGGACGGACGGCGCGGCCCTGGCGCGGTGTCGCCATGGCGAGCTGGATCGCGCTCAGCCATGTGGTGGGGGCGGTGGTCATCGTCGGCGTGGCGCATCTCATTCTCTCGAGGAGCCTGGTGTCGCCGACCAACGAATTCCTGTGGCTGCGCCTGGCGAGCTACGGCGCCATCATCCTGGTCGGCCTGGTCATGCTGCGCGACTGGTTGCGCGGCGGGCATCAGCACCATCATGCCGGGCATGAACATCACGCGCATGATCATGAAGGGCACGCCTGCCATGCGGGTGATACCAGCTGGCTGGACCGGCGGGCGCCGATGGAGCAGCGGGTGCTGGCGCTGGCGGCGGGCTTCGTGCCCTGTTCCGGGGCGATCCTGATCCTGCTCTTTACCATGGCCAACGGCCTGATCCTGGCCGGGATCGCCATGGCGGGGGCGATCGCCTTTGGCATGGGGCTGACCCTGGCCGGGCTGGGTGTCGCCAGCATCCTGCTGCGCCGGCAGGTGGCTTTGCGGCTGCCCGATGGCGGGCGCGCCGGGCATTGGCTGGCCCTCACCGGGCCGGTTTTTGTGCTCGGCATCGGCGGCATTCTGTTGGTAGCCACCCTGATGACGCATAGCAGCCTCTAAAATACTGTAATAAATAAGTAATTTGATGAACCGGCAGCGTCGCGGCGAGGGCCGGCCATCATTGTATTGCCGGCCCCATGCTGCTAGAAGAAGGCCGAATCTCGATAGCGCGGCGGACATGAGTCGACCGTCTGCGTCGAGTAGCATTGGAGAACCCCCAAATGTCGCGCCGTCGCCGCATTTATGAAGGCAAGGCCAAGGTCCTGTTCGAGGGGCCGGAACCAGGTACTCTGGTGCAGTATTTCAAGGATGATGCGACCGCCTTCAACAACCAGAAGAAGGGCACCATCACCGGCAAGGGCGTCCTCAACAACCGCATTTCCGAATATCTGATGGTGAAGCTGGGCGAGATCGGCATCCCGACCCATTTTGTGCGCCGCCTCAACATGCGCGAGCAGCTGGTGCGGGAGGTCGAGATCATCCCCCTTGAGGTCGTGATCCGCAATGTGGCCGCCGGTTCGCTGGCCAAGCGCCTCGGCATTGCCGAGGGGACTCAGCTGCCGCGCTCGATCATCGAATATTACTATAAGTCGGATGAACTCGGCGACCCGATGGTCTCGGAAGAGCATATCACCGCCTTCAACTGGGCCATGCCGCAGGACCTCGACGAGATGCTGGCACTGTCGTTGCGCATCAACGATTTCCTGACCGGCCTGCTGCTGGGTGTCGGTTTGCGCCTGGTCGACTTCAAACTGGAGTTCGGCCGGCTCTATGAAAATGAAGAAATGCGCATTGTGCTGGCTGACGAGATCAGCCCCGACAATTGCCGCCTGTGGGACGTGAAGACCGGCGAGAAGTTGGATAAGGACCGTTTCCGCCGCGATCTCGGCAATGTGGAAGAGGCCTATCAGGAAGTGGCGCGGCGTCTGGGGATTCTGCCGGAAGGGGGCCCGCGCGACATGAAGGGCCCGAGTACGATGCAATAGGGCCTTGGCCCGGATAATTGGGGCGCCTGTTTGGCGCCCCTCTCGTTTCGATTGTTTGACCTTTTTGCGATAAAGGGACCGTTATGAAGGCTCGCATCCACGTCACCCTCAAATCCGGCGTTCTTGATCCCCAGGGCCGCGCCATCGCCAGCGCGCTGCATGCGCTGGGCTTCAACAATGTCGATGATGTCCGCCAGGGCAAGTACATCGAAGTCGATCTCAAGGAGAGCGACAAGGCGAAGGCCAAGGCGGCGGTCGACCAGATGTGCGGCAAGCTGCTGGCCAATACCGTCATCGAGAATTACAGCATCGATCTGGTGGATTGAGCCATGAAGGCGGCGATCGTCGTATTCCCCGGTTCCAATCGCGAAAACGATGCCAAGGCGGCGCTGACCCAGGCGATGGGCAGCGAGCCGGTCATGGTCTGGCATCGTGACACGACACTGCCCAAGGTCGACCTCGTGCTGGTCCCGGGCGGCTTCTCCTATGGTGACTATCTGCGCTGCGGCGCCATCGCCGCCAACTCGCCGGTTCTGCGCGAAGTGAAGGCGCGGGCGGAAGCTGGCATGGCCGTCATCGGTGTCTGCAATGGTTTCCAGATCATCACGGAAGCCGGCCTGCTGCCGGGCGTGCTGCTCAGGAACGCCAATCTCAAATTCGTCTGCCGCAATGTGGGCCTCCGGGTCGAGACATCGAATTCGCGCTTCACCTCCGGCTACAAAAAAGGCCAGGTCCTCTCCATTCCAGTCGCGCATCACGACGGCAATTATTTCGCCGACGCGCGCACACTGGATGAGCTGGAAGCCGAAGACCGGATCGCGTTCCGCTATTGCGGGCCCGAGGGTCGTCTCGACAGCAATTACAATCCCAACGGATCGACCCGGCACATCGCCGGCATTCTCAACAAGAAGCGCAATGTGCTGGGGCTGATGCCACATCCTGAGAACGCCATTGAACCGCTGCACGGCTCGACCGACGGCAAGGCCTTGTTCCACAGCCTGGTGGAGGCCGTGTCGTGAGCGTGCAGAGCAAGATCACCCCGGAAATCGTGGCCGAACATGGCCTGAGTGCCGATGAATACAAACTCGTGCTGGAGATCATGGGCCGCGAGCCCAGCATGACCGAGCTTGGCATCTTCTCGGTCATGTGGTCGGAGCATTGCTCCTATAAATCATCCCGCGTGCATCTGAAGAAGCTGCCGACCAAGGCCCCCTGGGTCATCCAGGGGCCGGGCGAGAATGCCGGCGTCATCGACATCGGCGACGGGCAGGCGGCGATCTTCAAGATGGAAAGCCACAACCATCCGAGCTTCATCGAACCCTATCAGGGGGCGGCGACTGGTGTGGGCGGCATCATGCGCGACGTGTTCACCATGGGTGCGCGGCCGATCGCCAATCTCAATGCGCTCCGCTTCGGCGAGCCCAATGATCCGAAGACGCGCCATCTGGTCAGCGGTGTCGTCGCCGGCATCGGCGGCTATGGCAATTGCATGGGTGTGCCAACGGTGGGCGGCGAGGTCAATTTCCACGCCAGCTATAACGGCAATATCCTCGTCAATGCGATGACGGTGGGTCTTGCCGACACCGACAAGATCTTCTATTCGGCGGCGGCCGGTATCGGCAATCCAGTGATCTATGTTGGCGCCAAGACCGGGCGTGACGGCATTCACGGCGCCACCATGGCGTCCGCTGAGTTCACCGAGGATTCGGAAGAGAAGCGCCCGACCGTGCAGGTCGGCGATCCGTTCACCGAAAAGCTGCTGCTGGAAGCCTGCCTTGAGCTGATGGCGACCGATGCGATCGTCGCCATCCAGGACATGGGTGCGGCCGGCCTTACCTCTTCGTCGGTCGAAATGTCGTCGAAGGGCGGGCTCGGCATCGAGCTTGATCTAGACAAGGTGCCGGTGCGCGAGACCAGGATGACGGCCTATGAAATCATGCTGTCGGAAAGCCAGGAGCGCATGCTCATGGTCTTGAAGCCGGCGGCGATGGAGAAGGCGCGGGCCATCTTCACGAAATGGGAGTTGGATTTCGCCGAGATCGGCGTGCTCACCAATACCGGCCATCTGGTGTTGAAGAAGGATGGCGAAGTTGCAGCCGATATGCCGGTGGCGCCGCTCGTCGACAAGGCGCCGGTCTATGAGCGGCCCTGGATTCCGACGCCGGCCCAGCCGGTGATCAATGCGAAGGACGTGCCGGCGCCCAACGATCTGCTGGCAACGCTAAAGAAGATGGTGGGTTCGCCCGATCTCTCCAGCCGCCGCTGGGTCTGGGAACAATATGATCACCTGGTCATGGGCCAGACGGCGCAGCGCCCGGGTGGCGATGCAGCTGTCGTGCGCGTGCCGGGTGTGCCGGGCAAGGCGCTGGCCATGAGCTCCGATTGCACGCCGCGTTATGTCTTTGCCGATCCGAAGCAGGGCGGGGCGCAGGCGGTGGCGGAAAGCTGGCGCAACATCACGGCGGTGGGGGCGACACCGCTCGCCATCACCGACAACATGAATTTCGGCAATCCGCAGCGGCCGGAGATCATGGGGCAGTTCGCGCTCTCGATCGAAGGCATGGCGGATGCCTGCCGTGCGCTCGACTATCCGGTCATCTCCGGCAACGTCTCGCTCTACAACGAGACCAACGGCAAGGGCATTCTGCCCACCCCCACCATCGGTGGCGTGGGTGTCATGAAGAATGTCGACCGCATGGCGACCGTTGCCTTCAAGCAGGCCGGCGATGCTGTGCTGGTGCTCGGCGAAAGCAAGGGCTGGCTCGGCCAGTCGATCTTCCTCCGTGAGACGCAGGGCAAGGAAGAGGGCGCGCCGCCGCCGGTCGATCTTGCCGCCGAACGTCGCCATGGAGATTTCGTGCGCGGGCTGATCGTCGCGGGCGAGATCGTGACCTGCCATGACGTCTCGGATGGTGGGCTGCTGGTGGCACTTACGGAAATGGCGATGGCCGGCAATGTCGGTGTGACACTGACGACGCCGCCATCGGATGTGCCTGCCCACGGCTACTGGTTCGGCGAAGACCAGGCGCGCTATGTGATCGCGGTGTCGCCAGCGAACGCGGCGGCGATCGAAGCCAAGGCGAAGGCGGCGGGTGTGCCGATCTCGCGGTTGGGCGACACCGGTGGCGACGCCGTGGTACTCGACGGTCGCAAGATGCCGATTGCCGATCTGCGGCAATCGCATGAAGCCTTTTTGCCGACCCTCATGGGTGCGGCGTAGTTTTACGGGAGTTGCCACCATGGCCATGGAAGCAAGCGAGATCGCCCGGCTGATCAAGGAAGCCCTGCCGGATGCCGCCGTCACGATCGAGGATCTGCGCGGCGATGGCGATCATTATGCGGCACAGGTCGTTTCCTCGGCCTTCATCGGCAAGTCGCGCGTGCAGCAGCACCAGATCGTATATGCCGCGCTGAAGGGTCGGATGGGCGACGAGTTGCACGCCCTGGCTTTGCAGACCTCGGCGCCGACGGCCTGATCGGCCACCGGACATGCGATCACTTTCCGGGCAATTTGGCTGGGATTGGGCGTATTCCCACTGGCGCCTTTCCTGCGGTGGCGGCAAAATGCCCCGGTGTCGGCTGAGCTTGTAATCAGCCTCGACAATTGACTTTCCAACTGATTGCCGCCATATCGCGAGCAAAGGCAGAAAGGAACTCCAGCCCATGAGTGACAACCCCGTTTTCGACCGGATTCGCGACGATATCGGCAGCAATGACGTCGTGCTCTACATGAAGGGCACCCCGGTATTCCCGCAATGCGGCTTCTCCGCCGCCGTCGTGCAGGTGCTGAGCCATGTGGGCGTCAAGTTCAAAGGCATCGACATCCTGCAAGACCCCAGCCTGCGTCAGGGTATCAAGGAATTCGCCAGCTGGCCGACCATCCCCCAGCTCTATGTGAAGGGCGAGTTTGTCGGCGGCTGCGACATCATCCGCGAAATGTATGAATCGGGTGAGCTCCAGCAGCTCCTGAAGGACAAGGGCGTCAGCACCAGCCAGGCTGCCTGATCTCCTCCATCCGAGAGGTTCGAGAAAGCCCGCCGGCGCAAGTCGGCGGGCTTTTTCATGGCCACCCTTCATGGTCGCCGCGCCGTCCTTCCCGGTTGGTCAAATCAACATCGTTTCCACGAATTCCGCACAATTGACTTGCGACTTCCGAATCGCTGTGGATAGATTTGTGTCTCAATAAAAAAGCCCCGGACCATAAGGGGCTCCATCGGCAACAGGGAGAGGTGAGATGAAGGAGACGTTCCGCCGTCAGGCGTTCGGTGCGGCCATTGTCCTCGGCCTCGGTTTGGGCGTGTCGACAACACCGGCTTTGGCACAAGAGAGTACAGATCCGATCAAGATCGCGATGTTCGATTGGACCAGTGTGAACCTCAACGCGACCATCCTGTCGCAGATGTTGAAGGCCAAAGGCTACAATGTGGAACTGGTGACCTCGGACTATCTGTCCAGTCTCCAGACCGGCTTGCAGACCGGCGATCTCACCATCGGCATGGAGTTCTGGGATACGACCGCCGGCGAAGCGATGGCGGCGGCAGATGCCAGCGGCAAAACTGAAAGCTCGGCGCCCTTGGTCCCAAGGCCAAGGAAGAATGGTGGTATCCGCTCTATATGAAGGAGAAGTGCCCGGGCCTGCCTAATTGGGAAGCGCTCAAGGAACCGGCCTGCGCCGAGGCTTTCTCGACGCCGGAGACGGCGCCGAAGGGTCGCTATGTCGGTGGTCCGGTGACCTGGGAAGGTTTCGACGATGAACGTGTCGAAGCGCTGGGATTACCCTTCGAAGTGATCCATGCCGGCACGGACGCCGCCATGTTCGCGGAGTTGGAATCTGCCTATCAGCGGCAGGCGCCGGTGATGCTCTGGATCTACAGTCCGCATTGGGCGCCCGCGAAATACAAGGGCGAGTGGGTCGAGTTTCCTGAATATTCGAAGGCCTGCTATGAGGATCCATCGGTCGGGATCAATCCGGACATGGCCTATGATTGCGGCAAGCCGTTCGGCGAGATCTGGAAATATGGCTGGGCCGGCATGAAGGACAAGTGGCCGCTCGCCCACAAGATCGCCACCAACTACTCGATCAGCGCCGACGAGCTCAATGCGCTCTCCGGCCAGGTCGATCTCGACGGCAAGCCGATCGAGGAAGTGGCGGCTGCGTGGATCGCCGCCAACCAGGCCAAAGTCGACGCCTGGGCGCAGTAAAGCCCAAGCAACAGCTTGATCATGCAAGACACCGCGCCGGTGTGACAAACATCGGCGCGGTCGCTTCCCAAAAAAGATCATGAGACAAGAGAATGAATGACGTCGCCAAGGTGAAACTCGCCTGTCGCGGCGTGTGGAAGGTGTTCGGGCGCGGGGCGGAAGCCTTCATGGCGGGAAACCCGTCGCCGGAAGCACTGGCACCGGACGCGATGGCCAAGGCCGGGCTGATGGCCGGCGTGCGCGACGTCACGGTCGAGATCGGCGAAGGCGAGATCTTCATCGTGATGGGCCTGTCGGGGTCAGGCAAATCGACCCTGCTGCGCTGCATGTCGCGTCTCGTGGAGCCCACCGCCGGCGAAGTGCTGCTCGAGGGCAAGGACCTTTTGAAGGCCAGCGAAGCGGAACTGATCGATATCCGCCGCCACAAGATGGGTATGGTGTTCCAGCATTTCGCCCTGCTGCCGCATTTGACCGTGCTCGACAACGTGGCCTTTCCGCTGGCCATTCAGAAGATCTCGAAGGCGGAACGCGAACAGCGCGCGCGCGAGGTGATCGAACTGGTGGGTCTCGGCAGTCGCGAGAATGCCTATCCTCGGCAATTGTCGGGCGGCCAGCAGCAGCGCGTCGGCATCGCCCGGTCATTGGCGGTGAAGCCGGAGCTGTGGTTCCTCGATGAGCCATTCTCGGCGCTCGATCCGCTCATCCGCGGCGAAATGCAGGACGAGCTCATCCGCCTGCAGCGGGTGCTGAAGAAGACGATGATCTTCGTAACCCATGATTTCGACGAGGCGATCCAGCTCGCAGACCGCTCCACCGATTACGTGGCGGCCTTCACGCGCAATGTGCAGCGCGCCAAGGTGCTGACCGCGCGCAGCGTCATGGGGCCGGCGGGCGGTGTCGCCGCGACGGGTGCCATCCGCGCCGGCGACAAGATCGCCGATGTGGCGCCCATGGTCATCAATGCCGGCAAGCCGCTTGCCGTGGTGGATGAGGCGGGTGCCGTGATCGGGTCCCTGGCGCCGCAGGCGGTGATCGACACGTTGATTGGGCAGGACGTGCGCGCATGACGGCGCTCGCCCTCAGGCTGGGTAGCGCGCCGCGGTCCTATTACTGGCTGCTGTGGCTGCTGCTGGTGGTCGCCACCTACGTGCTGTGGTCGCATCCGGAGCTTGCCAAGCCGCTGATCAAGTATCCGCGCAGCCTGTTCGTGCCGCTGATGGCGTGGATCAGTGTCGCCTCCAAATGGTGCGTCGACAATCTCAGCCCCTTCACCCGCGCCGTGGCGGCCGTGATCGACGTGCCGTTCCAACTGGTCATTTCGCTGCTTGCCAAGGGCTTCACGAATGTCAGCCAGGAAGTGGTCTTTCCGCGCTTCTCCTGGGTCGGCATCGTCGGCGCCATGTCGATCGCCGGCTATGCGCTGGGCGGTCTGCGCCTCGGTATCTTGAGCTTCTTCTGCTTTCTCTATATCGCCATCGTCGGCAAATGGGACAGCGCCATGCTGACCCTGGCGTCGGTGGCACTATGCGTGCCGATCGGCATCGTCTGCGGCCTGGTCTTCGGCATTCTGTGCTTCCGTTTCAAGTCGCTCGATGAATGGGTCATTCGCCCCTCGCTGGATGTCGCCCAGACCATGCCGGCCTTTGCCTATCTGGTGCCTATTCTACTGCTGTTCGGCTTCGGCCCGGTGCCGGCGATGATCGCCACCGTGATTTTCGCGACGCCACCGATGGTGCGGGCGACCAAGCTAGCGCTCGAACAGGTGCCCGAAGAAATCACCAGCATGGCCGACATGTTCGGCTGCACGCGCCGGCAGCGTCTGTGGCGGGTGATGATCCCGACTGCGAAGCCACTGCTGATGGTCGGCGTCAACCAGGTCATCATGATGACGCTCAATTTCGTCATTATAGCGTCGATGATCGGCGCGGGCGGCCTGGGCTTTGACGTGCTGGTGTCCCTGCGACGGCTGGATATCGGCCCGGCGATGGAGGCGGGCCTTGCTATCGTCGTCGTCGCCATCGCCCTCGACCGGATGAGCATCGCCGCCGCGCATGACGATGGACGCCGGTCGCCGGAACCGGGAGCCGGCTGGGCGCGTCGGCATCCCTATATCGTGATGGCAGCCGTCTGGCTGGCGGTTACGACGGCGCTGGGCGTTGGCATTGCCGGCTTTGCCAATGTGCCGGAGGCGCTCACCTTCTCCACGAAGACGTTCTTCGACGAGATCATCAAATGGATCAATATCAACTTCTTCGATCTGATCGAGGCGTTCCGGGCCGCCTTGCTGATCAACGTGCTCAACCCCTTCAAGAACTTTCTGGTCGATCTGCCCTGGGTCGTCGTCGTGGCGGCGGCCGGGCTGCTGGGCTATCAGCTGGCCGGTTGGCGCCTGTCGCTTCTCGTCACCCTTCTCATGCTGTTTCCTGTTCTGACGGGGTTGTGGGAGAAGACCATGATCACGGTCTATCTCTGCTCGATCTCGGCCTTCGTATCCGCATTGATCGGCATTCCAATCGGTGCCTGGGCGTCGACGCGCGATTGGGGTAACCGGCTGGTGACGCCGGTGGTCGATGTGCTGCAGACCATGCCAAGCCTCGTCTTCATCATCCCGGTCGTAATGCTGTTCCGTATCGGCGACGTGACGGCGATGATCGCCATCGTGCTGTTCGCCGTCGCAGCTGCGATCCGCTATACCAATCACGGCCTGCGGCAGGTACCGCCGCATCTCATCGAGGCGTCAGTTGCCATCGGCTGCACGCCGCGGCAGATCTTCTGGCGGGTCAAACTGCCGCTCGCCATGCCCGAAATCATGTTGGGCATCAATCAGACCTTGCTGATGGCGCTGGCCATGCTGGTGATCACAGCGCTGGTGGGAACGCGGGATCTGGGTCAGGAGGTCTACATTTCCCTGGCCAAGGCCGATGCCGGTCGCGGTATCGTGGCCGGATTCTGTGTTGCCTTCCTGGGTATTGTCGCGGATCGGTTGATCGTTGCCGGTGCGAAGCGCGTGCGGCGGCGCCTCGGGCTGCCTGATGAGTGATGGCCCCCAAACGGCCATCGCCTGAACAGAGTTAAGTGAGGAAGATCATGGCTCAGTCGCCGGAAGTGATGTCGGACCTGAGGTTGAATGCGCGGCAGGCGCGAATTCTTGAGGTGCTGCGCCGCGATCAGCTGCTAGCGGTGACTCAATTGGCCGAAGCGCTGGACGTGTCGGGGGAGACGATCCGGCGCGATCTGCGGCTGCTCTCGGCCAAGGGTCTGGTCGAGAAGAGCCATGGTAATGTGCGCTGGCGCGACCGCAGCGACGACCAGCCCTTGCAGCGACGCCTGCTGGACAACATGGCGGCCAAGCAGATCATCGCTTTGGTCATCGCCGATGAGATCAGCGACGGGGAATCCGTCTTCCTCGATACCGGCTCGACCAACATCTATGTGGCACAGGCGCTGAAAGGCCGGCGCAACCTCACTGTCGTCACGAATTCGGCACCCATCGCGCAGCATCTGAGCACGGGGGAGGGGAACCGGGTCTATCTTGCCGGTGGCGAATTGCGGGCCGATGACAGTGCCGCATTCGGGCCGGCGGCGATCGCCTTCCTGCAGCAATTCATGGTGAAGACGGCGATCATCAGTGCGTCAGGCCTCGATGCCAAGCTCGGCGTCATGGACAATCATCTCTGTGAAGCGGATGTGTCGCGCTCGGTCCTGGGACATGCCGAGCGGGTGATCGTCGGGCCGATCACAGCAAGTTCAGGCGGCGCTGCCTGGTGGCGGCCGTGGGCTTTGCCGACGTCGATTTGCTGATCACCGACCAGAATCCTTCCGGGCGAGCTCGGTGACGAGCTGGAGCGTCATGATGTCGAGATCCTGGTCGCTGAGCCGGCCTGACATCTATTTTCACTGAATTGAAAGACGGAGCTGAGGCAAGACGATGACCGGCCGGCAACATGCGGAAATCCTGATCATTGGTGCCGGTATCATCGGCTGTTCGATCGCGTATCATCTCACCCGCATGGGCAAAAAGGATGTGGTGATCCTGGAGAAGAGCGGGATCACCCATGGCGCCACCTGGCATGCGGCGGGTCTAGTTGGTCAGCTGCGCTCGTCGCGCAATGTGACGCGCATGCTGCGCCACTCGGTCGAGCTCTATGACAAGCTCGAGGCCGAGACGGGCATGGCCATCGACTGGAAGAAGTATGGCAGCCTGCGCCTTGCCTGTTCGACCGAGCGCGAGATGGAGAACAAGCGCTCGCTCACCATGGCGAAGAGCTTCGGCCTGGAGATGCATGAACTATCGCCCAAGGCGAATCGCAGGACCTGTTTCCGATCATGAGCCTCGATGATGTGCGTTCGGCAGTCTATATCCCGTCGGACGGCTATATCGATCCGGCGGGCGTCTGTCAGGCCCTGGCCAAGGGCGCCAAGGACAAGGGTGCGCGCATCATCGTCGGCGAACGTGTCACCGGCATGACGGTCGAGAACCGCCGCGTGGTCGGCGTACAGACGGACAAGGGTGCCTGGACCTGCGACCTGGTGGTCAATTGCGCCGGGATGTGGGGGCATGAGATCGGCGAGATGGCCGGCATAAGGGTCCCGAGCTTTGCGGTCGAGCATCAATACCTCATCACCGATCCGCTGCCGGATGTGCCAAAGCGCATGCCGACCATGCGGGACCCGGATCACCTGGTCTATTACAAGGCGGAAGTGCGCGGGCTGGTCATCGGCGGCTATGAGCCGGATACCTTGCCGTTTGCACCGGGTGGGATCCCCAAGCATTTCGCCCAGGAATTGCTGCCGGGCAATTTCGAGCGGTTCGAGTTGCTGGCGAAACTGGGCGGCAAGCGGACGCCGATCATCAACACGGTCGGGGTGCGGCAGCTGATCAACGGGCCGATCCCCTATTCGGCCGATTCCGATTTCGTCATGGGGAAATCGCCGGAGCTCGACAATTTCTTTGTCTCGGCGGGGTTCCTCTATGGCATCGCCGCTGGTGGCGGGGCCGGCAGCATGATGGCGGAATGGATCGTCGACGGGGCGCCCAGCCTCAATCTGTGGCCGCTCGATGTGCGGCGGTTCAACTTCCACCACAATACGCGCCATTTCATGTATCCGCGCGCGGTCGAGCTTTACGGCCATCATTACAAGCTGCACCGGCCGGGCGATGAGCATGAGACGATGCGCGGCATCCGCCGCTCGCCGCTCTATGAGACGCTGAAGGGCAGAGGCGCCGTGTTCGGCTCGCGCGGTGGCTGGGAACGGCCGAATTGGTTTGCGCCCTCGGGCGTCAAGCCGGTCGACGAACCGGCCTTTGACCGCGCGAAGACCAACTGGTTCGCCCATGTCGGCGCCGAACATAGGACTGTGCGCGAGGGTGTGGCCCTCATCGACCAGACATCCTTTGCCAAGTTCGAGATCATCGGGGCGGGCGCCATGGCGGCGCTGCAGAAGCTCGCGGTCTCCGACATGAACAAGCCGGTCGGCAGCACCATTTATACGCAGCTCTGCAACGAGAAGGGCGGGATCGAATGCGACCTAACCTTCTCGCGCGTGGCGCAAGATCGCTATTATTTCGTGACCGGCAGCGCCTTCGGGCTCCATGACCGGCAATGGATCGAGAGCCATCTGCCGCGCGACGGGTCGGCGCAGATCGTCGATGTGACCTCGGCCAGGGCCGTCATCAATATCTGCGGACCGAAATCGCGCGACGTGCTGGCGCAGGTCGCGGAAGAGGATATCTCGAACGCGGGCTTTCTTCTCAACCTGCCGCCAGATCACGGTGGGGGCGGCACCGGTGCTTGCCATCCGCATCGGCTTCGTGGGCGAGTTGGGCTTGGAGCTTCATGTTCCCACCGAGTACGCAGCCCATGTCTATGAGGTGTTGCGGGCAGCGGGCGAGGCGTTCGGCATCCGCGATGTGGGCTACCGCGCCATCGACAGCCTGCGCATGGAGAAGGGCTATCTCTATTGGTCGAGCGATATCACGCCGGATTATTCGCCCTATGAAGCGGGGCTCGGTTTCCGCGTCAATCTGAAGAAGGGCGAATTCATCGGCCGCGACGTGCTGGCGAAACAGAAGGCCGAGGGCGTCAGGCAGAAGCTCTGCAGCTTCACGCTTGAAAAGCCGCTGCCGCTTTATGGCGGCGAAGCGGTAATCCATGAGGGTAAGGTGGTGGGTGTCACCACGAGTGGGAATTTCAGCTACACGACGCAGCGGTCTGTTGCCTATGCCTATCTGCCGCTGGCGCTCTGCGCTGCCCAGGGTTTCGAGGTGGAATCCTTCACCGAGCAATCGCCGGCAACGCGCCATGATGGACCGCTGTACGATCCGAAAAATGAACGCCTGAAGGCTTGATGGGGGGCTGTTCGATGGAACAAGGAGAGAGCAAGGCGATCGCGGATGCCCTGCGGCGGATTCCGCTGCTGGCCGGTCTCGGTGTCGATGACGTCACGACAGAAAGACTGGGCGGGTTGACCAACAGGAACTATCTGCTGGGAACGCCCAAGGGCAAGTTCGTGCTGCGCATTCCCGGCGAGGGGACGAGCGAGTATATCTCGCGCAGGAATGAAGGGCATGCGGCCCGGGTGACGTCGGACATCGGGGTCAATGCGCCGCTCATCTTCTTCGATGACACGGATGGCATTCAGCTCGCCGGCTTTATCGACCAGGCCCAGACGATGAATACCGAGCGG
Organism: Rhodospirillaceae bacterium; assembly: GCA_016712715.1. Lineage (NCBI taxonomy): Bacteria > Pseudomonadati > Pseudomonadota > Alphaproteobacteria > Rhodospirillales > Rhodospirillaceae > Rhodospirillaceae bacterium. Next base: position 271,980 of record JADJQM010000001.1, read on the forward strand.
TTCAAGGATCTGGGCTCGGTCCGGCGCGCGGCCCAGTCGCTGCGCAAGGTGCATGGCTCGACGCGGCCGTTCCTCAACCGGTTCGAGCTGTTCCAGATGATCGACGAATATCTCGAGATCCTCGCCCGCAAGGCGGCACCCTTGCCGGATGGCTATCATGATGTGAAACGCGAGGCGGAAAGCGTGCGGCGGGCGCTGGCCACGCGGCCGCTGCCATCGGTGCCGTGCCATTGCGATCCCCTGGCGGAGAACTTCCTCGACACGGGCGAGATGGTCTATGTGATCGATTGGGAATATGCCGGCAACAATGACCCGATGTGGGATTTGGGCGATCTGTCGGTCGAGGCCGGGTTCGGCCCGGACCAGGAGGCGGCCCTGCTGGAAGCCTATTTCGACGGCCGTGTCCCGGCCGGTGAGCGGGGGCGCGTGGTGCTCTACAAGGCCATGTGCGACCTGCTGTGGACGCTGTGGGGCATCATCCAGCATGTGAACGAGAATCCGGCCGATGATTTCTGGGCCTATGCGGTGGGTCGCTTCGAGCGCTGCAAGACGCTGATGGGATCGCCGGCATTCGGGCGCAGCATCCAGGCCACCATCGACGGCTGATCCAGGCTGCCATGCCATCCCTGCAAGCCTGAGAGTACGTCAGCAGGGTTGCCTTTCCCGGGTGTTTCCGGTCTCTATGGCGCTGCCAAAATATGCGTCATAGGGATATCCCAGATGGATGACACCGTTTCACCGCGCAAGGCCGCCATCGCGGCCAGCGCCTTCGAGAATGGTTTTATGGTCGAGGATGCGGCCCTCATCGGCATCATCGATACCGATGCGTTGCGCGCGGCGATCTACGACCTCCGAACATCCTTTCCGAATTTCTTCCAGCATGCCTTCGCCGCCAAGGCCAACACGATGCCGCCGGTGCTGTCACTCATCCGGAGCCTCGGCATGGCTTGCGAAGTGGCGAGCCCCGGCGAGTACAAGGCGGCGGTGGCGGCGGGCTTCAGTGGTAGTGAGATCGTGTTCGACAGCCCGGCGAAAACGAATTGGGAAATCGACGCGGCGCTCAGCCATGGGGCGACCCTCAATATCGACAATTTCCAGGAACTGGCGCGGGTCGATGCCTGGCTTGCCAAGAACACGTCACGCTCGATCGTCGGCCTCCGCATCAATCCGCAGGTGGGCGGCGGCAGCATCGCCGCCATGAGCACGGCGACGCTGAGTTCCAAGTTCGGAATCGGGCTGGAGGATGGCGACAACCGCCAGCAGATCATGAATGCCTATGCGAGCCGCCCCTGGCTCAGCTGCCTTCATACCCATGTGGGGTCGCAAGGCTGCCCGCTCGATCTCATCGTCGCCGGCATCGCCAAGACCTTTGCCCTCGCCCATGAGATCAACGTGACGCTCGGCCGCAAGCAGATCACGACTCTCGATATCGGCGGTGGGCTGCCGGTCAATTTCGAGAACGATCTCGTGACGCCGAGCTTTGCCGATTATGTTGCTGCGTTGCGCGGCGGCGTGCCGGGGCTGTTTTCGGGCGAGTTCCGGATCGTGACCGAGTTCGGCCGGTCGGTGCTGGCCAAGGCCGGGTTCATGCTGGCGCGGGTGGAGTACACCAAGGAGCAGGGCGGACATCCCATCGCCATCACCCATGCCGGCGCGCAGGTGGCGACGCGCACGGTGTTCATGCCGGAGATGTGGAAGATCCGCGTCAGTGCCTTGGACGGCAAGGCGCGGCCGAAATCGGGTCCCAGGATCGCGCAGGACGTGGCCGGGCCCTGTTGTTTTGCGGGCGACGTCGTGGCACACGCGCGGCCGCTGCCGCTGCTGGTACCGGGCGATTTCGTGATGCTGCACGATACCGCCGCCTATTATTTCTCGACGCCCTTTGTCTATAACAGCCTGCCGGCGATCACGGTCTATGGCGTGTCCGGGCCGGACCAGGATCTGAGCTTCACGGTGATGCAGCAGGAGCACGCGCTCACATAGGCATCACGACATGGGCATCACGACATGGGCATTACACCGGCGGGCAGTCGGGTCCGCATGATGATGAACGTCTTGTCGTCGCGCTCGAACATGGCGTAGGGAAACCAGCCCAGGCGGCGATAATAGTCGATCAATTTGCCCTTCTCGGCGTAGAGATAGACGATATCGATACCGTGCCTGGTTGCGCATTCGATCGCTGCCGACGCAAGGGCTGCACCCACGTCCTTGCCGCGATTTTCTGGTCGGACATAGAGGCTGGAGAGCCAGGGCGACAGTTCATCGCCCCGATAAAGGTCATCCTTGAGGAGCATCGCCGAGCCGACGCAAATGTCCTGTTGGCGTGCCACGAGAAGATCCTCGACAGACGAGTTGGCGACGTCGCGGCACCAGGCGATGGTCTCGTCAAGTGTATAGCCAAGTTCGCGGCCCCATTCGGCATTGAGCCAGGCGGCGACGGTCAACAGATCTGCTGAGTCCGGCGTGAGTGCTTCGACGGTAACCGATGCACTCACCGCGCGACGACGACCAAGCCTGAGACGATGAGGGTGATGCCGACCGCATGCCGCCAGCCAAGGCCTTCGCCGAAGAAGAGGGCGGCGCTCAAGGGCACCAGGACGAAGCAGAGCGCGTTGAAGAGGACCGCGGTCGAGAGCGGCACGCGCTGCAGGATGGCGACCCACAAAACGGTGGCGACGCCATAGAGAATAAGCGCCAGCCAGAGCCAGTAATTCTGGAACAGCATCCGCACGTCGGCGAGGGCGCTGATCGTGCCGGTGCTCAGCGCTGCCTTCTTGAACAGCAATTGGCCGGACGACAGAATGACGACATAGAGGCCCAAGGCGGCCAGCATTTCCTTGCCGATCACGGCTTTCTCCCCACCCGGTGCTGCGTGCCCGATCCTGACTGATCGGGCCTCGCGCTGCAACCGAGGATGAGGTCGCCTGGGTTCCAGTGGACGGGACTCAGCTGGCCGGGGCCGCAAATGCATCACTCGGCACTTGGGCGGCGACGGGGGCGCAGGCGCGGATCGCGGCGTCGGCGCGGTGCCAATTGTCGCGAGCCATGTCCGGGAACATGCCGCTCACCTGATGGGTCGGCCAATAGAGGTCACCGTTGTAGAATTTCACCATCGACTTGTTGTTGGGATGGGGCTCGACCGTCATGAAGGCGATGAGGCCGCCGCGCGGGGCGTACACGCTGATCTCGGCCTTCGGGCCGAAGAAGAGGAGGTCGGGCATCGTGCCGCGGAATTCATTGGCCAGGGCCGTGGTGAGGCAGTTCGCCATCACCTCCGGGGTCTGGTCGAGACGGGCGGTGATGTCGGGCTTCGCCAGCAGATCGGTCGAGGTGCAGGCGCCTGTGCCGAGCAGCAGGAGGAGGGACAGATGGGCGATGCGCATGGCGGTAGCCTCGGATGGGTGAGTTTCCTGGCAATTCAGAAGCATGTCCCGTGCCAGACGCCCTCCAGGGGGCGAGGCGGCTTATCCCTTTGATATCGCGTTAACTATTTTACATATAAGCTTGCGTGAATCAGGGCGGTTCTTCAAATTGCCGGGCAAGGAACGCTTAGCCCGGCACGGAACGGGCCCATCCGGGGTATGTGATGCATGAGTCTCTGACCAACTTTATCGCCGCATGCAATGGCGTGGTCGCCAGCATGCCGGCGCCGCAGGACCGGGTCACGGCCATAGCACCCTTGATGCATGAGCTGATCAAGGATGCCGACGCGTTTCTCTCGGACGAGCATTACAGATCCGACCCGGATCACTATGCGCGCAATGCCATCTATATCTGTCCGAAGGGGGAGCTCTCGCTCTTTGCTCTCGTCTGGCTGCCCGGCCAATGGACGCCGGTGCATGACCATGGCAGCTGGGGTGTGGTCGGTGTGGTGCGCGGCATGCTGGAGGAGCGCGCCTACATGTCTGTTGCGGGCGAGATCCACGGCGACAGCGGCATCGGCCTCAAGCGCGGTGGTGTCACGCTGCTGTGCCCCTCGGCGATATCGAGCTTCGTGCCCAATCCGGATCATATCCACATGACCGGCGTGCCGGACGAGCGGCAGATGTGTGTCAGCCTGCACCTCTATGGGCGCAACATGGATTCGTTTCACATCTACGACGTCGCCGCCGGCACGCGCCGCCTCATCGAGGTGCCGCATTACGAAAGTGCCGGTTGAAGGAGAACAGCAACTCATGTGCCGATGGCTGACCTATTGCGGCGACCCGATCTATCTCGACCGCATCATCTTCGAAACCGAGAACTCGCTCATCCATCAGAGCATGCGGGCGCGCCAGAGCCATGTCACCACGAATGGCGACGGGTTCGGCATCGGCTGGTATGCGGAGCGCGCGGTGCCGGGGACATACCGCGACATCCTGCCGGCCTGGAACGATGCCAATCTGCGCTCGATCGCCCATCAGATCCGTTCGGGCCTGTTTCTTGCCCATGTGCGCGCCTCGACCGGCACAGCCACTTCGCGCGCCAACTGCCATCCGTTCAGCCACGGCAAATGGCTGTTCATGCATAACGGGCAGATCGGCGGATATGACCGCATCCGGCGGCGCATCGAAGCCCTGGTCGATGACAGTTTCTATGTCCACCGGCTGGGGACGACGGATAGCGAGCTCATCTTCTATCTGATGCTGTCGATGGGCCTCGACACCGATCCGGTTAATGCCATCCAGCGCACGCTGGGCGCGGTGGTCGAGATTATGAAGGCGGCCGATATCGGCGAGCCACTGCGCTTTACCTCGGTGGTGACGGATGGCGCCTCGATCTATGCCATTCGCTTTGCCACCGACGAGACGCCACCTCGCTCTATTGGCGCTATGAGGACGATCAGCTGCTGATCGTCTCGGAGCCGCTCGATGACGACCAGCGCTGCTGGCACGAAGTGCCGGCCGGCCAGATGCTGGTGACCGAGCGCAATGTGCGGGTCGACATGGTGCCGTTCAGGCCAGCGCTTTCCGCCTGAATGGGGGGGCCAAACGACTACGGCGCGCCTTTGGGGCGCGCCGTAGTGAATTGGCTCCTCGAGCTGGACTCGAACCAGCGACCTGCGGATTAACAGTCCGACGCTCTACCAACTGAGCTATCGAGGAATACGCTGCCTGGGCCTTGCGGTCCGGCGCGATGGGCCAGCATATAGCAGAAGCCCCGGCCCGATGCCAACAGCTTTCTTTCGGCCGTATCGCATCGTCAACCGCCTGATTCCACGACCATTTTTGGCGGCGCCAATTGTCACACCCAGGACCGCCAGGGGTTGACAGCAGGCGCCACATTCACGATTCTCCGGCGCCATCCAGATGCCCGGGCGTTCGGCCTGGGCAAAGCTAGCCATCGGAGTTTCCATGAAGGCCGTCATTTTGAGCGCGGGCCAGGGTTCGCGTCTGTTGCCATTGACCGAAGGTCGGCCGAAATGCCTGCTGCCGCTCGGCGACAAGACGCTCATCGAATGGCAGATCTGGGCGCTGACCCAGGCGGCGTCGACGAGATCGCGGTGGTGGTCGGCTATCACGCGCAGGATGTGGTCAACCTGCTGAAGAAGCTGGAGAGCCCCAAGCTCAAGATCCGCACGATCTACAACCCGTTCTACAAGCTTGCCGACAATCTCGCCTCCTGCTGGATGGCGCGCCATGAGATGGCCAGCGATTTCGTCATCCTCAACGGCGATACCGTGATCGAGCCGCAGATCTTCCAGACCCTGATGGCAAGCCCCAAGGCGCCCATCACCGTCACCATCGACAAGAAGGAGTCGTATGACTCCGACGATATGAAAGTGCACCTCAAGGGCACGCGCCTCCTCGAGATCGGAAAGACTTTGCCGCCGGAACGCACAAACGGTGAATCGATCGGCATGCTGCTGTTCCGTGGAGAAGGCCCGAAGCTATTCACCGACACGCTGGATAGCCTGATGTACACGCCGGAAGGTGTGAAGTGGTGGTACCTCCGCGCCATCGGCCAGATCGCCGAGCATCACCAGGTCGAGACCTGCAGCATCGAAGGCAAGCTCTGGGGCGAGGTGGATTTCCCCGCCGACCATGAGCGGGTGTCGCAGTTGGTGACGGAGTTCTAGAAACTCGTTTGGTACCAACTACAACTTGTCATGGTCTGCGCAGGCGGACCATCCACGAGTTAGAACTGCGTGAGCTTTACAACTTCAGTTCGCACCAGATCGGGGTGTGGTCGCTGGGCTTTTCCTTCGCGCGGGCTTCTTGTCGATCTCGCAGGCTTCGAGGCAGTCGGCGGCCTGCGGCGAAAGCAGCAAGTGATCAATGCGCAGGCCGTGGTCGCGCGACCAGGCGCCGGCCTGATAATCCCAGAACGTGTAGCGATGGCCTTCGGGGTGGAGGAGATTGAAGGCCTCGGTGTAGCCGAGGTTCAAAATCTCGCGGAACTTGGCGCGGGTCTGCGGCAGGGCGAGCGCATCGCCGGCCCAGGCGACCGGATCGTAGACGTCCTTGTCGGTCGGGATGACGTTGTAATCGCCGCCCAGCACCGTCGGCTCTTCCAGTTTCAGAAGCTCGGCCGCGTGGCGGCGCAAGCGCTCCATCCAGGCGAGCTTGTAGGGATACTTCTCGCTCTCGACCGGGTTGCCGTTGGGGAGATAGATCGTGGCCACGCGGAGCTTCTGCCAGCGCTTGCCGTCCGGCACATCGACGATGGCTTCAAGGTAGCGCGCCTGCTCATCGGTATCGTCGCCGGGCATACCTCGTTGCGTGACCGTTAACGGTGTCAGCGATAGGATGGCGACGCCGTTATAGCTCTTCTGGCCGAGGGCCTGGGCGTGATAGCCGAGGGCCTCGATTTCTAAGCGCGGAAATTCCGCGTCGCTGCATTTGATTTCCTGCAGCAGGGCCACGTCCGGCTTCTCGTCACGCAGCCAGTCGAGCACGTTGGCGAGACGCGCGCGCAGCGAGTTGACGTTGAAGGTCGCGATCTTCACTGGAGAAGACGGCGGTCAGACGGAGAAGGAGTTGCCGCAGCCGCAGCTTGAGGAGGCGTTCGGGTTCCGGATCTGGAACGAGGCGCCGACCAGGTCTTCGACAAAGTCGATCTCGGCGCCGGCCAGCAGTTCAAGCGAGGTGTCGTCGATCACGACCTTGACGCCGTTGCGTTCAAAGACGCGGTCGTCCTGCTGCTGGGATTTGTCGAAGGAGAACCCATATTGGAAGCCCGAGCAGCCGCCGCCCGAGACCGAGAGGCGCAGCATCAAATCCGCGTCGCCTTCCATCTGGATTAGGGTGGCGATGCGCTTGGCCGCATTGTCGCTGACGGTCACCTGGTGCGGTGCTTCGATCATGTTGCCCATGGGGGTCACTTCAGTAGGTTTCATCGGTTGAGGCAGTATTTAGGGCGTTGCCCAAGAATGTCAAACGCCTGTCCTGCATGGCTGGCATCTATGCCCTTCCCCCGCTTGTGTTTTTTCCCCTCGGTGGCCATTTGTCCAGCCTGATCAAGGGGCAGGGGCGGCCATATCAAGATCGGCATCCAATCCTGGTGGCAAGCCGGGATATCGCCTGATACGGTCGCCGCCATGCAACTTGCGCCCTATGCCTCAGACCCGCAGCAGAGTCGCCGCCGCCGCCTGGCCGAGACGGAAAGCCCGATGCGCTCGGTCTATCAGCGCGACCGCGACCGGGTGGTGCATTCGGCGGCGTTCCGGCGCCTGAAGCACAAGACCCAGGTCTTCGTCTATCACGAGGGGGACCATTACCGGACGCGCCTGACCCACAGCCTGGAAGTGGCGCAGATCGCGCGTACCATCGCGCGGGTGCTGGGCCTCAACGAGGATCTGGCGGAGGCGCTGGCGCTGGCGCATGACCTTGGCCATCCGCCCTTCGGTCATGCCGGGGAGGAGGCGCTCAATGCCTGCATGGTGGAACTGGGCGGGTTTGATCACAACGAGCAGACCTTCCGTGTGCTGACCAGCCTGGAGCGGCGCTATGCGCTGTTCGACGGATTGAACCTCACCTGGGAAATGCTGGAGGGCATCGTCAAGCATAACGGGCCGTTGACGGGAAGCCGGGCAGGGGCGCGCAGCCTCGCCCATGGCGTGCCGCAGACGATTGCCGATTTCGATGCGGAATGGTCGCTGGAACTGGATGGGTTCGCGAGCGCCGAGGCCCAGGTCGCGGCCCTGGCCGACGACATCGCCTACAACAATCACGACATCGATGATGGTCTCCGCGCCGGACTGTTCGCGGTCGAGGATCTTGCGGACGTGCCCTTGGCAGGACCGGTCTTTGCCGAGGTGGGGAAGATCTATCCGGGGCTTGAGACGACGCGGCTCATCCATGAAGCCGTGCGTCGCATGATCAATGTGATGGTGAGCGATGTGCTCACCGAGAGCCAGCGGCGGATCGCGGCTGGCCATCTGCTGTCGCCCGTTGATGTCCGCCAGCGCGACGAACCGATCATCGCCTTTTCGCCTGAGATGCGTGGACATGACATCGGACTCAAGCGCTTTCTGTTCGAGCGCATGTACCGGCATGAACGAATCAACCGGACCATGGCCCATGCCAAGGAGGTGGTCGCGGATCTCTTTCGGCTGCATCTCGATCAGCCCGATCTGCTGCCATCGGAATGGTCGCGGGAGGCCACCAGCACGGACCGCCGCCAGCGTGCGCGGGTAGTGGCCGATTACATCGCAGGCATGACCGACAAATTCGCCCTTGAAACCCATGCCCGGCTGCTGCCCGGCAGCATGGTTGTTTCAGAAAAATCCTAAGCAAATCTATATCTTAACCCAAGCCATCACAGGCCTTTGTCTTGACCGACTCGGGATAAAACTGGTTTGATTCGTCATTGCGGCGCGGTTTTTCCCGTCGCGCATGAATGGCGTCAAGGACAGCGTTAGATGACGACGGAACCACCCCGGCCAGATCAGATCCAAGCCAATGTCGCAGCAGCGCTCAGCCGGTTGCGCGGTGAGCTTGCCCCGACGCCGCCGAGCGCGCCCGCTCCTGGCCATGCGCCCGCGCCTGAGCCGCAGCAGGTCGCGCGCGAGCCTGAACCCATCCTGACGGCGCCGGAACCCTTGTTCGACGTGGGACCGGGGCTAGAGGCGCCGGATCCCAGCATGGCGCTCAACCAGGGGAAATCCGGCGGCGATATGCTGGACACGCCGTTTGCGCGCATGACTGGCCTCAAGTCCACCGAGCAGCCGGATCTCCTGGCCGGTATCGGCACCACGCCGCCGCCCTTGGCCGATCTCCCGGATGCGGATGCGGAAGCGGCGCATCGCAAGCGCCGCCTGCGCAATCGCCTGCTGGCAGGTGGCGTGCTGGTCATTGCCTTGGCCGGGTTCTGGTATCTCAGCGGTGGCGGTGACGACAGTAATGAACCGATCCCGGTCGTGACGGCCGAGGCGACGCCCGAAAAGGTGAAACCCGCCGACGAGGGCGGCCTCGACGTGCCGAACCAGGATGTCGCCATCCTTAATGGCGAGAACTCTGCGGCACCAGTCGAGGGCGAAACAGTCCTGCCGGCGCCGGAACAGCCGGCGACCCCGCCGGTGGTGCCTGAACCCGAGGTCCCGGCGGTCACGGCGCCCGCTGCCGAGACAACCATCCCGACGGTCACGGCGCCAGCCGTCGATGCCATTCCCACCGTGCCTGCGCCGACTGATACCGCGGCTGTGGACAATGCAGGCACAGTGCCTGCGACCGATCCTGCCGCCGCGCCGGCATCTGAGGACACCACGCCGGCCGTCGCTGAGCCTGCACCTGTGGCCGAGGTGCCCGTCGCTGAAACGGCACCGACCCAAACGGCTACTGCCGAGCCAGGCGTCAGCGGCAATGCGCGGATCCAGCTTGCCGCGGTCAAGACGGAAGAGGCCGCCAAGACGGAATGGGCGCGGCTCCAGAAGCTGCACCCGGACGTTCTGGGCGGGCTCAGCCTCCATGTCGAGAGGTTCGAGAAATCGGCCAGCGAGGTGTTCTTCCGCATCCAGGCTGGTCCGTTCCAGGACAAGGCCGCGGCGAAAGAAGTTTGCGGCCAATTAAAGCAAAAAAATCAAGCGTGTATCGTCGCTACCTAAAGCGATACATCGGGGAGAGCGACAATGCCATTGGCGGCGATTCTAGGCTGCGCCGGTCCGGAACTGACGGCGGCGGAGAGGGCGTTCTTCAAAGCCACGGATCCGCTTGGCTTCATTGTCTTTGCCCGCAACCTGATCGAGCCCGAGCAGGTGCGGCGCCTGACCCGGGATCTCCGCGATTGCGTGGGGCGGCCGGACGCGCCGATCCTCATCGACCAGGAGGGTGGCCGCGTCGCGCGCCTCAAAGCGCCGCATTGGCGGCATCCGCCGGCAGCCGATCGCTTTGGCGCCATCGCGGCACAGGATCGCGCCCGGGCCGCGCAGGCCGTGCGTCTCAATCATGAGCTGATGGCCGGCGAGATGCTGGAACTCGGCATCAATGTCGATTGCGCGCCGCTGGTCGATGTGCGCGCGGTGGGTGCCCATGACATCATCGGCGACCGGGCCTTCGGCACCGATCCGTTCCTGGTCGCTGATCTCGGCCGCGCGGCGGCGGAGGGGCTGCTGGCGGGCGGGGTGATGCCGATCATCAAGCACATCCCCGGGCATGGCCGCTCGGCGGTCGACAGCCATTTTGAACTGCCCCGGGTCGACACGGATTTCGACACCCTGGTGGACACCGATTTCGTGCCCTTCCGGGCGCTCCACGACATTCCCTGGGCGATGACCGCCCATATCGTCTACACCGCCCTCGACCCAGCACAACCGGCGACGCTGAGCCCCACAGTAATCGCCGAGATCATCCGCGGCGAGATCGGCTTTGCCGGGCTGCTCCTGTCCGATGATCTTTCCATGAAGGCGCTCAAAGGCGGTCTCGACGAGCTCGCCCAGAGCAGCCTGGAGGCAGGTTGCGACGTGGTGCTCCATTGCAATGGGGACATGGCCGAGATGGAGCTGGTCGTCCGCGGTGCAAAGCCCTTGTCAGCGGTCGGACTCGCCCGATATGAACAAGGCCAAAAGCGCCTCAATGCCGAGCCCGATTTCGATCTGGCTGATCTTGCAGAAGAGCTTTCCGCGCTAATGGCCTGATATTGAATGATTAGCCTGGAATCGACGCGGGCGCATATCATATCGGCGGAACCGCTCATTCTAGGAGTTTTGCTGTGAACGAAGCCGATATCGGCGAGATGATCCGGGTGGCCTCCACCTGGGTGCTGCCCGTGCTGCTGGCCATAACGCTGCATGAAGCCGCGCACGGTTTCGCCGCCTGGCGCCTGGGCGACGACACGGCCTACAAGCTCGGCCGGGTGACGCTCAATCCCTTGAAGCATGTCGACCCCGTGGGGACGGTCCTGCTGCCGGCCATGCTGTTCTTCCTGCATTCGCCCTTCATGTTCGGTTACGCCAAGCCGGTGCCGGTCAATTTTCGCCGGTTGAAGCACTTCCGGCGCGACATGATCCTGGTGGCTGCGGCCGGTCCAGGGACGAACCTTGCTTTGGCGATCATCTCGGCCTTGCTGCTGCATGTGGTCGATCTGGCGCCGTCGGGCGTGGCGGAGTGGGCGCATCTCACCCTGCTAAATTCCATCATTCTCAATGTGATATTGGCAGTCTTTAACATGCTGCCTTTATTACCGCTGGATGGTGGGCGGGTGCTCGCCGGGTTGCTGCCGCCGTCGCTGGCGCGGCCCTTCTACCGCACCGAACGCTACGGCATGTTCATCCTGCTTGCCCTCATCTTCATCCTGCCGATGATCGGCAATCAGTTGGGCGTGGATCTCAATACTTTGGGCTGGCTCTTGGGCCCGGCTTCCGACTATCTCGTGCAACTTATCGCAACCCTGACGGGGCTGAAAAGCTGATGGCGCCTTGGACCGCCGACGACGAGACGGATGCGCCGGAGACACCGATTGTCGCCGAGGGCACGGCCGTGCCAGGCGAAGAAATCACCCCTGAAAGCGGCCCGGAATCCGGGGACCAGCCGACAGCGCCGGACGAAGGCGAGGAATTGCCCCCGGTTGCCGCAAATGACGACGCCGAGCTGCGCCTGGACCTCGATGGCTATGAAGGGCCGATCGATATCCTGCTGGCCCTGGCCCGCGACCAGAAGGTCGATCTGAAGAAGATCTCGATCCTGGAACTGGCCGATCAGTATCTCGCCTTCATCAACCATGCACGGAAGCTGCGCCTCGAACTGGCGGCCGATTATCTGGTCATGGCGGCGTGGCTGGCTTACCTCAAATCAAGGCTGCTGCTGCCTGAGCCGCCGGCCGATGGCGAACCGAGCGGCGTCGAGCTGGCGGCCGCCCTGGCGTTCCAGCTGCAGCGCCTGGAAGCGATGCAGAAGGCCGGCCAGGCGATGCTGAACCTGCCGCAGCTGGGCCGCGACACCTTCCTGCGCGGTGCACCGGAGCCGATCAAGGTGGTCGACATTCCGGTTTTCGAGCTGTCGCTTTATGAACTCCTCAAAGCCTATGGCACCCATCCGGGGCGCAAGCGCGACGGCATGTTGCAGATCCAGCCGCTTGACCTCTTTTCGATGGACGATGCGTTGAAGCGCATCGGCGACATCATCGGGCGGACACTGGACTGGACCATCCTGCAGAACTTCCTGCCGGAGGGCCTGCGCCAGCCCCTGCAGCGCCGCGCCGCGGTTGCCGCCACATTTGCCGCCTCGCTGGAGCTCGCCCGTTCCGGCATCATCAATCTGCGCCAGGACGGCCTGTTCGGCCCGATCTACATGAAGCGAGCCGAGCCACTGCCGGCGACCCATCCGAGTGAAGTGACCCATCATGAGTGAAGAGAGATTCGAGACCCTGCGCTTCCTGGAAGCGATGCTGTTCGCAGCCGCCGAGCCGCTCACTGAGAAGGTGATGGCGCATCGCCTGCCGGACGATGCCGACGTCAAAGGCCTGCTTGAGGAGTTGAAGGGGCACTATGCCAATCGCGGTGTCGTGTTGATGCAGTTCGAGGATCGCTGGGCGTTCCGCACCGCACCCGACCTGTCGCATCGCATGTCGATCGAACGCAAGGTCGTGCGCAAGCTGACCCGTGCCGCCGTCGAGACGCTGGCGATCATCGCCTATCACCAGCCGGTGACACGGGCCGAGATTGAAGAGATCCGCGGCGTGGCGATTTCCAAGGGCACGCTGGATTCGCTCCTCGAAGCCGACTGGATCAAGCCGAAGGGCCGTCGCGAGACGCCGGGCCGCCCGGTGACCTGGGGTACCACGACCGGCTTCCTGGAGCATTTCAGCCTCGAAAGCTGCGAAGCCTTGCCGGGTGTCGAGGAACTGCGCGCCGCCGGGCTGCTCGATGCGCGTTCGGCAATCTCGACCCTGGGGACCCAGGGCGGTGCTGCCGGGCAGCTCCTGCGCGGCGACGGCAGCGAAGAGGAAGAGGCGGCGGCAGCCATCGAGTTGCGGGGCGAGCCGGAGCTGGAGAGCGACGAAGAGGGCGCCCCGGCCAAGGTGGCCGGCGAAGAGGCGCTGTCGCGGACGATGATTATGAGGCCGAGCTGCTGGCGCGTGTCGAGGAGGAAGCAGCCGCGGCCGCCTTCGCACCTGCGGAAGAAATTGTTGCCATCGACGACGAAGATGACGACGACGATGGCGACGACGACGACGACGATGATGACGACGATGACGATGACGATGACGATGACGACGAAGCCGCCGAGGAAGCGGATGAGGAAGACGATCCCGACGGCGATGCGCCTGGACGGGCGGACCGCGCGGTGAGCAATTCCTGAAATAGTCCCACTGCGCTGGGATTCCGGTCGGTGCCGTGACCGCCACACGGCAAAAGCATTGCGTTAGCCAAAATCCACGCTACGCTATTTCCTGATGGCTGACATATCAGCCGCAGAAAGAGGTGGCTGCGATGACCGTTGCGAGCATCCTCAAGGAAAAGCCCGACAGGCTGATATCGGTGAAGGAAACCGACAGCCTCGGTGACGTGGCAAATGTCCTGACCCGAGAGAATATCGGCGCGGTGCCGGTGCTGGAGTCCGGTGGCGAGATGATCGGCATCGTGTCGGAGCGCGACATCGTGCGTCAGATCGCACGAGAGGGCGCCGCTGTCCTCAGCCGCCCGGTGAGTTCCATGATGACCAAGACCGTCGTGTGCTGCGCGCCGGAGGATTCGGTGGCGAGTACCATGGCCATGATGACGCAGCGCAGGTTCAGGCATCTGCCGGTGCGCAGCAACGGCCGCATTATCGGCATGATTTCGATCGGCGACGTGGTCAAGCGGCGCGTCGAAGATGCCGAGCGCGAAGCGGAATCGCTGCGGGACTATATCGTGCGCGGGTGACGGCGGCGCTGCTTCTAGAAAGCCTCAGCCTGGTCCGTCGGCCGGAAATAGATTCGGACCAGCACCATGTCGACTTTCTCCTTATCAGCGGATAGGGGCAGGATGAGTTTTGCCTGGCGGGAATAGACACCGTCGCTGTTGGTGAACTCGGCTTCGTAATAGGCCGGCCGCTTGGCATCGAGCACGGCGCTGTATTGCTCCATGAGCAGGTGGCGCTCTTCTTCGGAGGTCAGCTTCTCGACGCCGAAACCCGTGCGGCGGGTGCCGTAATAATGCTCGAGATTGGTGCCGTCGAGGCGGATCTGGTAGCTCGACACATCGCCATGGAACTCGATCAGCATCAGGTTCCCGAGCCATTCCTTCATTTCGAGTGGATCGATATCGGTGCGCGCCGGCAGGGCTGAGCCGTGCATCTTGCTGTGCCAGTAATCGTAAAGTGACCGCAGGCGCGGTTCGGGAATATCAAACGGCTGTTCGGTATCGATCTCGGTCATCTCGCCATCGCCGCTCTATGCCCGTTGACGCTACGGCTTCCCAAGAAGGTGCTGCGTCATTCAGGCCTGTTGTGCGCCGTCCTGCCAATAAATATCTTTAATTTACCATGCTATACGATCTATTTCATCTACTACGCAACCTTTCCACACTAACTGACGTTGTTGCCTGTGTTCTTGACTGAAGAAGGGCCAGGGCAAACCGTTTGCCTTGGTGCTCGTTCGGTCGTCTTTTGGGAGGTCCAGATGATTAGACATACTCAACTTATTATTGTTGCCTCGCTGCTGCTCCTCGCTGCATGCGCCGAGAGCCGTATCTTCGACACCAATTGCAGCGGCAATGGCATGATTACCAATGTCGGATATTGCACCGGCACGTTGCATCCCTACGCCGGACCATGGAGCGCGCGTTAATCTCTTAAAAATTGAGATCGGTTTCAGCGGTGGAGCGGTGAACTCCTGCGGGAGTCCGCCGTTCTGTCGCCGGTCCCCGCCTTGCGGATCGCCCGCGCCGCCGGAAGTGTGACGCGGACCTCGGTGCCCTCGCCCGGTCGGCTGAAGATGTCGATTCGCCCCTGGTGCAGTTCGATCAGGTTCCGGCAGATCGCCAGTCCCAGTCCGGTGCCCTCCTGCTGGTGAAAGGCAGAGCGGTTGACCTGCACGAAGGGCTCAAACACCCGTTCGATGTCCTTGGCCGGAATGCCGATGCCCGTATCGGCCACGGTGAGACAGGTGGCGCCGTCGGATTCCTGAGCTGCCTTGACCGTGATGGCGCCGCCCGGCGGCGTGAATTTGACGGCGTTGGTGAGCAGGTTGAGGACAATCTGGAGAATGCGCCGGTAGTCGCCGCGTATCATCGGCAGGTCGGGGGCGAGTGTCACGTCGATGTCGATCTGGCCCTTGCGCGCGCGGGCCGAGACCATTGTGGTGCACTGGGTGATGATCTCGCCAAGATTGACCTCGTTCTCGTCGATATGCGCCTTGCCGGATTCGAGTTTCGAATAGTCGAGAATTTCCTCGATCAAGCGGAACAGGATATGGGCGCTTGAGTGAATGTCGCTGGCATATTCATTGACCCGCGCATTCTCCGGAGCGTCGCGGGTCATCAGCTCGATCAATTCCGAAAAGCCCATGATCGCATTGAGCGGCGTACGCAGTTCATGGCTCATGCTGGCCAGAAACTCGGTCTTGGCGCGGTTGGAAGTCTCCGCCTCGCGCCGCGCCAGCATTAGCTGGCGTTCAAAACCCTTGCGCTCGGTGATGTCCTCGACCGTACCTTCATAATGCTGCGGCCTGCCCTGCGCATCGCGGACCAGGCGCGCATTTTCGGATATCCAGATTCGCTCCCGCGTCTTGTGCCGAAAGATCTCGGATTCGAAGTTGCGCACACTGCCGTCCCGTTCGACGACCGAGGCGAACTCGGCGCGCCGCTTGGGATCGACATACCATTCGATGGCGATGTCGTTGACGGCTCGGATCAGTTCCTCGGGCGTGTCGTAGCCGTTGATCTTGGCCAGCGCCTGGTTGGCACTGATCATGCGGCCGGAGAGGCTGGTGATATAGGTACCGTCGAGCGCGTTTTCGAACAGGCTGCGATAGCGTTCCTCCGCCGACCGGAGGGCCTGTTGCGATTGCACGAGAGCGGTGATGTCGATGACGGTGCCGATCAAGACAGCCTGGTCCGCGCCGGCGGCATGCATCGATGCGGATTCAGAGATCCACAACCGGCCGCCGTCGGGGCGCACCATCTCGCTCACTTCGTTGGCAAGATGCCCTGTCCGGGCGACCTGCTGCAGCAATCGGCCGCGCTGCAATGGGTCGGCGTAAAGATGGGCGGCGTTCTCAGCCACCTGTGCCAGCATTTCCTCAGCTGATCGGAAACCCATCATATGGGCGAGGGCATTGTTGACGGTCAGGAGCCGACCGCCATGCGCCGTCATGTAGATGCCGATATCCACGCTTTCGAAGACTACGCGATGGAAATCCAATGGATTCACGGCGCCCCTGAGCAAAAAGTTCACGGCGGGTGAGGATGTTACCCTTTTCGGTCGTGTGGGGACAACCTAGTTGCCAGTGACCGCATCTTAGAGGGCGCCATTCCTATGGCAGTGAGTGGCATGCCGATTGCTGATACCAGCGTGAACTTGGCTGAATCTGGCGGAAAGCAGCGCTTTGATGGCTTCACGGAACCACATTAGGGTCGAAGGACCGGCAAAAATTGCCGCGGCGGTGGCGTCTGATGCGCTTTTCCGCCCCGCACATGCCGCGCGACTTCCCCTTTGCCATGGGAGATGCCCGCGATGACGCCGTTCGTGACTGTCACCAGTGGCGCCGGCCAGGACCTGTCGGTCAGGTCGGATGTGCTTTCCGGGATCCGCCAAGCCAGCCTGTCAACCGGCATCGAGTTTTCCTATCTGATGGCGCAGGCCAACCGGGAGAGCAGCTTCAATCCGAGTGCCCAGGCCAAGACATCATCCGCCGCCGGGCTCTATCAGTTCGTCGAGCAGACCTGGCTGGGCGTGGTGAAGAACCATGGCGCCGAATACGGACAGGGGGACCTTGCCGACAAGATCACCCGGCGTTCGGACGGGCATTTCACCGTCGCGGACGCAGCGACACGGCAGGACATTCTCGACCTGCGCCGCGACCCGACCTTTGCGGCGGCCATGGCGGCGGAGCATGCCGCCGACAACAAGGCCAAGCTCAGCGAGAAGCTGGGTCGCGACATCACCGGCACGGATCTCTACTTCGCCCATTTCCTCGGAATCAGCGGCGCCATCAAATTCATGCGCAATGTCGCCGAGAGCCCGGAGAAGACGGGCGCCAGCCTGTTCCCGAAGGCCGCGGCGGCGAACAAGAATGTTTTCTATGACGAAAGTGGCCGAGCCAAAACCGTTTCCGAGATCTACGACAAGTTCGCCGCCACCATGAATGCGGATATGGAGGCCTATGCGGCCTTTGAGGGCAACACAGCCCCAGCGACGATCGTGGCGGATGCCGGCACTGCCTTGCCGGCCAGTCCGAACGCCGCCTATGCGATGGCCGTCCGGACAGCATCCCTGGAGAACGCGCCGGTGCCTGGTGGATCGTCAGGCGGTTTCGGCAAGGTCGGCAGCCTGCTGTCGCCGCTCATGCTGGTGACGCTTGCAGCATTGCCGGTCGCCCGCGAGGAAGAGGAAAACGGCGATAAGCCACGTCGCCTGGCCATGCATCCCCCCATCGACGGGACCGAGTTCGGCCAGCCAGCTCGCAGCGGAGTCTGTTCAATCGCTTAGATGATCCGCTGCATCTCGAATTGCTGCGGTCGAGTTTCGCGATCTAGCAGTCAGTGATTCTTGGTTTCGATGGCGCGGCGGCCTGCATCGGTCAGCTTGCAGACCAGCCAGTCCGGTTTCAACGGGTTGGTGAACCAGGGTTCCGCCCAACCATGGTCGATGCAGGCGCGGATGGTGCGCTCGTTGATCTTCTGACCCCACTCATCGAACAGCGGTAATTTGCCGCCGGGCTGCTTCAGCCCCTTCGAAAGCCAGCCAAGCTCAATGTCCGACGGCCGCTCGGCGGCGCTGGCGGTACTTGTTACCCGCGTCATTAACTTCCCTCAGAACTCATCCCCGAATGGGCCGACAATAACGTAATTGGCGACCAGCGCCAAGGATTGCGGCAAGGAACCCAATCTTATCGTTGTTGTCTAAGCCCGCGGCGCGATGCGGAGGCGCGGGATATCGATTGCGGGGCAGTGATCCATGACGACGTTGAGGCCCGCGGCGCGCGCTTCTGCAGCGGCTGTTTCGTTGATGACGTCAAGCTGCATCCACACCGTCTTCGCGCCGACCGCAATCGCCTCGCGGCTCGGTTCCAGGGCATTCTCGGAATTGCGGAAGATGTCGACCATGTCGATCTGGCCGGACTTCGCCTCGGGGATGTCAGTCACGCGCGCATAGACGCGCTCGCCGTTGAGCGTCTGTCCTTCAAGACCGGGATTGACTGGAATGACCCGGTATCCATGCCGCTGCAGAAAACGCATGACGCCATGGCTCGGCCGGTCCGGCTTTGGACTGGCGCCGACCAGGGCGATGATCCGGGTTTCAGTCAGGATGCGGCGCAGGAAGTCGTCGCTGACAAGAGTACTCATAAGTGGCCTCGGCCTGGTGATCCGTGTTCAACCATCATATGTGGCGGCTTGCTGGTTGAAGAAGGAGGCTGTCTTGGGCAATTGCGGCAGGCGCAGTTCGTTGGCAACGCACCGCACCCGGCCGGTGCGCACGCCTTGCACGATGCGGCCTTCATGGACGCTGGGCAGCGGGTTGGGCGAGAGGGGTATCGCATCCTCGGCGGAATAGACGCAGATGAACAGCGTGCGCGCCTGTTGCGACCGGTTGGGCGCCGACCCGTGCAGCAAGCGGGTATGCATGAGGCAGACGCTGCCGGCGGGTCCCGTGCACTGCTTTGCGCGGGCCAGCATTCTCGGTCTCCGTGCCAGGATCAACGGCGCCGGTGAACCGTCCCTCGTGCCACAGTTCGTAGAGCGGCCCCTGGTGCGATCCGGGCAGGACCTTCAGCGGGCCGTTCTCGGGGGTCACGTCATCGACGAAGATCAGGGCGGTGATGAGGTCGTCGTTGCTGTGAGGCGTGAAGGGGAAATCCTGGTGCCATTTCACCTGGGTGGCGGCACCGGGCAGTTTCGAGTTGATCTTGGCGTGATGGAATTTGACGTTCGGGCCGATGAGGTCGGCGACGAGGGCGGGGATGCGGCTTTCCGACATGACCCGGTCATAGGTCGCGGATATCTCGGTGGGCGAATTCACGCGGCGCAAGGCTGGGCGGTCGGCGGTGTGACCGGGCTCCAGATCGAATCTGGGCCTGCCATCAACAATCTCGCCCCAGGGTTTTTCGTGGGACCGGCTTTGGGCCACCCAGGTATCGAACTCGGCCTGCAGGCTGGTTAGCTCGGCCTTGCTCAGGGCTTGCTCGACCACCAGGAATCCGTCGCGCCAGAAGGCAGCGCGGGATTCTTCCGGGAGGGCGTTCAAGGGGTTGGTATGGGTCAGCGACATGGATTCGATTCCCAAGGCAAGGCATCGGATGAATTGGCTGGTGCCACCATAGCGCTTTGCGCGCGTGACCGTCGAGGCGGTGCGATCTGTGGCAGAGAAAGGAAATTACTTAAACTTCGATTAAATTCGTAAACGATATCTCTTGCGCTTCTGCCCCGAAGGCCCAATCTTATCATCAACTGAAACTTTGCCAGGAGGGTGTGCGATGAGCATCACCCAAATCGGGTCCGTAGCCGCCGGTGTTGAAGCGGCCAGATTTGCCGGCGTTCAGCAGAGCGGTCAGGCTGCGGGCACGAGTGCCGTGCAGCGTCAAAATAACCGCGTTGCCGAAGAAGCTGATTTGAAGAAGACCGAAGTGGTGGAAGAGAGCTCCGAACGCAGTTCGGTGAGCAGCACCAGCGATCGTCGCCTCGACATCACCGTCTGACGCCGCCGCGCGATCGGATCGCAAATTGAAAACGCCGCCGGCACAGCCGGCGGCGTTTTTCATTGTAGCGGCGTTGTTCAGCGCCAGCCGGCGCGATCCATGATCATGACGGCCTGCGGATTGTTGCGGCCCAAGGCGGACACGTTGATCTCATCGAGCTTAAAATCTCCCCAGGCGGCGACGATCTCCGACACCTTGGAGCCGGCCACGACCGGATACTCGAAATTGGCGCCGGAGAAGATCTCCTGGGCGGCCGGTTTCGCCATGAATTCCAGATAGGCCAGGGCGTTGTCGCGGTTGGGCGCATGGGCGGCGACGCCGGCGCCCGAGACGTTGACATGGGTCCCGCGGTCCTGCTGGTTCGGGAAGAAGACGGCCAGGTTTTCCAGGCTCTTCTTCACCGCCTCGTCCTTGCTGGCGAGCATGCGCGCGAAATAATAGGTATTGCTGATAGCGATGTCGCCCTCGCCGGCGATCAGCGCCTTGATCTGGTCGGTGTCGCCGCCCTCAGGCTTGCGCGCGAAGTTGGCAACGAGGCCCTTCGCCCAGGCCTCGGCCTTCTCAGGGCCATCATGCTCGATGATCGAGGCGAGAAGGGACTGGTTGTAGATATTGTTGGAGGAGCGGATCAGGATCCGTCCCTGCCATTTCGGATCGGCGAGGTCCTCATAGGTGCTGAGGTCTTCCGGCTTCACCTTGGTCTTGTCGTAGACGACGACCCGGGCGCGGGTCGAGAAGCCGAACCAGTGACCTTCCGGTTCCTGGAAGCTGGCCGGGATCTTCTCGGACAACAGGGAGGACTTGGTCGGTTGGAAGACACCTGCCTGTTGGGCGCGCCAAAGATTGCCGGCATCGACCGTGACGAAGACATCGGCGGGCGAGCTTTCGCCCTCGAGTTTCACGCGCTCCATCAGCTCCTCGGCGGTGCCTTGGATGATGTTGATCTTGATGCCGGTCTCCTGGGTGAACAGGCCGTAGAGCGTCTCGTCCGCCGGATAGTGCCGGGCGCTATAGATGTTCACCTCGCCGGAAGCCGCCGTGGCTCGGCGGACAATCGGCATGGCCATGGCGGCCAAGGAGGCCGCGGCAAATTGGCGGCGCGATAAGGTGAGCGGGCGGAATTTCGTCATTGGGGTCCCCGAGCGACAGGATTATTTGTGCGACTGCAAGTCAGAATAACTCGCAACCAGATATAATATCCCGAAGTCCATCGTTCAAGGGGGCGGGGGATTGGTGCGCTGCGGCGCGTTGATGCGGACTACTGAGCCATGGCTGCAAGAAACTCGTCCTTGCTGACGATGCCGTCTTTGTTGCTGTCGGCAAGCGATACCAAGTCGAAGCAATAGGCCTGATCTTCGTTGAAATCGACCTTGCCGTCACCGTTGTAGTCGGAGCGCTGGAAGCGGGCCGAGAAGAAGTCGATGGCGTCCTGGCGGGAAGAGGGGATGCCGAAGAGATACTCCTCAAGCGACAGGCCGCCATCGCGGTTTTCGTCAATCCGCTTGAATTCCTTGGCCGAGATGCGCTGCAGATCCTGCAACGTGAAACCGCCGGACTTCTTCTGATCGAGGCGATTGAAATAGGCCGTCCGGAAATCGGGCGCGGTTTGCGCCAGGGCCGTGCCTGACACGGTCATCGCCATCATCACGGCGAGGAGCAGATATGCTTTCATTCCAGTTCCTTGATCAACTTTCCGCAACCATCATCGCGCCAATTCATAGAGCGAAATCGCGGCGGCGTTCGACACATTGAGGTGATCGATCGGCCCCGATGTTGGCAGGCGCACAAGAAGGTCGCAATTCTCACGAGTCAGGCGCCGCAATCCGGCGCCTTCCGCTCCGAGGCACAAGGCAACGCGGCCGCCCGATTTGACACTGGAGAGCGTCTGTTTTGCTTCCGCCGCCAAACCGATGCACCAGAAGCCGGCTGTTTTCAGTTCCTCCATGGCACGCACAAGGTTGGTAACGCGCACCAGTGGTACATGTTCCAGGGCGCCTGACGCCGATTTGGCCAGGATCCCGCTTTCGGGCGCGGCATGGCGCTCGGTCAGGATGATGGCGATGGCGCCAAAGGCTGCCGCCGAGCGCAGGATGGCGCCGACATTGTGGGGGTCGGTGACCTGGTCAAGAATGACGACACTGGCATTCTCGCGGTCGCGGGCCAGGTCGCAGATCTCGTCGATATAGGTCTCGGGCAAAGGCGAAACCCTGGCAGCGATGCCCTGGTGGACAACATCTCGGCCGACCAGCTTGTCGATCGTGTCGCGTTCCACGGCCTCGATCGCAGGTTGCTGGGCGCCGCGTCCTAACGCCGCACCAGCGTCGCCGGCGGCGATCAGGCGGTGAATTCGCCGCTTCGGGTTCTTAAGTGCCTCTTCCACCGCGTGATGGCCAAAAATCCAATATCCGCCCGGTCCGCCCGCGACGTTTGCCGGAGAATCCAAGGGTAATTTAGTTTCGTTGCGACGGGCCTGATCGTCACGATTCCGGCCATGGCGCGCGCCACCTCCGGCGAAATGGCCGGCGCGGCGTCCTTCGGGCTTATCTTGAGCGGATTTTGGGGTCTTTGGCGGCTTGCGCGGGGGCATGTCGGACTCTATGATCTGGATGACAGAAGAGCTTTACCCTAACTCCCCTCGGGCCGGAATCGAAATCGGCGCGAACGGGAGTTTTTGCTGTGATTTCAAGTTGACACGGTTGGTTAAATGCTCATAAGTCCGCGTCTCCGCTGAGCGGAGTCGAGCGCGATGGAAGGGTGCCCGAGTGGCTAAAGGGGACGGGCTGTAAACCCGTTGGCTTCGGCCTACGTAGGTTCGAATCCTACCCCTTCCACCAAGCTCCCCCTTGGGCATTTTGCCAGTAATGGCATGTGCTTATGTGGGTGGTGGCGCGAGGTTGCTGAGGTGTTGGCGAGTGTTGGCTCGCGAGTGAGCGGGCGGGTGTAGCTCAATGGTAGAGCTCCAGCCTTCCAAGCTGGCTACGCGGGTTCGATTCCCGTCACCCGCTCCAATCGCTCGATGTGGGAGTTTCGCAGTGGATCGGTCCGGTGACTGGTTTACGGCAAAGTGGTTAAAGAAACGATTTCAATCTGGTCTAGGATTGCACGGACATGGCGAAGGCTAAATTTGAGCGCAACAAGCCGCATTGCAACGTTGGCACGATCGGCCACGTTGACCACGGCAAGACGTCGCTGACGGCGGCGATCACGAAGGTATTGGCGGAGTCTGGTGGAGCGACGTTTACGGCGTATGACCAGATCGATAAGGCGCCGGAAGAGCGGGCGCGTGGCATCACGATCTCGACGGCCCACGTTGAGTACGAGACGAAGAACCGCCACTACGCCCATGTCGATTGCCCGGGCCATGCCGATTATGTGAAGAACATGATCACGGGTGCGCACAGATGGACGGCGCGATCCTGGTGGTTTCGGCCACCGACGGCCCGATGCCGCAGACCCGCGAGCACATCCTCCTGGCCCGCCAGGTCGGCGTGCCGGCGCTGGTGGTGTTCATGAACAAGTGCGACATGGTGGACGATCCCGGAGCTCCTCGATCTCGTCGAGCTGGAAGTCCGCGAGTTGCTGTCGAAGTATGAATTCCCCGGGCGACACCATTCCGATCATCCGTGGTTCGGCGCTGTGCGCCCTGGAAGGCAAGCAGCCGGAGCTCGGCCATGACGCGGTGCTGAAGCTGATGGCGGCGGTCGATGAATTCATCCCGCAGCCGGAGCGTCCGAAGGATCGTCCGTTCCTGATGCCGATCGAAGACGTGTTCTCGATCTCGGTCGCGGCACGGTGGTCACGGGTCGCGTCGAGCGCGGCATCGTGAAGGTTGGCGAGGAAGTCGAGATCGTCGGCCTGAAGCCGACGGTGAAGACGACCGTGACCGGCGTTGAAATGTTCCGCAAGCTGCTGGACAGCGGCGAAGCTGGCGACAATATCGGTGCGCTGCTGCGCGGCACCAAGCGTGAAGACGTCGAGCGCGGTCAGTGCTTGGCCAAGCCGGGTTCGATCACCCCGCACACCAAGTTCAAGGCGGAAGCCTACATTCTGACCAAGGAAGAGGGTGGCCGTCACACGCCGTTCTTCTCCAACTATCGCCCGCAGTTCTACTTCCGCACGACGGACGTGACGGGCACGGTGGAGTTGCCGGAAGGCACCGAAATGGTGATGCCCGGCGACAACATCTCGATGGTGGTCAACCTGATCGCCCCGATCGCCATGGATGAAGGTCTGCGCTTCGCCATCCGCGAAGGCGGTCGTACCGTCGGCGCCGGCGTCGTCGCCAAGATCGTCGAGTAAGGCTGAAGGTTGGCGGCGAAAGCCGCTGCCGGAATGGCCCGGAAATGCTGCTCCGGCGGCTGCGAAATGCAGTCGCCGGATCGGCGTTACAGGGTGGGACCGGTAGTTGAGGAGATGTTAGGGGCATAGCTCAACTGGTAGAGCGTCGGTCTCCAAAACCGAAGGTTGCGGGTTCGATCCCTGCTGCCCCTGCCAGCCTTTCTCCTGCAGAGCAGGCGAATGGCCGACAGAGTTAAGAGTACAGAGTTTATTTGAAGCTGATTTCAGGTTCCGGAACGATGGCGAAAACAAGTCCGATCGAGTTTCTCCGGCAGGTCCGGCAAGAGGTGTCGAAAGTCACCTGGCCGAGCCGCAAGGAGACGACCATCACGACCTCGATGGTCTTTGTGATGGTGGCGGTTGCCTCTGTTTTCTTCCTTGCGGTCGACGCCGTCCTGGGTTGGGGCATCACCGCCGTTTTGGGTCTGGGGAGCTAAGCGCAATGGCGCATCGTTGGTACGTGGTCCATGTCTATTCCGGCTTTGAGCGCAAGATCGCTGAGTCAATTCGCGATCAGGCCAAGCAAAAGGGTATGGAAGAATTGCTGACCGACGTGTTGGTGCCGACCGAAGAAGTGGTCGAAGTCCGCCGCGGGTCGAAGGTGAATGCCGAGCGCAAGTTCTTCCCGGGTTATGTCCTGGTGCGCATGGAGCTTACCGACGAGTCCTGGCACTTGATCATGAACACGCCGAAGGTGACAGGTTTCCTCGGTGGCAAAGGCAAGCCGAGCCCGATCTCGGAAGCCGAAGCGCAGCGTATCCTGCACCAGGTGCAGGAAGGGATCGAGCGTCCCAAGCGCGCAGTTATTTTCGAAGTGGGCGAGCAGGTCCGTGTCAATGACGGTCCGTTCACCTCCTTCACCGGCCATGTCGAGGAAGTCGACGAAGAGAAGGGCCGCCTGAAAGTGGCCGTGTCCATCTTCGGTCGCGCGACACCGGTTGAGCTTGAGTATTCGCAGGTCGAGAAGGTCTAACGGCCCCTTCGCCTGTCTATCCGCCCGGTGACGGTTTCGCCGGAATGAGAGTGTGGGAGGCCAGCCAGGGCCGGACCACAAAACCCCAGGAAGCCGGGTAAAGGCTTCATAACGAGGTTTCATCATGGCAAAGAAGATCGAAGGCTACATTAAGCTGCAGATCCCGGCCGGTAAGGCGAATCCCTCGCCGCCCGTCGGTCCTGCACTTGGTCAGCGCGGCTTGAACATCATGCAGTTCTGCAAGGAATTCAACGCGGCGACCCAGCAATTGGAAGCGGGCATGCCGATCCCGGTGGTCATCACCGCGTTCAGCGACCGTTCGTTCAGCTTCGTCACCAAGACACCGCCGGCCAGCTACTTCCTGAAGAAGGCGGCGAAGATCGACAAGGGCTCGCAGACCACCGGTCGCGGGTTCGTCGGCAAGGTGACGATGACCCAGTGCCGCGAGATCGCCAAGCAGAAGATGGCCGATCTCAACGCGCATGACATCGAAGCGGCAGCGGAAATGATCCGCGGTTCGGCCCGTTCGATGGGCCTGCAGGTTGTGGAGGAATAATCATGACCGGCAAGCGCATTAAAAAGGCCTATGAAGGCATCGATCGCACCAAGTTCTATTCGCTGCAGGATGCGGTGAAGGAACTGAAGTCGCGTGCCAAGACGAAGTTCGACGAAACCGTCGAGATCGCCATGAACCTCGGCATCGATCCGAAGCATGCCGATCAGAACGTGCGTGGCGTGGTTTCGCTGCCGCACGGTACCGGCAAGACCGTCCGCGTCGCCGTGTTCGCCAAGGGTGACAAGGCCGAAGCCGCGAAGAAGGCCGGTGCCGACATCGTCGGTGCCGACGATCTCGCCGAGATGGTTCAGGCCGGCAAGATGGATTTCGACCGCGTCATCGCAACGCCGGACATGATGGTGACCGTCGGCAAGCTTGGTAAGGTGCTGGGCCCCCGTGGCCTGATGCCGAACCCGAAGCTTGGCACCGTCACCAACGACGTCGCCGAAGCCGTGAAGGCCGCCAAGGGCGGTCAGGTCGAGTTCCGCGCCGAGAAGGCCGGTCTCGTCCATGCCGGCGTCGGCAAGGTCAGCTTCTCGGAAGCCGACCTGGTTGCCAACGTGAAGGCGTTCGTCAGCGCCATCAACAAGGCCAAGCCCGCGGGTGCCAAGGGTACTTACATTAAGAAGGTATCGCTGGCCTCGACCATGGGGCCGGGCATGAAGCTCGACGTCGCCGTTTTGGTGGCGGCTGATTGATTGAAGAGTTTTGACGGCTTTCCGGATTTGTCCGGGAGGCCGTCGAAGGGTGGATGAGAAATCATCCATTTCCCTGTCCGAGACTGCAGGTCTCCTTGGCGTTGGAGACTAATGGAAGGTCGTTCCGCCTTTCGCCTGCAATAGACAGAGGTGAACCGAATTTCGGCATGTGCCTGTTGGCATATGTCTGTTCGGGGCGAACTTCTGGGACAGGTCAACCGGAGCTTTCGGTTCTGTCTTGGGCGCTATCCCTTCGGGGACGGCAGAGATGGGTCGGAAGGTCCAATTGTAACCGGTCCCGCGCTCCACACTTGGAACATGGGGTCATTAGTATCGGAGACGAAACGTGGACCGATCTGGCAAAGAGAAGCTGGTCACGGAACTCCAGGAAACACTCAACGCCGCAAATCTGGTGGTAGTTACCCAGCAGAACGGTTTGAGCGTTGCCGAAGTGTCTGACCTGCGTCGCAAGATGCGGGCGGCCGGAGCCGGCTTTAAAGTCGCCAAGAATCGGCTAGCACAGCTCGCTCTGAAGGGTACCAAGCACGAAGACCTGGGGCAGTTCCTCAAGGGCCCGACGGCCATCGCCTATTCGGCGGATCCGATCGCGGCCGCAAAGGTTGCCGTGCTGTACGCCAAAAGCAACGAGAAGCTCAGCATCGTCGGGGGCTCGATGGGCACCCAGACGTTGAACGCCGACGGGATCAGGCCCTGGCCTCCTGCCGTCGCTCGATGAGCTCCGCTCGAAGCTTATCGCTCTCCTGCAGACTCCGGCCACGCGTGTGGCC
Source organism: Rhodospirillaceae bacterium (assembly GCA_016712715.1). Classification (NCBI taxonomy): domain Bacteria; kingdom Pseudomonadati; phylum Pseudomonadota; class Alphaproteobacteria; order Rhodospirillales; family Rhodospirillaceae; species Rhodospirillaceae bacterium. Next base: position 299,583 of record JADJQM010000001.1, read on the forward strand.
ACGGTCGTGCAGGCGCCTGCTGGTCAGCTGGCGCGCGTGCTTGGCGCTTATGCCCGGAAGGGTGAGGCCTGATAGGCCGATCTTGAGACCCAATAACTGAAGTTCGAACCCAACAAGACTAAAGCCTAGGAGAATAAAATGGCTGATTTGCAGAAGCTGGTTGACGAGCTCTCGAAGCTCACCGTCATGGAAGCCGCCGAGCTTTCGAAGAAGCTTGAAGAAGCTTGGGGCGTGTCGGCTGCGGCCCCCGCCGCTGCCGCTGCTGCGGCTCCCGCCGCGGCCGTCGAGGAAAAGACCGAATTCAACGTCATCCTCGTCGATGGTGGCGCCAACAAGATCAACGCGATCAAGGAAGTGCGCGCGATCACGGGTCTTGGCTTGAAAGAAGCCAAGGACCTGGTCGAAGGCGCGCCGAAGGCCGTGAAGGAAGGCGTTGGCAAGGCGGAAGCCGAAGAGCTGAAGAAGAAGCTCGAAGCTGCCGGCGCCAAGGTCGAGCTGAAGTAAGCTTCGACGCCGATTTCTGGGGTGGGGGAGCGCCGGCCGCAAGGCTCGGCGCTTCCGCGCCTCCAGAGATAAGGCGATTTTGGACGTTTTGCGATGGACGTCCGCCGGATTTGAAGCCCGGCAATAGCCATCGCAGCGGCGGCCGTCGCCGTGCCAAGGGATCGATAATTTGGATCGATCGGCGAAAGGTCCGGACTACCGGACAGGCGGCAAGAGTTTTAAGCGAGCATCGGATTTCCGCTGATCGCTAGCCCCACAGTTTGAGACGAGGGATGTCAATGTCGAAGTCGTTCACCGGCCGCAAGCGCATCCGCAAGACCTTTGGCCGTATCGCCGAGGTCACCACCATGCCGAACCTGATCGAGGTGCAGAAAAGCTCCTACGACCAGTTCCTGCAGGTTGGCGTGATTGCGGAGAAGCGTCAGAATTCCGGCCTTCAAGAAGTATTCCGGTCGGTCTTCCCGATCCGCGATTTCTCCGAGAAGGCGGAGCTGCAGTTCGTTCGCTACGAACTGGAAGAGCCGAAATACGACGTCGAGGAATGCCAGCAGCGCGGGATGACTTTCGCCGCGCCGCTCAAGGTGACGCTGCGTCTCGTCGTTTGGATCTGGATGAAGACACCGGGCGCCCGCTCAATCCGCGACATCAAGGAGCAGGATGTGTACATGGGCGATATGCCGCTCATGACGCATAGCGGCACCTTCGTCGTTGCCGGCACCGAGCGTGTCGTCGTCAGCCAGATGCACCGTTCGCCTGGCGTGTTCTTCGACCACGACAAGGGCAAGACGCATAGCAGCGGGAAGTATCTCTTCGCCGCGCGCGTCATCCCGTATCGTGGCTCGTGGCTCGATTTTGAATTCGATGCCAAGGATCTCGTTTATGTGCGCATCGATCGCCGCCGCAAGCTGCCGGCGACGACGCTGTTGCTGGCGCTGTGGAACAAGAACAGCGAAGCCAAGCTGAAGAAGGGCGAGACGCTCTCCGAGGACGACTCGCTTCGGCGGCATGTCGACCGAGGAAGTGCTGGCATTCTTCTACAAGCAGGTCGTGTTCGCCAAGACCAAGAAGGGCTGGACCACGCCGTTCGACGCCGAGCGCACCAAGGGCATCAAGCTGACCGCCGATCTGGTTGATGCGAAGACCGGCAAGGTCGTCGCTGAAGTCGGCACCAAGATGACACCGCGCCTTGCCAAGAAGCTGCAGGAAGCGGGCCTCAAGGACGCGCTGGTGACCCCGGAAGAGATCATCGGCCGCTTCTCGGCCCTTGATGTCGTCAATGAAGAGACGGGCGAGATCCTGATCGAAGCCGGTGACGAGATCAGCCAGGCGCTGCTCAAGCCGCTCGAAGATTCGACATCAAGGAAATGCCGGTGCTCGCGATCGACCACGTCAATGTCGGCCCGTATATCCGCAACACCCTCAAGGCCGACAAGAATTCGAGCCGCGAAGAAGCGCTCATTGACATCTACCGCGTCATGCGCCCTGGCGAGCCGCCCACCCTGGATACGGCGGAAGCCCTGTTCCGCGGCCTGTTCTTCGATCTCGAGCGCTATGACCCCTCTGTCGGCCGCGTGAAAATGAACGCCCGTCTGAAGCTGCGCCGATATTTCGGATCCAGGGCGCCGACGATCAGGTGCGCGTGCTCCGCAAGGAAGATATCCTCGCCATCCTCTCGGTCATGCATGACCTGAAGGACGGTCGTGGCGAAATCGACGATATCGACCATCTCGGCAACCGCCGCGTCCGCTCGGTCGGCGAATTGCTGGAGAACCAGTATCGCCTTGGCCTGCTGCGCATGGAACGCGCGATCCGCGAACGCATGAGTTCGGTCGAGATCGACACGGTCATGCCGCATGACCTGATCAACGCGAAGCCGGCGGCGGCCGCGGTGCGCGAGTTCTTCGGCTCGTCGCAGCTCAGCCAGTTCATGGACCAGACCAACCCGCTCTCGGAAATCACCCACAAGCGCCGCCTGTCGGCGCTTGGGCCGGGTGGTCTCACCCGTGAGCGCGCCGGTTTCGAAGTGCGCGACGTGCATCCGACCCATTACGGCCGCATCTGCCCGATCGAAACGCCGGAAGGTCCGAATATCGGTCTCATCAACTCATTGGCGACCTTCGCCCGCGTCAACCAGTACGGCTTCATCGAGAGCCCGTATCGCCGCGTCGAAAAGGGCAGCGTCACCGACGAGGTGATCTATCTCTCGGCGATGGAGGAGGGCAAGTACACCATCGCCCAGGCCAACGCGCAGCTCGATGCCAAGGCGGAGCTGGTCGACGATCTGATCTCCTGCCGTCAAGGCGGGGATTTCATGATGGCCCGCCGCGAAGACATCGATTTCATCGACGTGTCGCCCAAGCAGCTCGTGTCGGTAGCGGCATCGCTCATTCCGTTCCTGGAAAATGACGATGCCAACCGCGCGCTGATGGGCTCGAACATGCAGCGTCAGGCCGTGCCGCTGGTCCGCACCGAAGCGCCGCTCGTCGGCACCGGTATGGAAGGTACCGTCGCGCGCGATTCCGGCGTTGCCATCGGCGCCCGCCGCGCCGGCGTGGTCGACCAGGTCGACGCCACCCGTATCGTCATCCGCGCCACCGGAAGCATGGATCACCTCGCCGGGCGTGGATATCTACAACCTCATCAAGTACCAGCGCTCCAACCAGAACACCTGCATCAACCAGCGACCGCTGGTGAAAGTGGGTGACATGGTCAAAGGCGGGCGACATCATCGCCGACGGCCCATCGACCGAGCTGGGCGAACTGGCGCTCGGCCAGAACGTGCTCGTCGCGTTCATGCCGTGGAACGGCTACAACTTCGAAGATTCGATCCTGATCTCCGAACGCATGGTCTCGGACGACGTGTTCACCTCGATCCACATCGAGGAATTCGAAGTGATGGCCCGCGACACGAAGCTGGGCCAGGAAGAAATCACCCGCGACATTCCGAACGTCGGTGAAGAAGCGCTGAAGAACCTCGACGAAGCCGGCATCGTTTATATCGGCGCCGAAGTGCAGCCGGGCGATATTCTGGTGGGCAAGGTCACGCCGAAAGGCGAAAGCCCGATGACGCCGGAAGAAAAGCTGCTGCGCGCCATCTTCGGCGAAAAAGGCCTCCGACGTGCGCGACACGTCGCTGCGTCTGCCCCCGGGCGTGCAGGGCACCATCGTCGAAGTGCGCATCTTCTCGCGCCGCGGCATCGAAAGGACGAACGTGCGCGCTTGCGATCGAACGCGCGGAAATCGAGCGTCTTGCCAAAGACCGCGACGACGAACGCGCCATCCTGGAGCGGATCTATGGCCGCCTGAAGGAACTGCTGGTCGGCAAGCCCGCAGGCCGGTGGCCCGAAGACGCTGAAGCCGGACACCAAGATCACCGATAAGGTGCTCTCGGAGTTCACGCCGGGCCAATGGCGCCAGATCGGCATCAAGAACGACAAGCGCATGGCCGAGATCGAGGCCCTCAAGAAGCAGCTTCAACGAGGGCGTCACCGCCCTCGAGAAGCGTTTCGAAAACAAGGTCGACAAGCTGCGCCGCGGTGACGATCTGCCACCGGGCGTGCTGAAGATGGTCAAGGTGTTCGTTGCGGTGAAGCGCAAGCTGCAGCCGGGCGACAAGATGGCCGGCCGCCACGGGAACAAGGGGGTTCTCCCGCATCCTGCCGCAGGAAGACATGCCTTACCTGGAAGACGGCACTCCGGTCGACGTCGTGCTCAACCCGCTGGGCGTGCCTTCGCGCATGAACGTCGGTCAGGTGCTCGAAACCCATCTGGGCTGGGCCTGCGCCAATCTCGGCCGTCAGGTCGGTGAGATGGTCGACCAGGTGCGCATCAACGGCAAGTATGCCGAGTTGCGCAAGTCGGTGAAGCATCTACGGCGAGAAGACCTACAAGGCCGAGGATCAAGGAGCTGCCCGACGACCAGCTGATGGAGCTCGCCGGCAATCTGCGCGGTGGTGTCCATATCGCAACGCCGGTATTCGATGGCGCGCGCGAAGAGGACATCGTCGAAATGCTGACCAAGGCCGGGCTGGAAAGCTCCGGCCAGGTGACGCTGATCGACGGCCGCACCGGCGACACCTTCGACCGCAAGGTGACGGTGGGCTACATCTACATGCTGAAGCTGCACCATCTGGTCGACGACAAGATCCACGCGCGTTCGATCGGCCCGTACTCGCTCGTCACCCAGCAGCCGCTGGGTGGTAAGGCGCAGTTCGGCGGTCAGCGTTTCGGCGAAATGGAAGTCTGGGCCCTCGAGGCCTATGGCGCTGCCTACACGTTGCAGGAAATGCTGACGGTGAAGTCCGACGACGTTTCCGGTCGTACCAAGACCTACGAAGCCATCGTTCGCGGCGACGACAATTTCGAGTCCGGCATTCCGGAGAGCTTCAACGTTCTCGTGAAGGAACTCCGGTCGCTCGGCCTCAATGTCGAATTGACGCAGAACGATTACTAAATCGGATAGCTGCCCGATGCCCGACGGGTGCACCCCGTCGGGCGGGTAGCGGAAGGAGATGGCGATGAATCAAGAGCTGATGAGCGTTTTCGGACAGCCCCAGGGCCCGCAAACCTTCGATAATATCCGCATCTCGATCGCGAGCCCGGAGCGTATCCGCTCGTGGTCGTTCGGCGAGATCAAGAAACCGGAAACAATCAACTACCGGACGTTCAAGCCGGAGCGCGACGGTCTGTTCTGCGCCCGCATTTTCGGTCCGATCAAGGATTACGAATGCTTGTGCGGCAAGTACAAGCGCATGAAGTATCGCGGCATCGTCTGCGAAAAGTGCGGCGTGGAAGTGACGCTGTCGAAGGTCCGGCGCGAGCGCATGGGCCATATCGAGCTGGCCTCCCCGGTCGCCCATATCTGGTTCCTGAAGTCCTTGCCGAGCCGCATCGGTCTGCTGCTCGACATGACGCTGAAGGATCTCGAGCGCATCCTTTACTTCGAAAACTATGTCGTGATCGAGCCGGGCCTCACCCCCTTGAAGCAGCATCAGCTGCTCAATGAGGAGCAGTATCTGGACGCCCAGGATGAATATGGCCAAGACGCGTTCCAGGCCGGCATCGGCGCCGAAGCCCTGAAGGGCATGCTCTCGACCATCGATCTCGCCGAAGAGCGCGAGACGATGAAGGTCGACCTGCGCGAAACCTCGTCCGAAGCCAAGCGCAAGAAGCTGGTGAAGCGTCTGAAGCTGGTCGATGCGTTCCTCGAATCCGGCTCGAAGCCCGAGTGGATGATTATGGACGTCATTCCGGTCATTCCGCCGGAACTGCGTCCGCTGGTTCCCCTCGACGGTGGCCGCTTTGCGACGTCGGATCTCAACGATCTCTATCGTCGCGTCATCAACCGCAACAACCGCTTGAAGCGCCTCATCGAATTGAAGGCGCCGGACATCATCGTCCGCAACGAAAAGCGCATGCTGCAGGAAGCCGTCGACGCCCTGTTCGACAACGGCCGTCGTGGTCGCGTCATTACGGGTGCCAACAAGCGTCCGCTGAAGTCGCTCTCCGACATGCTGAAGGGCAAACAGGGCCGATTCCGTCAGAACCTCCTCGGCAAGCGCGTCGATTATTCGGGCCGCTCCGTGATCGTCGTCGGTCCGGAGCTCAAGCTGCACCAGTGCGGCCTGCCGAAAAAGATGGCGCTCGAGCTATTCAAGCCGTTCATCTATTCGAAGCTCGAAATCTACGGCATGGCATCGACCATCAAGGCCGCCAAGCGCATGGTCGAAAAGGAACGTCCCGAGGTTTGGGACATCCTGGAAGAGGTCATCCGCGAGCATCCGGTGATGCTGAACCGCGCGCCGACGCTGCACCGTCTCGGCATCCAGGCTTTCGAGCCGGTGCTGATCGAAGGCAAGGCGATCCAGCTGCATCCGCTGGTCTGCACGGCCTTCAACGCCGACTTCGACGGCGACCAGATGGCGGTTCACGTGCCGCTGTCGCTGGAAGCGCAGCTTGAAGCGCGCGTGCTGATGATGTCGACCAATAACATCCTCAGTCCCGCCAACGGCAAGCCTATCATCGTGCCGAGCCAGGACATTGTCCTTGGTCTTTACTACCTCACCATGGAAGGCAAGGGTGAGCCGGGCGAGGGCATGGTCATGTCCAACATCGGCGAAATCCAGCACGCGATCGAAGCCAAGGTCATCACGCTGCACACGCCGATCAAGGCGCGCTTGAAGACGGTCGACGAAACCGGTGCGCCGGTCACGCGTCTCGTCCAGACGACGCCGGGCCGCATGCTGCTGTCCGAAGTTCTGCCGCGTCATCCGAACCTGCCGTTCTCGCTGATCAACCGCGTGCTGACGAAGAAGGAGATCACCAACGTGATCGACTCCGTCTATCGTCACTGCGGCCAGAAAGAGACCGTGATCTTCGCCGATCGGATCATGGGCATGGGCTTCGCCCAGGCCTGCAAGGCGGGCATCTCCTTCGGCAAGGATGACATGATCATCCCAGAGGCGAAGAAGAAGCTCGTTGCCGACGCGCAGCAGAAGGTCAAGGAATACGAGCAGCAGTACCAGGACGGCCTCATCACTCAGGGTGAAAAGTACAACAAGGTCGTCGACGTCTGGTCGAACTGCACCGAGCGGGTCGCCGAAGAGATGATGAAAGTCATGTCCAAGGAATCGACCGGCAAGGGTATCAACTCGGTGTTCATGATGGCGCATTCCGGCGCCCGTGGTTCGGCTGCGCAGATCAAGCAGCTCGCCGGCATGCGCGGCCTGATGGCCAAGCCGTCCGGTGAAATCATCGAAACGCCGATCATTGCGAACTTCAAGGAAGGCCTCTCGGTGCTCGAGTACTTCAACTCGACCCACGGTGCCCGCAAAGGTCTGGCTGACACTGCCTTGAAGACCGCGAACTCGGGTTACCTCACGCGTCGTCTGGTCGACGTCGCGCAGGACGCGATCATCACCACGATCGATTGCGGCACCACGACGGGCCTCACCGTGAAGGCGGTCATCGAAGGCGGTGAAACCATCGCGGCACTCAGCGAGCGCATCCTCGGCCGTACGGTTGCGGCCGGATGTGAAGGATCCGCTCTCGGGTCGTGTCATTGCCGCCCGTGGCGTGCTCATCGACGAGCCGATGGCCGACGAGATCGAGCGCGCGGGCGTCGACACTGTGAAGATCCGTTCGGTCCTCACCTGCGATACCAAGACCAGCGTGTGCGCAGCCTGCTATGGCCGCGACCTTGCGCGTGGTACGCCGGTCAACATCGGTGAAGCCATCGGTGTCATCGCGGCGCAGTCGATCGGTGAACCGGGTACGCAGCTTACAATGCGTACCTTCCACATCGGTGGTGCGGCGCAGCGCGGTGCCGAACAGTCGGCGATTGAAGCGACCTATAATGGCGAAGTGCAGGTGAAGAACCGTAACATCGTCATGAACAGCGACGGCATCCCAGTCGTGATGGGCCGCAATTGCGAAATAGTCCTGGTCGACGACCAGGGCCGTGAGCGCGCCCGTCACCGCGTGCCCTATGGCGCCAAGCTGATCCAGGATCATGGTCAGAAGGTCACCAAGGGTCAGAAGCTCGCCGAATGGGACCCCTACACGCTGCCGATCATCACGGAAAAGAAGGCATCGTGAACTACATCGACCTGGTCGAAGGCCTGTCGATGCGCGAAGTGGTCGACGAGACCACGGGTATCTCGAGCCGCGTCGTGGTCGATTGGAAGCAGCAGCCGCGTGGTGCGGATCTGCGTCCGCGCGTCACGCTGCGCGACGAGAAGGGGAATGTCATCACGCTGCCGAACGGTATCGAGGCACGCTACTTCATGTCGGTCGACGCCATTCTGTCGGTCGATAACGGTGCGCATGTCCGCGCCGGCGACGTGTTGGCCCGCATCCCGCGCGAAAGTTCGAAGACCCGTGACATCACCGGCGGTCTGCCGCGCGTCGCGGAACTGTTTGAAGCCCGCAAGCCCAAGGATTACGCGATCATCAGCGAGAGTGCCGGTCGCGTCGAGTTCGGCAAGGATTACAAGGCCAAGCGCCGCATCGTCGTCGTGTCGGACGATGCCAGCGTAGAGCCGGTCGAGTATCTGATTCCGAAGGGCAAGCATATCTCGGTGCAGGAAGGCGATTACGTGCAGAAGGGCGACCTTCTCATGGATGGCAGCCCCGTGCCGCATGACATCCTCAACGTGCTCGGCATTGAGGCCCTGGCGTCCTATCTCATCAACGAGATCCAGGAGGTCTATCGTTTGCAGGGCGTGAAGATCAACGACAAGCATATCGAAGTGATCGTTCGCCAGATGCTACAGAAGGTCGAGGTCGGCGATCCTGGTGACACCACCTTCCTCGCGGGCGAGCAGATCGACCGTACGGAACTGGATACCGAGAACGAAAAGGTCCTGAAAGAAGGCGGTCGCCTCGCGACGGCGAAGCCGGTGCTGCTGGGCATCACCAAGGCGAGCTTGCAGACCCGTTCGTTTATCTCGGCAGCCTCGTTCCAGGAAACCACACGCGTCCTCACGGAGGCCGCGGTTTCTGGTCGCGTCGACAATCTGATCGGCCTCAAGGAGAACGTGATCGTTGGTCGCTTGATCCCGGCCGGTACCGGTTCGGTCATGGCCCGCTTGAAGCAGGTTGCCGCCTCGCGCGACAAGGAGCTCCAGGCTGCCCAGGACCGGAAGCCGGCGATTACCGATCAGTCGCCCAAGGCGGAAGTTGCCTAACGGCGCTTCCACGTTGCGATAGGCTCGTAAGAAGGGCCCCGTTGCTTCGGCAACGGGGCCCTTCTTGTGTCAGGGATGCCAGCGACCATCGTAACGTTGCGGGAAGGTGAGCGTCACGGTCGTGCCCAGGTTGGGCGCGCTGCAGATGGAGAGATGCCCGCCGATCAGGTGCAGGAAGGCGCTGCAGAGCGCAAAGCCGCCATTGTTGATGTGCTGGTTGGTATCGAGCGCTGTCTGCAGGGTCTTCAACTGCTCGGTCGAGAAGCCGGGGCCGTTATCTGTCACGGTCATCAGCACCTGACGAACATCGCTATCGTCATTGGCCTCGATCGATGCGGCTATCTCGACTTTGCCACCGAACCGGTTGTAGGTGATCGCATTGTCGACCACATGGCCGATCATTTTTTCGAGCGTGTCGTCGTCGAGTACAACAGGGATGCTACCGCGTCGCAGATTGTGCGTCATGCGGATCCCCTGGATCGCCGCAGCGGCCGCGTAATGCTCCATGACACGTTCGACGATCTCACCCAGATCGGCCATCCGAGTATGGGCCAGGGCCATGCGGCCTTCGAGCCGGGTCACGTCGATGATGCGTTCAACCACATCGGCCAATTGCCGACCGCTTTTGCAGATATCCGCGGCATAGGTCTGGTAGAGCTTGATGCCGAGAGGGCCGAACATCTCGTCACGCATCACCTCGGCAAAGCCGATGGCGGCGGCGAGCGGGGTGCGCAGTTCATGAGAGAGCTGGCTGAGAAATTCCAGCTTGGCCACGTTGGCCCGTTCGGCACTCTCCTTTGCCGTAGTGAGGGCAACTTCGTTGTGCTTGCGATGCGTGATATCGCGCAGGGCCGCGACGACGACGGACTTGCCTTCCTGGTTCACGACGGCCGAGGTGATTTCGATCGGCAGGCTGCTGCCGTTGAGCTTGTGGGCGATGGTCTCAATCGGTGTGCCGTCGCCGACTAAGAGGGCCGAGATGAGCCTTTCGATGGAAGGCCTTTCGCCAGGGGCGGAAAGACCCTCAAGGAAGGCGCCGATATGGGCCCCCGTCATCAATCTGGCGTGGCAGCTGAACATATCTGCCGCACGTTGGTTCACGCTGAGGATGGTCCCGTTGGGCTGCAGACTGAGGAGGGGGTCCGGCGATATGCCAATATCGACAGATGCTGCCTCGACATGAGATCCGGCGGAGGACGCGAGGGATCTGATAGAGGTGGGCTCTGTGACGATCACGTCCAGAGGCTGGAAGACGCGGGACGGATTCTGTGGCTTGTGGTTGGTCAAGCTACGTGTCCTCCCACCGGCATGAAATCGGCTTCGCGCCAGTTCCCGCCAGTTGTTTGGACCACTGCTTTGCCCCAGCGGCCATCGCCCCTGCTGATAATCATTGGTGAGTTTGTGGAATGGCGCAAGGGACTATCGCAGCCGCCAGGGCGGGTCGAGCTGCTGCCGCACCATCAAATATTTAGAATCAGAGTTTTAGGGCGTTGTTTGTCGGCAAAAATCTTGCTTCGGCGGGGTTGAAGATGGTCCTAGGGGGTGGTGTGGCAGCGGGGTTCCGGCTATAGGAACCGCATGTCGGAGATCTTCATCGCATTGGCCGGGGTTCCGGCCGGCATATGGCTTTATATGCTGCTGTTCCGGGGGGCCTTCTGGCGTGAGCGGCCGGACGCTTCTTCGCCAGCCGCAGATGCCTGCGGTTCATCGGCACCCGAGATCGCGGTCATCGTGCCGGCACGGGATGAGGCCGGGGTCGTGGGTGACGTCGTCCGTGCGCTTCTTGGACAAAATTATACAGGCCCGGTGACTGTCGTCCTGGTCGACGATAACAGCGCCGACGGGACGGGCCATGAGGCGACCGAGGCCGCACGGGCGGCTATCGCAGCCGGTTCTCCGCATCGCTTCCGCCTCGTCGCCGGCAAAAAACTGGCCGCCGGCTGGACCGGCAAGTTATGGGCGGTTCACCAGGGTCTGGCCGAGGCGCAGCGCGTGGCGCCCAAGGCAAAGTATGTGCTGTTGACCGATGCAGATATCCTGCATGCGCCGGACAGCCTCATATCGCTGGTGGCACGGGCGGAGCGGGGACGGTTCAAGCTCGTCTCGCTGATGGCGCGGTTGCGCACGGATACCTTCGCCGAGAAGGCGCTGATCCCTGCCTATATCTTCTTCTTCCAGAAACTCTATCCCTTTGCCTGGGTGTGCGATCCTAAGCACAAGCTCGGCGCTGCTGCCGGTGGCTGCATGCTGGTCCGGGCATCGGCGCTGAAGGAGATCGGCGGCATCGCCGCCATCCGTGGTGCGCTGATAGATGATTGTGCGTTAGGCCGCGCCATCAAGAAGACGGGACCAATCTGGCTCGGCCTGGCCGGCAATGTCTCATCCTTGCGCGGCTATCCGGCCTGGAGCGATATCTGGAACCTCATCGCACGCTCGGCCTTCACCCAGCTAAACCATTCGACCCTGTTGTTGATCGGATCGGTGCTGGGCATGGTGCTGACCTATCTGCTGCCGCCGCTGCTCACGATCAGCAGCGATCCCGGCATCCGGCCGCTCGGCATCATCGCCTGGGCCATGATGGTCTTTGCCTATCTGCCCACGCTCGCCAATTACCAGCGCTCGCCGTTGTGGGCGCCATTCCTGCCGCTGGTTGCCGGCTACTATACGCTGGCGACGATTGCCTCGGCCTGGCGCTATTGGCGCGGCAAAGGCGGACAATGGAAGGGTCGGGCACAGGCCGAGAATGTGAAGCATGCCAAGGGTGGCCACGACGCCAAGGGGGCTGCGTGAGTACCGCCGGCGAGATCGCGACGCCATCGGGCAAGAACGCCAGCACCGAGAATTTCCCGGTCGGCTCGGCGCTGATCCGTGCCGATCTGCGACCCCATGTGCATGCCTTTTATCGCTTCGCGCGCATGGGTGACGATATCGCCGATAATCCCACATTGTCGCCCGACGAGAAAGTGGCGCGGCTGGATATGATGCAAGCAGCGCTGCTGGATCCGGTGCGCGAGGATATTCCGGCGGCGTCGGATCTGCGCCGGTCGCTCGCGACAACCCACGTGGCGCCGATCAATTCCACCGAACTTCTGGTCGCCTTCCGCATGGATGCGACCAAGCAACGCTATGCGAGCTGGGACGAGCTGATGACCTTGCCGCTATTCGGCAGCGCCGGTCGGCCGCCAGTTGCTGGACCTCCACGGCGAACCGGCTGCAGCGCGCGGTCCTCCGACGCGCTCTGCGCGGCACTTCAGGTCATCAACCATCTGCAGGATTGCGGTGTCGACTATCTGGAGATGGACCGGGTCTATGTGCCGCAGGATTATCTGTCTGCGGCCGGCGCCGATACGCGGCATCTCTCCGGGAAGGCGGCCAGCGCTGGTTTGCGCAAATGCCTCAACGAACTCCTCGACAGGACGGAGGTGCTGATGATTGAGGCGCGCCGCCTGCCGGGGCAGCTGAAGGATTTCCGCCTGCGGGCCGAATCTGCCACGATCGTGCGCCTGGCCGACAAGATGATCGCGCAATTGCGCCGGCATGATCCGCTGGCCGAACGGGTCAAACCAACCAAGCTGTTCTTTGCGACGGCGCTGATCGAAGGTGTGCTGTGGTCCCTGGTGGCGAAGAAACGATGACGAGCGGCACGCAAGAAATCGCCGACAAGGTCAAGGCCTCGGGCACCTCCTTCTATTCGGCGATGCGACTTCTGCCGGAAGCGCGGCGCGAGGCGATGTTCGCCATCTATGCCTTCTGCCGCGAGGTCGACGATATCGCCGATGAGGAAGCGCCGCAGCCGGATAAGCAGCTGCGCCTCGCGGCATGGCGCACGGAGATCGACCGCCTTTATGATGGTCAGCCGGGCTGGCCGATCTCGCTGGCGCTGCTGACTCCCATGCGCGAGTTCAAATTGCGGCGCGAGGATTTCCTGGCGGTGATCGACGGCATGGAGATGGATGCCACCGATACGATCCAGGCGCCCGACATGGCGACACTCGATCTCTATTGCGACCGCGTGGCGTCGGCGGTAGGGCGGCTTTCCGTGCGGGCCTTTGGTGCCACGGAACCAGTTGCCGACGAAGTCGCCTATCATCTTGGCCGGGCGCTGCAACTGACCAATATCCTGCGTGATATCGACGAGGATGCCGTTCGCGGCCGGCTCTACCTGCCGCGCGAATTGTTGAAGAAGCACGGGGTCGACAACGACGATCTCGAGGTGATCCGGCATCATCCGCAATTGCGCCTGGTGTGCCGAGACCTCGCTGCCGTCGCCAAGGAGCATTTCGCCAAGGCCGACGCGGCCATGCGGCAATGTGCCAAGGGTCCGATGCGGCCGGCGCGGATCATGGGTGCGGTCTATGGCGCGCTGCTCGATCGCCTGATCGCCTGGGACTGGCGCGACTTCACCACGGAAATCAAGGTGCCGAAATGGCGCAAGATCTGGCTGGCGATCCGCTATGGCTTCCTCTGAACGCGTCCATGTCATCGGCGCGGGCCTTGCCGGGCTTGCCGCTGCGACGCGGCTGGTGCGTGCCGGCTGGCAGGTAACGCTCTATGAGGCGGCGCAGCAGGCCGGCGGCCGCTGCCGCTCCTATGATGACGCGGAGCTTGGCTGCCGCATCGACAATGGCAATCACCTGGTGGTGAGCGGCAATCTAGCCGCCATGGCCTATATTTCGGAAATCGGCGCGCAGGGTACGTTCACCACGCAGGACAAGGCGATCTTTCCCTTCGTCGATCTTGCGACCAATGAACGCTGGCAGGTGCGGCCGACCGAGGGACAGATTCCCTGGTGGCTGCTGGTGCCGAGCCGCCGCGTGAAGGGCACGTCGCTGCTCGACTATCTCGATGCCGAGCGCCTCGCGCGGGCCAGCGAGAATGCGGTGGTGACGGATATCCTCGATACAAGCAAGGTCGCCTATCGCCGGCTGTGGGCGCCGCTCTGTGTGGCAGCGCTCAATACCGAGCCGGAGCAGGCGTCGGCAAAACTGCTGGGCCGCCTGTTTCGCGACACGTTCGGACAAGGTGGTGCCGCCCTGCATCCGCTCATGCCGCATCAGGGCCTGTCGGAGAGCCTGGTCGAGCCAGCCCTCGCGCAGCTTCAGGCGAAGGGTGCCGAGATTCTCTATGGCCATCGCTTGCGCGGTCTGCGTTTCGCCGATGATCAAATCGTTGGCCTCGATTTCGGCAAGACGCAGATCCCGCTTGAGCCCGGTGAGCAGGTCGTACTCGCCGTTACAGCGCCGGTCGCCACGGATCTGCTGCCGGGCCTCTCAGCGCCCGACAGTTTCCGTGGCATCGTGAATGCTCATTTCAAGCTCGACCTCGACAGACGCGATCAGCGCTTCCTGGGCGTGGTCGGCGGTCTTGCCGAATGGATCTTCGTGAAGCCGGGCATTGTCTCCACCACCAGTTCGGCGGCCGAGGCCTCGATCGATCTGCCGGCCGATGAGCTTGCGCGCCTTCTGTGGTCCGATGTGGCTGCGGCCCTGTCGCTTGGCTCGATGCCGATGCCGATTGTGCGGGTGGTGAAGGAAAAGCGCGCGACCTTTGCTGCGACGCCAGCACAGCTGAGGCGCCGGCCCGGCGCCAAGACAGTGTGGCGCAATCTCGCTTTGGCAGGTGATTGGACCGACACCGGCTGGCCAGCCACGATTGAAGGCGCCATCCAATCCGGATTCACCGCCGCGGCGGCCCTCAGCCAATGAGCTTTCAAAAACTGTCCGAGCTCGGTTCCGCCGAGCGCAAGGCGGTGGTCGACCTGCTTGGTCCTGACAAGGTTCTCTCTTTCTATTGGCATTCCGGCGAAGCGGATCTTGCGCGCGGTATCGACAACCGCCTGGTGCGCCGCTGTGGCGAGGGGCAGGGTGTCATCATCGGCGCCTGCTTCGGTGACCTTGCCGTGTTTTCGCCTTATGGCGAGATTGCGGATGCGGATATCGTCGCGTGCACGCAGTGGGGTGGTGCCGTTGAGATCCACGCACCGCAGGGTGACGAGGAACGCTATCGAAATCTGATCGGCCAGCGCCTGGTCCAGGCCCGCGAGATGCTGGTCTATGGCCTCGAGCTCTCGCCTGTAACGGATGTCCGGACAGACTATCGTCGCCTGAGCCCGGCAGATCTGAACGTCGTCTCGGCATTCTATCGCACGCATTATCCGGAGACGGCGTTCGCCCCCTATATGCTGGAGATGCCCTTCATCGGCATTTTCGAGAATGAAGCGCTAGTCGCCAGCGCGGGCACGCTGGCGCGCAGCGACGAACAGCGGACGGCGTTGATCGGGCATTTCCTGACGGCACCGGCTGCTCGTGGCCGAGGGCTTGCCAAGGCAAGCGGCAGGGCCTTGCTGCAGACATTGGGGCAGATGGGTTATCATTGGGCCTACCTTACCACCACGCTTGAAAATGGGCCCGCCAACACCGTCTATCAGCAGCTTGGATTCAGGGTCGTGGATCGGCGTATCCAGTTTGATTTAAAGCCTTGAATTCACGAAGGTTTTAGCCGGTGGGCTACCACCGCGGGCATACTTTTCATTGCGCGGGTCGGCGCGTATACTCCGGCCAAATTCACGCCAGCGAAATTCAACACCAACGAGGATTTCTCATCATGACCCAAGCCGCTGTCAAAGCGCAGAAATTCACCCTGCCGATCAAGGACCAGGGCCTGTTCCGGCAGCAATGCTACATCAACGGCCAGTGGGTCGATGCGGATTCCGGCAAGACCATCGAGGTCACCAACCCGGCCACCAATGAAGTGATCGGCACGATCCCGAACATGGGTGCGGCCGAAACCAAGCGTGCGATCGAAGCGGCCAATGCCGCCTGGGGTGCCTGGCGCAAGAAGACGGCGAAGGAACGCGCCAACCTGCTGCGCAACTGGTTCAACTTGATGATGGCGGCGCAGGAGGATCTGGCGATCATTCTCACCGCCGAGCAGGGCAAACCGCTGGCCGAGGCCAAGGGCGAGATCGCCTATGGCGCATCCTATATCGAATGGTTCGCCGAGGAAGCGAAACGCATTTACGGCGACATCATTCCGCCGCATCAGGGTGACAAGCGCATCGTCGTCACCAAAGAGCCGGTCGGCGTTGTCGCGGCGATCACGCCGTGGAACTTCCCCAATGCCATGGGCACGCGCAAGGCGGCCCCGGCGATGGCGGCAGGTTGCCCGGTCGTGATGAAGCCTGCGTCGCAGACGCCGTTCTCGACGCTGGCGATTGCCGTGCTGGCGGAGCGGGCTGGGATTCCGGCGGGCGTCCTTAACGTGGTGACTGGTTCGGCGTCCGCCATCGGCGGTGAGATGACCAGCAATCCGATCGTGCGCAAGCTGACCTTCACCGGCTCGACCGAGATCGGCAAGATCCTGATCGAGCAGTGCGCCGACACGGTCAAGAAGACCTCGATGGAACTGGGCGGCAATGCGCCCTTCATCGTGTTCGACGATGCCGATCTCGATGCGGCGGTCGAAGGGGCCATGATGTCGAAGTTCCGCAACACCGGCCAGACCTGTGTCTGCGCCAACCGCATCTATGTGCAGGATGCGGTCTATGACGCCTTTGCCGAAAAACTGAAGGCGGCGGTCGCCAAGATGAAGGTCGGCGACGGCTTGAAGGGCGAGACCCAGCAGGGCCCGCTCATCGACATGAAGGCGGTTGCCAAGGTCGAAGAACATATCGCCGATGCGGTCGGCAAGGGTGCCAAGATCGCTGCCGGCGGCAAGCGTCATGCGCTGGGCGGCAGCTTCTTCGAACCCACCATCCTCACCGGTGTCACCCCTCAGATGGCGGTGGCGAAAGAAGAAACCTTCGGGCCCCTGGCACCGCTCTTCCGCTTCAAGACGGAAGAAGAGGTGATCAAGATGGCGAACGACACCGAGTTCGGCCTTGCCTCCTACTTCTACGCCCGCGACATGGGCCGCGTCTGGCGTGTGGCCGAGGCGGTTGAATACGGCATCGTCGGCATCAACACCGGCATCATCTCGAGCGAAGTGGCGCCGTTCGGCGGCGTAAAGGAATCCGGCAACGGCCGCGAAGGGTCGAAATACGGCATCGAGGATTACCTCGAGATCAAATACATGTGCATGGGCGGCATCTAAGCGCCGCGGCATAGACCAAACAGAAACCCCGCTCCAGATTGATGGAGCGGGGTTTTGCTCTGTCCGACGATCTGCGCCCGGCTCAAGCGCTGGGCGTCTCTTCCAGGCGGGCCATGGCCTCATCTTTGCCGAGGATCTCCATCACCTCGAAGATCGGGGGTGACTGGGTCGAGCCGGTGAGGGCCGCACGCAAGGGCTGAGCGACAGCACCGAGCTTCACGCCGGTGCTCTCGGCCGCCGCGGGCCATCTCCTCGAGTGTTGCCGCCTGCCAGTCATTGGCGGCCGAGTAGGCCTCGATGATCTTGGGCATCAGCGCGACTGTCTCTGGCGCCACCAGGATCGCCTTGGCTTTGTCGGCGAAGGGCAATGGGCGCGCCTGAACATAGAAGCCCGCATTCTCAGCTAGGTCCTTCAAATTCTTGGCGCGACTCTTGAGGCCGGGCATGGCGCGGGTGAGGAGCGCCAAGGCAGCGGCATCACTCACCTTGCCGAGCTTTTCCGCGACACCCTTGGCGAGTTCCGCATCGTCGGCCTGGCGCATGTAATGGCCGTTGAGATTGTCGAGCTTGGCGAAGTCGAAGCGCGAGGGCGAGCGGCCGATGCCGCCGAGGTCGAACCACTCGATCGCCTGCTGGGTCGAGATGATCTCGTCATCGCCATGACCCCAGCCGAGGCGCAGCAGGTAGTTGCGCAGGGCGGCTGGCAAATAGCCCATGTCGCGATAGGCCTCGACGCCGAGGGCGCCGTGGCGTTTCGAGAGCTTGGCGCCGTCCGGCCCGTGGATGAGCGGGATATGGCTAAAATGCGGCGCGTCCCAACCCATCGAATCATAAATCATGCGCTGGCGAAACGTGTTGGTGAGGTGGTCGTCGCCGCGAATGACATGGGTGATGTTCATGTCATGATCGTCAACCACGACCGACAACATATAGGTGGGCGTGCCGTCCGAGCGCAGCAGGATCATGTCATCGAGCTGTTCGTTGGCAACGCGCACTTCGCCCTGCACGCCGTCGACCACGACGGTCTCGCCGGCAAGGGGGGCCTTGATGCGGATGACGGGCTTGACGCCGGCTGGTGCGTCCTTGGGATCGCGATCGCGCCAGCGGCCATCATATTTCGTCGGCTTGCCAGCGGCTTGCGCGGCCTTGCGCATCTCGTCGAGCTCTTCGACCGAGCAATAGCAGCGATAGGCCTTGCCGGAATCGAGTAGCTGCTGGGCTACCTCGGCATGACGCGGCGCGCGGGCGAACTGGTAGACGATCTCGCCATCCCAATTGAGGCCGAGCCATTTCAACCCGTCGATAATTGCCTCGATCGCGGCGTCGGTGGAACGCACTCGGTCGGTATCCTCGATGCGCAGATGGAAGATGCCGCCATGGTGCCGGGCATAAAGCCAGTTGAAGAGGGCGGTGCGCGCGCCACCGATATGTAGAAATCCGGTGGGCGAGGGGGCAAAACGGGTGACGATGGTCATGATCTGGAATCCGAAAGATACGTTGATTTCGGTGGGTTCTAGCACGAAACGGGCGCCACCGGACAATGCTTCGACGGTGCGTCGCAAGGCTGGCTCTTTCCACGACTAATACGACATGGTACATAATGAGTACAACCTAGATAGCGCCCGCATGACCACGTCCGATCTCCTGCAGAACATCGAAGAGTTCGTCGCCGCGCAGCGCCCCAACTGGCCGGGCTGGGCGGCCGGTGGCACTTGGTGGCGGGATCGGGATCTATTTCAGCCTTGCTGCCGAGCCACCGCTATGGCTCCGGACCCATGGCGATGGTTGGTTTACTGACGGCGGTCTTTGGCTTGCGCCGCTTTCCGCTGCTGGTGGTGGTTTTCGCAGGCATGTTGGCAGCGGCGACAGGTTTCTCCGTCGCTGCCTGGCGGACTGATTGGGTGGAAGCACCGCAACTGACCCGGAACATCAGATTTGCCGAGGTCACGGGGCGCATCGTCGAGATCGGCTCTATCCGGGAAGCCTGCGGGTGGTGCTCGACCAATTGGAGATCAGCAGTGAAAAGGCCGGGCCGCTTGCCGCAGCGGACCTGCCGGCGCGCGTTCGCATCAAGCTTGCCAAAGTGAGCGAGCCGCTGCTGATCGGCGACTGGATCAAGCTAAAGGCCGATTTACAGCCGCCGGCGCCACCGGCGGCGCCGGGCGCCTTCGACTTTCGCCGGCAGGCCTATTTCGAGCGGTTGGGCGGGGTTGGCTTCTCGCTGCAGCCGCCGGTCAAGATCGACGGACGCGCAGTCGGTTTCGCGCCGGTTGATGGGGTGCTGGCCTGGTTTGATTCCCTGCGCCTGTCGATCGGGCGGCGCATCCAGGTGGAACTGCCGGGGGCAACGGGCGGCATGGCCATGGCGCTCATCGTCGGCAACCAGACGGCCTTGCGCGCCGATGATGTGCAGGCGATGCGGGATTCGGGGTTGGCGCATCTGACCTCGATTTCGGGGCTGCATATCGGGCTTGCCGCCGGCATCTTCTTCTTCGGCCTGCGCGCGTTGTTGGCTCTCGTGCCACCGGTAGCACTGCGCTACGACATCAAGAAATGGGCGGCGGTGCTGGCGCTGGCGGGGGCTGCCTTTTATGCGGGTTTGGCCGGCCTGCCGGTGCCGACGCAACGCGTGCTGGTGATGACCGGTGTCTTCTTCTGCGCGATCCTGCTCGATCGATCGCCGATCTCGATGCGGGTCATCGCCTTTGCCGCGATCCTCGTCCTGTTGATCGCACCTGACGCGCTGGTCGGCGCCAGTTTCCAGATGTCCTTTGCCGCGGTGCTTGGACTTATCCGCGTGTTCGATGGTGGACGCGTGAAGTTTGCCAATCTGCGCCGGATCGGGCGTGATGCGCCCGATGTCACGGGCCGCATCATCGGCGGGGTCGAGCGGGCAGGTGTGTGGCTCGGCACCTTGATGCTCACCAGCCTCATCGCCAGCTTGATGACGGCGCCCTATGCCGCCTATCACTTCGACCGGCTGACGCTCTATGGCATCGCGGCCAACATGCTGGCGGTGCCGATCACCGGATTCTGGGTCATGCCGCTTGCGGTGCTGGCACTCGTCGCAATGCCGTTCGGGCTGGAGCATTGGCCGCTGCAGGCGATGGGGTGGGGCTGCGACCTCATCATCTGGATCGCGCATTGGGTGGCGGATTGGCCGGGCGCCGTCCTGCTCATTCCAGCCTTGCCGATCACCGGCCTGCTGCTGATGAGCTTCGGCCTCATCTGGCTGTGCCTCATCATCGGTCGCTGGAAGTGGGTGGGACTGGTGATTTTCGGGCTGGGCTGCCTCACCCCCCTGACCGTGCGGCCGCCGGACATGCTCGCCTATGCAGATGGCGGCAGCAAGCGTCTGGTGGCAGTGATGGATGCGGACGGGCAATACCGGTTCAGTTCGACCCGCGCCGCCAAGATCCAGGCGGAAACCTGGCTGCGACGCAATGCGCAGGAGAAACGGCTGCCTTTTCCGCAGGTCGCCGTGATCCTGCCGTCCCTCGACAGCCATCAGCGCCGCATCGATTCCATGCGTCTTGCTGTGCCGGCCATCCAACCGCAAACGGAACTGGGTGACAGTTGCACGGCGGATTGGTGCCGGTTCGATACGCGCATGGGCTATGTCGGGGTCGCCTTGACTGAAGCCGGTGCGGTTCCGGCCTGCCAGGCGTCGAAACTGGTCATCAGCCTCGAGCCGATCGAGGCGGGTTGCCGGTCAGCGGATTGGGTGATCGACTTCTTCGATCTGTGGCGGGATGGAACGCATGCCATCTGGATTGAGGGTGACGGCAGTTTCACCGTGCAGCGCGCGGCCGATGTGGGCGACAGGCCCTGGGCGCTGCGGCGCTTTCCAAAACCGGCGCAGCCTGTTGAGGCCGCGCCGGCGGAAGACAATTCTAGTACTGACGCATCAGGCCGATCAGACGACCCTGAATCTTGACCCGGTCCGGGCCGAAGATACGAGTCTTGTGACTGGGATTGGCGGGTTCGAGCGCGATGGAATCGCCCTTGCGGCGCAGGCGCTTCAAGGTGACTTCGCTGTTGTCGACCAGTGCCACGACGATGGTGCCGTTCTCGGCATTCTCGCAGCGTTCAATGAGGACGGTGTCGCCCTCATGGATGCCGGCATCGATCATCGAATCGCCCTCGACCGAGAGGGCGTAATGTTCGCCACGGCCAAGCATGCCGGCCGGCACATCGACCGAGTTGCTGTGATCGCGCAGCGCCTCGATCGGGGTACCGGCGGCGATCTTGCCATAGAGTGGCAATTGCACGGTCTGTGCGGCCTGCGCCACGACGGCGCCTGGCAAAGTGGGTGTGAAGTCGCCATGAATGACGCTGGGCGTGAAGCCGCGACGCGCGGGTTCGCGGTCGACCGCGGCAGGCGTCGCCGGAGCAGCGCTCACTTTGCTGCCGACCTGGTCCTCGGCGAGGCGCATGACTTCAAGTGCCCGCGCACGATGCGGCAGGCGCCGGATGAAGCCGCGTTCCTCAAGGCCGGTGATCAGGCGATGCACGCCGGATTTCGACTTCAGGCCAAGCGCATCCTTCATCTCGTCGAAGGAGGGCGACACACCGGTCTCACCGAGCCGGTCCTGGATGAACTGCAGCAATTCGCGCTGTTTTCTCGTCAGCATACCCGCACTACCCCCTCAAAAGAATGCTACCGGACCCACACCCCGCACCCGAGTCGCGGCCGGCCAGGAACCAATCGATTGTCCCGATACACCCGGCGATCCTGGCTTCAGACCGACATATAGGGCGGAACAAACGATCAACAGCTACATATGTTCTAGTTTAGTTCATGATAATGTCAAGAGGTTACCCACAGGCGTCCGTGTCGCACCTCTCGAGGCCGTCGTTACAGAATTGATGTGGAGAGCGACTATAAGTAGAACAACGCGACCTAACAGTATGAAGGCGTAGGTTCCATCAAACCGATCAGATGCTGAAACATCCGCCATCGAGCGGCAGAATCCCCGTCAGGTCACCGACCTCCGCTGCCGGTGCATGAGGCGGGCGGATGATGAGGGCGTCGGCGCGGGCGATGAGGGACAGCATGGCGCTGTCCTGCTTGGGGAAGGGCGAGGCGATCAAGCTGCCATCCGTACCTCGGGTCAGCGTGGCGCGGAGATAATCCTGGCGTTGATCGTTGGCTTTCAGTGCCACGCCAAGCCTGGCGACGGAAGGGCTGGCGGTTTCTGTTGCGCGCCCCAGCAGGCGATCGATTGCCGGGCGTAGGAAGAGGGTCGCGGTGACCAGCGCCGAAACGGGATTGCCGGGCAAACCCAGCACCGGCAGCGCACCGAGTTCGCCGAACATGACCGGCTTGCCCGGCCGCATGGCGATCTTCCAGAAATCGAGCTTACGCCCTTTGTCCTTCAGGCCCGCTGGATGAGATCGAGTTCTCCCACGAAGCCGCCGGTGGTGACGAGAATGTCGGCACCGCGGGCGCCGTCGAGGGCTCGATTGAGATCCGCCATCGTATCCCGGGCGATACCGAGATTGATGGGCTCACCGCCGCAGGCCATGACCATGGCGGCCAAGCCGATCCCGTTGGACGCAACGATCTGTGCCGGTCCCAAAGGCTCGCCTGGATGCTGCAATTCGTCGCCGGTCGAGAGGATGGCGATGCGCGGCCTGCGGGTGACGGTGAGCGATGGCCAGTTCATTGCCGCCGCGAGCGCAATGTCGCGCGCGCTCAGCAGGCGACCGGCGGCAATGCCGATCTCGCCGAGGCGGAAGTCGTTGCCTTCGGCCCGTACATGCTGGCCCAAGGTCGTCGAGCCTTCGCGCACAACAACGACCTCGCCATCGCGGTCGCAGTTTTCCTGGATGACGATGGTATCGGCGCCTTGCGGCAGAATGGCGCCGGTGAAAATGCGCATCGCCTGGCCGGCCATGAGCGTCAAGGTCGGCGTCGTGCCGGCGGCAACCGTGCCGGTGACGGTCAGGCGTGCGGGAAGCTTCGCCAAGTCGGCGGCGTGGACAGCAGCCATCCATGGCAGAGACGGCGGACGGCGGTTGGCTGAGGCGCGTCGCGACCGGGACTGCCAGCACGCGACCCAAGGCGCGATCGATGCCGACTACTTCGCCGGCGAGGGGCGCAAAGACATCAGGGATGCGCTGCGTGGACTCGGCGACCGAGAGCATCAGGCGGCCTCGTAGGTGCCGGACTTGCCGCCGCTCTTGTGGACCAGGCGGATATCGCCGATGCGCATGCTTTTGTCGGCGGCCTTCACCATGTCATAGACGGTGAGGGCGGCCACAGAGACGGCAGTCAGCGCCTCCATCTCGACCCCGGTCTTGCCCACCAGTTTGCAGGTGGCGGTGATGTCGACGGCGTTGCGTGCGGCATCCAGCACCAGTTCGACCTTGACCGAGGTGAGCGCCAGGGGATGGCAGAGCGGAATGAGATCGGGTGTGCGCTTGGCTCCCATGATGCCTGCCAGTTGCGCGACGGTGAGCACGTCGCCCTTCTTGACGCCACGGTCGCGGATGAGCGCCAGGGTCGCCGGGGCCATATAGACCGAGCCCTTGGCGGTGGCCATGCGTTCGCTCGCATCCTTGTCGGAGACGTCGACCATGCGGGCGTTGCCGGCTTCGTCGAAATGGGTGAGGTTGGTCATGTCAGGCGGCCGAGGTGAGCGGCGCGCGGGCGCCGAGGAGGGCACGGGTCGCGGCCGTGACATCGGCCTGGCGCATCAGGCTCTCGCCGACCAGGAAGATCGAGGCTCCGACGCGGTTCATGCGTTCGAGGTCGGCGGTGGCGTAGAGCCCGCTTTCGGCGACCAGCAGCCGGTCCTTTGGCGCCATGGCGGCCAGTTGTTCCGGTGGTGGCGAGGTCAATCGCCAGGGTCTTGCGGGGTTGCGGTTGTTGACGCCGAGGAGGCGTGACTTCAGCTTGAGGGCGCGCGTCATCTCGCCGGCATCGTGCACCTCGACCAGCACGTCCATGCCGAGGTCGAAGGCGAGGGTCTCGAGCTGGTCTGCCTCGGCATCATCGAGGCAGGCCATGATCAGCAGGATGCAATCGGCGCCCAATGCCCGCGATTCATAGATCTGATAGGGCATCAGCATGAAATCCTTGCGCAGCGCTGGCAGGTCGACCGCCTCCCTTGCCGCGCGCAGATAGGTATCATGCCCCTGGAAATAGGGTTCATCCGTCAGCACGGAAAGGCAGGTTGCGCCGCCATCCTTGTAGGCCTTGGCCAAACTCGCCGGATCAAAATCGGCACGGATCAGACCCTTGGAGGGGGATGCCTTCTTGATTTCGGCGATGAGGCCGAAATGCCCGGCATCGATGGTGCGCTCAAGGTGCTTCAGAAAGCCGCGCGGCGCATCGCTTTGGAGGCTTGCCTCGGCACGGGCACGCATCTCCGCCAAGGGAACATCCTTTTCCCGCGTGGCTATGTGGCGGCGCTTGTCGTCGCAGATACGGGTCAGCACATCGCTCATGACGTGGCGATCCCCTCGACGGTCGCATTCGTGACTCGGATGAGGGCATCGAGCTTTTCGCGGGCATGGCCGAAATCGAGTGCCTCAGCCGCAAGGTCCATGCCCTGCGCCATGTCCTGCGCCTTGCCAGCCACCACCAGGGCCGCCGCCGCATTCATGCGCACGATGTCGCGATAGGGGCCCACGGCACCGTCGAAGAGAGCGCGCAAAGCCTCGGCATTTTGGCCCGGATCGCCGCCCTTGAGTTCACTTGCGGTGGCGCGCGGCAGATCGAATTGCTCGGGCGAGATCTCGAACTGGCGCAGGTTTCCATCCCGCAACTCGACAACGTGGGTCGGGCCTGTCGTGGTGATTTCATCGAGGCCGTCGCTGCCATGCACGAGCCAGGCGAACTCGGTGCCCAGCGAGCGCAGGGCCTCCGCCATCGGCACTAGCCATTGACGCGAGAACACGCCGATCAACTGGCGTTTCACGCCGGCCGGATTGGACATCGGCCCCATCAGGTTGAAGATGGTGCGGGTGCCGAGTTCGACACGACTGGGGCCTACATGGCGCATGGCGCTATGATGCTTCTGCGCCCAGAGGAAACTGGTACCGACCTCAAAGAGCGCCTTTTCAAGGACCGCCATGTCAGCATCGATGTTGACGCCGAGTGCCGCCAGAATGTCGGCAGCCCCACTCTTCGACGAGGCCGCCTTGTTGCAGGCTGGCGACGGTGACATTGCAGGCGGCGCAGACGAAGGCGACCGCCGTCGAGATGTTGAGCGTGCCGGCGCCATCGCCGCCGGTGCCACAGACGTCGATCGAGCCCTGGGGCGCCTGGATGCGGGTCATCTTCTCGCGCATCACGCTGACGGCGCCGGTAATTTCATCCACCGTCTCGCCGCGCACGCGGAGCGCCATGAGAAAGCCACCGATCTGCGTCGGCGTCGCTTCGCCGGTCATGATGATGTTGAACGCCGTCTCGGCTTCCGTGCGCGACAATGACTTGCCTTGGGCGACGATGCCGATGAGCCCCTTGAGATCAGTTATGGAGGTCACTGGACGACCTTTGCGCCATTCGGCGTGTTCAGCTTGTTCATGCCAGCCGAAGTAAGGAAGTTGCCGAGCAGCTTGTGGCCATGTTCCGAGGCAATGCTCTCCGGATGAAACTGCACCCCAGCAATGGGCAGCGATTTATGGGCGAGCCCCATGATGGTGCCGTCTTCGGTCTCTGCCGTGATCTCAAGCTCGGCCGGGAGCGACTCCCGGTCGACGATCAGTGAATGATAGCGCGTGGCGGCGAAATGGTTCGGCAGGTCGAGGAACACGCTCTTGTTGTGATGGGTCACGTCGGACAGCTTGCCGTGCATCGGCTTGTTGGCGCGGACAACCTTGCCGCCGAAGGCCTGCCCGATCGCCTGGTGTCCCAGGCAGACGCCGAGGATCGGAATCTTGCCCGCAGCAGTCTTGATGAGGTCGAGGCAGATGCCGGCGCGGTCGGGGTCGCATGGACCCGGGGAGAGGATGATTCCCTGCGGTGCCTTGGCCATGACCTCGTCCACCGAGATCTGGTCATTGCGATAGACTTCAATCTCCGCCCCCAACTCACCCAGATAATGGTACAGGTTGTAGGTGAAGCTGTCGTAATTATCGATTAGTATGAACATCTTAGTTATCCACGCCCGCGATTGTCGGGCGAGTTTAGCAGGGGTGTCGCAGGAACGGAAGATTCGGGCCGACGAAGGTAATTGGGCGGGAGTAGATGGGCTGGCTGGGATGGACCTCTGATAACGGTGACCGACATGCTGCGCTTGCCGCTGCTGCTGGCGCCGCTTGTCCTCCTTGGAATGACCGGCAATTGGTGGGGTGCGTCGCCTCTGATACCGGTACCGCCATATGTGGGCGCCGCTGGCCTTGCGCCGTGGTGCCTGGGGCTCGGCCTGCCGCCTCTATCTCCGCGCGCTCGGCAAGCTCGTTGGTCTGCGCATCGACACCGATACCTTGCGGGTGGCTGGGGCGAGTGCTGCCTGGCGCTCGCGTTCTGGCGCTTCCGCTACCTGCCACCAGGAGCGAACAGCCAGGCCATGTTGACGGTCTGGCGGGACGCGGCCTTCGGCGCCAGCATTGTCGCAGTTGCCTTGCTGGGCGAAATCGCCTTGCGCGGCGCCCGGCGCTCAGCCCTGATACCACTGAAGCCGCGCCCCAGGGGTCGGATTGTCATAGCGCCCGGAACCTTCATCCCCTGCGATGGAATTGTGTGCGATGGCTCAAGCGAGGTGCAGGACCCGGTTGGCAGCGACGATGTCTTTCCGATTGTCGTCAAGGCCGGCGCGCGCATTCATGCCGGTGCCGCAATGGTGACGGCGCGCTGACCGTGGAGGTCATCGAGGAGGCGGCTGCGCATCCTGCGCAACGAAGGCAGCAGCCAATTCTGGACAATCTTGCGGCGTTGGTGAATTGGATCGCCCGCGCCATGTTGCTCATTGCTCTTGGCAGCGTCGTTTGGCACTTGTGGCGAAGTGGTGCTGGCGACGATATCGTCGTGCAAATTCTGCACACAGTCGCCCTGGCGACACCATTGGCGCTGGGTCTGGTGATGGCCGCACCGGCGTCGGAAGTGCTGGGAGCTGCGCGGCGCCTTGGCATTGAAATCCGCGATCTCGCCATTCTTGACCGCTTGCGACGCGTCGGGGCTGTCGTCATCGGGCATCGCGGGGTGCTGGTGCCGGACCGGTTGCGGGTCATCTCGGCCCAGTGCGTCGATGGCGTCGCGGGAACCGATCTTATTCGACGTGCCGCGGCCGTTGCCCAGGCGGGGCACGATCCTTGGGGCATGGCCGTGCTCGACTTTGCCGTGGGCTACCGCATGCGCCTGAAACCGGCGACCTCCTACCATAGCAGCCTGGGGCAGGGCTGCAGTGCCTGGGTCGAGCGTCAGGAGATTCTCATCGGCACCAGGCGCTTTGTGGAAGGTCGCGGTGCAAGTTGCGCGCCCCTCGACCAGGCGGCCAATCTTGCGACCAGCCAAGGGCGCCGGTTGCGCTGGGTCGCAGAGATGACGCCGGTACCGCGAGTCATCGGCTTCATTTCGTTCGGCGCGCCATCGGTCAGTGGCGCTGTCGAGACCGTTAGAAACCTGAACAACCTCGGCTTCTGCACGGCGTGGATAGCGCGGCCAGATGATGCCGGCCATGTGGCGCTGGGCAAGCATCTCAAGATCGGAAAGCTGCTCTCGGAGCAACCGGAGGAAATCGCCAAGAGCCTTGAGGAACTGCGCAGGCAGCATGGCCCCCTGCTCCTGGTGACGGCGGATGAGCTTCCTGCAGGATTGACCGAAAGTGATACTGTCCTGCCATTCGGCCGTCGAATCATGGAGCAGGTGCCGATGAGCGCTCTGGCCACGACGCGGCATGACCCGCGCATCATCGTCGATCTGCTGCAGCTGGCCGGGCGCCATCGCCAACTGGTTCTGACAAACCTGCTCATCGCCTTTGCGGCGGCGGCGATCTTTGCATTTTTGCCGCAGTATCTGGGGTCGCGCAGTGACCTTGGCAGCTATGAGGTCGCAATCGTCCTGTTGCTTGCTATGTCCTCGCTCGGCTTGCGTGCCATGCCGATGACCGCTAATGAGGTCGACGAGGAGTAGTGATGGCTAAACGAAAGAAACCTGCCAAGCCCAAAGCCCCACGCGCACCAAGACGAGCACGATCGGCTTTGCGTGGCGGCGGTAGCTTGCGCGTGCTCAGATCGATCGCCGCGCTCCTGCCGTCAGGCGTGACGCTCTTTGCGATCGGCATCGCCCTGGGTTTTGGCATTGGCGTGGTGCTGATGCAATTGGCGCCTCCCTTGCTGAGCAGGTTCCAGGATCAGGCGCCTGTTGTGGCGAAGAAGGAGGAAAGTCCATCACCGGCGAAGCTCGCCGAGCAAGGCCCGGCGATCGTTGAACCCAAGCCCGCAGCGCCGCCACCGCAATTGCAGGCGGCCAGCGACGCCGAACCGGCGATTGCGGAGGAGGGCGCGCACCAATCGGCCCAGATTGTGACGCCGCCACCGGCCGAGCAAATTCCAGATGCGTCGCAGGAGGCGGCCCTGCCCTCAGCGCCAGAAGGCCAGCATGACCTGCCCCTGTGGCTGCAGAATTCCGTGGCGGCACGAAATCCGGGCGACCTGCCGATGATTGCCGTAATCCTCGACGATGTCGGCGTGGCGCCGCAACATGCCGAGATGGCGCTCGACCTGCCGGCACCGATAGTGCTCTCGATCATGACCTATGCGGAGAATGCTGCCGGGCTGGCGCGCAAGGCGCAGGCCAAGGGGCATGAGATCATGGTCCATATGCCGATGCAGCCGATGGATGAAGCGATCAACCCCGGGCCCAATGCCTTGCTGGTCGGGATGGACCCGGCGGAAATCAGGCGGCGGGTGGATTGGGGGCTTGGCAGGCTCACTGGGTATGTAGGTTTCAACAATCATATGGGCAGCCGCTTTACGCAGGACACGGAGGGGATGCGCGTCGTCCTCGCCGAGGCGAAGACCGTGGGCTGCTGTTCCTGGACCGAAGACGATTGCCGGCAGCGCCGGCGACAGGCTGGCGGCGGAAATGGGTGTCGTCCATATCGCGCGGGATGTTTTTCTGGACGACCAGATCAGCGAGGCTGGCGTCGCCCGGCAACTGGCCGAGGCCGAAGCGATCGCGCGCAAGCAGGGCTACGCAGTGGCGATCGGCCACCCCCATCCAGCCACCATCGCCGTCCTCAAGCGCTGGTTGCTGGGTGCCAGGGAACGTGGCTTTGCCATAGTTCCCTTGACCACCATCATCAAGAAGCGCGAGGGTGTTGCAGGATAAAGAGGAGTGCCAGATGCGATTTGACAACCACTACTATCCGGGCGTGATCGCCGATATCCTTGGTGCGCATGCGCGCTATTACGCTCAAACTTGGTCCTTCGGCGCAAAATTTGGGAGCCAAGGTCGCGGCAGATTTGGCAGGTTTCATCCTGAACATGAATCCGGATCAGGATCTGCTGTTCGTGGCCAAGCGTCCTGACGAGAGATTTCTCGGTTCGATCGTCATAGACGGCGCCGATTACGCGGGCAGGGGGGCGCATCTGCGCTGGTTCATCGTGTCACCCGAGGCCCAGCGCACGGGCCTTGGCAAGCAGCTGCTCGATCGGGCGCTCGGCTTTTGCCGCGAGCGCGGCTATCACCGCATCTACCTCTATACTTTTGCCGGCCTGGATTCCGCGCGCCGGCTTTATGAACAGGCTGGCTTCAAGCTGAAGGAAGAGCAGGATGCTGAAACCTGGGGACCGAAAATGCGCGAGCAGTGCTTTGAGATGGAACTGCTGCCGCACGATCCCTTCGAGAACTCCGAGGGCGGCTGACCAATTACGCGCGGGCTAGCCTCGATCAAAAAGCGCACCAATCCTGGCTGGCAAGAGCCAGTGTATCGCGCCGGTGGCGTCTACCTGTTCCGGCTGCCGCTTTGTGCGAACAGAACTGCCTCTTGGGCGGCGCGGACCAATGCCCGCGCCTTGTGATGGCACTCCTGGAACTCGCTTTCGGCCACGGAATCATTGACGATGCCCGCACCGGCCTGGACGTACATGGTGCCGTCCTTGATGACCGTCGTCCGCAAGGCAATGCAGGTATCCATCGACCCGTCGGCCGCGAAGTAACCGATGGCGCCGCCATAGACACCGCGGCGTTCCGGCTCCAATTCCTCGATGATCTCCATCGCGCGGACCTTGGGCGCGCCAGACACGGTGCCGGCCGGGAAGCCAGCCATCAACGCGTCCATGGCGTCGCATTTCGCGTCGATCTTACCCTCCACGTTGGAGACGATGTGCATGACGTGGCTGTAATTCTCGATCTGGAACTTCTCGGTCACCTTGACCGAGCCGATGGCGGCGACGCGGCCGACATCATTGCGGCCAAGATCAAGCAGCATGAGATGCTCGGACAGTTCCTTCTCGTCCGCCAGCAAGCTGGCGGCATTGGACTTGTCTTCTTCCGGCGTCTTACCGCGCGGCCTGGTGCCAGCGATGGGTCGGATGGTGACCTTGTCGTCGCGCAATCGCACGAGGATCTCCGGGCTGGAGCCAATGATTGTGAAGCCCCCGAAATCGAGGAAGAACAAAAAGGGTGAAGGGTTGAGGCGCCGCAGCGAGCGATAGAGGGCGAAGGGCGGCAGCTTGAAAGGCAGCGAGAAGCGCTGCGACAGGACCACCTGGAAGATGTCGCCGGCCAGGATGTATTCCTTGGCCTTGTCGACCATGTCGCCGAAATAGTCGCGAGTAATGTTCGAGCGCGGTTCCGGCAGATCGGCGAGATCGATAGCGCCTGCCTGTTGCGGCAAGGCGCGATCGAGATCGGCGACGATATCATTCAACCGTTCCAGCGCCTGGTTGTAGGCGGCGCGGGCGTTGAGGCCGTCTTTGTTCCAGACTGGCGTCACAATGGTGAGCGAGTCTTCGACATTGTCGAAGATGGCGATGAGTGTCGGTCGCAGGAAGATGCTGTCGTGAAGGCCAAGATTGTCCGGCTTGAGTGCAGGGAGCTTCTCGACCTGGCGAACCATGTCATACCCGAGATAACCGAACAGGCCAGATGCCATCGGCGGCAGGCCGGCCGGGACGTCGATGCGGCTCTCCTTGACTAAGGCGCGCAGGGACTGCAGGGATGGAGAGGGTTCCGGGTGAACTTCTCCGGCTCGAAGCGGGCATTGCGATTGATCTCGGCCGCGTTCCCGCGACAACGCCAGATCACGTCCGGCTTCAGGCCAATGATCGAGTAGCGGCCACGTACGGCACCACCTTCGACGGATTCCAGCAGGAAGGAGTTGGTTCGGCCATCGGCAAGTTTGAGCATGACCGAAATGGTCGTCTCGAGATCGGCGATCAGTCGCGTCCAGACGAGCTGCGGTCGCCCGGCCTCATGACCGGTCGCAAATCGTTCAAATTCCGGTTCCACTTTCATGATCGATATCTCGCCCTCATCGATACCGCGACAATGCTGAGCCTATTGGTCTGGCTGCTCGATCAGCTTTCGCCACTGCTCGTCATCGCGCTCGACGGGAATCTCGGTCTTCAGGGCGTCGAAGAACTGCTGCTGAACATCGCCCGCCAATGACTGTGCAACGCGTTCCGACAGCTGCTTGATATCGTCGACGTGAGTCTCCGGATCTGCGGGCGTGATGTCCGTCAGGCGCGCCACGATCGGTCCATCCGGTCCATTGCCGATGGTGAATTCGCCCACCTTCAACTTGAACAGGGCCTGGGCCAGTCCCGGATTGACGCCGTTCTCGCTGTCACCTTCACTGCGGAAGAAAGGCTTGCTCACGGTCAGCGCAAGGCCTTGCGCCGCCGCTTCGGCGGCAAGGTCACCGGCGGTCTTCATCTTCTCGACAATTGTTGCCGCCTTGGCCTGGGCCAGCTCGGTCTGCCTGGCAGCGAGCCAGTCCTGAGCCACCTGGTCCTTCACTTGATCAAGTGGCTTCACGGCTGGGGGGGTTATCGAGGTCACCTGGACGATGGCATAGGAGCCGTCGTTCAGCCCGGTGATATCGCCAGGTTCCCCGGGTTCCGTACTGAAGATGAGGCCGACAGCATCGGCCGCAATGCCGAGATCGGTGCCGGACAGATCCTTGCCCGTCGCATCGATCGCATCGAGCTTTTGCAGTCGCAATTGCAGCTTGGCGGCAGCATCCTCAAGCGATGCACCGCCGGCCAGTTCGTCCTGGAGCTGTTCGCGTACTGATTCCATGGCGTCGGCCGCGCGACCCAGCGCCAGAGTATTGCGGATTTCACCCTTCACTTCATCGAGGGTCCTGGTCGAACCGGGAATGACACTTTGAACATGGACCACGTGCAGGCCGAAGGGACTCTTGAGAGCATTGGAGACACCGTCAGCGGGCAGAGCAAAGACCTGGTCCGCGATGTCGGCCGGCAGCTTTTCCTTCGTCACCTGGCCAAGTGCCACGGGCTCCCCGCCGGTTGCTTCCTTGACGGCCTCGGCGAACAGCTTGCCGCCCTTGGTCCCGGCGATGATGGCATCTGCAACGGCCTGATCCTGACAACGACTTGCTCGACATCGCGAATTTCAGGCGTCGAGAACTCGGCCTGGCGGGCGTCATAATCCTGCTGAATCTCCTCGTCGGACACGGACACATCCTGAACGAAGTCGGAGGGCGTCATCTGCAGCAAGAGCGCGGCGCGGTATTCCGGCGCCTGGTAGTTGCTGGCGTGCTCCTCGTGCCATGTCTTGAGGGTTGCGTCGTCCGGGGTGCCGGCATCGGTGATGCTGGCCGTCGGGATGACCAATAGTTCCGCGCTGCGTTGCTCCTGGGTAAAGTGGTACACGGCACGCACGAGCGGTTCGGGCGCCTGAACGGCGCCCATCAGGGCGACGAGGATTTGGTTGGCGCGTAACTGGCCGCGGATCGTCTCGACATATTGCGCTTCGCTCTGGCCCAGCTGACGCAGGACGTACTCAAAGCGCGCGCGATCGAACTGGCCGGTCTGGTTGGCGAAATCGGGGTCGCTCTCGATCATCTGGACCGCTGCCTGTTGCGGCACGTCGATCCCCAGCTTTTCACCATAGGCCTGGAGCAGGCCCTTGCTTTCAGCCTGGTCGACCAGGCGCTGCGCGCCGCCAAAATCCGCAAACATCTGCGGCGTCACCTGGACGCCCTGGATCTGGGAGAGGCGTTGCAGCGACAGCTTCAGTTCGCGGTCGAAATCGACCGCCGTGTATTCGAAGTTCTTGCCGATCTTGAGGATCGGCCGGGCGGTCCGGGCGCCCGAGAACATATCTGCGCCAATGCCCCACCCGGCAAACGCCGCGATCAATAAAGCGAACAGCGCTTTGACGACCCAAGAGCGCGAATGTTTGCGAATAGAACTGAGCATGGACCCCGACTGACCTGTTTCTGCGCCGGAAAAATGTATCCGGCCTTGATGATAGGCCCCATTTCGGGGCGGCGCGCATCATAGGGACCCCCCAGGGGTGGGGCAAGGCCCGGAATCCGCCACATTGGCGGGGTCCGCGCCAGCATGATATACGGCCACATCCTCGAATAAAGAAGGCAAGCGACCTCATGACCACACCGGGTATTCGACCGCTCGTGGCGGGCAACTGGAAAATGAACGGCAGCCTTGCCATGGCCACGGCCCTGGTCGGGGATATCGCCGCCCGTCATCGCGCCGCCGGGCTGAAGGTGGATCTGCTGCTTTGTCCGCCTTCCTCCTATCTGGTGACCGTGAACGGCCTGCTGGGCGGAACGGGAATGGCCCTCGGCGGGCAGGACTGCCATACCGCCACGTCCGGAGCCCATACCGGCGACGTCTCGGCTGCGATGCTGGGCGACCTCGGCTGCCGCTTTGTCCTGCTGGGGCATTCGGAGCGCCGGGCCGATCACGGCGAGAGTTCCGCCCTGGTCGCTGCAAAAGCCAAGGCAGCCCTTGCGGCTGGCCTCACCGCTGTCATCTGCGTGGGTGAGACAGAAGCGCAGCGCGACGCGGGGCAGGAGAAGAAAGTCGTTGAAAATCAAATCATTGAATCGCTTCCGGCAGGCGCCGGGGCGGAGAATATCGTGATCGCCTATGAACCGGTCTGGGCGATCGGCACCGGCAAGACCCCGACGGCCGGGGATGTCGAAGCCATGCATCAGCATATCCGTGGTTTGCTGGTTGCCCGAGTCCCTGGCGGGGCAGGGATGCGCATCCTATATGGTGGTTCCGTGAAGCCCTCGAACGCCGCCGAGCTGATGGCGGTGCCGGAGGTAAATGGCGCCTTGGTCGGTGGTGCCAGCCTGAAAGCTGAGGATTTCTGGGCCATTGCCGAGGGGGCAGCCAAAAGCGCAACCTAGCCATGGCAGCGGGGTGGTGAATTTGGCGCTGGCCATTCCGATCGAAAACCGCTAGAACCCGCGCCGAATTACGACATTTCAAGAACTTGCGAGCATGTCCATGCTGGGAGCCCTGTTCCCGATCGTCCTGGCGATTCACGTCATCATTACGGTCTTCCTTATCGGCATCATCCTGACTCAGAAGAATGAGGGCGGGATGGGTGGCCTTGGCGGTGGTGCCTCCGGCGGCATGGCGGGCTTTTTGTCCGGTCGCGCCCAGGCGAACCTGCTGACGAAGGCCACGCGTTGGCTTGCCGTGGGCTTCTTCTGCACCAGCCTGTTCCTCGCCTTCTCGGACAGCCATCGGGGTGCCAGCCAGCCGATCGTCGGCAGTACGCCGGCGGCCGCGACATCGCCGGCCGCACCCGCGGGCGATGCGCCTGCTGGTGCTGTGCCGGCAGGTGATTCGGGCAATGTCGAGGCGACGACCCCCGTCCAGCCCGCGGCGCCGGTCGAACCGGCCGCGCCGTCCGGCCAATAAACCATGCCAATTCAGGGTCTTGCACCGGCAGCGATAGATCGCTTGCCGGAAGGCCCCGACTCGTTCCATAAGGACCTCCCATGACGCGATTCATTTTTATCACCGGCGGCGTGGTCTCCTCTCTCGGCAAGGGTCTTTCGTCAGCAGCACTCGGTGCTTTGCTGCAAGCGCGCGGATTCAAGGTCCGCCTGCGCAAGCTCGACCCCTATATCAACGTCGATCCGGGCACGATGAGCCCGTATCAGCATGGCGAAGTCTATGTGACCGATGACGGGGCCGAGACCGACCTCGACCTCGGTCATTACGAGCGCTTTACCGGCATCTCCAGCCGCCGCTCAGACAGCGTCACGACGGGCCGCATCTATTCGGACGTGATCGCCAAGGAACGGCGCGGCGACTATCTCGGCGCCACCATCCAGGTCATTCCGCATGTGACCGATGCGATCAAGGATTGGATCAAGGCCGACATCACCGACGAGGATTTCATCCTGTGCGAGATCGGCGGCACGGTCGGCGATATCGAGAGCCTGCCGTTCCTGGAAGCCATTCGCCAGTTCGCCAATGAGGTCGGCCGCGACCAGGCGATGTTCGTCCATCTGACCCTGGTGCCGTGGATTCCGGCCGCTGGCGAACTCAAGACCAAGCCGACGCAGCATTCGGTCAAGGAACTACAATCGGTCGGTATCCAGCCCGATATCCTGCTGTGCCGCTGTGACCGCGAAGTGCCGGCGGAAAGCCGTCGCAAGATCGCCCAATTCTGCAATGTGCGCCCGTCGGCGGTGATCCAGGCGCTTGACGTCGATACCATCTATGCCGTGCCGGGCGCCTATCATGCCGAAGGCTATGACGACGAAGTGTTGCGCCATTTCGGTTTGACGGCGCCGGCCCCCGATCTTTCGCGCTGGGATGCCCTGGTCAGCCGCATCCGCCAGCCGGAAGGCGAGGTCACCATCGCCATTGTCGGCAAGTACATCTCGCTGCTCGACGCCTACAAGTCGCTTGCGGAAGCGCTGCGCCATGGCGGCATCAGCAATAATGCCAGGGTCAATCTGAAGTGGATCGACAGCGAAGTGTTTGAACGCGAAGACGCGGTCCGGCATCTCGAAGGCGTTCACGGCATTCTCGTTCCCGGCGGCTTTGGCGAGCGCGGGTCGGAAGGCAAGATACAGGCGGTGCGCTTCGCCCGCGAACGCAAGGTGCCCTATTTCGGCATCTGCTTCGGCATGCAGATGGCCGTCATTGAAGCAGCGCGGAACCTCGCCGGTGTTCCAAAGGCCGGCTACACCGAGTTCGGTCCCTGCGATGAGCCGGTGGTCGGCCTGATGACCGAATGGGTGCGCGGCAATGTGCTGGAAAAGCGCGCCAAGGATAGCGATCTTGGCGGCACCATGCGCCTTGGCGCCTATGAATGCCATCTGGCTAAGGATTCGCTAGTGTCGCATATCTATGGCGACCGGATCCTGATCCGCGAACGCCATCGCCATCGCTACGAAGTGAACTATCACTACAAGGAGCGGCTGGAGAAGGTCGGCCTCAAATTCTCCGGCATGTCGCCCGATGGCGTTTTGCCGGAGATCGTCGAGATCCCGGGCCATCCCTGGTTCGTCGGCGTGCAGTTCCATCCGGAACTGAAATCGCGCCTGTTTGAACCGCATCCGTTGTTCGTCTCGTTCATTGAAGCCGCAGTGCACCAATCGCGTCTCGTGTGATTGATTGCTGAACTGGGGCCCGCCTTAGGGGCTGTCGCCAAGATGACCACGATCCGCGTCGGAAAAATCGATATCGCCAATGAAAAGCCGATGGTGATGATCGGCGGCATGAATGTGCTGGAGGACCGGGATACGGCCTTCCGCGTCGCTGAAGCGTTCTGCGAGGCAACCCGGCGTCTCGGCATGCCGTATATTTTCAAAGCCTCCTACGACAAGGCCAACCGATCCTCGATTCATTCCTTCCGGGGTCCCGGCCTCGAAGAGGGACTCAAGCTGCTCAGCGACATTAAGCAGCATTTCGGCGTGCCGGTGCTGACTGACGTGCACACGGAAGAGCAGGCAGCGCCGGTTGCACGGATTTGCGACATCATACAGATCCCGGCTTTCCTCGCGCGCCAAACCGATCTGGTCGAGGCCATGGCGCGCACGGGTGCTGTCATCAACGTCAAGAAGCCGCAATTCCTGAGCCCACCGCAGATGAAGAACATCGTCGAGAAGATCCGGGAATGCGGCAATGAGAAGATCCTGCTGTGCGAACGGGGCAGCAGCTTCGGCTATGACAATCTCGTGGTCGATATGCTGGGCTTCCGCACCATGAAGGCGGTCAGCAACAATCTGCCGATCATCTTCGACGCGACCCATGCCTTGCAGATGCGCGATCCCATGGCCGGGGCATCCGGCGGGCGCCGCGGCCAAGTGGCCGAACTGGCGCGCGCGGGCCTCGCGGTGGGTATCGCCGGCCTCTTCATCGAGGCGCATCCGGATCCCGACAACGCCAAGTGCGACGGTCCCTGTGCGCTGCCGCTAGCGAAGCTGCCCGCATTCCTGGAACAGATGAAGGCGCTGGACGATCTCATCAAGAGTTTGCCGCCGCTCGACATCCGCTAAGCTGCATACAGGCCGTTGCCGCGTCTAAATCTGCCCTCTATGATCTTTTGAACAGAAGATCAGGGGGGTGTAGTCATGGATTTCAAGCTGAGCGCCGCGGAAGTTGAAGTGCAGGGCAGGGCACGGGCCTTTGCCGAAAAGCACCTCTTTCCCCATGAGATCGCCTGCGACGAGCGGAAGTTGGGCCAGGAGACGCTGGCCGGCATCCGCCAGCAGGTGATCGCTCACAAGCTCAACGGCTACATCCACAGCAAGGAAGACGGCGGGCAGGGCTATAGCCCCATGCAGCAGATTCTGGTGGCCGAGGAGATCGGCAAGGCAACCTGTGGCATGTGGACGGTGGTGTGGAAGGCGTCGACGCCCTTGCGCCGCGGGACTGCCTGGCAGCGCGAGACATTCCTGCTCCCCTTCAATGCCGGCAAGGGCCGTTCCTGCTTCGCCATCACCGAGGAGGGCGCCGGGTCGGACCCGTCCCTGGTGAAGACCAGCGCCGTGCGGCGGGGCGGCAAATGGGTCATCAACGGCGAGAAATGGTTCGTGACCTCGGCCGATGCCTCGACCGTGGTCATCGTGCATGCCCATGTCGATGGCGATCCTGCCAAGCCGACCCTGTTCATCGTCGACATGGACCAGCCGGGTGTCATCGTCAAACGCATCCCGCAATTCATGCACTCCTACCTCTATGAGCATTACGAGATGGTGTTCGATAATGTCGAGGTCGACGACAATCGGCGTCTCGGCGACGTCGGCCAAGGCTTCGATCTCACCAAGGAATGGTTCACCGAGACCCGCGTTGAGATCGCGGCGCATTGCCTGGGTGCCGCCATTCGCGCTACCGAGATCGCCAACGATTACGCGGCGGGCCGAATCCAGTTCGGCAAGCCGATCCGCGACTTCCAGGCGATCGAGTTCATGCTGGCCGACATGGCGGTGGAGATCATGGCGGCAAAATCATTCCTCTACCGCGTCGGCGCCGAACTCAATGAGGGGATGGACCCCAAATTGATGCATGCCAAGGCCTCGGCTCTGAAGCTCTACAATTCCGAAATGGCGGGGCGGGTGGTCGACAAGGCGCTGCAGATACTGGGCGGGCGCGGCTATATGCGCGAGAATCCAGTCGAGCGCCTCTATCGCGACGTCCGTGTTGACCGCATCTGGGAAGGTACCTCGGAAATCCAACGCGTCATCATCGCCGGCCAGATCAAGAAGCGAGGCCTCGGGATCTACACCGGCTGGCCGGCATAGACCGGCCGGTCAGACCTTCGCCAACGCACGGTCCAACGCGGAGATCGCCAGATCGGCATGCTCGCGCTGGAACACGATCGGTGGCCGGATCTTGAGGATGTTGCCGAGCACGCCTTCGCTGCCGATGAGGACGCCTTCATCGCGCAAGAGGTTGAGGAGCCGCGCCGTCTGGTCCTTGGCGGGTGCCAGGGTCTTGCGGTCGGTGACGAGTTCGACACCCAGCGCCAGGCCGGTGCCGCGCACATCGCCGATGAGATCGTGCCTGGCCATCAGGTTCTTGATGCCCTGTTTCAGATAGGCGCCGGTGGTGCTTGAATTGGCGATCAAACCCTCGTCATGGATGACGTCCAGCACGGCAAGACCCGCGGCGCAGGAAACGTTGTTGCCGCCGAAGGTCGAGAAGAATGCTGTCTGCTTCAGGAAGCATTCCATGATGTCGGGCGTGGTGATGACGACGCCCAAGGGGTGTCCGTTACCCGCCGGCTTGCCGATGGTGACGATGTCCGGCACCACGCCATGATGGGTGTGGCCCCACATGAAGCTGCCCATGCGGCCGAATCCTGACTGAACTTCATCGCCGATGCACAAGCCGCCGGCGGCGCGCACCTTTGCGAACACCTCTTTCAGATAGTCTTGCTGCGGCTCCAGCACGCCATTGGTCATGAAGGCGGAATCGATCATGAAGGCAGCGGGCTTCATGCCGGCCGCGGCCAGCGAGGCGATCGCCTCGTCTGCCTGCGCGGCATAACGTGGCCCAAGGTCAGGTGTCCCATAGCGGTGAGCGCCGCGATAGCCATCCGGCGCAATTAGGGTCCGCATGTGCGGGGCGATTGCGCCGGTAAGGCTGCCGGACGGCGAGAAGGCGTCCACGGCATCGGTAATGCCGTGATAGGCATA
Organism: Rhodospirillaceae bacterium; assembly: GCA_016712715.1. Classification (NCBI taxonomy): domain Bacteria; kingdom Pseudomonadati; phylum Pseudomonadota; class Alphaproteobacteria; order Rhodospirillales; family Rhodospirillaceae; species Rhodospirillaceae bacterium. The sequence continues at coordinate 339,427 of JADJQM010000001.1, forward strand.
CTCCATGGTGAGGCCGCCGGTGTTGCCCGTATATGCCTTGGCCATACGCCAGGCGATGTCATTGGCTTCGGAGCCGGAGTTTACGAAGGCGCAGACTTTGAGCGTGCCTGGCAGCGTGGCACCCAGGCGCTCGCTGTATGAGAGCACCTGCTCGCCAAGATAACGCGTGTTCGTATTGAGTATCCGGATCTGTCGCGTCAGCGCCTCGACCACGCGAGGATGGCAATGGCCGACATGGGGCACATTGTTGTAGCAATCGAGATAGCGTCGGCCGCTGGCATCGGTGAGCCAGACGCCTTCGCCGCGGACCATGTGCAGAGGTGGATCGTAGAAGACATAGAGACGAGATCCCATGGTCGCCTTGCGCCGGCCAATGAGGGCGTCGATCGATGGTGTTGTTGCTGCGAGCGGCGGCAGGTTGCATGCGCTGCGGACAATATTGGTGACCTTTTCCTGACCCAGTGCTTGCAAAGCCTGCAGGACGCGCAATGGTGCGTCGCCATAGGCTGCCATGTAGTTCGGTTCATCCGGCGTCTGTGCCGCACGATAGGCATTAATGAGCGGGGTGAGCAGCATGCGCGCGGAGATCAGATCGAACATAAGATCGGCTTCACCGGCCTCCAGCGGCGTTACCTGGTGATATCCGGCGATCATGGCACCGATCGTCGACTCGATCCTTGAGGCGTCGGTCAGAAAATCGCCAATAGCGTCAGCAATATCGATCGCCAAGGGGCCATGAAACATGTCCCCAAAATCGATGATGCCGGCGATCTCGCCGGTCGGGCCGAGGATCAGATTGTGCTCGTGGACGTCACCGTGAATGAGCTGCGCGCGCAATGACGCCAATTTTGGCCGGACCTCGTCAATGAAATGTCTGCCAATCTTGACAATCAACGCCCGCTGCCAGCCATCCCCCAGCAGGTCGGCATGCGACAGAAGCCGGTCCAGCATACGGACGTCCCACAGCAATTCACGGTTTCCGGCAGCCAGGTGAAAGACACCGCGCATGGCGAGTCCCAAGCGGGCGACGACATTGCCGATTTTGCCGTAAAGGGCCTGATCGAGGTGGATACGTTCGGCAATCTCACCATCGAGATAGGATAGGACGTAGAAGATGTGGCGCGTGCCATTAGCAGCCACGATGTGCCGTGTCGTTGCGCCATCCACCGTCAGGCGGATACGGGGCACGGGCAGGTCGGGGTCGACTCGTGCGATATGCTGCATCGTCAGTATCTGGCATTCGATGATGCCGGGATCTTCCTCCGCGCTCGCCGTCTTCAGGACCCAGGCGTCACCGTTCTTGTCGCGCAGGCGGACATTCTGATCGCGCTCGCTGTAGAGCGGGGTCAGTTCGCCAGTGAGGTCGTAATTTTCGGCTGCGAATGTGGCAATCTGGTCGAGGGGCAGGCGCGGTGCGTTGGCGCGCAGGAACTTCATGACATCTTTACTCCACGAGTTGCACCGCAGCCTAGGAGTCAGCCACAGGGAACGTCAATGCTCAGCAACGGTGGAGGGGGTGGGATCGAACCGCATGGCTCAGAGACAGTCCTTCATCAGGCCATCGAGAGCTTTGTCGGCGTCTGTGAAATCGTAGCTTGCCCGCCAGTTGATGGAAGAAATGGCAAGCTCGAGGCGGTGGCTGGCCTTCACGGCATCGAGGATGCGACCCAGCAGGAGTTGCTGGTTGAGATCACTCGCCTCGAACCACAGATCGACGTTTTTCGCCTTCAGGGTCACGCTGTCGCGGGCGCCATCGATGACGATGTTAAGCGAATAGCTCTGCTCGTCATGGATGAGCGTACGGAAGCTGGGCATCTGCACGACGATGCCGCCTACAAACCTGTTGTTAACAGCCCGGCAGAAGAAGCCGAACAGCTCATCATTCTTTGTCACCAGGTTGGCGTAGACGACGCTCTTTGCCTTGCTGCGTTCCCACTGCGCGGCTTGCTGCGCTGTTGCCGGCAAGATGGTCGCCAGGAGCAGGGCAAGGCACAGACTGCTAAAGCGCGCTGCGGCTGTCACCGGCTGTCTCCTTGGCGACTTCCAAAAAGGCTCTGACCAGCGGCGTGCCGCGCCGGTCTGCAAGGCAGGCCACAAACTCTGTCGATTTAATCCGAGGGCCCTCGAATTCGAGGGCCTTCAGGCGCAGATCATCGCCGAATTCGGAACGGGCGACGATGCCAATGCCGAGCCCGGCGGCGACACCCTCGCGGATGGCCTCGCGGCTGCCGATTTCCAGTATCTCGCCGGTCTGGATGCCGGCCTTGGCGATGGCGGCGTCAAAGGCCCGCCGGGTGGTTGAGGCTGGCTCGCGCAGGACCAGGCGGTGGCCGGCCAGTTCATCCAGGCGGATCTTGCGCTTCCTGGACCAGGGATGGGCGCGGTCGACGAAGGCGATCAGATAGTCTTCCTGGAAAGAGAAGGAGAACAGCTTCGGATCGCCGCCGATATCCGCCGCGATGACCACATCGAAGCGCTGGTCGATGAGATCGGCCTTGAGACCGGCCGAATTGCCGATCGACATGGAAAGCCGCACATTCGGATAGCGCCGGTTGAAGGCGGCGAGGAAGGGGATCGAGTGATAGGGGGCGTCGGCGCCGATCCGGAGATGGCCGCGCTTCAGACCCTTGGCGGCGGTCAGGACTTGCTCGGCTTCGGCCTCCAGGCCGAACATCCGCCAGGTGATATCGAGGAGATTCCGGCCGATATCGGTCAGTTCGATCTTGCGCTTACGGCGGTCGAAGAGGCGGACACCGAACTGTTCCTCCAGGCCTTTGACCTGCCCGGAGAGGGTTGGCTGAGTGACATTGAGGGTCCTGGCGGCTTTGGTAAAGCTGCCTTCTGTCGCAACCGCATGAAAGGCCCGGAGGGCTGAGTGACTTATTGACGTCATCTATGGATCGGATTGCATATAGCGATTGGACTTATGCTAGGGCCCAAGCCATCTTGCTGCAATACAAATCCGCGTATGATTTGATCATCGATTCTGAGGATATCGCGACATGGCTCAAGACCCCTGGCTGCTGACCCCCGGCCCGCTTACCACCTCCATGACCGTCAAGCAGTCGATGCTGCACGATTGGGGCTCACGCGATGCCGGCTTCATCGCCATCAACGACCATATGCGCCAGCGACTGGTGGCGCTTATCGGTGGCGAGGGTGTGTTCACGACCGTGCCGATGCAGGGCAGCGGCACCTTCGCTGTCGAAGCCATGATCGGTACCTTCATCGGCCCCAAGGACAAGCTGCTGATCCTGATCAATGGCGCCTATGGCAAGCGTATGGAGAAGATCTGCACCGTGACCAAGCGGGCCTATGCGACCCTGGAATGGGCCGAGGACATGCCGGTCGATCCCAATCTGGTGAAACTCGCTTTGGCGCGCGATCCCAACATCACCCACGTCGCCATCGTGCAGTGCGAAACCACGTCGGGCGTCCTCAATCCGGTGGCTGAGGTGGCGCAGATCGTGGCCGATGCCGGCAAGCGCCTGCTGGTCGATGCGATGAGCGCCTTCGGTGCCCTGGAGCTCGACAGCCGCAAGGTTCAGTATGATGCGTTGGCTGCCTCCTCCAACAAATGCATCGAAGGTGTGCCGGGCTTGGGCTTTGTCTTTAGCCGGATCTCGGCCCTTGAGCAGACCCAGGGCAATGCCCATGCGCTGACCCTCGATTTGTTCGATCAATGGCAGAATATCGAGAAGACCAAGCAGTACCGCTTTACGCCGCCCATCCATTGCATCGTGGCATTCGACCAGGCCCTGGCCGAGCATGAAGCAGAAGGTGGCGTCGCCGGCCGCGGCGGTCGCTACCGGAACAATTGCCGAATCCTGGTCGAGGGTATGCGCCGGATGGGTTTCGAGACCCTGCTGCCGGATCATCTGCAGGCGCCGATCATCGTCACCTTCCATATGCCGGCCGACAAGAATTTCGTGTTCCAGACCTGCTACGATAGGCTGCGTGACCGGAATTTCGTGATTTATCCCGGCAAACTCACCGTGGCAGACTCCTTCCGCATCGGCTGCATCGGCCGCATTGGTGAAACTGAGATGAAAGCCTTTCTGGCAGCGGTGACCGCCGTTCTCGCCGAGATGAATGTCGCCAGCGGCGCACCTGCCCGCAAAGCGGCGGAATAAGGACCGACCACATGAAATCCATCACCGTCAACGGTAAGAATTATGCCTGGCCGCAGGAACCGATCGTCGTCGTCTGCGTCGATGGCTGCGAGCCGGACTATCTGCATGAGGCGCTGAAGGCCGGTGTCATGCCCTGGCTGAAGGGTGCCATCGCCATGGGCAGTAACCTCATCGGCGATTGTGTCGTGCCGAGCTTTACCAACCCGAACAATCTCTCCATCGTCACGGGCGCACCGCCCTCGGTCCACGGCATCTGCGGCAACTACCTCTTCGATCGTGAGAGCGGGAAAGAGGTGATGATGAACGATCCCAAATTCCTGCGCGCCGACACCATCCTGGCGGCCTTTGCCAAAGAGGGTGCCAAGGTCGCGGTCGTGACCGCCAAGGACAAATTGCGCCTGCTGCTGGGCAAAGGCCTGAAAGGCATCTGCTTCTCGGCCGAAAAAGCCAATGAAACCACCAAGGCCGATCATGGCATCGACAACGCGCTGGGCTTCGTCGGCCTGCCGCTGCCCTCGGTCTATAGCGCCGATCTTTCGGAGTTTGTCTTCGCCGCCGGCGTCAAGCTGATGCAGAGCGAGCAGCCGGACATCATGTATCTGTCGACCACCGACTACATCCAGCACAAGCATGCGCCGGGTACGCCGGTTGCCAATGATTTCTACCGCATGATGGATAGCTATCTCGGCCAGATCGAGGCCATGGGCGCCACCATCGTCTTCACCGCAGACCATGGCATGAACGACAAGCACGGCGCCGACGGCAAGCCGCAGGTGATCTATCTGCAGGACACGCTCGATGAATGGCTGGGTGCCGGTGTCGCCCGCGTCATCCTGCCGATCACCGATCCTTATGTCGTGCATCACGGCGCGCTGGGGTCGTTCGCCACGATCTATCTGCCGGACAACGTCGATCACCAGGCGATCATCGCGCGCCTCGCCGAGCTGCCCGGCATGGAACTGGTGGTTGACCGCGCTGAGGGCTGCCGCCGTTTCGAGCTGCCGGAAGACCGGGTGGGCGACGTCATCGCCGTTTCCAGTCGCAATCATGCGCTGGGCACGGCCGTTGCCAGGCATGACCTTTCGGGCCTCACCGTGCCGCTGCGCTCCCATGGTGGCCTGACTGAGCAGCAGGTCCCGGTCATCGTCAATCGCAAGCTCAAGGCGCTGCCGGCCGGCTATCGCCTGCGCAATTTCAGCGCCTTCGATCTTGCCTGCAACTATGCCATCCAAGCGGCACAGCCGCAGAAGAAAGCCATCTGAGGAAACGTATCATGGGTATCCTGCGCAAAGAGAAGATGCGGATGGTGGGCCAGTCGACCGCCGGCGACCGTCACTTCGAAGTCTTCAATCCCTATACCAATGAAGTGATCGGCACCTGCCCGAAGGCGAGCCTCGATGACATCGCGGCGGCCTTCAAGGCGGCGAAGAACTACAAAGCCACGCTTAGCCGCGCCGACCGCAGCCAGATCCTGCGTAAGACGGCGGACATCCTGGTCAACCGCCGGCAGGAGATTGCCGAGCTGATCACGGCGGATCCGGCCTCTGCATGAAGGACACGATCTACGAAGTGGGCCGCGCCTATGACGTGTTCCATCTCGCCTCCAGTCTGGTGCTGAAGGATGATGGCGAGATCTTCTCCTGCGATATCACGCCCCATGGCAAGAAGCGGCGCATCTTCACGCAGCGCGATCCGCTGCTGGGCGCCATCTCGGCGATCACGCCGTTCAACCATCCGCTCAACCAGGTGGCGCACAAGGTTGCGCCGTCGATCGCCACAAACAACCGTATGGTGCTGAAGCCCTCGGAAAAGACGCCGCTCACGGCCCTGGTCCTGGCGGATGTGCTTTATGATGCCGGCCTGCCCAAGGAAATGTTCCAGGTCGTGACGGGTGATCCGCGCGAGATCGCCGATGCGCTGTTGATCGATCCCAATGTCGATCTCATCACCTTCACCGGCGGTGTTTCGGTGGGCAAGTACATCTCCAAGAATATGGGCTATCGCCGCGCGGTACTGGAACTGGGCGGCAATGATCCGCTCATTGTGATGGAAGACGCCGATCTCGACGAAGCGTCGACCTTGGCGGTGGCCGGCTCCTACAAGAACTCCGGCCAGCGCTGCACGGCCGTCAAACGCATGATCGTGGTAGAGAGCGTCGCCGACCGCTTTGTCGAATTGCTGCTCGAGAAGACCAAAAAGATCAAGTACGGCGACCCGACGGATCCTGATGTGGATATGGGCACGGTGATCGACGAAGCGTCGGCCAAGTATTGCGAGGAGAAGGTCAATGATGCGGTGGCGCATGGCGCCAAGCTGCTCTATGGCAACATCCGCAAGGGTGCCTTGTATTCGCCGACGGTCGTCGACCATGTGCCGTTCGATTGCGACCTGGTGCGCATCGAGACCTTCGGTCCCGTGTCGCCGGTCATTCGCGTGAAGAACATCGACGAGGCGATCCGTGTTTCGAATTCGACCGCCTATGGCCTGTCGTCGGGTGTCTGCACCAATCGGCTGGATTATGTGACGCGCTTCGTGAAGGAGCTCGAAGTCGGCACGGTCAATGTGCGGGAAGTGCCTGGCTACCGGATCGAAATGTCGCCCTTCGGCGGTATCAAGGATTCGGGCCTCGGCTACAAGGAAGGCGTCATCGAGGCGATGAAGTGCTTCACGAACGTGAAGACCTACTCTTTGCCTTGGTAATTTTTGACACCTTGGATTCCGCCAGGAGCCAGGTCTTGAAGGCCAGCACCTTGCGCGCCTCGGCGCTGCGCTTGCGATGCACCACCCAATAACCGGCCCCGGTCGCGAGTTGCTGCGGGAAGGGGGCGACCAGTCTGCCATCTGCCAGCTCGCGCTCAATGAGCGGCGAGCGGCCGAGGGCGACGCCGCGGCCTTCCAGCGCCAGTTGAATGGCCATCACCGATTGATCGACCGCGATGCGATGCTGCATCCAGTCAAAGGCGATGCCGGCGGCAGTCAGCCAGTCGGACCAGCCTTTGGGGTAGCCCGGCACGTCGATGAGGTCGTGACGTGCGAGGTCCTTGGGCTTCCTGAGGCTCGGTTTGCGCCGGAGGAGATCCGGGTGACAGACCGGAAAGATCCGTTCCTCGACCAGCAGGGTTGCGTCGAGCTCGGGCCAGTCGCCATTGCCATAGCGGATTTCGATCTCGGCCGTCGAACGCGCGCTCTCGATCGGTTCTGCCGTGGCCGAAACCTGCACCGTGAGCGCCGGATGATGCTTGCGGAAGTCATCCAGCCGGTTCATCAGCCATTGGCTGCCGAAGGAGGTTGTCACCTTCACGTTCAGCGTCTGGCCGCGCCGCGACGGCAGGGAATCGTCGATCGCCTCATGCAGCAAGGTCAGCGCATTGGTAAGTTTGGGCGCCATCAACGCACCGTTGGCGGTGAGCGTCAGGCGCCGGTTGGCACGCTTGAACAAGGCGCGGCCGAGATAGGCCTCGAGCGAGGCGATCTGCTGGCTCACGGCGGAGGCGCTGATATTGAGCTCGGCCGCCGCCCGCGTCATGCTGAGATGGCGCGCCGTCGCCTCGAAGGCGCGCAGCCAGGGAAAAGGGGGCGGGGCAGGGCGCATGATCGGGCCGGATTGATCTTTAAGTGGGACTTAACGATGAGCCAAGTTAGGCTCATTTGTCGCAGGCTGCAATCTGGATCATCATCATGCCAAATTGGGCATGCAAAGGGACGGAGATGAACGCAAAAATCAGCCATCAGGCGACCGCGCTACGGATCGAATGGCCGGGCCGAGGCGCCACCGAATTTCCGGCAATCTGGCTGCGCGACAATTGCCGTTGTGCCGCCTGCCGCCATCCCGGCAATGGGCAGCGGCTCTATGAGATCACCGACCTGCCGGCCACTCTCAAAATCGAGAGCGCCATGGGCGAGAGCGATGGCAGCGTCAGGATCACCTGGGCGCCGGATGGCCACGTCACCAACTCTCGGAAAGCTGGCTCATCGAACACGATTTGTCGGCCTCGGCCCGCAAGGCGCGCAAGAAGAAGCCGACCTTGTGGAACAAGAGCATCGGCAATGCCAAGCCGATCGGCGATTGGCGACAGATGGTTTCCGATCCTCTCGCGGAGTTAGCCTTCCTCGACGCCTATCACGCCCATGGCTTCGGCCTCATTCGCCATTCTCCGGCCGTGCCGGAGACCGTGCTGGCGATCGGCAATCATCTGGGCTTCGTGCGCGTCACCAACTACGGCGCCCTGTTCGACGTGATCTCGCTGCCCAATCCGAACAACCTCGCCTTCACGCCGATCGGCCTCGGTGTCCATTCCGACAATCCTTATCGCGATCCGACGCCGGGCGTTCAGCTGCTGCATTGTCTGGAATCCGATGCGCCCGGCGGCGACACCTTGCTGGTCGATGGTTTTAACGCCGCCACCATCCTGCGCCGGGAAGACCCGGCTGCGTTCGATCTCCTGACCCGGATGCCGGTCAATTTCCGCTTCCGCGCCGAGAATGCCGAACTCAATGCCCGCCAGACCCTGATTTCGGTCGACGAGGATGGCGATATCGTCGGCGTGCATTTCAACAACCGCTCGCTGGATTGGTTGGATGCGCCGGCCGAGATGGTCGAGCCCTGGTTCGCGGCCTATCGCAAGCTGGCCGACATCCTGCATCGGCCGGACGGTGAACTGGTCTTCCGCCTGGCGCCGGGCGATTGCGTGGTGATGCAGAATGACCGGGCCCTTCACGGCCGGACCGCCTTCGATCCGTCACGCGGGCGTCGTCATCTCCAGGGATGCTATGTCGACAGGGATGGGATGGACAGCCGGGCGCGAGTGCTGCGCCGGCGTCTCAATCAAGAAAAGGGAGTTGCGGCATGAACACGATGCGCGCCGTTCGCGCGGCCTTCGACAAGCGGGGGCAGGACAGTTATGGGGAAGGGGTCAACCAGCTCGACCATGCCTTGCAATGTGCGTTCTGTGCCGAACGCGATGGTGCGACACCGGCGATGATCGTCGCCACCTTGCTGCACGACATCGGCCATCTGCTGCATGATCTGCCGGACGACATTGCCGACCAGGGCATCGACACCCAGCATGAAAGCCTGGGCTCCGCCTGGCTGTCGCAGCATTTTGGTCCGGAAGTATCCGAACCGGTCCGCCTGCATGTGCCGGCGAAGCGCTATCTCGCGACCAAGGAGAAAGGCTATTACGACCTGCTCTCGGACGCCTCCCTGCTGTCATTGAAGCTGCAGGGCGGTTTGATGTCGGATCGGGAAGTGGCTGCCTTCGAGAAGGAGCCCTATTTCCGAGACGGCATCCAGCTTCGCCGCTGGGACGATGAGGGCAAGATCGCCGGTTGGCAGGTGCCCGACCTCGGCCATTTCGAGACCTATATCGAAGATTGCCGCAACCGCTAGCGTCTCATGCGGCCTTGCCGCAATTGGGACACAGACCCTGCAGCTCGATCGTGAGCCGGCTGACCGTGAAACCGGCGGCGCCGGCGCTCTTTTTCACGGCTGAGGAGATCCCGGCATCTTGGATCTCCACCGCCCCGTGGCATTTGGTGCAGATCAGGAATTGGCTGACGTGCCGGTTTTCCGGGTGATCGCAGCCGATGAACGCGTTGAGGCTTTCCAGTTTGTGGATGAGCCCCTGTTCCATCAGGAAATCCAAGGCACGATAGACGGTCGGCGGGGCCGCCCCGCGGTCGCCTTCGCGCAGATGGTCGAGGATCGCATAGGCGCCGATCGGCTGGTGGCTGTTCCAGATCAGCTCCAGCACCTTGCGCCGGAGCGGCGTCAGCCGTGCGCCGCGCTCATCGCACAGAGTTTCAGCACGGGACAGGGCTTCGCTCTGGCAATGGGAATGGTCGTGGGGTGCTGTGGCGCGGCTGGCAGTTTTATCCATGATCTCAGGGTCCGTTCGAACGAGTCACGGCGCATTATAACGGCTCCCTGCCGGGAGGTCGTGGTGTTAAATTATCTCACCCTAGTGTGAATAATAATTTCACAGTGTAGAATTGCGTTGACGCGCCCGGCGAGCGGTATATATCAGCATTTAACAATCCAGTAATAGGCTGGATATACCCCACTTCTCTTGTGTGAATAGGCCCAGGATGCGTGCGTTTCCGCTCTTTGTACGGCTCGAAAAGCGGCCCGTCCTTTTGGTCGGCGGCGGCGAGATGGCGGCTGCGAAACTGCGTCTGCTGTTGTCGGCCCAGGCCGCGGTGACGATCGTGGCGCCGGTGGTCAGTGATGAGATCGCCGGCTTCGTGGCCGAGGGGCGCGTGACCTGGATCGCCCGTTCCTTTGCCGACAGCGACCTTGCGGGCCATAATCTGGTCTTCAGCGCAATCGAGGACGACGTGCTGGACACGCGCGTCTCGTTGGCGGCGCGGGATGCCGACGTCCTGGTCAATGTCGTCGATCGTCCGGAACTCTCCGACCTCATCATGCCGGCCATTGTCGACCGCGATGAGATCGTCGTCGCCATCTCCACCAACGGCGGATCGCCGGTGCTGGCGCAACGTATCCGCGCCGCGGTCGAGGCCGCCATTCCCCATGGCATCGAGCGCCTCGTGCATTTTGCGCGGCGCTTCCGCGGTGCCGTCCATGCGCGCATTGCCGATCATGACAGCCGTCGCCGTTTCTGGGCCGGCTTCTTCGACGGTCCCATTGCCGCGGCCCTGCTGGCAGGGCAGGAACGCCAGGCGGCGCGCGAAGTGATCCGCGCCATCAACGGCAAGGGCGTGTTGGCACCGAAGACGGGTGTGCTCTCCGAGCTCACGATCGACGCCATGAATGCCGATCTCTTGACTCCTGGGCGATCTCCGCGCATTGCAGCAGGCGGATCTGGTTCTGTTCGATGCCGGGATCGCGCCCGCCATCATCGATATGGCGCGCCGCGATGCGCGCCGCCAGGTTTGGGATGGTGCGGGCGAGAATGAACTGGCTGCCGCACTGACCAATGGCGCCCGCGTCGTCCGCCTGAAAGTAATGGCAAACAATGTTGTTCCGGCGATGGCCGCGAACGCGAGGTGATGTGATGTCCAATGATCGTCCACTCAATCAGATGGTGACGGCGCAGTGGCTGCTCGGCGGCGAGTCCATCTACTGGGTCGCCGGCAAGGGTTGGTCGGATTCATTCGCCGAAGGCACCGTCTATGCCGATCAGCCGGCAGCCGATGCCGCTCTGGCCGAGGTGCAGGAATTCGTGAAGCAGCGCGTCGTCGTCGGTCCCTACCTCATCGAGGTCGAAGTGGACAGCGACGGGCCGAAGCCGACCAGTGCGCGGGAACGCATCCGCGCCGCTCACAATGCGACCTTCGACATCGATCACGGGTCATGGACGGCCCGGATCGCGGATTAAAGAGAGTAACGGCGATGTATCGCTACGACCAATTCGACGCCACTTTCGTTCGCGAGCGGACCGAGCAGTTCCGCGGCCAAGTCGCGCGGCGTCTGGCTGGCGAGCTGACTGAGGAAGAATTCCGCCCGCTGGGCCTGAAGAACGGCCTCTATCTGCAGCTCCACGCCTACATGCTGCGCGTTGCCATTCCCTATGGCGAATTGTCGTCGACGCAGATGCGCAAGCTCGCCTTCATCGCGCGCCGCTATGACAAGGGTTATGGCCATTTCACGACGCGGCAGAACATCCAGTACAACTGGCCGCGCCTTGACGACGTTCCTGATCTGCTGGCGCATCTGGCCGAGGTCGAGATGCATGCCATCCAGACCAGCGGCAATTGCATCCGAAACGTGACGGCCGATCACCTGGCCGGTGTCACGCCGGACGAGGTCGATGACCCGAGGGTCTGGGGCGAGATCATCCGCCAATGGTCGACGCTGCATCCTGAATTCAGCTATCTGCCGCGCAAGTTCAAAATCGCCGTGATCGGCACCGAGACCGACCGCGCCGCGATGCGCACCCATGATATTGGCCTCAAGATCGTGCGCAACGATGCCGGCGAAATGGGCTTTGCCTTCTATACCGGCGGCGGGCAGGGGCGGACACCGATCATCGGCCCGCTGGTGAAGGCTTTCGTCGCGAAGGAAGACCTGCTTTCCTATCTCGATGCGACCTTGCGCGTCTACAACATGCATGGCCGCCGCGACAACATCTACAAGGCGCGTATCAAGATCCTGGTGCAGTCACTGGGGGCCGAGGAGTTCGGCCGCCAGGTTGAAGAAGAATGGCTGCGCATCAAGGACACGGTTCTCAAACTGCCGGAAGCGGAAGTGGCGCGCATTCGCAGCTATTTCGCCCCACCGGCCTATGAGAAGCTGCCGGCCTATATCCCCGAATTCGAGGCGAAGAAGAGTGCCGATCCGGATTTCGGCCGCTGGGTGCGCGCGAACACGGATGTCCACAAGATCGATGGCTATATCGCCGTGTCGATCTCTCTGAAGCCGGTGGGTGCCGCACCGGGTGATGCGACGGCTGACCAGATGGATGTGATGGCCGATCTTTCCGATGCCTACAGCTTCGGCGAGATTCGTGTTACGCACCGCCAGAATATCGTGCTGCCGAATGTCCGCAAGCAGGACCTGTTCGACCTGTGGACCAAGCTGAAGGCGGCGGGCCTTGCTGAACCCAATATCGGCTTCGTGAGCGACATCATCGCTTGCCCGGGGCTCGACTATTGCAACCTCGCCAATGCCCGGTCTATTCCGGTGGCTCAACGACTGTCTCGTCGTTTCAGCGACCCGAAGCGCTTGAGCGATATCGGCGAACTGCGCCTCAATATCTCCGGCTGCATCAATGCCTGCGGCCATCATCATGTCGGCCATATCGGTATCCTGGGCGTCGACAAGAAGGGCGAGGAATTCTACCAAGTCACCCTGGGCGGTTCATCCGCCGAGGATATCTCGATTGGCAAGATCCTGGGTCCGGCTTTCTCGTACGACCAGATCACGGACGCAATCGAGACAGTGATCGACACTTATCTCGACCAGCGTACCGGGCCGGCTGAGCGTTTCATCGACACCTATCGTCGCATCGGCATCGAACCCTTCAAGGAGAAGGTCTATGGTGGTTCTAAAGAACGGCGTCCCGCAGCCGAATGAGTGGGTGCGGCTGGCGGATGACGTTAGCTTGCCGGATGGTGCCAAGGTCATCGTCCGTTCGAGCGCTGGCAGGCTGAGCGCGATTCCTTGCGTCAGCGCAACAGCGCCATCGGCGTGTCGCTGAAAAGCGACCAGTCGCCGCTGCTGCTGGCCGACGATCTCGATCGGGTTTCACTGGTAGCGCTGGAGTTCCCAAAGTTCACTGACGGGCGCGCTTTTTCATATGCGCGCGTGTTGCGCGACCGTCTCGGCTATCGCGGCGAGATCCGCGCCGTGGGCCAGGTGCTGCGCGATCAGTATCTGTTCATGCTGCGCGTCGGCATCGACACGATCGAACCACCGGCGGAGAAGCGCGTCGAAGGCTATGCCGAGGCGCTGAGGGAGTTCTCCGTTTTTTATCAGCCGACCAATGACCACCGCGAGACGGCGCTGCGCCTGCGCCATGGCCTAAACAAGCCGACGGCGTCCGCCGCGGCATAGTCTGCTTTGTCCGAGAGAAAGCCCGCCATCGAAGGATGACGGGCTTTTCTTTTGTCGATCTTAGAATTTATAGCCGAGACCCATGCCGAAGATCCACGGATCGACATCAACGTCGGCCTTGATGGCGCCATGGTTGATGCTGGCAATCGGTATTGAGGAACAGGCGCTTGACGTCGGCGTTGACATACCAATTGTCGGCGATGCGGACATCGACGCCGGCCTGGAGTGCCCAGCCAATCCCATTTTCGTAGTCGACGTCCTCGATGATGCCGTGGTTCGGCTCGTCGACACCGTAGAAGATCGAGTAGTTGATGCCGGCGCCGACATAGGGGCTGACGGTGCCCTTGCTGAGGAAGTGGTACTGCAGTAGCAGCGTGGGCGGCAGCAGCCAGACATCACCCAGATTGACGTCGCCGAGGTCGGTGTCTTTGGCCCAAACGTCATGATGCGTGGTGGCGGCAATGAGTTCGAGCGCGATGTTGTCAGTGATGAAGTAGCTGATATCTATTTCGGGGGTCGCCGTGTTCGAGAGATCGGTATCGCCGCCGATCGGATCGATGTCGGCATTGTCGGCGGGAATGACGCCAAGGGCGCGCACCCGAATCAGGAAATCACCGGCGGTCTTGCCCGACAGTTCGGTGTCTGTCTCTTGGGCAAAGGCGACATTCGTCATCAGTAGGAGAGCGGCCGCAATGACGCCCGGCCCAGCAAGTCTTGTCATGAAATTCATCCCCGAATTTGTCGATACGAAGGTTGACCTACGCCCGTCCGGCGCGGTCGATACCCTTAACAAATCTGGGGTTTCATCCCGCACTTTGTCAGTCTGGCAGAATGACGCGTGACAGGATGGCGCAGCCGTGCGGGGATCACGAAAAAAATTCGCGCTGCTTGCGGTGTTTGGTAGGCGGACCGTCGTCGGATTCAGGCACTTCGGCGCTCCTGGTAATGGATTTGTAGATCGCCAGGGCGCGCAGACGGGCCGCGGCGTGATCGACGATCGGCCGCGGATATTCTCTCCCGAGGGTCAATCCGGCATCCATGAGAACCTCCGGTGGGGCGCTGGCTGGGTCATGGATAAATTTGGTCGGCAATCCGGCCAATTCCGGCGCCCACTTGCGGATATAAGTGCCGTCGGGGTCGAATTTAAGGCTCTGGGTTGTCGGGTTGAAGACCCGGAAATAGGGTGAGGCATCCGCGCCGGAGCCAGCAACCCACTGCCAATTGCCGGCGTTCTGGGCAAGGTCGGCATCGACCAGCGTATCCCAGAACCAGGCCTGTCCCTCGCGCCAATCGATTAGCAGATCCTTGATCAGGAACGATGCCACGATCATGCGCACCCGATTGTGCATCCATCCGGTCTGCCAGAGTTCGCGCATGCCCGCGTCGACGATGGGATAGCCTGTCTGGCCTCGTTGCCAAGCTCTGAGCTTGGCCGCAGATGGCTCGAATGGAAAGCGATCAAACTGCGCATTCCAGTTCCGCGTCGGCAGTTTTGGAAAGTGGTAGAGCAGATGTGTATTGAAATCGCGCCAGCCCAGTTCTCGCAGGAAACCGTTCTGGGCGGGCTCACTATCCTCTGAGAGATGTCGCCAGATCTCGTGCACACTGATTTCGCCCCAGGCCAGATGCGGGCTAAGGCGCGACGTGCCGATGCGGTCGGGCCGATCTCGATTGGTGGCATAGTCTGGCAGCTTCGCCTTGACCCGGTCCATCAGCGCCAACGCACCGGCTTCACCTGGCTGCCATTGCGTGGCCATGCCAGCTGACCATGGCGCTCTGACCTGTAGATCAGCAATAGGTCCGACCTCGGCCAGTGGTCCGGTGCGGGCAGGCGCTTTGGTTGGGCGTGACGAGGCGGTGCCCGATAGCTTTCCGCGAGACGCCGACAGAATGGGGTGAACACACGGAAGGGATCGCCCTTCAGCGTCTTGAGCGACCATGGTTGGTGAAGCCGATTCCCGCCATGTTCGTGAACCTGGATCCCTCGGCCGCGCAATTCTGTGATGATCCGCGCATCGTCGGCGAGCTCGGCCGGTTCATAGCGTCGATTGAAGTGGATTTCCGTGGTGCCGGTCTCGTCGATCAGGGACATGAGCTGATCAAGCGCGTCGCCATGCCGCAGCGTCAGTTTGGACCCGATCGAGGCCAGGTCCGTCCCCAGGGCCGCGAGGCTGCGTCCGCGCCACCAGCGCGCCGCGCCGCCGAGCTTGGGCTCGTCATCTATGAAGACGGGAATGACAGCCGCACCAGTGGCCGCGGCCTCTGCCATGGCCGGGTTATCCCGCAGGCGCAGGTCCCGGCGCAGCCAAAGCAGGGTAGGAGTGAGAGGTCTGAGGGTCGAAGGGCGCATGTTGCTGCCTGACTGAGAGAACGTCAGTATACGCCGTATTTCCTCGGGCGGATCAGTCTTGCAGGTAGACGCCCACCTTCGATCCAACTAGGCTTTTGCCGATCCGATCCAGTTACCAGATGTCTGAATTCATGCCCAAATCGACTGCGCCCCTCGCCATTATCTGCGCCATGGCCGAAGAAAAGACGGCGCTCAAGGAATTCATGGCGGTCACTGAGACCCGGGAGTTGCTGGGTGGCTTGGTGACGCTTGGCCAGCTTGAGGGTCACGATGTGGTCGTTGCCGAAAGCGGGGTGGGCAAGGTTGCCTCCGCCGTGACGGCGGCTCTGCTGGCGCGTGAATCCGGGTGCCGCGGCCTGGTCGCCAGCGGCGTGGCTGGCGGACTCGATCCAGCGCTTCATATCGGCGATACCGTGATCGCGCATTCACTGGTGCAGCACGATTACGGACATCTCCATGATGCGGCGCTGACGCCGTTCCGTCCGGGCGTACCGCCCTTGGGTCTGAATCGGCGCGACTATGCTTTCGAATTGGCGCCTGATCTGGTTTCGCGCTTGACCCAGGTCGCCGAGGACATTCATTTGCCGGACCTTCCGGCAGATCTGTGGCCACATGCGACGCCGCCATCCGACCGTCGCCGCCGTGTCCTCATGGGGCGCATCCTGTCCGGGGATCAGTTCATCAACAGCGAAACCGTGCGGCAAAGACTGCATGGCGAATTTGCTGCCCAGGCCGTCGAAATGGAAGGCGCCGCGGTGGCGCAAGTTGGAGCCTTGCTGGGCCTGCCAGTGGTGGTGGTGCGCTGTCTCAGCGATCTTGCCGGTGCCGACAGCCATTTCGATTTTCCGCGCTTTGTTGCTGCGGTGGCACCGGGGGCCGCCACGGTCTTGCGGCGCATCATCCGGGAGCTTTGAAGGTGGTCGGAGGACCCGGATTCTTGGTCAGTACCGGCGCGCTGCTTGCAGCACTTGGCGTCGCAATCCTGGCCAACGTGCAAATGCGGCTACCTTATGAGCGCCGCGTGCGCGGTGTACCTTGGCTGGGGCTCCAGTTCATCGCCGTTGTCATCGTCCTCATCATGATGACCCATATCGTAACCTTGCTGGTGGGGCACGATTTTCACGGCGCCCGCCGTTCCTATTGAGCGAAGCCCAGTTGCGCGCGGACATCGGCGATCGCTGACGCGGCGCCAGCGGCATCGAAGGGCTCGACCGGCTTCACGCCCCAGATGGGCCGTGGCCAGGCCGGATCCGTGACGAACCGCGCGACGATATGCACATGAAGCTGCGGCACGACATTGCCGAGCGCCGCGACATTGAGCTTGTCGGGCGCAAGATGTTTCCGAAGAACCCGACTAACCTGGGTAATCTCCGACATCAGGCGCTGCTGGTCGACGTCCTGGAGATCGATGATTTCGCGGATATCGGCGACCCTGGGCACCAGGATCAGCCAGGGATAGCCGCGGTCATTCATGCGCAGCACGCGACATAGCGGCAAGTCGCCGAGGAACAGCGTATCCTGGGCCAGTTGCGGGTGCAGCACAAAGGAATCGCCCATCTGATTTGTCACTCCTCGATGAGATCTTGCCGCGGCTGCGGCCTTGTTTCCGAATCCGGAACTGGGGCAAGGTAACACCCCTAATGTCCGTCAGGTTCCGTTGTCATGAAACCCAAGCATATTGCCCTGGCATTGTTGGTCGCCGCCTTGTGGGGCATCAATTTCGTCGCCATCAAGATCGGACTCAAGGACTTTCCGCCGTTTCTGCTGTCAGCCCTGCGCTTTCTCGCAGTGGCCGTACCCATGGTCTTTTTTGTGGGCTGGCCTTGCGTCAGTTGGCGCTGGGTCCTGTCGATCGGGCTGATCTTCGGAGTCGTAAAATTTGGCTTGCTCTTCCTGGGCATGGATCTCGGCATGCCGGCAGGCTTGTCGTCACTGGTGCTCCAGGCGCAGGCCCTGTTCACGGTTGTCTTCGCCGTGGTGCTGCTGGGCGAGAGACTGCGCCTGGTCCAGCTCGCCGGCATAACCCTGGCGAGTGGCGGGCTTCTTCTCATCGGCATTGAGCAGGTACAGGAGACCAGTCTCATCGGATTGCTGCTGGTGGTGGCGGCGGCCTGCGCCTGGGGCTATGCCAATATTCTCATGAAGCAGGCCAAGGCGCCCAACATGCTGAACCTCATGACTTGGGTCTCGGTCGTGCCGCCCTTGCCGATGGCCGGCCTTTCTCTCGCTTTCGAAGGGCCGGATCGGGTGCTGGCGACGCTCTCCAGCCTGTCCTGGAGTGGAATCCTCTCGGTGCTCTATATCGCCTGGGCGTCCACCATCGTCGGTTTTTCGCTTTGGGTCTATCTGTTGCGCCTGTATTCGGCCAGTGTTGTGGCTCCCTTTTCGCTGATGGTGCCGATCTTCGGGATTGCAGCTTCGGCCCTGGTGCTGGGCGAAGAGCTGTCGATGCTGGAAATCGTGGCGGGGGCCCTGACCCTGGCCGGACTTCTGTGCGTGGTGCGTGCGCCGAAACCCATAACCCAGGTCACTCACAGTGTTGCTCGTCCTTAGACCAGTCTTTTCACTTCTCTTCGGTGCCGGGCTGCTCGTGCTCGGTAACGGTCTGATCGGCATCCTGTTGCCGGTACGTCTTGGCATCGAGAAAGTCTCGCCCGATATCTCGGGCCTGGTCATGTCGGCCTATTATCTGGGTTTCATGGTGGGCAGTGTCCTTGGGCAGGATATCATACGGCGCGTTGGCCATATCCGCGCTTTTGCCGCTTTCGCGGCACTGGCCACGGCGACGTCGCTTGTGCACGCGCTGGTCTTCGATGTGGCGCTGTGGGCCCTGATGCGCGCCCTCACTGGTTTTTGCGTCGCAGCGCTCTATGCGACAATCGAGAGCTGGCTCAACGTCAAGACCAGCAATGACGGCCGCGGCCAGGTCCTCTCGATCTATCTCGTCACCACTTATCTTGCCTCACTCATCGGACAATTACTGATCAACGCGCTGGCGATTGAAGGACTGGGCCTGTTCTGTCTTGGTGCGCTCCTCATGTCGCTCTCCCTGGTTCCGGTTGTCCTGACCCGTGTGGCGGGGCCGGAGCTGGGCGGCGTCAAGCGCCTTGGGTTGCGCGTGCTCTATAAGGCCTCGCCCTTGGGTGTCATCGCGACCTGGGGTGCCGGCATGCTGTCGGGCGCCTTCTATGCCATGGGCGCCATCTATGCCGACAGCCTGAACCTCGATGTCTGGCAGATTTCGCTGTTCATGGGTGTGCCGATCTTCGGCGGGCTCGTCATGCAATGGCCGATCGGCAAGCTGTCGGATCGCTACGACCGCCGCACGGTGCTGCTCGGCGTCCTGATCATGTGCGTCGTCTCCAGCGTCGTGCTCAGCATCTTCAGTTTTGGTGGCGCGTCGCTGACCACGCTGCTGCTCGCCGTGGTCTTTCTGGGTGGCGCCTTGGCCGTGATTTATCCCTTGGCGGTGGCCCAGGCCTATGACTATGTCGATCGGGCCGACATGGTGGGTGCATCGGGCGGTCTGCTGCTGGTCTGGGCCATCGGTGGCACGGTCGGCCCGCTGATCGCGTCGTTCTTCATGGGGCAGTTCGGCCCATCGGCGTTGTTCGTCTATCTGGCCGTGGTCGCCTCCGCAATCGTGATCTTCACCGCCTACCGCATGCTGGCTCGTCAGGCGCGGCCGTCCTCCGAACAGACGGCCTTCGTTTCAATGCAGACGACTTCGGCCATCGCCAACGCGCTCGATCCGCGCACGGATCCGCTGCCGGAGTTCTATTACAACGACGAAGATCCCGGTGACCGGTGATCTTTTAGCGCTGCGCTGTCCGCCAATTCGGTGAAACATAGACCGGTGCGTTGGCCGGGGGCAGGGGCGTCTTCCCCAGGATCATGTCGCTGCATTTCTCGGCCATCATGATCGTGGGCGCGTTGAGATTGCCGCTGACGATCGATGGCATGATCGAGGCGTCGGCGACACGCAGCCCCTCGAGCCCGTGGACGCGTACCTGCGGATCGACCACCGCCATCTCGTCGGTGCCCATCTTGCAGGAACAGGACGGGTGATAGGCGCTGTCGCCGCGGCGGCGGATGAAGGCGTCGATTTCCTCATCGGTGCGAACACTGTCGCCCGGATTGATCTCCGGTCCGCGATACTGGTCGAACGCCTTCTGGGCGAAGCTCTCGCGCGTCAGCTTGACCGCGTCGCGAATTCGCGCCGGTCGTTCTCGGTCTGCAAATAGAAGGGCTGGATGCGCGGGTGATCCTTGGGACTATTCGACTTCAATTTGATCCAGCCGCGCGCCTCTTGCCGCATATTGCCGATATGGACCTGATAGGCATGGCTGGTGCCGTTCTTTCGGCCATGATCGTTGACCGTCGAGGGGAGGAAATGGAATTGCAGGTTGGGATGCTCAAAGCCTGCCGATGAGCGAATGAAGCCGCCTGCTTCGAGCTGGGCCGACGCGCAGACGCCCTTATGGTCCATAAACCAGCGCATGCCGGCCAGGGCCATCGGCACAGGTTTGGTGTATTTGTAGAGCGTGATCGGTTGGGTGCATTGCTGCTGGATATACATCTCAAGATGTTCCTGCAGGTTCTGGCCCACGCCCGGGAGGTCATGCTTCACCTCGACGCCGACCTCGCGCAAATGATCCGCCGGGCCGATGCCGGAGAGCATGAGGAGTTGCGGCGAGTTGATGGCGCCGCCCGAGCAGATGACTTCGCGTTCAGCCCGATAGCGCCTGACCTTGCCATCCTGCACAAACTCGACCCCGACAGCGCGCCTACCTTCCAGCAGGATGCGCGTGGTGAGGGCGCGGGTTTCGACCGTGACATTTGCGCGCTTCTCGGCCGTGCGCAGATAGGCCTGTGCCGCGGACCAACGACGACCATTCTTGATGGTCATGTCCATCCGGCCGACGCCTTCCTGCTGATAGCCGTTCATATCCTTTGTGTAGGGATAGCCGGCCTGCTGGGCTGCCTCGATGAAGGCCTCGAACAGCGGATTCTGCTGGTCGCCGGTGTGGACGTTCAAGGGACCACTATCGCCATGATATGCGTCGCCGCCGGCCTCGCGCGTCTCGGCGCGTTTGAAATAGGGCAGGATTTCCTGATAGGACCAGCCCGGGCAGTTTTCCTTGAATGCCCAGCGATCGTAATCCAGCGCATGGCCGCGGATATAGACCATCGCATTTAGTGAGGATGAGCCGCCGAGCACGCGACCGCGCGGCCAGTACATGACGCGGTTGTCCATGAAGGGCTGTGGTTCGGTATGATAGTACCAGTTGTAGCGATCGTGGCAGAGATTGTACATCAACGCCGCCGGCATATGAATCTGCCAGTTCCACCAATGATCCTTGGGGCCAGCTTCGAGCACGCAGACCTTGATGCCTGGATCTTCGCTCAGGCGATTGGTCAGGACGCAGCCGGCCGATCCAGCACCAACAATCAGATAGTCGAACGTCGCATCATATTTCATCTTCTGTCCCCCAGGACGTTGCGCCCTGCATAATCATTATCCGAGCTTCAAATCGAGTTTGGCGTTGAGGTAGTCGAGTACGAGCCGTCGCGCATCCTGCGGGTCAGGTCCGGTGCTGGAAAGGGCGGCGCGCAGCCATAGCCCATCGATCAGCGCCGCGGTGACACGCGCGATGTCAGTGGCGTCGCGCCGGCCCATGAGCTTCAAGGCGTGGACCAGATTGTCATGCAGGCGAGAAATGATGATGTGTTGCACGCGCGCCAGTCTTTCGTTCTTGGGTACCTGCGCCCAGAAGGCCAGCCAGGCGGATACGCCTTGGGGCGTGAACTGATCAGGCCCGATATTGCCGTCAATCACAGCCAGCAGCCTTTCGATGGGCGATCGGGCCAGCTTCAGCCGCTCCACCACCGAATCCCTGAGGCTGTCGCCCAGCTGCCGCAGAGTTGCCTCCAGAAGGTCCGCCTTGTCCTTGAAATAATGATGCACGATGCCGGTCGACACGCCCGCTTTGGCGGATATGCGTGACAGGCTGCATTCGGCAAAGCCGATTTCGTGGATCGAGGCGATGGTGGCATCGATCAACTGTCGGCGCCTGATTTCCTCCATACCAACTTTTGGCATCGCCCCCTCGTGAACCTGGGCCTCGCGGAACTTTGATCAGGGTCCCTCTTGCCGGTCCCGGCAGCGCGCCCCACAATCCAGACAACCCAGGGTGATTGCCGGGGCGGGCCAGAAACACTGTTTCGGGACGCCGGGCAGCAGAACCGGGCGAGGCATCCTGATGTTTTTATATTGGACGATCAATCAAAAAAAAGATTGGGAATTGCCGGTTAGCGACGATAATATGGCGCCGTGGCGAAACTTTTTGCCAATTTGCCCCTAACTTTGAAGTCGCCCTTAAGCGCGGCAAAAGATCGACCGGGCGTAGAACGACAAAAAAGCCTGGGGCAGGCGAACGGGATGGCAACTGGAAAATGGGAGACTTACCTATGTTGATGCGTAAACTGTTGGCCGCTTCGGCGATGTCGCTGGTGATGGCGGTTGCCGCCAATTCAGCGGCCTTGGCTGCTGACGGCGAGGCCTGCAAGAAGGTCCGCATTTCCGAAGTTGGCGGCTGGACCGACAACACGGCGATCAATGGCCTGTTCACCAATGTCTTGAAGGGTTTGGGCTACGAGGCCGACGTTAGTCTGCTGGCCCTGCCGATTACCCTTGAAGGCATGAAGAACAAGGACGTCGACGTGTTCCTCGACAATTGGATGCCGAGCCAGGTGGCCGACGTCACCCCGTTCCTCGACGACAAGTCGGTCGAGAGCATCGGTGCCAATCTGGAAGGCGCCGGCTACGGCCCCGTCGTCCCGCAATATGCCGCTGACGCCGGCGTGAAGGACGTGAAGGATCTCGGCAAGTTCACCGAGAAGTTCGAAGGCAAGTTCTACGGCATTGAGCCCGGCAATGACGGCAATCGTATCGTGCAGGGAAAGATCGACGATCCGGCCAATGGCATGGACGGTTGGGAAATGGTCGAATCGAGCGAGCAGGGCATGCTCGTTCAGGCGCAAAAGGCGATCGAGAAGGGTGAATTCGTGGCCTTCCTCGCTTGGACCCCGCATCCCGTCATGGGCAAGATGCCGCTGCATTATTTGAGCGGTTTCGAGGCCGATGGCTTCGGTGGCGCCACCATCTACACGCTGACCCGCGCGGGCTATTCGGCTGAATGCCCGAATGTCGGCGCGCTCCTCAAGAACCTGAAGTTCACGCTCGATATGGAGGGCACCATTATGGAGTCTATCCTCGGCGGCAAGGACGGGGAAACGGCCGCGAAAGAGTGGCTGGTTGCCAATCCTGGCGTGCTCGACGCGTGGCTTGCCGGTGTCACAACCATCGACGGTCAGGATGGTTTGGCTGCGGTAAAGACTAGCCTCGGTCTCTGAATGCAATAAAGTAGGTGGCCTCGGTACCGTTAGCTGTACCGAGGCCATCGTCTTTATGGCGTTCGCGATTGGATGCCAGGTTGGATTCCGCAAGGCTGGGTGGGGGAAGCCATGGAAGAATTAATGGGTTGGATCCGTACGAATGGGGATCCCGGCTACTGGGCCGATGAGGCGATCGAACTCATCAAATTTTACTTGGGTGGCTTCTTCGATTTTGTTTCCGGCTATGCCGGCGACGGCATGGAAGCATCCGTCGACTGGTTCGCCTCCATTCCGCCGGCCATCTTCATTGCCTGCTTTGGCTTGATCGCCTATTTGCGGCACCGCGACTGGAAGGTCGTGTTGATCGTGGTGATTGGCCTGTCATTCGTCCTTTATATGTCGCTTTGGCAAAAGACCTTGTGGGAAGACATGGTCGCGACCCTGTTGCTGGTCGTCTATTCGACCTTTGTAAGTCTCCTCATCGGCATACCCCTCGGCATCTATTGTGCCAAACGCCCGGCCGTATACAACACGGTAGCACCTGTTCTCGATCTCATCCAGACGATGCCAAGTTTCGTGTACCTGGTGCCGGCGCTGGCGCTGTTTGGATTGGGTATGGTGCCGGCAGTCGTGGCCACGGTGATCTTTGCGGTCGCTGCGCCGGTTCGCCTCACCTATCTCGGCGTAAGCCAGGTGCCGACTGACCTGGTCGAGGCCGGCGAATCCTTTGGCTGCACAAAGTGGCAGTTGCTGACACGCGTCAAGCTTCCTTCGGCTTTGCCGACGATCATGGCCGGCGTGAACCAAACGATCATGCTGTCCTTGTCGATGGTCGTGATCGCAGCACTTGTCGGTGCGCCCGGACTCGGCGTGCCGGTTGTGCGGGCGCTTGCTCAGGCAAATGTTAAACTTGGCTTTGACTCTGGCTTGGCCATTGTCGCCCTGGCGATTGTGCTTGATCGCCTGCTGAAGCAGCCCAAAGTGCGTCGTCGCCTTACCAAGAAAAAAGCATAGGGAGCGACTGTCATGAGCAATCCAAATGCAGTGCGCTTCGAGAACGTCGATGTGATCTTTGGTCAAAAGTCGAATGCGGCGCTGGCCTTGCTTGACCAAGGTGAGGGCCGCGACAGCATCCTCGACAAGACCGGCTCACTGGTTGCCGTCCACGATGCGTCGCTTTTTGTCAACAAGGGTGAAATTCTCGTACTTATGGGTCTTTCCGGCTCGGGAAAATCCTCGCTGCTGCGTTGCGTGAATGGACTGAACAAGGTCACGCGTGGCCATGTCATCGTGTCAACAAATCAGGGTGAGGTCGATATCGCCAATTGTTCCGACGAAGCCCTGCGCATGGTTCGACGGAACAGTATCTCGATGGTGTTCCAGCAGTTTGGTCTGATGCCCTGGTTGACGGTTTCGGAGAATGTCGGATTCGGACTAAGTATCCGCGGCATGGATGAGGCTGAACGAGATCGTATCGTGGCGGACAAGATCGACATGGTCCGGCTCGGTCAGTTCGCTGACAAATTTCCGCATGAACTTTCCGGTGGCATGCGGCAGCGTGTCGGACTGGCGCGGTCCTTTGCGACCGAGGCCGAGATATTGCTCATGGACGAGCCATTCTCGGCGCTCGATCCGTTGATCCGAGAGCATCTGCAGGACGAACTCATCGAGCTGCAACGCAAGCTGAAGAAGACGATCATCTTCGTCAGCCATGATCTCGACGAAGCGCTCAAAATCGGCACGCGCATCGCCATCATGGAAGCTGGCAAAGTCGTGCAGTTCGCTGTGCCGGAGGAGATCATTCTCAATCCGGTCAATGATTATGTGCGCCAGTTCGTGGCCTCGATGAATCCGCTCACTGTGCTCAAGGGCGGTACCTTGATGCGTCCTGCCGGCGATCTTGTCCGTGAACCCGGCTCGACCTTCATTCAGCTGGACCGCGCCGGACGTTGCCGCTGCCAGCTCGACGAGGCGGGAAAGCCCATCAACCTGATGGTCAATGGGCGACCGGGTGAGTTTGTCGCCTATTCAAGCGACCTTGATCTCGCGGCCATTGCCGAGAGCAATGCCATGGTCACAGGCCTGGATCGCACACCGATGCGCGCTGCTGTGACAGTGCGGCAGCAGACGAAGCGGCCGATGATCCTGCTCGGCGATGATGGCGCCCTGCTGGGTGTTGTTGGCGAGCACGAGATCTATCGCGGCATGCTGCGGCAGACCGAGTATGCCAAGGTCGATGTTTCACCGCCGGACAAGGTTGCGGTGTAGCACTTGCCGCAGATCTCCGATTCCATTCACGCCATCCTGTTCGACAAGGATGGGACTCTGTTCGATTTCTACAAGACCTGGGGGCCTGTGACGGAAGAGGCAGCACTCCTGGTCGCGCGTGGCGATCCGGCGAAGGCCAGGCATATCCTCAAGGAAAGCGGCAAGGATCCGGAAACCGGCAAATATGTTCCCGGTTCGCCGATCGCCTCGGGCAGCAACCGTGAGATCTCGGACCTCTGGGCGAGCCTCGCCGGTCGCGCCGATACGGATGCCGTCTATGCCGAGGTGCATCAACTGTTCCTGAAGCGCCAGGCGACGGCGGCGACGCCGGTCACCGATCTCGACGTCCTGTTCAGCCGCCTCCGCGCGCGTGGTCTGTCATTGGGGGTGGCGACGATGGACAGCGAGGAATCAGCGCGCGCCTCGATGGCCCGGTTTGGCGTTCACGGTTCGCTCGACTTCATCTGCGGATTCGATACCGGCCACGGCGTGAAGCCGGGGGGCGGCATGGTCGAGGCTTTCGCGCGCCATGTGAATCTGCGGCCATCGATGATCGCGGTGGTAGGTGACAGCCCCCATGACATGGCGATGGCACGGGCCGGCAAGGCGGGGAAGGCGATCGGCGTGCTGACCGGCGTCAGCCTGCGCGCGATCCTGATGGATCATGGCGCGGATGTCGTGATCGAGAGCATCGTGGAACTGGAGACGGCGCTTTAGGTGCCATCGCTCAATCGAGCGTGATGACCTTGACCTTCTTGCCGGACGTGGTGAGCGCCAGCTTGCCGTGCTTCAGCTTCAACGCTTCCTCGCCGAAGATCTCGCGGCGCCAGCCCTCGAGGGCCTGGATGTCGGCGTGATCGCTCGCAGCCAGGGCTTCGAGATCGCCTGCACTGGCAATCAGCTTCTGTGCCACTTCATGTTCGTCGCAATGGAATTTCAGCAGCACGCGCAGGAGTTCGATGATCGGTCCCAGGCCGGCCGGGATATCCGGCCGCGGGTCTAGCTTGGGTGCCTCGCTCTCTGGCATCTCCAGGCCGCGCTGGACGGCAGCCAGCACACCATCGCCAAGCTTGCCCTCGGCGAAGCTTCGCGACAGGCCGCGGCAGCGTGACAGGGCATCCACATCCCGGGGAGGATGGGCGGCAATCTCGAGCAGCGTCTCGTCCTTGACCAGCCGGTTGCGCGGCAGGTCGCGGGCCTGGGCCTCGCGTTCGCGCCAGGCGGCGATTTCCTTGAGGACCGCCAGGAAGCGCGGCTTGTCGCTGCGGGTCTTAAGGCGCATCCAGGCATTGTTGGGGTCGGCGCGATAGGTATTGGGGTCGGTGAGGATGGCAATCTCGTCCTCAACCCAATGGGCACGCCCGGACTTTTCCACCTTGGCCTGCAGCTTCTCATAGACCGTGCGCAGATAGGTGACGTCGGAGAGGGCGTAGGTCAGCTGCTTTTCCGACAGCGGCCGATGCGACCAGTCGGTAAAGCGCGACGATTTGTCGATCCTTGCGCCGGCCAGCTTGGTGGCTAGGGTCTCGTAGCTCGCGGCATCGCCAAACCCGCACAGCATGGCGACGATCTGGGTGTCGACCAGGGGTGTCGGCACCTTCCCGGTCATGCGCACGAAGATTTCCACGTCCTGGCGTGCCGCGTGGAACACCTTGATCACCTTGGGATTGGCCAGCAACTCAAAAAGAGGTGCTAAATCAATCCCTTCCGCCAAGGCATCGATCGCTGCGGCCTCGTCAGGACCAGCCAGCTGAACCAGACAGAGGATCGGCCAATAGGTCTTGTCGCGGAGGAATTCGGTATCGATGGCAACAAAGGGAGCGCTCGACAGCCGTTGGCAAAAAGCGGCCAAAGTGGCGGTGTCGGCAATCACTGCGGCCTGTTGTTTGGTTGCTACCATGTTCATCGGGTTTAGCTATAACGACTGGACCCGAGTCAAGGGAAGGGCCTCGTTTGCATAAGCGGGATGCCCGCCGAAACCCTTGACAATCCGCCGCTTTCCGCGTCATTTGCCCAGCAAATTTGGGTGCAATTTCCGTTATTTTCAAGGACTTCCCAAGATGCATGCCTACCGTTCCCATACCTGCGGCCAGTTGCGCGCCAAAGACACCGGCGAGACCGTCCGAATCTCCGGCTGGATCCACCGCAAGCGGGACCATGGGAATCTGGTGTTCATCGATTTGCGCGACCATTATGGCCTGACGCAATGCGTGCTGGATATCTCCAACCCGATCTTCAAGCAGGTTGAGCAGACCCGACTGGAAAGCGTCGTGACGGTGACCGGCAAGGTCGTCGCCCGCACGCCGGAAACCACGAACCCGCGCATGCCGACCGGCGAGATCGAGGTCGTGATCCAGGAATATGCGGTCCAGGGTACGGCCGAGGTTCTGCCGCTGCAGGTCAACAGCGAGGAAGATTACAGTGAGGAAATCCGCCTCAAGCACCGCTTCCTGGATCTGCGTCGGGACAAGGTGCACCGCAACATGATGTTGCGCGCAAATGTCATCGCGAGCCTCCGCCGCCGCATGATCGCGCAAGGCTTCACCGAGTTCCAGACGCCGATCCTGACGTCGTCGTCGCCGGAAGGTGCCCGCGACTTCCTGGTGCCCTCGCGCATGCATCCCGGCAAGTTCTACGCCCTGCCGCAGGCACCGCAGCAGTTCAAGCAGCTCCTGATGGTGGCGGGCTTCGACCGCTATTTCCAAATCGCCCCCTGCTTCCGTGACGAGGACAGCCGGGCCGACCGCAGCCCCGGCGAGTTCTACCAGCTCGATTTCGAGATGAGCTTCGTCACGCAAGAGGACGTGTTCAACGCCATCGAGCCGGTGCTGCACGGTGTGTTCGAGGAATTCGCCGAGGATCGCGTCGTCTCCGTTATGCTGTTCCCGCAGATCCCGTTCGAGGAATCCATGCTGCGCTACGGCTCGGACAAGCCGGATCTGCGCAACCCGATCCGCATCACCGACGTGACGGAGATCTTCCGTGGTTCCGGTTTCGGCATCTTCGCGAAGGCCGTCGAGGCTGGCTCCGTCGTGCGCGCCATTCCGGCACCAGGTGCTGCCGGCAAGCCCCGTTCCTTCTTCGACAAGCTCAACGATTGGGCGAAGACCAATGGGGCAGCTGGCCTGGGCTATGTGATTTTCGAAGCGGCTGGCCCTAAGGGCCCGATCGCCAAGAACCTCGACGAAGCGCGCCTGGCACAGCTGAAGGAACAGGCGGGTCTCAAGGACGGCGATGCCGTGTTCTTCTCCTGCGACAAGAAGCTCGCCGCCGCCAAATTCGCCGGCGCCGTGCGCACCCGTTTGGGCGAAGAACTGGGCCTCATCGATCCGAAGAAATTCGAGTTCTGCTGGATCGTCGATTTCCCGATGTACGAACTCAACGAAGACACCAACCAGATCGAGTTCAGCCACAACCCGTTCTCGATGCCGCAGGGTGGCCTCGATGCGCTGCTGAACAAGGATCCGCTGACGATCAACGCGTTCCAATACGACATCGTTTGCAACGGCATCGAATTGTCGTCGGGCGCTATCCGGAACCATCGCGCCGAGATCATGTACAAGGCTTTCGAGATCGCCGGCTATGCGAGCTCCGTGGTTGAGGAGAAATTCGGCGGCATGCTAAATGCGTTCAAATTCGGCGCGCCGCCGCATGGTGGTTCCGCGCCGGGTATCGACCGCATTGTCATGCTCCTCGCGGAAGAGAAGAATATCCGAGAAGTGATTTGCTTCCCGTTGAACCAGCGTGCCGAGGATCTGCTGATGCAGGCGCCGACCGAAGTGCCGCCTGCGCGGCTGAAGGAATTGAGCATTCGCCTCGATTTGCCTTTAGCCAAAAAGTAGGTCAGTATCCCGCGAAATCCCGTGCTGCGGATGCCCTGCCGGTTCCATGCTGGCAGGAAAATGGGTCGGCAAAGTCGGTGCCGGCGGGCGCGGATGATCGGACCAATATCCAGGGGAGCGGATGTCCTTACCCTTTGATGACGGCTTCTCCGTTCCAGCCGAGTGGGTGCTCCATGCCCGCTGCTGGATGGCGTGGCCGACCCGTGCGGAAAGCTGGGGTGAACATCTGGATGCGGCGCGCGACAGCGTCGTCGAACTCGCCAATACCGTGGCCGAGTTCGAACCTGTCTCGATGATCACCAAGCCGAAGAACGTTGCCGAAGTTTCGCTGGCGACAGGCACCAACGTCAGCCAGATCTCGCTCGCCCATGATGATTGCTGGATGCGCGACATCGGACCCAGCTTTCTCGCCAATGCCGGCGGCGAAATCGCGGGCGTCACCTGGGGATGGAACGCCTGGGGTCATCGTTTTGACGATTTTGAGCGCGATGCCGCTGTTGCCGAAACGCTGCTCGATCGGCTGGAGATGCGCCGTTACATGGGCGCGCTGATCCTCGAAGGTGGCGCAGTTCACTGTGACGGTGAGGGCACTCTGCTCACCAGCGAGAGTGTACTGATGAATCCCAACCGCAATCCGGATCTCACCAAGGAACAGGTCGAGGAGCAGCTTATCCAGATGCTGGGCGTGCGGCATATCATCTGGCTGGGCGAAGGCCTGCAGGACGATATGCGCGGCGGCCATGTCGAAAACCTGGCGCGTTTCGTGCGCCCGGGCGTCGTCCTCGCCACCTCATGCAGCGATCCGGCCGATCCCAATTTCAAGGTCTGCGAGGACAATCTGCAGCGCCTGCGCCACACGCGCGACGCGGCTGGGCGCGAACTCGAGATCATTGAGGTCGAGCAGCCACGGCCGCGCTTCGATGCCGAAGGACGGCGCCTCGCCATGTCCTATGTCAATTTCTATCTGCCCAATAGTGCCGTGATCCTGCCGGCCTTTGAAGATGGCCAGGCTGACAAGCGCGCCTATGACATCACCACGCGCATCTATCCCAAGCGCGAGATCGTGCAATTGCCGGCGATCGAGCTGGCCTATGGTGGTGGTGGCATTCACTCAATCTGCCTGCCGCAGCCGGCCGGCAACGTCGCGAAGCCCCGCTGACGGCACCCCGCGACATAAGCGAAGACGCGCTTCTTGAACTCATCCTCGACAAGGCCGGGGCAGGGCAGCGCATCATGATCGGCATCGCCGGCCCGCCAGGCGCCGGCAAGAGTACCTTGGCCGAAGCCTTGTGCGCGCGTCTGAATGAACGTCTGTCCGATGATCCCGCCCTGGTGGTTCCGATGGACGGCTTTCATTTCGACAATGACATTCTCGTGGCCCAGGGGCTGCTGCCACGGAAAGGGGCCCCGCAGACGTTCGATGTCGCGGGCTTCCATCACCTGCTGACGCGGTTGCGCGGCCCTGAGCCAGAGATTGGCATACCGGTCTTCGACCGGGACCGCGACCTCGCCCGCGCCGGTGCCAGGCTGATCACCCCGGTGCAGCGCATCCTCCTCATCGAAGGCAACTACCTGCTGCTGAAGATGGAACCGTGGTCGCGGTTGAAATCCTTGTTCGATCTCACCGTGTTCCTGCCGGTGCCCATGTCCTTACTGGAAGAGCGCCTCGTCCAGCGCTGGCTGGATCATGGCCTGACATTGTCGGCTGCGGAAACGCGCGCGCGCGGTAACGATATCCCCAACGCCGCATTGGTTCTGGCTGAAAGCCAGCCGGCAGACTGTATCCTGCGCTACTGATTGCTGCGCAGATAGGCGCGCATGGCCGCCAGCCCTTCCGGCACATGGTTGCGGACAAAGCCGATGCGGAAGCGATCGGTGGGCGTCGAGGTGAGCTCAGATCGATAAAGTCCTGCTGGCAGCAACACAACACCCGCTTCCTCTACCAATCGACGGCAGAAGGTTTCGACGCCGTCCTTGCCCAGATAGCGCGGGAAGGCGATGCAGCCGCCATCGGGATGTTGCCAGTCGAAGAGATCCGGGAAATCGGCGAAGAAGGCATCAACGGCCGCGAGATTGCTGGCAATGAGCGCCTGGTTGCGGGCGATGATCTTGTCCGTGGCCTTGAGGGCGATGACGGATAGATGCTCGCTCGGTCCCGCATTGCAGATGGAGAGATAGTGCTTCACCCGCTCCATGCGGTAGAGCAGATCATGGTCGCGCGAGGCGATCCAGCCGACGCGCAGGCCTGGCAGGCCATAGGCCTTGGACATGACGCCCAAGGTCAGGCCCTTCTCATAGGCCTCGATCGCGGAGGGCAGGCGCAGTTCCGGCTTCCGCTCCAGCCCGCGATAGACCTCGTCCGAGAACAGCCAGATGCCATGCTGCCGACAAAGCGCCACGAGCCCGTCGAACGTTGCGCGGTCGATCACTTTGCCGGTCGGGTTGTGCGGGAAATTGATGGCGATGAGCTTGGTGTTTGGGCGAATGGCGGCGCGCATCGCATCCAGATCGAGTGCCCAGTTGTTGTCGGCATCGAGGGCCACGCCGGTCGTGGCGCAGAGGGCGCGCGGCAGCTCTTCGCTTGATTGATAGTTCGGCGTCACCACGATGGCGTGGTCATCCTTCTCGAGGAGCGCGTGCATGGCGCAGAAGATACCTTCCTCGGCGCCGGCAAAGGCCAATATGTCATCCGGTTTCACGCCTTCGTAGATGGAGGCCACCGCGGCGCGGAGGGCAGGGGTGCCGGTTGTCTCGATATATTGCAGTGGCAGGTCCTCGAAGATCGCGCGATCCTCCGGCGTCGCCAGGGCCAGCAATTCCTTCAGGCTCAAGGTCTGCATGTCTGATGCCGTCATGTGATAGCGGCAGGCGAACTCCCATTTGCCGAGATAGGTTTCCCAAACGGAAATCGGGCAGCATCGACATGGGTCTATCCTTCAGGCTTTGCGGGCTTCGCCGAGCAAATTGTAGATGGTGGCGCGCGACAGGCCGAGCGCATCGGCCACATGCTGCGCCGCCTTGCGGGTGGCAAATAGGTTGCGGTCTTCGAGATAGGCCATCAGCGCCACCCGGTCGTCGCGGTCGATCGCCTTCAAGGTCAGGCCCCGTTCCTGTAGAAAAGCGCGGATGGCGAGATTGATTTGCTCGCGCCAATCCTGGGCGAAGATCGGTTCGGGTGTCGGCTGCTCGGCCTTGGTAAAGGCATTCAGCAGATCGATGGCGCGGTCGAAAACGGCCAGATCGAAATTGATGCACAACAGGCCGATACGCCGACCGGTTTCGTCCTTGAGGATGGCACTGATAGATTTCAGCCGTCCACCCTCGGGACTGGCCTTCTCATAAGGGCCATAAACATCCTTCTCGCCGATCAGTTCAGGATCGCTGCCGAGATGCGACGGATCGCCAACCCCACGTTTGGAGAAGGCGTTCCAGATGCCGGCAACGCGGTCTGTTTGTAAATCATGAACGACTACCTCCGCTTGCGGCGCGAGGAGCGCCGCAATGGCGGAAGCAGTTGGAAAATGAAGGGCGAGAGCGCCCGGCGGCTTGGGTAGTTTGCGGCTCATATGCGGGAGATAGTCCAATTTAGACGATTTGTCAAATTGCCTATCGCAATATCTCTACCGTCATGGTCGGCCTTCGCCGACCATGACGAGAAAGGTCGATTACCGCGGTTTCCGCTTCCGATACAGCACATGCCGCAGCAGCGGATGATCCGCGGCCAGCATCGGATGATCAAAATCCGCGTCCGTGTCATGAACGAGCCCCAGCCGGTCCATCACCTTGCGCGAACGTTGGTTGCTGACCGTTGTGAAGGACACGATCTCCGGCAGATCGAGCACGGTGAAGCCGAAGCCAAGCGCCACGCGCCCGGCTTCGGTCGCATAGCCGTGGCCCCAATGCTCAAAGGCGAGGCGCCAGCCGACCTCGACGCAAGGTGTGAAGGCCGCCTCGAAACGCGGCCGGGACAGGCCGGCATAGCCGATGAATTCTGCCCTGCCTGGAATCTCCAGCGCCCACAGGCCCCAGCCTTGGGTATCAACTTGCCCGGCGATGCGGTCGGCGAAGGCGTCGCTTTCCTCCCGCGTCAGCAACTTGCCGATGGTCGCCATAACCCGGGGATCGGCATTGAGCGCTGCGAAGGGCACACGGTCACCGGCCCGCCACGGCCGCATCAGCAATCGCTCCGATGCGAGCGTGGGCGCCGTCATTACATCCGTTCCGGCGTCTCGATGCCCAGCAGTTCCAGGCACAGTTCCAGTTCCTTCAGCACCAATTCCGCCAAAGCGAGGCGTGAGTGACGCCGTGCCACATCGGTTTCCGACAGGATATGGAAGGCGCTGTAATAGCTGCTGAAGGTCTGCGCGAGGTTGAAAGCGAAATCGGCGATCCGGTTCGGCGCCAGCTCCGCATAGGCGGAATCGATCGCATCCGGCATCTGCCCCAGCATCAGCATGAGGTCACGCTCGCCTTCTTCAGGCGTTAGGATCGTCCCCGGCCGGTCACCTTGCGCCTCGGCCTTCTTCAGCAATGATTTCACGCGCACGGCGGCGTAAAGCAGATAGGGGCCGGTCTTGCCCTCGAAGCGCGAGAAGCGATCGAGATCGAAGATGTAATTGGCAATCGGGTTGTTGCTGAGATCGGCGAATTGCAACGCTGCGACGCCGACCTTCTTCGCGAGATCGCCGCGCTCGGCCGCGTCGTAATCGGCACCGAGACCGTGCTCGGTCAGCTTCTTCATCGCCTCGTCCGACATCATCTGGATAAGGTCGTCGAGCCGCATGACACCGCCGGCGCGCGTCTTGAACGGCTTGCCATCGACGCCGTTCATGGTGCCGTAGCCAAGATGGAACAACTTGCCTTTGCCATTGATTCCGGCCTTGATCGCGGCGCGGAAGACCTGGACGAAATGCAGGCTCTGCCGATGATCGACGACATAAATCGACCGGTCCGGGTTCTGGCAATTGACCCGGTCGATGATGGTGGCAAGGTCCGTGGTGCCGTACATCGCCGCACCATCGGATTTGATGAGAATGAGCGGCGGAATGTCCTGCTTGTCGGTCTCTTCCTTTACCGGAATGATGAGAGCGCCCTTATCCTCGATGGCGACGCCCTTTTTCTTCATGTCTTCGACCATCGGCGGGATGAGATCGTTGACACAGGCCTCGCCCTTCCACAGGTCGAAATAGACGCCAAGATTGCCATAGTCGCGCTTCATGGCATCGACGGAGATGTCGAAGAAGTGCTGCCACACGGCGCGGTAGCCCGGCCTTCCATCCTGCAGCTCCGCGGTGGCGAGGCGCGCGCGCTCAAGCCGTGCCGGGTCTGCTTTGCAGTCGCCCGACGCCTTCGGATACATCTCCTCAAGTTCACTCAACGTGACCGGGCTTGTCGTGGGGTAGGCACCGGTGAAGCTGGCGTCGAAATAGGGGAGGCCAGGCTGGCGGATCTCGAGCTCGGAGATGAGCATGCCCATCTGCAGGCCCCAATCGCCCATATGCACATCGCCGATGGTCTCGTTGCCGACGAACTTGAAGATGCGCCGGATGGAATCGCCGATGATCGCGGCGCGCAGATGGCCGACATGCATGGGCTTGGCGATGTTCGGTCCGCCGTAATCCAGCACCACCACTTCGGGCTTCGCCTTTACCGGCTGGCCGAGGCGCGGATCGGCCGCCACACGGTTCATGGCCTTGGCAAAGTAGTCGTCAGTGACGCTGAGATTGATGAAGCCGGGTCCAGCCAGCGAGACATCGCGGAAAATCGGATTGGCCTTCAGGGCCTCGGCCACCTTCTCGGCGATGGCGCGCGGGTTCTGCTTTGCGGCCTTCGCAGCCGCGAGCGCCCCGTTGCACTGGAACTGGCCGAGGTCGGGCCGCCCGGAGACGATCACCTGCCCGAAGGCCGGATCAAGACCCTGGGCCTGGAAAACGGCCCCGGCGATGTCGCTGAGTTGAACGGTAAACGAGGTCATGTAAACGGATCCAAACTGAAAGGGCCCACGCACCCCGTGGGCGGCGGGCGATGCTGTTTTATAACCGGCTTAGAAGGCGACGTCGCCGGTTGTCGTGCGGTCGCGGCGGCGGGCGCGCTTGGTGGCCTGGACCGGGTCGTCGCCGGAAAGCTGGGCCGCCGCACCGGTCGTGATCGGGCCGAGCCGCGCCACGATCGTGTCCATGCTGGGCTTGTCGCCGGGCGTGTAGGCATCCAGGGCGCTGCGCATATGGGCGAGGTGCTCGGCCGAAGTCCCGCAGCAACCGCCCACGATACGGGCGCCGGAATCCCGCGCCAGGCGGCTGTAATCGGCCATCAAATCCGGGGTCCCGTTATACTTGATCTTGCCGGCGTCAAAGAACGGGATGCCGCAATTGCCCTTGGCAATGATCACATCGCCGGGCCTTGCCGCTGCCGATAGCTGCACGATGGTCGCCGTGAGGTCCGAGGCGCCGACGCCGCAATTGGCGCCATAGGCCGTGGGCTTGGGGTCAAGCGTGTGGACGAAATCGACGAAATCCGCCGGCGTCAGGCCCATCATGGTGCGACCATTCGTGTCGAAGCTCATGGTGGTGACGATCGGCAGGCCGGCCGCGGCAGCACCCTTCACGGCGGCCGCCACTTCTTCCTTCGCCGACATGGTCTCGATCCACAGCACATCCACGCCGCCGGCCTTGAGGGCCAGGGCCTGTTCGCGGAAAGCGACGACGGCTTCCGGCTCGGTCAGTGAACCCAGCGGCTCAAGCAACTCGCCCGTCGGCCCCATGGAGCCCGCCGACCACCTCCCGGCCGCTCCGATCCGCCACGCCGCGCGCGATCTCCGCCGCCCGCTGGTTGACCTCGGCCACCCGGTCCTGGAGGCCGTGCAGCTTCAGCCGGTATTTGGTCCCGCCAAAGCTGTTGGTGAGGATGATATCCGCCCCCGCATCGACGAAGCCTTTGTGCAAGGCCTCGATCCGGTCAACATGGTCGAAATTCCACATTTCCGGCGCGTCGCCTGCCTGGAGACCGACCTGGAACAGGTTGGTCCCGGTGGCGCCATCGGCCATCAGGAAGGGCTTTTCAGCCAGCAGGCGGAGAAAACGATTTGTCATCAATAGGTTCCCGGTTCCAAGGCAGCGCGGTGGTGCCAATTTCATCATATAACGGCTTTGTTATATAAGCGGCAAAGTAAGACTTTCTGGCCGCTGCTTCAAGGCAAGAGATTGGTTACACTAGCTAGCATGGCACCTGATTCCACCCCGCCCGTTGCGACCGAGTACTGGCCCGAGATGACGGAGGCTGACCGGCTGAGTCTGAGCTGGCTGACCGACGCCGAGCGTCAGGCTTCGCTGGAAGCCACGCTGACACAGCGACCGCCGGGGCAGCCGATCTGGATCTTCGCCTATGGTTCGCTGCTGTGGAAACCGGCCTTTGCCCATGTCGAGGCACGCATGGGCGTTCTACGCGGCTATCACCGGCGCTTCTGCCTGATCGTGAGACGTTTCCGCGGCACGGATGAGGCGCCGGGCCTGATGCTCTCCCTCGATCGGGGCGGCCTATGCCGCAGCGTGGCGCTACAACTCGACCCCGCAACCGAGATGGATGACCTCCACGCTCTTTGGCGACGCGAGATGATTTCCGCCGCCTACACGCCGCGCTGGTCGCGGATCAAGACCGAGACCGGTGAGATCAACGCCATCGCCTTCGTCTCCAACCGCAAGCATATGCGTTATCTGCGGCCCGGCACCGACGAGGAATCCGTCACCATGATTGCACGCGCCTGCGGCCCCGTCGGCTCCTGCGCCGAATATCTTCACGAAACCCATGCGCATCTGCTGCAACTGGGTATCACCGACCGCGGTCTTGCGCGGATGGACAGGCTGGTCCGGGAAAGAATTGCGGCGACCAAGCAGCAATAGGGGGGAGGATCTTGAGGGGGGAAAGCTCCAAAGCGGCTCTCGAGCGCGAGCTGCAGCGCCTGGATGCGGACATCGTCCACACCGGTATCTTTGATTTTGCCTGCGCCTTTCGCGAGCGGCGATTGCACCGCAGCGACCTGCTGGGCAATGTCGACAACGCCGTTTTTGCCAATGTCCCGCCAAAATGGGATGTGGCGGAATCCATCCTCGCGCCCGGCCCCTATCGCAGCGAGACCATCGCTTACGATCCGGCCTCGGTCCGAGCCTATCCGTTCGAACCCAAGGCGGCACTCCTGGTCGCCGACTTTACCGGCCCACAGGCGGAGATCATGCCGCGCCGCATTCTGGCGCGACAGATCGAAAGGCCTCGGCGCGTGGGTTCGAGGTGGATGCCCGCACATTTGAATTCGAGTTCATCATGCTGAATGAAACGGCGGAAACCCTGCGCAGCAAGGTTTTGCCGCTTTCAATCAGTTCGCACCGGATAACCGCTGCTGGTCGGGCCAGACCGCGGCGATCTATGCTGGCTTCGTGGCCGAGCTTGAAGATTTGTTGCGCCGTGCCGATATCGACCTCCTGGCACTCGGTGTCGAATTGGGGCCGGGCTGTTTCGAAGCAACACTGCGCCATCGCCCGGCCATGCGCGCGGCCGATGATGCCGCCTTCTTCCGCCTCTTCACCAAGGCCTTCTGCCGCCGGCGCAACATGACGGCGAGCTTCATGCCTTTGCTGGGCGCCGGCTATCCCGGCATCGGTGGGCATATCAATCTGTCGTTGCGGGATACCAAGACGGGCCGCAATCTCTTTGCTGATCCAGCCGACCACAATGGTTTGAGCGCATTGGCCCAATCCTTCCTGGCGGGCATCCTCGAATTGGCGCCAGATGCCTTTCCGATGGTGGCCTCAACCGTGAATGCCTATCGCCGCTTTGCACCCGGCAGCTGGGCGCCGAAGACGGCAAGCTGGGCGCCATACAATTATGCTGCTGCGGTCAGAACGGCGGCCGAAACCGATGCGATGACGCGCCTCGAGCTCCGCCTGCCGGGCAGCGACGTCAATGTCTATCTGGGTCTTGCCATGATGCTGGGTGCCGGTCTCGACGGGATCGAGCGCGGCCTGCCGCTCACGGCTGCGCCGATCAGCAGCGGTGGGCCGAATGAGATTCCAGGGGATGTGCCTCGCTTGCCCGGTGACCTCACGGAAGCGACCCGACGCTTCAAGGGAAATCCCGCGAATGCCAGATTGTTCGGCGCTGCTTTCGTCGATCATTTCGCCATGATCTGCGACGCCGAGGACGCTGCCCTCCGTCGTGCCGTGAGCGCCGCCGAAGTCGCGCGATATCTGGAATCGGGCTGGTCGATCAGCCCAGCGGAATGGCTGTGTCTGCCTTCAGGATCGACAACACAATGCTGGATTGCGTGTCGCGGACGCCGGGCATGCGCAGCGGGTGCAGGTTGAGAACTCGCCCAGCGCGTCGAGGTCCGACGTCATGACATGGATCAGGAAATCACTACTGCCGGTGATGGCGTAGCAGGCAACGACCTCCGGCCGACGGAGCAGGGCTGCTTCGAAGGCAGCCACCGTCTTTTCGGCATGATCGCCAAGCTTGATCTGCACGAAGGCCTGCAGGCCGCAGCCGACTTTCTTGGCGTCCAGGCTCGCATGATAGCCGCGGATGAAGCCTTCATCCTCCAAACGCTTCAGGCGTCGCGCGCAGGGTGTCGCTGACAGGCCGACCTGCTCGGCAAGCTCGGTGACGGCAATCCGCCCATCACGCTGCAGGATGCGCAGCAACTTGCGGTCGATCGTGTCCAGCTCTGCCATGGAGAAATTCCCTCATCATTGTCACAATAATAGGGAAAGACACCAATTTGTAAAGGTGAGGCGGGATTTTTGGCGGAAAACCCTCGGTGATCGAGGGCAGGATTGATGTCTGACCTTCTCCGCCGAGGTGCGCCATGCTCTATCCGGTTTTCTCCCCCGCCGCAGCGCCTTCCAGCGCCCAGGATTGGCTGGCGACGCAGGAGAAACTGCGTGGTGATTACTCGTCCTGCGCCACGGATTTCACCATCGTGCAGGATCTGTCCAGCTACACAGCCGCCGAACACCGCTTGTGGCAGAAGCTCTTCCACCGCCAGAGCCAGGTGGCACGGCGATACGCCGCGAGAGAATTCCTTGAAGGCATGCAGAACCTCGACATGCCGTTGGACCGCATTCCCGATTTCGAAGCTGCGAGCAAGCGGCTCCGCACATTGACAGGGTGGGAAATCGTGGCGGTCCCCGGCCTCATCCCCGACGACGCCTTCTTCCGGCATCTGGCTCATCGGCGCTTCCCGGTCACCACCTGGATCCGGGAAGAGCATGAAATCGATTATCTGGTGGAGCCCGATGTCTTCCACGATTTCTTCGGTCATGTGCCGCTGCTGACGCAGCCGATCTTTGCCGACTATCTGCAGGAATATGGCCGCAAGGGCGACGAAGCGATGGCGATGGGCGCCACCAAGATTCTGGCGCGGCTGTTCTGGTACATGGTCGAGTTCGGCCTGATCCGGGAGAAGGGCGCGATCAAGGCCTATGGCGCCGGCATGCTCTCCTCGGCGACCGAGACGGAATTCAGCGTGACCTCACTCAAGCCGCTGCGCCTGCGCTTCGATCTGACGCGGGTCATGGGAACGGATTTCCGCATCGATGCCTTCCAGGAGACCTATTTCGTGCTGAAGAGCTATGACGAGCTCTTCGCTGCCATGAACCAACCCTTTGCCCCGCTATATACCAAGCTGAAGACGGCAGGCCCCATACCGGCCACAGAACTGCGCCCCGACGATCAGGTTATCTCCGCCCGGCAATAATCCCCAAAAGCAGCGCCCGGGGATGTGACTTGGCCGGTCGGTTCAAGATCAAATCCTCATTTATTGTGACCTGCCGCACAAATGGGCCAGAAACGGCTCTCGAAATTCAAAATAATGTCCAACTATCCACACACAAGGCAAGAGGTGCCTTGGAAACCCTGCAATTAATGTTGGAGGTTGGTCATGAAGAAGTTGGAGTTAGCGCTTTCGAATGAGGTTGGGCGCCAGATCGAGCAAGTCATCTATGCCACCGAGAAGCTTGCTGCGGGAACCGGCGAGGTTAGCCCGGCTCCCGTGGCGGACACGGCCAAAGCCGGTCTGCCGGACGATTTCGATTATCCCGACACGGTCGACTCGCGCACGGTCGTGCACGGCACGGAAGGTGACGACTATATCGACATGGGAGTTTCGCCGGAGGGCGAGGTCATCTATGGCCTGGGCGGCAATGACCGCCTGCTGGGGCGCGCCGGCAACGACACGATGTATGGCGGCACCGGCAATGACTATCTGAAGGGGCATACGGGTGACGACTACCTTTCCGGTGGCGAGGGCAATGACCGGCTCTACGGCCTCGACGACAACGACACGCTGGATGGAGACGCCGGGGACGATTTTCTCTACGGCGGCGCCGGCAACGATACGATCAATGGCGGCGCCGACATCGATAATATAGAAGGCGGCGATGGCGACGATCTGATTCAGGGCGGAACCGGTGACGACAGCCTCCTCGGCGGCGCGGGAAATGACCGTTTGTATGGTGGCCAGGGCAATGACTACGTTCATGGCGGCGACGGTTTCGACTATCTCTTTGGCGATGAAGGCGACGACACACTCTTCGGCAGTGGTCGTCTCTATGGCGGCACCGGCAATGACCAGCTCAACGGCGGCAGCACGGCCGACGCTCTCTATGGCGGCGCCGGCAATGACTGGGTCAGCGGCAATGACGGCGACGATACGGTGAGCGGCGACAGCGGCGACGACAATGTGCGAGGCGGGCTCGGCAACGACACGGGCTTTGGTGGCGACGGCAATGACATTCTGAGTGGCGATGCCGGTAACGACCGCCTGTCCGGTGGCACCGGCGACGACAGCATCGGCGGCGGCGACGGCAACGACACGCTCTATGGCGGCGGCACGGGTGTCACCTATTCGGGCTGGGATGTCCTTTCCGGCGACAACGGCAACGACACGATCTACATGGGCACCATGCCGGCCAGCGTCATCCTGCCGGCCGATCTCAGCCGTGAGGTTCGCGCATATGGCGGGGACGGCAATGACTGGATCGTCGGGACCGATTGGCAGGACAGGGTCTTCGGCGGTACCGGACACGACGTGGTCCTGGGCCAGGGTGGTCGCGATTATATCTATGGCGGGGAGGGCAACGACACGCTCTCCGGCGGCAATGACGAAGATGTCCTGGTGGGCGGCGAGGGGCAGAACACGTTGATCGGCGGCGAGGGCGACGACATTCTCTTCGCCCAGCACGATTTCTACAGCGGTGCGCCCGGCAACCCGCCGCTCGATAGGCCGATCTATGGCGCCAGTGCGACGGTGGACCTCGATGTCCTGCGCGGCGAGGATGGCGGCGATCGCATATACAGCGATGGCCATGACTGGGTGACCGGCGGTGCCGGCAAGGATCTGCTTTTCCTGTCCGGCGACCAGACGATTCTCTTCGTCGAATCCGCCCTCGACGGGCACGATATCGTCTTCGGCTTCCGCGACGGCAGCGGCGGGTCGCAGGACTTCATTGACCTCGACGACGTCTTCGATGCACTGCATGTCGCGACGGCGCAGCGCGCCGGCCGCGTTATGGTCGAATACGGCGATGCCGGCGGCTATCATGGCGCGACCGTCAAGATCGACGCCAATGGCGACGGCACCTTCGGGCTGGATGAACCGCAGATGACGTTGGTGGGCATGCAGACGCATACCGTGACGATCGGCAGCGATATCCTGCCGGGTACGCTCTAAGGGCCAAGCCGGGCGGCGATCCCAGGATCGCTGCCCGGTAATTGCTTACTGCTCGGCAAACGCCTTTTCGATGACGTAGTGGCCGGGCTGGGCGACGCTGCCTTCGGAAAAGCCGCGCGTCTCGAAGAGCGGGCGCAGATCCGCCAGCATCGCCGGCGAGCCGCACAGCATGATGCGGTCTTCGCCTGAGTTAAGCTGCGGCAGGCCGACATCGTCGCACAGCTTGCCGCTCTCGATCAGATGCGTGATGCGGCCGTTATGCTTGAAGGGCTCGCGCGTCACGGTCGGGTAATAGATCATCTTCTCGCGCACCAGATCGCCGATCAGCTCATGCGCCGGCAGTTCCTTTTCGAGGAAGTCGGCATAAGCGAGTTCGTTGATGTGGCGGACACCATGGACCAGGACGATCTTCTCGTAGTGGTCATAGACCTCGGGGTCCTTGACCAGGCTGAGGAAGGGCGCAAGGCCGGTGCCGGTGCCCAAGAGATAGAGATGCTTGCCCGGCAGCAGATTGGTCGGCAGCAGCGTGCCGGTGGCCTTGCGGCCGACCAGGATCTTGTCGCCGGTTTTGAGATGCTGAAGGCGCGAGGTGAGCGGACCATCCGGCACCTTGATGCTGAGGAATTCGAGCATGTCCTCGTAAGCGGCGCTGGCGATCGAATAGGCGCGCAGCAGCGGCTTGCCGTTCACTTCAAGGCCGATCATCGTGAACTGGCCGCTGGCGAAGCGGAAGGCGGGGTCGCGGGTCGTCTTGAAGGTGAACAGGCGATCGGTCCAGTGGTGGACGTCGGTGACTTCCGCCTGCAGCAGGTTGCTCATGATCTCTTCTCTTCACCAAAACTCTCGGGCGACCGCCGGGGCAGCCCATTTTGCGTTGCAGCATTGAACACTGATGGTGCGCTGTCTAACCGGAAAACGACAGAATATCAATCGCCTGCAAGGGGTTATCCCGCGCGGGGCAGTGTGAATTCGGCGGATGGCGCTGGGTCATCAATATTGCGAACCGTTCGCAAATGCAAGCCCCGGGAGCGGTGACGGCGCGGCAACTCCCTGCATCCGAACGAAAAATGCTGCGTCATGGGACCGGGCTGCCGGATGAGCGTGTGACCGCGTTGCCGGCAGCGGCATCAGCCATGCGCTGGTGCCTTGCCGTCACGCCATTTTATCATCCCTCGACGCGCGCCATTCGCGGTCGAGCAGGGCGAAGACCAGCTCGTCGGTCCACTCGCCTTTGATGAACTCGTTCTCGATGAGATGCGCCTCCTGGCGCATGCCAAGCTTGGCCATCAGTTTGGCCGAGGCCGTGTTGCGCCCGTCGCAGCGGCCGATGATGCGGTGGAAGTTCATCACCTCGAAGCCGAAGCGGAGCAGCGGCAGGATCGCTTCGCGGGCAAAGCCCTGGCCTTGGAAGGCGGGGTGGATGATGAAGCCGGCCTCGGCCGAGCAATGCGTTTGGCTGAGCCAGACCAGGATCACCTCGCCGACACAGATGCCGGTCTCCTTGAGCTCGACCGCCAGGACCAGCTTGTCGCCCTCAGCCGCCAGGGCAGTCTTCTTGCAGCGTTCCTGCAGCGATTTGGCGATCTCGTTGCCGGAGCGCTGGCCGACATAAAGATAGCGCAACACCTCTGGCTCGCTGTAGAGCGCCACCATCTGCTGCAGGTCGCGCTCGGCAAAGGGACGGATGCGCAGACGCGCGGTCTCGATGGGGTAGGCCGGGCTGATCATGAAGCGGGAACTCCCAGGGGGCGGCGGCCAGCGTCAAATTGCAGCAATACGACCAACCATAAACCCTGTAAGGTTATCGACAATGTGCCACGTCGATATTCCAGATTATCGCCGCCACGGCAACCGTCGCTGCCCATTGAGGCAAGGAGAGACAAGATGGCCCCCACCGCTCGCCAGGGATATTCCGGACTGCAGATACTCCTGCACTGGACAATCGCCCTCATGGTGCTGTTCCAGCTGATCTTCGGCGAAAGCATGGGCGAAGTGACCGAGGCGCTGGAGCATGGAGAGGTCCCGGACCCGACCGCGCAGCTTCTGGCGGACGCGCATTACTGGGTCGGCATCGCCATCCTCGCCCTGGTTGGCCTGCGCATCATCGTGCGGATGTTCCAAGGTACGCCGGCGCCCATCGGCCAGGGCCTGGCCGTACTTGCCGCCAAAATCGTCCACGGTATCTTTTATCTGCTGCTGGTCGCGGTGCCGGTTACGGGCTTGCTCGCGGTCTATGTCGACGAGGAGATCGGCGAGGTGCATGAGATCGGCAAGCCGCTCTTCATCGCTTTCATCGTCATCCATGCTCTGGGGGCGCTGTTCCATCACTTCTGGCTGAAGGACAGCACCCTCAAGCGGATGTTAGTTCCAGCGCCGTGATGAAGCGCGCGATCTCGGCGAGGGAAGCCTGCGCCTCAGGCAAATCGTAATATTCGAAGACGTGCCACATCCCTTCCCAGACGCGCA
Source organism: Rhodospirillaceae bacterium (assembly GCA_016712715.1). Classification (NCBI taxonomy): domain Bacteria; kingdom Pseudomonadati; phylum Pseudomonadota; class Alphaproteobacteria; order Rhodospirillales; family Rhodospirillaceae; species Rhodospirillaceae bacterium. The sequence goes on from JADJQM010000001.1 coordinate 384,119, forward strand.
ACTCGCAATCGATGCCGGCGGCACGCATCTTCGTCGACAGCCGCGCGCAGTCGCTGAGGAAAAGGTCGCGTGTGCCTGTCGTGATCAGCGTCTTGGGAAAGGCCGTCGGATAGTCCGCATAGAGCGGCGAGATCTCCGGCGAGGTAAGATCGCGCCCACCGGCAAAGGCCCTTGCTGCCGGCTCCAGGGTCATCTCGTAATGCAATGAGGGATCGCAACCGGCCAGTGTCGTCAGTGTGTCGCCAGTCTTGCTGAGGTCCGACCAGGGCGAGAGCAGCACCAGCCGGCGCGGCATCGGCAATCCCGCCTTTGAAGCCGCCAGCAAGGTCAGCAGCGCCAGGCCCGCCCCGGCAGACTCGCCCATGACCGTGATGGTCGCGGCACCCTGCTCAGCCACCAACGCACGATAGGCGGAGAGGGCCTCGTCGAGGGCGGCTGGAAACGGCTTCTCCGGCGCCAGGGCGTAATGGGGCGCATAAATGCGCTGCTTGGTCAGCTCCGCCAACTGCGCCGTGATTTCCAGATCCTCATCCGGTGATCCCTGCACATATCCGCCGCCAAAGAGATAGAAGGTGACATTCGTCGCTGTCGCATTCTTCGGCGTGATCCGCTGCGCCCGCACCGCGCCCAGCATCACCTCGTCGGCAGCGCCGCCGAGTTCCTTCAGCAGCTTGAACCCCGCTGGCGCATAAAACGCATGCGTATCCCGCCGCCGTTTTTCCAGCGCCGGCAGATCCATCGGCCGCGCGGTGATGACGGGCGCGCTACGCAGGAATTTCTGGGCGGGTTGGCTGATGGAGGTTGGAGCGGGCAGGCGGCGAATTTGTGTCATGCTACGTCACTTATAATCGTCATGGTCGGCGCAGGCCGACCATCCATGAGTTTGGTGGTAATTAAAGAAAGTGACTCGTGGATCCTCCGCCTTCGCGGAGGATGACGATAAGGAACGAGAATAGCAAAAGCAAAAAGCCCCAGCCTTTCGGCAGGGGCTTTGTAACTTGAGACAGATGCAGATAAGCCAGCACATTACGTCCGGGGCTTTAAATTCTCCGGGTCGTAGAGGGGCTTGTAGCCGATGGCGACCACCTCGACCGGGTAGGTTTCACTGAAGTATTCGACCTGCAGCTTGCGGCCGGTCTGGCAATAGGCCCAGGGGAGATAGGCAAGGGCGATGTTCTTGCCGATGGTCGGGCCGTAGGCCACGGAGGTGGTGAACGAGCGGCGGCCGAGCCCGTCGACCAGCGTCTCGCCCGTTTCCGGGTCCATCACCGGCATGGTGCCGACGGGGTAGCGGGCGACGCCTCTGGAATCGAAATTGTCGGTCATGACCAGCGTGCACAGCATTGCCGGCTGGTGTTCGCGCGCCTTGTATTCGAGATGCTTCGCCTTGCCGCGGAAATCGACGTCCTTGACCTTGGGGCGGGCGAGATCGGATTCGATCAGATTATACTCGGTCAGCAGGTCGGCGTTCTGCAGGCGCAGGCACTTCTCCATGCGGCGGCTGTTGGCGTAGGTCTCGACGCCGAAGGCCATGACGCCGGTCGAGCGCAGGGCGTCCCAGACGGCGAGGCCGTCTTCGTACTTCATGTGAAGTTCCCAGCCCTGCTCACCGACATAGGAGATGCGGAAGGCAGCGACATTCTTGCCGCCGATCTTGATCGGCTTGATCGCCGCGAAGGGAAAATTCTCGTGGCTGAGACCAGCGGGGTCCTCGACGACCTTCTGCAGCGTCGTGCGGGCGTTCGGGCCCCAGATGCCGATCGTGACATATTGTGATGTCACGTCGGTGATGGTGACGTTGAAGCCTTTGTCCTCGGCTACGCGGCGCATGTAGTGGAAGTCGCGGGGCCCGGCATCGGCGCCGTCGATGAAGCGGCAGCGATCGGCCATGCGGATGACGGTGAAGTCGGCGCGGACCATGCCTTCGTCATCGAGGAAGTGGGTGTAGATACCCTTGCCGATCATGTTGTCGCCACCGATCTTGGCGGCGCACAGCCATTCCAGCAGCGCCACGTGATCGGGGCCTTCGATGTCGATGATGGCAAAATGCGACAGGTTCACGATGCCGCAATCCTCGCTCATGGCGAGATGCTCGGCATTGGAGACGCGCCAGAAGTGACGGTTGTCCCATTCGTTCTCGCGCACCGGTACGCGGTTGCCGTATTTTTCGAGGAGATGCTCGTTGGCCTTGTAGCCGTGCGCGCGTTCCCAGCCGCCCAGCTCCATGAAATAGCCGCCGAGTTCCTTCTCGCGCTCGTAGAAGGGCGAGCGGCGGACATTGCGGCCGGTGTCATAGGGTTCGCGCGGATGGACAGCGGGGTTATAGATCTTGCGCGCGGCTTCGCCGCAACGGCCCTCGATGAACTTCTCTTCCATCATATGCGGATAGAAGCGCGCGAAATCGATCCGGTTGTGGTCAATCGGCGTGCGGCCGTCGGTCATCCAATCGGCGATTAGCTTGCCCATGCCAGGACCGTCCTTGACCCAGATGCCGACGGCATACCAGAGGCCGCGCACCTTCTGGCTTTCGCCGATCGAGGGGCCGCCATCGGTCGTCACCTGTAGCAGGCCGTTGAAGGAGCGCTTCTCCTCATAGCCAAGCTCGGCGAGGATCGGGGTGAGTTCGATGGCGCGCTCCAACGGCTCGATGATCTGGTCCATGTCGAGATCGCGCTGCGAGGGCGAGAGCCGCGCTTCATGCTTTTCGAGGAGGTCGCGCGGATGGACCAGGCGCGGGTTCTTTTCCTCGTAATAGCCCCATTCGATCATGCCGCCTTCGGCCGTCGTGGGATCGCCGGTGTCGCGCATATAGGCGGAGTTACCCTGGTCGCGCAGCAGCGGCCAGCCGATTTCCTTGCCGGTCTTGGCGAATTCGGTATAGGGCCCGAAGAAGCAGAGCGGATGGTCGACCGGCATGACCGGCAGATCCTCGCCGGCCATCTCCGCGATCAGGCGGCCCCAGAGGCCGGCGCAGACGACCACGTAGTCCGCCATGATCGTACCACGATCGGTGACGACGCCCTTGAGGCGGCCGTTCTCGATGACAAGCGACGTGGCGGAGGTGTGCGCGAAGACCTTGAGCTTGCCGGCGGCCTCGGCCCGTTCGACCAGCTTGCCGGCGACGGTCTGCGAGCGCGGGATGACGAGACCGGCATCCGGATCCCAGAGCCCGCCCTGCACCTTGTCTTCCTCGATGAGCGGAAACTTTTTCTTGATCTCGGCCGGGTCAATGAGGCGCGCGCGGGTACCGAAGGCCTTGGCCGAGGAGACCTTGCGCTTGATCTCGTCCATGCGGCCGTCATCGCCGACGCGGGCGATCTCGAGGCCGCCGATGCGCTCGTAATGACCGAGCTTCGAATAGAAATCGATGGAATAGAGGGAAGACCAGCAGGACAGGAAGTCGTGGCTGGTCATGTAGCAGAAGTCGGAGGCATGCGCCGTCGAGCCGATGTCAGTCGGCACGCCGGACTTGTCGATGCCGACGATGTCGTCCCAGCCACGCTCGACCAGATGATGGGCGACGGATGCGCCCACGATGCCGCCCAGACCGACGATGACGACTTTCGCCTTTGACGGAAACTCTGCCATAACCCGCTACTCCGAAATGGTATTGTTGCCAGACTATAGGGCGGCGGCGCGCCGCGATTGCCGCCTGTTTGCGACATTAGCAAAATGCGGCGCGACAAGAAGGGCCTTGTGGCGGTGCTAGACGCCTGTTTTGCCTGTGAATTTCTGCGGATGTCGCTGCTAATCCGCGCCTCGGAGTCGGCCTGCTACTGCGGGAAATGGTCACAAAGCGGCAGCTACCGAAAAATGGCGCAAACAGGACAGTTTGCGGTATTGCGCCGCAAAATCAATGTTTTCGGCAATGGCGCAATTGGCGCGATCTGGTGAGGCGTTGTCGCACTTTCGCTAGAGGAAAGGCCCTTCCGGTGCCGATATGGACGACGAATAAGTCATCGGTCTATTAGTTTGATTCACGGGAAAGGCCCTTCATCATGTCCAATGTGGAACCGCTTTCTGACGCCGTGGAAGGCCAGCCGGTTACCGGTCGCCGCTCGCGCTGTGGCTCCGACGCGAGGCGCGCCCTCCGCCAGAAGCCGACCATCCTCCAGAACCCCTATATCGTGCGCAATATCCCGCTCGTGACGGTGCTGGACGAAGACGGCTTGAGCATCATCGAGCGCAATGCCGACACCATCCTGCAAGAAATCGGCATCGAGTTCCGCGACGAGCCGGAAGCACTGGAACTGTGGAAAAAGGCCGGCGCCGATGTAAAGGGCACTCGCATCCGATTCCCGCGCGGTCTGCCGCGCTCGATCATTCAGAAATCAGCGCCCAAGCAGTATATTCAGTACGCCCGCAACCCGGAGCGTAACGTCCAGATCGGCGGCAATGCGACCGTCTTCGCGCCGGTCTATGGCCCGCCCTTCGTGCACGACCTCGACAATGGCCGCCGCTACGCGACCATCGCCGACTTCCAGAATTTCGTGAAGCTCGCTTATATGTCGCCCTCGATCCATCATTCGGGCGGCACGGTCTGCGAGCCGGTCGATCTGCCGGTGAACAAGCGGCATCTCGACATGGTCTACAGCCATATGAAGCTATCGGATAAGCCGTTCATGGGCTCGGTCACGGCGCCCGAACGCGCCGAGGACACCGTCGCCATGGCCCGCATCCTGTTCGGCGAGGAATTCGTCGCCAAGAACACGGTCATCACCAGCCTCATCAACGCCAACTCGCCGATGGTCTGGGACGGCACCATGCTGGGGGCGATGAAAGTCTACGCCCGTGCCAACCAGGCCTGCATCACGACACCTTTCATCCTCGCCGGCGCCATGAGCCCGGTGACGGCCGCAGGCACGCTGGCCCAGGTTCTCTCCGAAGTCCTGGCTGGCGCCGGTACCTCGCAGCTCTACAATCCCGGCGCGCCGGTGATCTTCGGCGTGTTCGCGTCGTCGATCTCGATGCAGTCGGGCGCGCCGACCTTCGGCACACCGGAGCCGACCCTGGTGTCGCTGGCAGCAGCACAGCTCGCGCGTCGTCTCGGCATCCCCTTCCGCACCGGCGGCTCGCTCTGCGGCTCCAAGATTGCCGATGCGCAGGCGGCTTACGAAAGCGCCCAGACCCTGCTGCCGACTCTCCAGGCCGGCACCAACTTCGTGCTGCATGGCGCCGGTTGGCTCGAAGGCGGCCTCTCGGCCGGCTACGAGAAGTTCATCATGGATGCAGACCAGCTCGGCATGATGCAGACGCTCGCCAGGGGTATCGATCTCAGTGAAAACGGCCAGGCGCTGGATGCCATCCGCGAAGTTGGCCCCGGCAGCCATTTCCTGGGCTGCGCGCATACCCAGGCCAATTTCGAAACGGCCTTCTATCGCTCCAACATCGCCGACAACAACTCGTTCGAGCAGTGGGAAGCCGAAGGCGCCCAGGACGCCGCCACCCGCGCCAACAAGATCTACAAGCGCATGCTGTCGGAATATGAAGCCCCGACGCTGGATCCCGCCATCGACGAGGCGCTGAAGGAGTTCATCGCCAAGAAGAAAGCGGCGACCCCGGATAGCAACGTCTGATCCACGGATCATGAGTTCGGAAAGGGCGTCCCTCGGGACGCCCTTTTCGTTTTGCCACAATTTGGCCCTTTCACCGCCCAACTGCGCGGCTATGAGAGGGCATGATCCTCAGACCCATCCTGGCGATCTTCTTCGCGAGCCTCGTCGGCATCGTTGTCGGTGCCTTGTGGCGCGGTGAAGTGTCGATTTCAGCGGCCACCGCAGAACAAGCGGCAGATTCTGTTTTTGTCGACAAATCGGAACGACGTCTGGATCTGCACCGAGATGGGCGGGTGATCCGATCTTACCGGGTCGCCCTGGGCGGTAATCCCGCCGGGCCGAAGCGACGCGAGGGGGACGAGCGCACGCCGGAAGGCCACTATGTCATCGACTGGCGCAACCCGAAGAGCGCCTATCATCTCTCCTTGCATATTGATTATCCGCGACCTGCCGATCGCGCTGCGAGTGCCGGGTTGGGTGTGCCGCCGGGCGGCGACATCTTCATTCACGGCCTGCCGAACTTCTGGCCTGGTGCGACGGCACCCAAGATCGATTGGACGGAGGGCTGCATCGCGCTCGACAATGCCGAGATCGAAGAGATCTGGCACCTGGTGCCGGACGGTACGCCGATCTTGATTGTGCCCTGATCAGAGCGCGCGGCCGCTCGGTGGTTCGATCATGGTGAAGTCGTCGATGCCGAGGCAATGCGTGACGTTGATGCCGTCTTCGGAGATCGGGAAACGCGCGAACTCGAATACGTGATCATCCCGATCCCCCCAACCGATCAGGGACAGGCCGTAGTTCGGCACACGCTGCTCGAAGATACGGCGATAGGTGTCGTGGGTGTCGACGATATCCTGCGCTGGCCAGATGGTCATCTCATCGACCCATTTGCCGCGCATCTCGGCGCCGTAGAAGCGCGCGACCTCGGTGCCGACCAACCGGTATTGCACGCGGAACGGCTCCGGCTGGATGGTCGCCAGCGACAGATAGGGCAATACGCCGCCCAAATAGAGCGCGTCGATGTCAGCGCGTGCCGGGAAGGTCTTGCCGAAGCACTGGCGCATCCAATAGGCCTGCACGGTCGCGATCATGTCGGATCGCCCCGTGGGCCCTGGGAGATAGTGGACCTCGCCCTTCCAATTGGCGGGGTCAAGGAGCTCGGATGCTGTCATCAGTTCTGCAACTTCAATCGGTCGTTTCGGAACAATGCCCCGTGGGGCGTGCACAGCAATCTCTTCTATCGGTATGGCGAAATCGTGACGGTCTGAATCAAACGCGGTCGATGGTCATCGCAAGAGAAAATGGCCATAAACGAGGACATGGCTGGGTGTCCTGCCATCGTTCGCCAAGGGCAGCAGCAGTGTTTCAAGCTCGATGAAGTTATGATCCCTGGCGACCTCGATCGAAAAGTCGATAATCCCGAAAGGATTGGCGACGGCGAGGTCGTAGTTTTCCAATACGAAGGCAAGAGCGTCACCTTGATAGACATCGCGGATGGTCTTGCCGGTTGGATTATGTCCACGGACCTCGATCGCTCGTGTGCCGAGCTTGAGGTAACGGTAATCATGTGGCTGGGCGAGGATCTCGGTCACCAGCAGGCAGTGTTCGAGATCGGGAACGGCGTTTGCTGCTGCCCAATCTGCCAGGCTTGGCAGGCTTCCGTTTTTTCTGAGCTTGAGCCAGGCTTCATAGACGCGGCGGGATTCGTTGCTGGCACGCTGCATGGCCAGCTCACAGGAACCTTGTCACCCGCTCCCAGGACATTGCCATCCGACCCGATGATCGTGCGCCCGCGATCTTTCAATCTCTTCATCCCGCAGTTGCGAAGGAAGGTATCAAAGGCCCGCCCCGCCGACAATAGGCTAACGGTGGCTTCAGCCGAGAGCAGCGCGCCCGATGGCGAGGATCGCGATGGCCAGCAGGAAACCAAGGGCGATGCGCTGATAGGTGCGGGCCTTCGAGCGGTTGAAACATGCGGTCGCCGATGACATTGCCCAGTGCCATGACCGGGATCATCAGCAGCGCCAGCACAATGACTTTGAGATCGATGAGTCCCGCCATTGCCTGCGCGATGATACTCAGGCGGAAATGAAGAAGAAGTAGACGAGCAGCGACGCTCGCCCGATTGCGACACCTTCGGGTGCTGCCAGGAAGTAGAGAATGACCGGCGGTCCACCCATCGCGGTGGCGCCGTTGAGGAGCCCGGAAGCGATGCCGATCCCGACCTGCGCTGCGGTGTGCGGTCGTTCCTTGAAGCGATAGCCGCGCCACAAGGCCAGCACCGCCAGCAGCAGCACCAGGCCGATCAAGGCGCGCATGATGTTGGCGGGCAGATATGAGAGGGCCAGCACGCCGAACGGCGCGCCCAGCACCGCGCCGATGAGGAGGCGCCGGATGGCATGCCAATTCGCCACCCGCCAGGCACGGCGCATCTGCTCGGCACCAGCCACCATGGCGACGATCGGAATGGCTGGCACCACGGCTGCCGGCTCGACGAACAGGGTGATCACAGGGACAGCGGCCAGGGCAAAACCGAAGCCGGTGAATCCGCGCAGGAAGCCGGCAAGGAAGACGGTTGCGAAGACCAGCGCTGCCGCGCCGGCACTCATCTCCGGCAGAACGGCGAAGAGGGCAGGTGGCATGGGTGAGATGTCAGCCGGGCTCGCCGGGCGTTTCGATCATATGGCGCTTCATCAACGGCATCTGCGCCAGGCTGAACAGCAGGGTCAGGCCGACGATTCCGAAAAGCTTGAAATTCACCCAAAAGCCCTCAGAAAAATTGCGCCAAATGATCTCGTTCAGAATTGCCATACAGGTGAAGAAAATTGCATAGCGCCAAGTGAGTTGCCGCCAGCCGGAATCGTTCAGTTTCAGCGCTTCTCCCAGAACATATTGCAGGGTTGGTCGCCTTAAAATAGCTCCGCCGAACAGCACGATGGCGAAGAGCGCCTGCACAACCGTTGGCTTCATTTTCACATACGAGTTGTCGTGCAGCACCAGCGTCAGTGTACCGAACAAGAGAACCACAACGGCCGTGACACGTTGCATCGGCGAAATTTTCCGCGTCGTCCAGTAGCCTATGGCGACGCAGACAACTGTGGCTGCCATAAGAACGCCCGTCGCTACCCGCAGATCGTAAACCTTGAAGGCGATGAAAAACACGACCAATGGGCCGAATTCCACAGCGGGCTTTATCCATTTCGGGGCGGTTGGTGTGGTCATTGCCCAGTGCCGGTCCTATTGTTCTGGTGCAGCGCGGCATGGTATGCGAGGGCGGCGTCTCTGCCTAGTCCCCGCTCCCGAAGCCAAGGTCGATCATGTCCGAAAAGACCCACGCCCAGATCTTCCAGCGCAACCGCGCCTGGTCCGAACGTCAGATTGCGGCGGATCCAGACTATTTCAAGCGCCTCGCCGAACAGCAGGCACCGAAATATTTCTGGATTGGCTGCTCCGACGCCCGGGTCCCGGCCAACCAGATCCTCGACCTGCCGCCGGGCGAGATCTTCGTCCACCGCAACATTGCCAATCTGGTCTACCACATCGACACCAATTGCCTGTCGGTCCTGGAGTTCGCGGTCAATGTGTTGAAGGTCGAACACATCATCATCTGCGGCCATTACGGCTGCGGTGGTGTGCGCGCTGCCATGGGCAATTCGGAGCTTGGCCTCATCGACAATTGGCTGCGCCAGATCAAGGATATTTACGCCGCCAATGCCGAGCTTCTGGAAGCCGAGGCGAACCTGGAGAAGCGCCTCAACATGCTGTGCGAGCTCAATGTCCGCCAGCAGGTGCGCAACATCTGCCACACGACCATCGTGCAGAACGCCTGGAAGTCCGGCCAGCAGCTCAGCGTCCATGGCTGGGCCTATTCGGTGCGCGATGGTCGCCTGCGCGATCTCGACTTCTGGGCCGACGGCGTCCACGACGTGGACCCGATCTACCAGCTTCTCACCTTCGACGAGACACCGAGCTTCTAGCTCCGAGCGGCGAGCATCGGCCTATTCCGGCAGTGCCGGATTCTCCGGCACGATCGCGGACTTCTTGCGCGCGTGATGGACCTCGCGCTGGGCGATGTAGAGATTGGCGGCGATGATGATGCCGGCGCCGATCAAGGTCTGCATCGTCGGCAATTCGCTCCACAGCGACCACCCGAAGAACAGAGCCCAGATCAGCGCGGTGTACTCGATCGGCGCCAGCATCGAGGCTTCACCGCTGCGGAAAGCGCGGATCATTGCCAGCTGCGCCAGGGCGCTGCTGGTTCCCTGCAGGAGCATGATCCACCAATCGGACCCGCTCGGCCATTGCCATTCCAGGGCAGCCAGGGGGACGACGATGATCAGCGTCGCCGCCGAGGTGTGGAACAGGATGTTGTGCGAACTGTCCTTGCCGGACACGCTTCGCAAGGTAATCAACACCAGAGCATAGAGAAGGGCGGAGGCCAGCACGAACAGCGCACCGAGGTTGAGATGCGTGAAGAAATTGCCTTCATCCTGCGGCACGGCGATGAGGGCAACGACCACGCCGACAAATCCCACCAGCACCGCCATCCAGCGGCGTAAGCCGACTTCCTCGCCGATCAGGGGACCGGAGAGCGCGGTCAGGAACAAAGGTGCGGCGAAGGCAATGGCGATGCAGTCGACCAGTGGCAACAGGCGCAGGCCTTCGAAGAAAGTATAGCCAGTTGCCATGATCAGCACGCTGCGCATGGCGTGGAGTTTGAAATGGCTGGTCTTCAGCCGGAACGGATTGCCGGTCGCGCGGAAGGTGAGATAGAGCGCCACGAACAAGGCCGGCACGCGGCCGACCGCCAGGATCTGCCAGGTATGGTAGCCGGCCGTCAGCCACTTGGTGCTGGCATCGGCGACGCCGAAGAGGAAGACACCAACGGCCATGAAGAACATGGCGCCCATCGGCGACATCAGCTTGTTGGGTGGCTGCAGCTTCATGTCCTGCGCTTCATGGCTTCGCGGTGAGCGATATAGAGGCTGGCGGCAATGATGATAACGGCGCCGCCAATCACCTGGATGGTCGGCAACTCGTCCCAGAAAATGTAGCCGAACAGGCCCGCCCAGACGAGGGCGGTATATTCCAGCGGCGCCAGCAGCGAGGCCTCGCCGACGCGGAAGGCGCGGATCATGAAGATCTGGGCAATTGTGCTGCACAATCCCTGGATCAGGAACAGCAACCAGCCCATCGGTGTCGGCCATTGCCATTCGAGGAGTGCCGGCCACATCGCCGCCAACCCGCTGAACAGCGTGCCGTAGAAGATGATGTTATGGCCCTTCTCGCGCCCCACCAGTGGGCGCAGCCAGATCTGGCCCATGGCGTAGGTGAGGGCGGCGCAGAGCGCCAGGATGGCACCGATGCCGATACCGTGACGGCCCGGTTCGACGGCGATGACGACGCCAACAAACCCGATGATCACGGCGCTCCAGCGGCGCCAGCCGACTTTCTCGCCCAGGATCGGCCCGGACATCGCCGTGATGAACAAGGGTGCGGCAAAGGCGATGGCGATCGCATCCGCCAGCTCGATATAGCGCAGGCATTCGAAGAAGGTCCAGGTGGTCGCGATGACCAGCACCGAGCGCATCATATGCGTGCGCAGGAAACCGGTGCGGAAGGCAAACATGCTGCGATGCTGATAGCCAACACTGATCACCATGGCCGTGATCGTCACCACGCGCGAGAGCATAATGATCTGCCAGGTGCCGTAATCCTCGGTGAGCTTCTTGGTGACCGCGTCCAGGATCGAGAAGCAAAACACGCCCAGCACCATGTAGATCATGGCGTGAATGAGGGCCTTGGAACTGGGTGGGGTCATGGCGCGGGCTGCACGGCAGTTTCGGGCTCAGACCAAGTGGACCGGACCTCTTATACGCCTGAATAGCATGGCGATCGGTTGGTGAGGGCTTCGTTTAATGCGTGCCGGTCATGCGGGTCTGCTTTCGCGCTGCAGCAACGAAAAAGGCCCGCTTTTCATGGCGGGCCTTTGTTCTTTGAGATGCGCCCTCCGTCAGTGGGCGCGAATGGCCAGCTTGTAATCGCGGCCGATCAGCCAGAACCATTGCCAGAGGTAATCGGCAAAGCTCTTGAGCACATAGATATCGAAGCTGGGCGCACCGTCGGTCTGGTCCAGCATGATGTTGGCCTTGGTGAGGCCAGTCTGCGCGCATTGGCCGGGGCCGAAGACGCGAGGATGGAGATCTAGACTGCAGCCACGCGCCAGCATGTCGCGCGCCTTGGCGCCCGACAGGGTAATGACAGCGCGACTTTCGGATACGTCGATCACCGCGGCGTGCTGGCCCGTGAAAGCCTGGCGCAGATCGGCCACCAGCCTTTCCTCTGCACCGCTTGTGGTCACAACCCACCATTCGGTCGGGCCCAGCCACAGGATGCGGTAGGCGCCGGATTGCGCCGTGGTATTCGGCTTTACCGGCAGGTCGACACCGGTCACCGATTTGACGGCAGTCTTGAAGGCTTCGCCGCCGTCGCCGCGGATGTTGACGATAGCGCGGTGGGCGGATTCACCGATCACGACCTCGGCGCTGGCCACGTCACTCTTGGCGGCGGCCGCGGTCAGGCCGAAATGCTGCAGCGGGCTGCGGCGGGTATAGCTTTCAGCCATTTGCGGGGGCTCCATCCTCGAGGAAGGTCGGTTTGCTGATCTTGGCCGCGATCACCTTGCCCTCATAGGGCAGGTAGACCGTCTGGCCCATGCGATTGCGACCATTCTTGATGACCGCCATGGCGATCGAACGATTGGCGTTCGGGCTCCAGTAACTCGACGTCACATGGCCGATCATGGTCATCGGCGGCTTGTCCTTCACGTGCTCGACCACCTGCGCGCCTTCCGCCAGGGCGTCGTTCGGATTTTCCGTGAGGAGACCGACCAGATGCTTTCGGTCCGGCCGCTTGGTATCGGAACGGAGATGCGAGCGGCGGCCGATGAAGTCGGGCTTGGCTTTGCCGATGATCCATTCGAAGCCGAGATCCTGGGGCGTCATCGTGCCGTCGGTTTCCTGGCCCACGATCACGAATCCCTTTTCGGCGCGCAGCACATGGAGCGCTTCGGTGCCGTAGGGGGTGATGCTGAACTCCTCACCCGCCGTCATCAGCGCGCGCCAGACATGGAGCGCGTAGCTCGGCGGAATATTGACTTCGTAGGAGAGCTCGCCAGTGAAGCTGATGCGGTAGATGCGTGCCTTGACACCAGCAACAGTGCAGTCCCGCCAGGTCATGAACGGGAAGGCTTCTTCCGAGAGATCGATATCCGAAACGACCTTCTCAAGCACCTTGCGGGAGTTGGGTCCGTTCAGCGCGAAGACAGCCCATTGTTCGGTGACACTGGTGAAGTAGACCTTCTTGTCCGGCCATTCGCACTGATGCCATTCCTCCAGCCAGCTCATGACGCGCGGGGCGCCGCCGGTGGTGGTGGTCATGTGGAAATGGTTTTCCGAGATGCGGCTGGTGACGCCGTCATCGAACACCATGCCGTCTTCGCCGCACATGAAGCCATAGCGGCATTTGCCGGGCTCCAGCTTGGACCAGGCATTGGTGTAGACCATGTTGAGGAACCAGGCGGCGTCCGGCCCCTGGATATCGATCTTGCCAAGCGTCGAGGCGTCGACGATGCCGACGGAGTCGCGGGTCGCCTTCACCTCGCGGTTGACTGCGGCATGCATATCCTCGCCGGCCTTCGGGTAGTACCAGGCACGGTGCCACTGGCCGACGCACTCAAACGGCGCGCCATGCTCGGCATGCCACTGATGGATCGGCGTCTTGCGGATGGGGTCGAGGAAGTCGCCCTTGTCCGACCCGGCGAACACACCGAAGGTGACGGGCGTGTAAGGCGGGCGGAAGGTGGTGGTGCCGACTTCCGGGATCGAGACGTTCTTCAGGCCTGCCATGATGGCCAGCGCATTGACGTTGCTGGTCTTGCCCTGGTCTGTCGCCATGCCCATCGTGGTATAGCGCTTCAGATGCTCGACCGAGACATAACCTTCGCGGTGCGCCAGCATCACGTCGGCGGCGGTCACGTCGTTCTGGTAATCGACGAAATGCTTGCCGCCCTGGCCGACCGGCACATTGGACGGGATGATCCACAGCGAACGCAGGGGCTGGGCATCGGGCTCGGGCTCGGCACTCGGCGCATTGCCGGTCACATTGCTGAAGCCGAACCTGGCGGCAGCCTCCGCACCGGCATTGTGGCCCTCATTGAGCGCCTCGTTGAGGCCGAAGGCGCCGCGCGCTGAACCCACCGAGCGGTTGTTCTGCCCGGGCATGATCGGGCCGGGCACGAAGGCCTGGATGCCGTCATCCCACACCACCTTGGCGCGGGTCTGCGAATGGAGATGCACTGTCGGCTGCCAGCCGCCCGAACTCAGCACTGTGTCGCAATAGAGATGGCGCGCACTGCCCGTGACGCCCTTGCCGTCGCTGGTCAACGTCTGCACGTCGACTTCGCGCACCTGCTTGGTGCCCTTGACGTGGGTGATCGCCGAATTCTCGATAATCTCGATACCCTTGGCACGTGCCGCCTGCGGCAGCGCACCGGTCGGGTTGGCGCGGAGATCGACGATGGCCGCGACCGAGACACCGGCCGCGGTGAGGTCGAGGGCCGTCTGATAGGCGGTGTCGTTGTTGGTCATGATGACGACGCGCTGGCCCGGCGTCGCCCCGTAACGGTTGACATAGGTGCGTGCGGCCGAGGCCAGCATGCAGCCCGGGCGATCGTTGTCGCTATAGACCAGCGGGCGTTCGATCGAGCCGGTTGCCAGGATTACTTCCTTGGCGCGGATACGCCACAGACGCTGGCGCGGGCCGGTGGCTGTAGGGCCGAGATGATCGGTCAGGCGCTCGACACAGCTCAGCATGTTGGCGTCTAGATAGGCAAACGCCGTCGTGCGCGTCAGCACGCGAACTTCCGGCATGTTGCCGAGTTCGGCGCTGGCAGCGGCGACCCAGTCGGCGGCCGGCTTGCCGTCGATGGTGCGGTCGCGTTCGGACAACAGCGAGCCGCCCAGTTCCGATTGCTCGTCGACCAGTACGACGCGGGCACCGGTCCGGCCGGCGGACAGAGCTGCCGCGAGGCCGGCGGGGTTGCCACCCACCACCATCACATCGCAATGGCCATAGACCTTGTCATATCGATCCGGGTCGGTCTCATGCGATCCGGTCCCGAGACCAGCCATGCGACGGATGAACTTTTCATAGAACATCCAGCCATCTTTGGGCCACTTGAAGGTCTTGTAATAGAAGCCCGACGGCAGGAAGCGGCTCACCACCGAGTTCACGGCGCCAAGATCAAAATCGAGGCTCGGCCAACGGTTCTGCGAGGCCGTGACGAGGCCGTCATAAAGCTCGATCTGCGGGGCGCGCGTGTTGGGCTCGCGCCTTGCGCCGGTGCCGACTTCGATGAGCGCGTTCGGCTCTTCCGGACCCGCCGAAATAATGCCGCGCGGGCGGTGATATTTGAACGACCGGCCGACCAGCGTCACGCCATTGGCGAGCAGGGCAGAGGCGAGGCTGTCGCCCTGATAGCCGTAATAAGTCTTGCCGTCGAAGGTGAAGCGGACCGGCTTCGAGCGGTCGATGCGGCCGCCGGTGGCGACGCGGTTCTTCTGCGCGCTCATGTTACTTCTGCTCCAGCTTCGGGGCCGGTTCGCCCATCGGATAGACTTTGATGATCTCGTGGGTCACCGTGTGCCGCGCGACATTGAACCATTGGCGGCAGCCGCGCGCATGGACCCAGCGCTCGAAATGCACACCCTTCGGGTTCTTCCGCATGAACAGGTAGTCGGCCCATTCGGCATCCGACATGGTGTTCTGCTGTTCCAGCGTCGGGCGCGCGATATGCGCCTCATGGCCGTAAGCGAACTCATGCTCGTCGCGGGGACCGCAATAGGGGCAGGAGATGAGAAGCATGTGATTGTCTCTCTAAACCGATTAGTGCGCGACGCCGGCGGCGCCGTGCTCGTCGATGAGGTAGCCGGTGGTGAATCGCTCGAGCGCAAATGGTTGCGCCAGTTTGTGCGGTTCGCCGGTTGCGATGGTGTGCGCAAAGACGTTGCCCGAGCCCGGCGTGGCCTTGAAGCCGCCGGTGCCCCAGCCGCAATTGATGAACAGGTTCTCGACCGGCGTCTTGCCGATGATTGGCGATGCGTCCGGGCAGGTGTCGACGATGCCGCCCCATTGGCGAAGCATGCGCAGCCGGCCGAAGCAGGGGAAGAGATCGGTCAGCGCGTTCAACTGGTTCTCGATGATGAACGGCGAGCCAACCTGGGCGTAGGAGGTGTAGGCGTCGATACCCGCACCCAGCACCAGCTCGCCCTTGTCGGACTGGCTGACATAGACATGGACCTGGGGCGACATGACGACCGTGTTGAGGATCGGCTTGATCGGCTCGGAGACCAGGGCCTGCAGCGGATGGCTTTCGACCGGCAGGCGGAAGCCGGCCAAGCCCGCCATCACGCCGGAATGGCCGGCGACGACGATGCCGACCTTCTTGCCGCCGATGAAGCCGCGATTGGTCTCGACACCCTTGACGACACCATTGACGATCTTGAATCCGGTGACTTCGGTATTCTGCAGGATGTCGACACCGCGTTCGTCGGCCTTGCGGGCAAAGCCCCAGGCGACGGCGTCATGACGGGCGACGCCACCCCGGCGCTGCAAGCTTGCACCCATGATCGGATAGCGCGCGGAGGCCGAGCAATCCAGGATCGGCACCATTTCCTTGATCTGCTCGGGCGTCAGGATCTCGCTGTCGATGCCGTTCAACTGGATGGCGTAGACGCGGCGGCGCAGGGCCTGCATGTCATGTTGCGTGTGCGCGAGGTTCATCAGGCCGCGCTGGCTGAACATGACGTTGTAATTGAGATCCTGGGTCAGGCCCTCGAACAGCTTCAGCGAATGCTCGTAGAGATGCGCCGATTCATCCCACAGATAGTTCGACCGCACGATGGTCGTGTTGCGGCCGGTATTGCCGCCGCCGATCCAGCCCTTTTCGAGCACTGCCACATTGGTGATGCCGTGCTCCTTGGCGAGATAGTAAGCCGTCGCCAGCCCATGGCCGCCGCCACCGATGATGATGACATCATATTCCGGTTTCGGCGCCGGGCTGCGCCAGGCCTCCTGCCAGCCTTGGTGGTAGCTGAGGGCATTCCGGACCAGGCTGAAGATCGAATAGTTCTGCTTCATAGCATTCCCAGATTTGGGGGTTTCCCCGAAAACGGCTTAGCAGCGGGGTACAGGGGCATTTACGGTGCCGGATAATGCCAAGACAAGAAACCCGAATCCGCCAATCGCGCGCCATCTATTGTCGTGTTAACGCCCTGGGTCAAGCTGCCACATTTCATGGCGTTTTGAGATTTTCGCGCGGAAAACCTTACTGCCCATGAGGATGCAGCTATTATTCGCGCGTCGTTACAAGAAATTGGCGCAATGGCGGAAACCTGACCATTTCTGACCAACAGGACTAAACAATGTCGCGGCAGCGCCATTTTGCCTGTGGACGACATGTCGGAAATGAGATAATTCCCCTCGACGACTTCAGGTCAAGCTCACTCATATGTAGAGGGAATGCCGCCGTGTTCGGTGATTTGCCGGTGAAACTGCCCCAGGACATCGCCTTCCTGCTGGTGCCGAATTTCTCGATGATAGCCTTCACCTCCGCGGTCGAGCCGATGCGCCTCGCCAATCGCGTCGCTGGGAAGGAGCTCTACCGGTGGCATCTGTTCTCGCCCGACGGCAAGCCGGTGCAGGCCTCCAACAACATCCCGCTGACGCCGGAAGGGTCGGCCGAGCATATCGTCAATTACGACACGATCATGCTGTGCAGCGGTGTCGACGGCCATCTCTATGAAGACAAGAACGTATTTGCCTATTTGCGTCGTGCCGACAGGCAGGGGGCGGATATCGGCGCGCTGTGTACCGGTGCGCATATCCTGGCCAAGGCCAACATGCTCAACGGCTATCGCTGCACAATCCATTGGGAAAATCTCGCCAGCTTCGCCGAGAACTTCCCCGAGATCGACGTCACGTCGGAACTCTTCGAAATTGATCGCAACCGCTTCACCTGCTCGGGGGGCACCGCCGCCCTCGATATGATGCTCAACCTCATCTCGCAGCAGCATGGCCACGAGCTTGCGGCCGCCGTCTCCGAGCAGTTCATCCACGAGCGCATCCGCGACCGTCACGACCATCAACGCATGGCGTTGACGGCACGTCTCGGTGTCCGCCATCCCAAGCTGATCCAGGTCATCCAGCAGATGGAAGCCAATCTGGAAGAGCCGCTCGACCGGGGGGAACTCGCCGATGCGGCAGGCCTTTCCAGCCGCCAGATGGAGCGGCTGTTTGCAAAATACCTGCACCGTTCACCGGCGCGCTATTACGTGGAGTTGCGCCTGCACCGGGCGCGCCTGCTGCTGCTGCAGACCAACATGTCGGTGATCGATGTGGCGCTAGCCTGTGGCTTTGTCTCGGCCTCGCATTTCTCGAAATGCTACCGCGACTTCTTCGGCAAGACGCCGCGTCGCGAACGGGCAACGCCCAATGCCGCCCCGCGCCTGCAGCTCGGCAGCGTCGCGGCTTAGCAGTCCAGGGTCTTGTTGCGGTTGAGTTCCGGCTCTTCGATTTCCTCGGCATCCACCGGCGGCGTTGCGCTGGTCGTGGCTGGCTGCTGGAAATAGTCGCTGAAATCATAGGCGTCGCCATCGCGATCGTTCTGCGCGAGGTTCTCTTCGAACAGCGTGTCGACCGGGCGCGACGCATCATTGATCTGCTCGACAATGCCGCGCAGCGGTTCAACATGGCCCTCATCGGCGAAGGCGAGGCCGGCACCCACAAAAAAGCAGATGGCAATCATGACCAACGTGGCGATGCTCATAATACGGAACATGGCGGACCCCTTGATGCGACTTCCTGGCGCGGCTTCGTTGGCGCCGTTTCGATGCTCAAAGGGTAGCTGGATGATGATCCAGGGTCTGTGATCTGGGCCACAAGCTAGGTTTAATCTATCTATCTGATAACGCTCGAATAAATATTCGAATGTGACGGAACGCACAGTGCTCGGTCTGGCAGGCTGGGAGAACGCGCACCGGTTTGCGCTGCCGCGAATCGGCCGTCAGTCCTTCATCCCGACCGTCGACTTCCAGTATTCCAGCGAACAACTGACTGCGGCGGGCAAATTGGGATGACGGTCTTTCATGGCCTGCTCGGCGACGGCGCCCCCGGACAGGTTCTGCACCAGGGATGAAGCGAGATCATTGCTGCCTGCTTCCTGGGCGATAGTCTTCTGTTCAAGCGCATCGCAGGAGCTGGTCGCGGATTCCAACACCTGCGGCGCCCAAATGAACGCAACGATCAGAATGACGAGGGTAAGGAGGAGGCGCCTCACGCTGCTGCCCGCACACGGCCGAAGGGCGGCTTGTCGAACAGGCGCCGCACCATCGGCTCGAACTGCTCGATCGGGGCCGTGTCGTAATTCGGGTCGAAACTGTTCTGGTCCCACTTTTCGCAGAACAATGCCGTGCGCTCGAACATCGGGTGGCCCCGGAACTGCTCGCGTTCATTGCGGTCGAGACCGATGTGGTGGAAGAAGTAGTAGCCCTGGAACACGCCGTGATGCTTCACCAGCCAGTAATTGTCCTCAGACACATAGGGGCGCAGAATCGAGGCGGCGAGTTCGGAATGGTTCTCCGGCGCCAGCAGGTCGCCGATGTCGTGGAGGAGGGCGCAAACGACGGTTTCCTCGTCGGCCCCGTCGCGCATGGCACGGGTCGCTGATTGCAGCGAATGCTGATAGCGATCGATCTTGTAGCCCATCTTGTCGCCGGCAAGCTTCTTGAGGTTGGCGAGCACGTTATCGGCCAACTCGTGGTTCAGCTTCTGATAGATCCGGTCCAGGAACTGATATTCCTCATAGGTGCCATCGGCCATACGGATGAAATTGACGGATTCTGATTCCACGGCGGCGCATCCTCGACATTATTTTGCCAAATTTGTCTGCAGTTTAGGGGCAAGTAACAGATCGGTCCAGATTATCCGCTATGCCTGCCTCGCTCATCCCGCCGCAATTGTCGGACGCGCTCGCCATTCATGGCATGGCGCTGCGCGGTGGCTTTGCCGTGGAGCCCCGCGATTCTGTGCCGAGCTTGAAGGACGGCCGCGCGGCGCGGTCGCTGTTGCTGATCGGCAATGTCGGCGGTGGCATGTGGCCTGCCTTTGCCAGTTCCGGGGCGTTGTCCGATCCACATCCGGACCGCATGGATCGTTGGACCACGCGCGTGATCGACGAGATCGCCGCTGAGCATGATGCGACGCCGCTTTATCCCTTTTCAGGCCCGCCGTATCACCCGTTCCAGCGCTGGGCGGCGCGAGCCGAGCCGGTCTATGTTTCGCCCCTGCGGATATTCATCCACCCGACCTTCGGCCTGTGGCACGCCTACCGTGCGGCGCTGACCTTCGGCGATGTCCTCGACCTGGCGGATATCGCCAGCCCTGTCGCCGCAAATCCCTGCATCAGTTGCGATGGTCGCCCTTGCCTTTCGACCTGTCCGGTCGGCGCTTTTCAGGAGTCAGGGTTTGATGACTTGGCCTGCGCCCGTCATGTCGATGGGCCGGGCGGCGCGGAATGCCGCGATCACGGCTGTCTTGCCCGCCGTGCCTGTCCCGTTGGCAGAGATTATTCCTATTCCTCGCCGCAGATGGCCTTTCATATGGAGGCCTTCTTATCGCGGCGGCGCTGAAGATTTTCGAAGAACCATGAACCCTGACTGCGGATGCCGCGACCAACAGGCTCCGCTCTTGAAGTGATCATTAAGAATAGAAAAATGAGAGATCTCGCTGGTATTAAAGCATTTGGCACCCTCGTAGTTGCGGCATTCATCATGGTTGGCGGCGCCCTCCTGGCAAGCCTGCTGGCAGGCGCCACATTCGGCGGGTAAAGCGGCCCCGGCGGACGAGCTGGAATCGGGGAAAAGCGCCCCTTTGCAATAGCTTGTGAACCTTGTGACATTGCAGTGCGGCATTGTGCCTGGCGGGCGATGGCGCTTGTCCGGTTGGGAGTCGATGGGGTATCTACTACTGCTCCTAAAATTGCTTCAACTGGTGGAGGGCGGGCATTGCGCTCACTCATTCTCTCACTGGCTGCTTTTTGCGCCAGCCTTGCCGTCGCTTTCGGTCTAACGCTCACGACCGCTCAGGCGGCTGAAGTCACTTTGCTCGCCGTCGAGAGTGCTGGTGGCCCCGAAGTCACCGACGTGATCGCCTGGTCGGTCGTCAAGGTGGACAAGGAAACCGGCAAGCCGGAGGCCAAGCCGACCATGTCCGGCAATGGCCCACGCCTTCTGGCCAAGCTCGATCCCGGTCAGTACCTGGTGACGGCCAAGCTTGGGAAAATTCAGGCCAGTCAGGCAATCCTGGTGGGTAAAACAGCGACGACGCGCTCGCTGGTGCTGGCCGATCCGGCAAAGGCAGGCAAGGTTGCCGCCAAGAAAGTGGATGCCGGCCCGCCCGCACAGCTTTCCATCAACATGAAATTGAGCAAGGGTAAGAACCCGATCAAGGATCCGGTTCATTGGGAAGTCTTCACCTATCAAAAGGGTGGTACCGATTCTGGCGAGAAGATTGCTGAGCAAAAGGCCGCGACTGGCCATTTCAGCTTGCCGGGTGGCAGCTATGTCGTGCGCGCCCATTTCAAGGGTACCAAGGCCGATCTGGTTATCCCGATCCAGGCGGGGCAATCGCTGAAATACACACTTAACCTCTATGCCGGCTATGTGAAGCTCACGGCCCTCAAGCCGAAGAAGCAGAAGACCACGGCAGAGGCCTTGAGCTGGCAGATTCTGCGTCAGCGTCCCAATGCGCCGGGCATCTACGAACTGGTCGCCAGCAGCGAAAAGGCGGAACCCACCATCATGCTGCGTGAAGGCCGTTACTTGGCCGTTGCCCGGCTGGGCAACAAGATGTGGGGCAGCGAGCCGCTCGTGATCATGGCTGGCGAGACCGCCAGCAAGAAGGTCAATTTGAAGGAAGGCGTCGGCGCCCCTGAGGTTGCCGCCGCAAACTGAGGCTTTTACCGGTCTTCTGGCCATCTACGGCGCCGCGTCCCAGGGATGCGGCGCCGTTTTGCTGTCCGCCGGGATGTTGCCCGATGACGCTCTGGAATAGTGGCTATGAGACTTTCAAAGCATCGGATAGCGACCTGCTTTGCTAGGTTGGCGACAGAAGTTAACTCTTGAGAGGCGTATCATGTCACGGGAAGCAGCGCGGGAAGCGCGCGGTCGCCGCAACACCCGGCAGGCGAAGGGGCTGAAGCAGCTTCCATGGCGTAACAACCAGAACAATTATGACCCGATCCGGGTCCTGAGCGCCGATCAGCTCGAGGCCATCCACCAGACCTCGTTGCGCATCCTCTCGGAACTCGGCATCGAATTCCTCGAAGAGAATGCGCTGCGCATCCTCAAGGAGAATGGCGCCGAGGTGATCCCGGGGACGCAGCGCGTGCGCTTCGATCCCGCCCTTGTCATGGAACGGATCAAGACGGTCCCCAAGACCTTCAAACTCCATGCCCGCAACCCGGCGCACGATCTGACCTTTGGTGCCAACCACATCAATTTCGGCTCGGTCGCCTCGGCACCCAACGTCTCCGATCTCGACAAGGGACGCCGCCCCGGCAATTTCGAGGACTACAGCAACCTGCTACGTCTGGCGCAATCACTCAACGTCGTGCAGTTCATTGGTGGCTATCCGGTCGAGCCGGCCGATCTGCCGCCCTCGACGCGGCATCTTGATTCACATTACGCGGCGATCACGCTGACCGATAAGATCTGGCATCCATATTCGCTGGGTAACGAGCGCATTGAAGATGCGATCGAGATGATGGCCATCGCGCGCGGCATCTCAAGGAGCAACTGGCGAAAGAACCCAGCGTCTTCTCGATCGTCAACAGCAACTCACCCTTGCGCCTTGATACGCCGATGCTACAGGGGCTGCGGGCGATGGCGAAGGCGGGCCAGCCGGTCGTCCTCACCCCGTTTACCCTCTCCGGCGCCATGGCGCCGGCGACGATCGCCGCGGCACTCGCACAGCAGAATGCCGAGGCCTTGGCCGGCATCGTCTTCATCCAGATGGTCAATCCGGGCGTGCCCTGCGTCTATGGCGGCTTCACCTCGAATGTCGACATGAAGACCGGGGCGCCTGCCTTCGGCACGCCGGAATATACCCGTGCTGCCATGGCCGGCGGCCAGCTCGCGCGCAAATACGGTTTCCCCTACCGCTCAAGCAATGCCTGCGCCGCCAACGCCGTCGACGCGCAGGCGGCCTATGAATCCGAGATGTCGCTGTGGGGCGCCGTCATGGGTCACGCCAATCTCATCCTGCACGCGGCCGGATGGATGGAAGGTGGTCTGGTGGCGTCGTTCGAGAAGATGGTCGTTGATGCCGAAATGATCCAGTCGATCACTGAATTCCTGCAGCCCCTCGATACGTCTGAGGACGCGCTGGGATTCGAAGCGATGAAGGAAGTCGGTCCCGGCGGCCATTTCTTTGGCGCCGCCCATACATTGGCGCGCTACGAGACGGCGTTCTATTCGCCGCTCCTCTCCGACTGGCGCAATTACGAAACATGGCGCCTTGCCGGTGCACAGGATACGGCGACCCGCGCCAATGGCCTGTGGAAGCAGGCCCTGGCCGAGTTCGAGGCGCCCGCCCTCGACCCCGCGATCGACGATCAGTTGAAGGACTTCGTCGCGCGCCGCAAGGCTGAGGGCGGCGTCAAGCAGACCTGACGGCGTTCTTTCACATTGGTGCAGTAAGCAGGGCCATCGTCGAAAAACTCGACGATGGCCTTTTCTTTTTTGCTAGTGACAAGGTTGGTTCGACCTCCTCGGAGTTTCGTGCAATCATTCGACAGCAATGGGCATTCTCGCTTGCCGGTAAACATGTTGAACTGATGGCTCGATACAGACGTTGTTGATTCAGCCAGCCGACCCGAAAGACCCGGGCGGCCCGCCAAGGGAGACGCTGATGCGGCCCGCGCAGTTTGGCCTTCGCAAGATCCTCTTTCTCTTCCTCGTTATTCCTATGGGTATGGCGGCGCTTATCTTTGCCGCCAGTCAAAATCTCACGCATGGCGAAACGACTGCCACGGCAGCCGACAGCCTGGCTGCCTGGAGCAAGATCGCGACGGTGGTCGAGCACTCGCGTTGCCTTAATTGCCATCAGGTTCAATCGCCATTGCAGGGCGATAGCCGCCGCCTCCATGTGCCGCTGGTGGTGCGGGGCGATGACAATATGGGTGTCACCGGCATGCGCTGCACCAATTGCCATAGCCAGACCGGCAACAACCCGACTTCCGGCGTGCCTGGCGCGCCTGGATGGTCATTGGCACCGTTGGAGCAGAACTGGCAGGGTGTCGCCTCAGGCGATATCTGCCGGCAGATCCTCGATCCAGCACGCAACGGCAATATGAACGCCGAACAGTTGGTCCACCATTTCGCCGAAGACGAGCTTGTCGGCTGGGGCTGGAATCCGGGGCCGGGCCGCGAAGCTGTCCCGATGCCGCGCGCGGAATTGACCGACCATGTGAAGACCTGGCTCGCCGGTGGTGGCGAATGCCCACAATGATAGAAACACAGGACGTGAGGAGAGAGCCATGATTACGCTCACGATCAACGGCAAGGAACAGCAGCTCGACGTCGATCCGGAAATGCCCTTGTTGTGGGCGTTGCGCGATCACCTAAATCTCACCGGCACGAAATTCGGGTGCGGTGCCGCGCAATGCGGCGCCTGCACGGTGCATATCGATGGCGAAGCGGCAAGATCCTGCTCGACCATGGTCGGCGACGCTGAGGGCCGGGAGATCGTCACCATCGAAGGCCTTTCCGGCAAGGTGGCGGAAGCCGTGCAGGCCGCCTGGCAGAAGCTCGACGTCGTGCAATGCGGTTACTGCCAGTCAGGGCAGATCATGTCGGCGATCACGCTGCTCTCCGCCAATGAGAAGCCGACCGACGACGACATCAATGCCAGCATGGAAGGCAACATCTGTCGCTGCGGCACCTATGTCCGCATCCGCGACGCCATCCACGAAGCTGCCAAAGCCCTGGCTTAAGGAGTCGATGCCATGTTGATCCAAAAGAGCCAAGCCATCGCACCGTCGCGCCGCAGTTTCCTCAAAGGTGCTGCGCTTTCCACCAGCGTCTTCATGCTGGGCAGCTTTGTACCCTTCGGGCGCTTCGCCGCAGCCGAATGAGAATCAGCGGCGCCCGCCGCGGCCGTGTTCGACCCCAACATGTTCCTGCGCATTGGCAGCGACGATTCCGTCGTTGTTCTGTGCAAGCATCTTGAAATGGGGCAGGGGGTCAGCACCGGCCTTGCCACCTTGGTGGCCGAGGAATTGGATGCCGATTGGTCCAAGGTCGGCTTCGACTTCGCGCCCAACAATCCCAAGGTCTACAACAATCTGTTCTTTGGCTCCTATATCGGCACCGGGGGCAGCACCTCGATGGCCAATTCCTGGAACCAGATGCGCCAGGTCGGTGCCGCCGCGCGGGCGATGTTCGTCGCGGCCGCGTCCAAGAAATGGAATGTGCCTGCGGCTGAAGTCACCGTCTCGAACGGGGTGCTGGCGCATGCCTCCGGCAAGTCCGCGCGCTTCGGCGAGTTGGTCGAGGCGGCGATGCAGGAAGTGGTCCCGACGGCCGTGACGCTGAAGGATCCCAAGGATTGGAATTATATTGGGCAGCCATTGCCGCGCCTCGATTCCAAGGGCAAGACGACGGGCACGGCGACCTTCGCCATCGATTTCCGCCGGCCGGGCATGCTGACGGCACTCGTCCGCCGCGCGCCGCAGTTCGGTGCCACAGTCAAATCTCTCGATGATTCCGACGCCCGCAAGATCAAGGGCGTGGTCGACGTTGTGCAGATCCCCTCCGGCATCGCGGTGCTGGCCAACGACACCTGGTCAGCGATGCGCGGGCGCGAAGCGCTCAAGATCACCTGGGACAACAGCCTGGCGGAGACTCGCTCCAGCGATGCGCTCTTTGCCGAGTACCGCGACCTCACGGCCAAGCCCGGGATCGTTGCCGCCAATCGCGGTGATGCGGCAGGCGGACTGGCCAAGGCATCACAAAGCTACGAGGCCGAGTTCACCTTCCCGTTCCTGGCGCACGCGCCGATGGAACCCCTCAACTGCACCATCGAACTGACGCCGGACGGTGCCGAGATCTGGGCCGGCAGCCAGTTCCAGAGCATCGACGATTATGCCGTGGGCCAGGTGCTAGGTGTGACGCCCGACAAGATCAAGATCCACACGCTGCTGGGCGGCGGCAGCTTCGGCCGCCGTGCCAATCCCATGGCCGATTGGGCGGTGGAAGCAGCACAGATCGCCAAGGCGATCGGTGGCAAGGCACCGGTCCATCTGCTCTGGACCCGCGAGGACGACATCAAGGGTGGCTACTACCGCCCGATGGCGCTTCACAAGGTCAAGGCGGGTGTGGACGAGGCGGGCAGGATCGCCGGCTGGCAGCACACCATCGTCAGCAAGTCGATCATGATCGGCACCGCGCTTGAGCCCATGACGGTCAAGGACGGGGTGGATGCCACCAGCGTCGAGGGTGTCTCCGACACACCCTATGGTGTCGAGAGCCTGGCGGTCGATGTCCACAACACCAAGACCGCGATCCCGGTTCTGTGGTGGCGTTCGGTCGGGCACAGCCATACCGCCCATGTCATGGAAACGACCATGGATGAGCTGGCGCATCTCGCTGGGCAGGACCCGCTCGCCTTCCGCCTCTCCTACCTGAAGGAAGGCTCGCGCGATGCCGCCGTCCTGAAGCATGTCGCAGAGAAGGCGAAGTGGGGCCAGGAGATGCCCACAGGCATGGGGCGCGGCATCGCCTATCACATGTCCTTCGGCAGCCGCGTCGCCATGGTGGCCGAGGTCTCGGTCGAGGCCGGCGTGCTGAAGGTCAACCGCGTGATCGCCGCGGTCGATTGCGGTGTCGCCATCAACCCCGACGTGATCGCGGCCCAGGTCGAAGGCGCCATCGGCTTTGCCCTCTCCGCCGTCCTGCGCAACCGGGTGACCTTCGCCGAGGGTGTCGTCGAGCAAGGCAATTTCGACGATTACGAACCGACCCGGATCAAGGAGATGCCGGCGGTCGAGGTGCATATCGTCCCCTCGGCGGAAGCGCCGACCGGGATCGGGGAACCTGGGCTGCCGCCTTTGGCGCCGGCCATCGGCAATGCAGTCTTTGCCGCCACCGGCAAGCGTCTGCGCTCGCTGCCTTTTGATCTCGAGTTGCTGGCTTAAGGTCCAGAGGAACTACCAGCGAAACGATTAGCTAATCGTTTCGCTGGGCGGCTTATAGGGGTGAAAGATGGGTTCCTTGGGCCGGAACAGATAGGCGCGCGCAATTGCGAAGTAGCCCGGGATGTAATACTGCCCATTCTCCCGCAGCAACTGCTCCTTGGTCTCCCGGTAGCGTGCCGGACGGCGATACCAGGCCAAAGCAGGCTCCGCATGATGGAGCGCGTGGAGATTGTTGTAGAGGAACATGAAGCTCCAGAACGGCCCGGCATCGCAGATGACCGAGCGGGTCTTCTCATCGGGCGCCGCGCGGTGTTCGGCATAGGAGCGGATGAGGGCCATCGATGTGCCCGGATAGGCGAACATCAGCACATAGGCCCAGACCGGGATGTCGCACACACCCACCACCCAGACCAGGATCAGGCTGACGGTGACGAAGTGCCAGACCCAGGGCACGATGTGATAGCGGTCGCCGGAATTGAGGTCCTTCCAGCATTCGCGCACCGATGAGACGGTGTAATAGCCAGGCCCGAACAGCATGCGGCCGGCCAGCGTGCGCATCCGCTGCCGCACCCAGCGATGCAGCGGCGACATCCGCGCCCATTGCGCCTCGGTGAGGTAGTTCGATTCCGGGTCGAGGAAGGGATCGGTCAGATCCTGGTCGATATGATGGCGCGTATGGGTCGCCACATAGACGTCATAGGGAATCCACAGCCACAGCGACCAGCCGGTGATCCAGCGGTTGAGGCGACGTGATTTGAACGGATAGCCGTGGACAGCTTCGTGCTGCAATGATCCGTGCAGGCAGACGATCGAGGCGCCCAGCGGCAGCACCACCCACCAGGGCAGGTCGTGATAGAACCAGGTCAGTGTCAGAAATGCCGCGTAGATCCCGGCTGCCAGCAGCAAAGTCGGGATATCCGCCTGATAGGCGTGGCGGCCGATCTCCCCCTTATTTACCCGCAAGGGTTCAGCGGTCGTGGACTGCGCGGACATGTGCCTCAAAAGGGCGTTGTTTCTCTAGGGTTATTGGTAACGAAAATGTAGCAGGCCAGCAATGAAGAAATACTCATCCCACCATGCAGGCAACGCCGGGCCACCCCCTTGGTTGGGTCATGACGGCTGGGCTATGCTCGGCGCAAAAGGGAGGCGTTAACAAAGATGGGGCAGATTTGCGGCCAGTGCCTATGCGGCGCGGTGAGTTTCGAGGTGTCCGGCGCCCTGTCGGCACCGACCGCCTGCCATTGCGCCATGTGCCGTCGTTGGCACGGCGCGCTCGGCGTCTATACGTCGGCGCCGATCGCCAACATCCGGTTCAGCGGCGCCGAACATGTGAAGTGGTACCGGTCCGGCCCCGAATCCGAGCGCGGGTTCTGCCGGGAGTGCGGCTCGAAGCTCTTCTGGCGCAAGGTGGGCGGCAGCGATCTCGACATCGCGCCGAGTTGCCTCTCCGCGCCGACCGGGCTCAGCATCGACCGGCATATCTGGGTGGCATTCAAGGGCGACTACGACGATATCGCCGATGATCTGCCACAATATGCCGTGTCGTCGGCGAACGCTGCGCCGATCCCACCCGCGCCGCCGGAACCGGAACCAGCGACCAGGCCGGCAATCCATAAGGGGCATTGCCTGTGCGGGGCGATCCACCTCACCATCACCGGACCGATGCGGGACATCAGTGTTTGCCATTGCGGCCAGTGCCGCCGCTGGCACGGCCACCCACCGGCCTATAGCAAGGCGAAATGGGCCGACATCGCGCTTTCGGGCCGCGAGCATTTGCGCTGGTACGTGTCGTCGCCCGAGGCGCGGCGCGGTTTTTGTGGGGAATGCGGCACGTCGGTGTTCTGGGAGATGATCGGCAGGGACGCCGTCTCGATCCCGGCCGGCTTGCTCGACGCCCCCACTGGCCTAAAGTTGCGGCACCATATCTTCGCTGCCGACAAGGGCGATTACTACGCCATCACCGATGGTTTGCCACAATTTCCCGCGAGCGGCGGCAATTCGCTGCCGTTCTGATTCAAGAACAACAAGACGAGTCCAGCGCATGATCGCGGCCCTGCCGATGTACGACTTTCCGGAATTGCGCGAAGACACGGATGCCTTCTGGGAAGGTTTGCGCAGTCATCTCGCCGCGGCCGGCTTAATCGGGATTCCCCAGGCACTGACGCGCCCGACCGACTTCTATGCCCATTGGCTGGACCCAAACCTCCTGATCTCGCAGACCTGTGGCTATCCACTGACCCATGATCTGAAGGGCAAGGTCCGTTATGCGGCGACCCCCGGCTATGATGCGCCGGGTTGCGACGGGTCGACCTATCGCAGCTTTGTCATCGTGCGGGCGGCCGATGATATTCAGCGTGGCAGCGACCTCAGCGGCCGGGTCGCGGCGTACAATGGTGCGGACTCACAATCCGGCTGCAACGTGCTCAAGCTCTATCTGGCCGGTCAGGGGATCGCGAACGGGCTGTTGCGCGAGGCGATTGAAAGCGGTGCGCATCGCAAATCCGTGGCCATGGTCAAGGCCGGCCTTGCCGATTTCTGCGCCGTGGACTGCGTGACCTGGACGCTCCTCACCGCGCTGGCGCCAGACGAGGTGACGGGCCTCCGCATCCTCGACCAGACGGCGCCGGCACCGTGCCTGCCTTTCATCACCAGCCGTTCTCTGCCGGTCGAAGACGTCGCGTCCCTGCGCACCGGTCTCAGCGCCGCATTCAACGATGACGATCTTGCGCCTTGCCGGGAGAAACTCCTGCTGGCTTCCCTGACCGTCCTGGATGAGGCCGCCTATGATGTCATTCCGGAACAGGAAATGTCAGCCAGGGTCGCCGGCTGGGCGCAGGTCGCGTGACCGCCGCGACCGGCAACCGCCCGCCGATTGATGGCGGCATCCTGTGGCCAAGCCTTGCCATGGTCGCCTCGTCGATCTTCTGGGGATCGATGTGGTACCCCTTGCGCGAGGTAGAGGCGGCAGGGATCCCGGCGGCCCTCGCTGGTGCGCTCTGCTATGGGGTGCCGCTTATCCCCCTGCTGCCGTTCCTGTTTATCCGACATCGCCAATTGTGGGCTGGCGGCTGGCGGGTGCTGCTGTGCGGCGGCGCGCTCGCCTGCTGCAACATCCTCTTTGCCGTGGCCGTGGTGATGGGCGAGATCGGCATCATCATCCTGCTGTTCTATTTGAGCCCGATCTGGTCGACCATCCTGGAACGCATCTTCATGAAGACGCCGCTGACGCCTATCCGCTGGATCGGCATCGGCCTGGCGCTCGTCGGTCTCATGGTCCTGCAAGGTGTGAGCGGCCGCTGGCCCTGGCCGTCCAATCTGGCTGAATGGATGGGGCTGGGCGCCGGCCTCTGCTGGGCGGTGGCGCTGCTCACCGCGCGCATGTGGTCGCACATCACTGTCCTGGACAAAAGCATCGCGCAATTCGGCTGCGCCTTGCCGGTGGGCCTGCTGGTCTATCTCCTCCTCGGAGACGCCGCCGGACCTGGCGGCTGGCCTGACCTCAACATCCTCATCGGTGCGGTGCCGTGGATCATCGCCGCGGCCTTCATCTGGGTGGTGCCGGCGATGGTCTTGAGTCTGTGGGGGGGCAGGGCGGCTGTCGCCCGGCCGCGCCAGCATCCTCATGACCTCGGAAGTCGTGGTCGGTGTCGGTTCCGCCGTGTGGCTGGCTGGCGAAGATCTCGGCTGGCACAAGATCGTCGGCGGCATCCTTATTGTCAGCGCCAGCCTGCTGGAAACCTGGCAGGCACGGCGCGAAGGCCAGGATGCCTTGGAAGGAGCGAAAGCATGATCCGGCAACACGACGCCCGCGGCTTGAAATGCCCGATCCCGGTCCTGAAGGCCCGCAAGCTGATCAAGGAACTGTCGCCGGGCGATATCCTGGAAGTCGACGCGACCGATCCCGGCGCACCGAAGGACTTCGCGCATTTCTGCGAGGTGACGGGGAACAGACTGCTGGAAGGCAGCGAGCCGGAACCAGGCGTGTTCCGGATCAGGGTCGAGGTGATGGGGTCTTAGTTTCAGTTCTTTGGGGGATTAGTTCATGTCGGGCGAACGCCTGCCCTTGGACCGGATCATCATCGATGGTCTGAAGGCGCCTTGGCGCTATCCGGGCGGCCTCATTCTAAGTTCGTTGCCTTGGGTGATCCTGAACCTCATCCAGGGCTATTACATGGCCCATTACGGGGCATGGGAAGGGCGCGGCGACGGTGAGCGACACTGGCGGGCTGAGCTCACTTGGGCGAACGGCTCGCTGTTCGCTGCCCAGGCTCTGGCATTTGTCAGCTTCTTCATCAGCTGGTCGCGCGGTCTTTATCTGGACCGGACGGAATTCCGCCTCTTCCGGTTCGACCGCCGCTTGTGGTGGATCGCCCGCGGCGCTTTGAAACTCGTCCTTGGCCTTATCCTGATTGCCCTGGGATTCTGGGTGGCAAGCATTATCGTCGGATTTGTTGCCGGTTTCATTGGGCTGGGGTGGATTTTCTCCACACTTGCCGGCCTTGCCTTGATCTTTGCCTTGGTCTGGGCCAGTTGCCGGTTCAGCATCCTTTTCACCAGCATCGCGGTCGATGAGGATCCCTATGACGTGATCGACGTTTGGGACAAGACCGACGGCTATGCTGTGCGGATCTTCGCGAGCCTTGCGCCGGTGGTCATTATGCTGCCTGTCTTGAAAGCGCTACTCCTGGGCGTGGCGATGAGTACGCTGTTTGGCTCATTTGCGAGCTTCAGAGTCAATTTCGCGCCGCTCTGGGGTGGCCACAGTTATGGTGATGTGGCTCCGCTCTGGATGATTGCCTGCGAAACGGCCCTGGACTGGCTCTATTATGCTTGGCTGTTTGCAACACTCACCTACATCTACCGCCATATGACCCCACGGCCGGCCACTGATGAAAAAGTGGTGGGCGTGTTCTGACCTTCGTCAGTTCGTCTTGACGGCGCTGTCCGGTCGCAGCGCTGCGGGCAGGAAGCGGCTGACGCCGTGCTCGTCGTAATAGCGCAGGGCGCCGGCATGGAAGGGAACGCTGACCCCGGCGATGGCAAGCTGCAGGTCGAGCGCCTTGCCGGCGGCCGAGGCCTGGTCGAGATTCTTGCGCGTGGCTTCGAGCCATACCGCGCGCGTCAGTTCATAGGCGATTTCATCGTCGAGTGACGCCGGCACCAGCCAGACGGCGACCAGTTCGACAGTCTGCGTGTCCGGCACATTCCGGAACGTGTCCGCCTTGATGACGCCTTTGGCGATGAAGCCGAAACTCTTCATCATCTTGTTGACGGGTTCGCCCTCGATCGGCAGCAGGCGCAGGGGCATGCTGGCGGCCAGGGCCGTGACATCACGGCTGGCCAGCGCATCAACCACGATCATGGCGTCGATTGTGCCGGAGGCGAGGGCCTCGGCAGCGGCCGGAAAGTCGAGGTAGCTCGGCTTGATCTTCTTGGTGGTGAGGCCGTGGAAACCCAGGATCTGTCGGGCCGTCATGGCGTTGTCACTCTTCTCGGCGCCAAGATTGACCTTCAGCCCCTTGAGGCCGGCCACGTTCTTGGCAGCCGATTGCGGGCCGACGATGATCTTCACATTGAGGCGGCCGAGACCGGCGATGGCACGAAGGTCGGCGTCCTTACCGGTCGCCTTGAACTGGTCCTTGCCGGTATAAGCGAGGTAGGCGATGTCGGCTTGCGCCACGGCGGATTCAATGAGCTTGCCGCGCAGCTGGGCGAGGTTCTCGACCGAACCGGAACTGGTCTGGGCAAGGCCGATCATGCCGGGAATGCCGCAGGAGCCGCCTTCTTCGCAGGTCCGGGCACCGGGCGGGTTGCTGATGGCGCCGCCGATCAGGCCGGCCAGTTCATAGATGGGCGTGCCGGGCGCACCGGCGCCGACCCGGAAATAGCTGAGCTCCTGGGCGCTGGAGCGGACCGGCGCGCTGAGCAGGGGCAGGCCGAAGCCGGCAGCACCCGCCAGGCAGGCAAAACCCCCCAGGCCAAACAGCACGCGACGCCGGTTCTGTGTAAAGACCGAACGCGCGGCGTCTTTGCTGTGCTTCATCAGGCTCATCGGGGTGCCGGTTTCATCACGGGCCAACTGCGCCAACCATCAGGCCGCAGACCTGTGAAGATATAGAACGAGAGTTAATGAGTCGCCAATACGAAGGCGACATTTTCGGTGTGCGTTTTCATCAAAAGTCCGCGAGCGACAATGGTTTCGGTGAGCTTAACGATTGTGGCGCAAGGCGGGTCTGCCGGGGCAAAGGGCGACCTGGACGCGCGCCCGTCGCACTCCCCTCGCGCCACACTAAGGCCCCATTTACAAGCACAAATCGAATGCCGAGACTGGGCTCTGAGGGCTTTGCAAATGTGGCACGGTCGATGACGGTTGCGGGATCGAACACGGTCACATCGGCAAAAGCGCCTTCAGCCAGTTTGCCGCGATCGATGATGCCAAAGCGATTGGCGGTGAGTCCGGTCATTTTATGGATCGCGGTTTCGAGGTCGAACAGCCCCAGATCGCGGCTGTAATGACCAAGGACACGGGGGAAGCTGCCCCACAGGCGCGGATGATTGATCTCGCCGCCGGGCAGGCCATCGCTGCCGATCATTGTCGGAGGAAATGCCAGGATGCGCTGTACGTCTTCCTCATCCTGGCAGAAATAGATCGCCCCGCCGGGAGCGAGTTTGAGGGCGGCCGCGTCACGGTCGATGCCCCATTCCCGGGCGATGTCGTCGAGCTCGCGCCCGGCCATTTCGGGATGGGGTTGGGACGAGCTGATGAGGACGCGGGAGGCCGAGAGGACGAAGGCCGGGTCGATGATGGTGGCGGCGGCGTTATAGGGATAGACGTCGATACCGACCTTCTGGCTGGCGCGGGCCGCGTCGATCATCGGCAGGGACCAGGCGGTGTGGCCGATGTTCTCCGGCCCATCCCCCTGATGGTGGGAGAGGATCACCGGCACCTCGGCCCTTTGGCCGATCTCCAGCGCCTCGGCGAGCGCTTCGCGGAAATGGGCGTCATAGTTCCTTGAATGGGTGGTGTAGACGGCGCCGGCAGTTCCGGCGATATGGGCAAGCGCCACGACCTCGTCGGTATCGGCTGCCTTGTTGCTGGGATACTCCAACCCGGTCGAAAAGCCGAGGGCGCCGTCATCGAGGGCCTGCGCTAGCCGCGCGCCCATGGCGGCGATCTCGGTCTTGTTGGCCGGCCGGTCGAGCTGTTCCATGCATTCGACCCGCAGGACCGAATGGCCGACCAGGGCCGCCGCGTTGACGGCGGCGGGCGTTTTGTTGAGCGCCGCGAAGTAGTCGGCAATGCGCGGGAAGCGGTACCAGCTTTCATCGCCCAGCAGGAAATCGTCCGGGTAGCTGGCGCGCGGGGTAAGCGGGGCGGCGCTGAAACCGCAATTCCCGACCACGACGGTGGTGCAGCCCTGGCTGACCTTCGAGGGCATGTCGGGTTCGGCGAGGAGGGCGATGTCGTCATGGGCATGGGCGTCGATGAAGCCTGGTGCCACGATGCAGCCTGTGGCGTCGATTTCCTGCCGGGCGGTATGGTCCCGGAGGTCGCCGATGGCGCTGATCCGGTCGCCATCCACGGCGATATCGGCCTGGAAACGCCTGGCGCCGGTCCCGTCGATGACCATGCCATGGCGAATGAGGGTATCGTGGATCATGCGGCGCTCCCGGGTCGTGTCGTTTTTCATCAAGCGGATGGCGACTTGTCTCAAGCCCATCGGGCTTGCTATTAGCACACCTACTGGATCACTTCGATATTGGAATCCCAGCCATGACCACCTTCACCACGCGCCAGAACAATATCCGGCGGCTCTTGAAGCCGCGCCACGTCTGCATCATCGGCGGACAGGCCATGGCGGATGCGATCCGGCGCTGCGACGCCGCGGGCTTTGCCGGCGAGGTCTGGGTGGTGAACCCGAAATACGAGGAACTGGGCGGGCGCAAATGCTACCCCTCGGTGGCGGCGCTGCCCGAGGCACCGGATGCGACCTTCATCGCTGTGCCACGCGAAGGCACCATCGAGATGCTGAAGGAACTCAACGCGCGCGGTGCCGGCGGGGCGATCTGCTATGCCGCCGGCTTTGCCGAAGTGGGCGGCGAGGGGATCGAGCTCCAGAAGAAGTTCATCGAGGCGGCGGGCGATCTTGCCGTGGTCGGGCCCAATTGCTACGGCATCCTCAACTATCTGAACGGGATCGTGCTCTGGCCGACCGGACACAATGGGCAGAAAGTCGAGACCGGCTGCGCTCTGGTGGCGCAGAGCGGCAACATCGCGCTCAACCTGACCTGCAATGATCGCTCGGTGCCGTTTGCCTATGTCATCACCTCGGGCAACCAGGTTGTCCTGAACGTCGCCGACTTCGTCGACGCCTTGGCCGAGGACCCGAAAGTGACGGCGATCGGCCTCTATATCGAGGCAATCAGCGATGTGCCGGCCTTCAGCCGCGCGGCGGCCAAGGCCCTTGCCAACGGCAAGCCGCTCATCGCGCTCAAGGCCGGCAAATCGGAACTCGGCAGTCAGCTTGCCATGAGCCATACCTCGTCGCTCGCCGGCAGCGACCGCATGTATGACGCGCTGTTCGAACGGCTGGGCGTCATCCGGGTGAATTCGATCCCGGATCTCCTCGAGACCATGAAGCTGATCTCGATCGCGGGCCTGCCCAAGGGCAAGAGCCTTGCCGTGTTCACCTGCTCGGGTGGTGATGGGCTGATGACGGCCGACCTCGCCGAGGAACTGGATGTGCCGCTCAATCCGCACAGCCCGGACCAGGTGGCGGATTTGAAGCAGCAGTTGCCCAACTTTGCCTCCGTCACCAACCCGCTCGATTACAACACCTCGCTATGGAGCCATGAGGATCTGCTCACCAAGTGCTTCGGTACGGTGATGCGCGGTGACTATGACGCCGGCATGCTGATCCTCGATTACGCCGTCGATGGCGAGGCGAGCGAGCGGGCCTGCGATGCCTCGGTCAATGCGATCATGGCTGCCTGCGAGACACACGGCAAAATGCCGATCGTGACCGCGACTCTGCCCGAGCTGCTGCCGGCGCGGGTGCGGGCGCGGATGGCGACGCGTCATGCGGCACCCATGCAGGGACTGCCGGAAGCAATGCGCGCCTTCGCCGCCGCCGCGCGCTTCGCCTATCAGCGCGATCATCTGACCTCGGCCGCGGCCGACAATCTCATCATGCCGCAGACAGCGTTGCTGGACGGGCCGACCCGGATCGTCTCCGAGCATGACGCCAAGCAGACTTTGGCGAAGTATGGGTTGAAATCGCCGGCAAGCCGCATCGTGGCGCCGAGCGAGGCGGCAAAAGCCGCCGCCGAGCTGGGCTTCCCGGTGGTCGTCAAGGTGGCGGCGCCGGTCATCGCCCACAAGACCGAAGCCGGTGCCGTCGCGGTCAATCTCAAATCAGAAGCCGAGGTCACAGCGGCAGTTGCACAGATGCACAATTCGGTCGCAGCCTATCAGCCCGGCCTGAAGATCGAGAAGGTGCTGGTCGAGGCCATGGTGCGCGATGTGGTGGCCGAGCTCATCATCGGTGTGAAGCGCGATCCGCAATTCGGCCTGGCCCTGGTGGTCGGTGCCGGTGGCATTCTGGTGGAGATGGTCGAGGATTCAGCGCTGTTGCTGTTGCCGACCGATCGCCGGATCGTCGAGAAGGCCATTCACGGCCTCAAGATCGCCAAGCTGCTGCGCGGCTATCGCGGCAAGCCCGCCGGCGACATCGATGCCGTTGTCAGCGCTGTCATGGCGGTCGCGGATTATGCCGAGGCGCATCGCGCCGATCTCGTCGAGCTCGACGTCAACCCGCTGATGGTTCTGCCGCAAGGCGCCGTCGCGGTTGATGCACTAATTGTCCAGGCGGACAAGTAGCAACGCGCTGCCACGTTTCTCTCCGAGATCGGCGTTCGATCATTGATCGACGTCGCTTTCGGGCCAGCCCGCAAGTTCACGGCACCTCACGTTGATGACGTCGATCGCGACATTATCAACAGCAGGGGAGTTCGATGACCTATCAGCCCGGGCGGCAATTTCTGCAGATACCTGGTCCGACCAATATTCCCGAGCGC
Source organism: Rhodospirillaceae bacterium (assembly GCA_016712715.1). NCBI lineage: Bacteria > Pseudomonadati > Pseudomonadota > Alphaproteobacteria > Rhodospirillales > Rhodospirillaceae > Rhodospirillaceae bacterium. The sequence goes on from JADJQM010000001.1 coordinate 421,067, forward strand.
GTGCTGCGCGCCATTGCGGCACCCGTATTGGATCATCGCGGACCCGAATTCGCCCGGCTGGCCAGCGAACTCCTCGCCCGTATCAAGCCGATCTTCAAGACCACGCAGCCGGTGATCATCTTCCCGGCGTCGGGCACCGGCGCCTGGGAATCCGCCCTCGTCAACACGCTGTCGCCGGGCGACAAGGTTCTGGGCTTCGACAGCGGCCAGTTCGCCCTGCTGTGGACCAGCATGGCGAAGAAGCTGGGGCTCGAGGTCGAGACGCTGGCGACCGATTGGCGCCGCGCCCCCGATCCCACGCAGATCGAAGCAGCCCTTGCCGCCGATCACGAGAAGAAGGTCAAGGCGGTCCTGCTGGTGCATAACGAAACCGCCAATGGCTGCATGACGCGGGTGGCCGAGATCCGTCAGGCCATGGACCGCGTCGGCCATCCGGCCCTGTTGATGGTCGACACCATCTCGTCTCTCGGCAGCGCTGATTTCCGCATGGATGAATGGGGCGTCGATGTCGCCATCGGCGGTTCGCAAAAGGGCTTGATGTTGCCGGCGGGTTTGGCTTTCTGTGCCGTCAGTGAAAAGGCGTTTGCTGCGTCGGAGCAGGCGAAGCTGCCGCGCAGCTATTGGGATTGGGAATCGTATCTGGGCGGCAATTTCCCTTACACGCCGGCCTGCAATCTGCTCTTCGGCTTGCGCGAAGCCTTGAACCTCATCGACGAAGAGGGGCTTGAGAACATCTTTGCGCGCCATGCCCGCCATGCCGAAGCGACGCGTCGCGCCATCCGCGGCTGGGGTCTCGACATCGTCTGTGCCGAGCCCAAGGATTACAGCCGCTCGATCACCGCGGCCTTTATGCCGGACGGTCATTCGGCCGATGCGTTCCGCAAGCTGGTGTTCGATCGCTTCAACATGCCGCTGGGCGGTGGTCTCGGCCGTCTCGCCGACAAGGCCTTCCGCATCGGTCATCTGGGCGATACCAACGACCTGATGCTGGGCGGTGCCCTGTTCGGCGTCGAGATGGGGTTGGCTGCCGCCAAAATCCCGCACCAGTCGGGCGGGGTGCAGGCAGCCCTCAACTATCTTGCCGATCAGGCCGCCCAGCCGGCGCGCCTCGCCGCCGAATAACGCGCTTGCCTTTGCCCTGACACCCGGCCGATGCTGCGCTCCCGTCAACGCAGCCGAGGCCGGGTGATGCAGGTTTTCTTTTCCGATGTGCAATTGCGCCATGCGCCGCGCGATTTCCTGGTGCGTGGCCAGTGGAAGCCCTGCCCGGAACAACCGGCGCGGGTGCTGGCCCTGCAATCTGCCCTCGTTGCCGTCGGACATCCTGTCAGTGTGCCGCCGGCTGGTGACCGGGCCGCCATCGCCGCCGTGCATGACGCGCGCTATCTCGCTTTCCTGGAAACCGGGCATGAGCGCTGGCGTGCCCTGCCGGGAGCATCCGAGAGCATCATCCCCAACATTCATCCCAATGGCCGCGGCCTTGGCTATCCCCAGTCGGTCATCGGTCAGGCCGGCTATCACATGGTCGACACCGCCTGTCCGATCGATGCGGACAGTTTTCCGGCCATTCTCGCCAGCGCAGATTGCGCCATCGCCGCGGCACAGATGGTCCGCGATGGCGCCGACGCTGCTTACGCGCTGTGCCGCCCGCCGGGGCACCACGCCTTTGCCGATATGGCGGGCGGCTTCTGCTATCTCAACAACAGTGCCATCGCCGCGCAATTGCTGCGCGGGAAGTACGACAAGGTCGCGGTGGTCGATGTCGATCTTCATCACGGCAATGGCACGCAAGGCATCTTCTACGAACGCGGCGATGTGTTGACCGTCTCGGTCCATGCCGATCCCAGCAATTTTTATCCGTTCTTCTGGGGCTATGCGGACGAGATGGGGAGCGGGGCAGGGGCCGGCGCCAATCTCAATCTGCCGCTGCCGCTTGGTAGTGGCGACGACACCTTCCTCGCCGCGCTAGAGGTGGGATTGGCGAAGGTGCGGAGCTTCGGCGCCGAGGCCATCGTGGTCGCGCTCGGTCTCGATGCCTTTGCGGAGACCCTTTGCCGGCCTTGCGGTAACGGAAGATGGCTTTCGTCGCATCGCCGCGCGCCTTGCCGCCTTGCGGCTGCCAAGCGTGCTGGTACAGGAAGGCGGTTATCTTTGTCCGGAACTGGGCCAGAACCTGCTGGCGTTCCTGGAGGGCTTCAACACAGGCGCGTAGCCGGTATGTGGAGCCCGACCTTGGTGCCATGGTCGATCTGGCTCATCAGGGAGAGGCGGCCGCCATGCAGTTCCGCAAGCCGCCGCGAGAGCGCAAGGCCAAGACCTGTGCCGGCATAGCGGCGGGCATGATGCGATTCCACCTGAACGAAGGGTTCGAGCACGCGGTCGACATCGCTTTCCGGAATACCGATACCATTGTCTTCAACCTCAATGACGAGGTCGCGTTCCGGACCGCGATAGGCGCGTACCGTGATCTTGCCGCCTGCGGGTGTGAACTTTACGGAATTGGACAACAGGTTGAGAAGGATTTGCCGGGTCAGCCGATGGTCGACCAGCACCAACGGCAGATCGTCGGACAGTTCGCTTACGAGATCGAGTTCAGCGGCACGCGCGCGGTCCTGGATCATGCGCAATGCCGGTTCGCACAGCATCGGGATCGAAATCTCTTCCTCGTTGAGATCGAGGCGACCCGCCTCGATCTTTGACAGATCGAGGATGTCGTTGATCATGGCAAGCAGATGGCTGGCACTGGACTGGATATCGGCCGCATATTCCTGGGCGCGGCCATCGATCTCGGGTTCCTGCATCTGCCGCGTCAGCAGGTCCGCAAAGCCGATGATGGCGTTGAGCGGCGTGCGCAACTCGTGGCTCATATTGGCGAGGAAATCGGATTTGGCGCGATTGGCGATCTCGGCGCTCTCCTTGGACTGGATCAGTGAATGCTCGCGGCGCGTCAGGTCGGTGATATCGTTCGCTGTTCCGCGAAAGCCGATATGAGCACCGCTCTCGTGGGGAGAAGATGGGGACGCCGCTCAGGAGAAAGAGGCGTACTTCCCCCAGTTTCGTGTGTGCCTCGAAGCGGTGGTCGCGAAAGGGCGCCATGCTGGCGAAACGCTGGGTGATGGAAATGGTCCCTGCATCGCTGTCGGCGAGACCCGGCAGTTTTCGCCCGACCAGTTCGCGCGGCAGGAAGCCAAGCACCTTTGTCACGCGGTCGGAGATCAGCGTGATATTGAGATCCGGGTCGATTTCCCAGACCCAGTCCGAAGTGAGCCGCACGATGTCGTCGAACCGTTCCTGCGCCCTGGCAAGTTCGGTGGACAGCTCGGCACCGGTATCGATCGGCTCGACCAGACCGGCAAGCCCCGTCAGCTTGCCGTTACGGTCGGCCAGCAAGACGTGGTGCGTGTGCAGGATTTGATTGCGGCCATCGAGAGTCACGGCGACGTCGCGTCGCGCGACACGGTCATGTGACTTTGCATCCGCAATGAGTGCGCCAAGTGGAAGCAGTGTCACCAGTCCATCCGGCAAAGCGAGTCTGTCGCTGAGTTGCCGGTAGGGAAGGTTGGACCAGGTCAGGCGACCGCTCGAGTCAATCAAGTAGAGCGGTGACCCGAAGTCGAACAGCCGTTGCGCGAATATTTGCTTGATCTGTTCGGCGTTGGGGTGGCGGGGCGCGGCGGCCGGCTCTGGCTTCACCAGGCGGAGCTTGTCCCGCATGCTCGTCATTTTTGCGGATGGTTTTCTAGCCGCCGGATGGATTTCAGGAAGAAGGGGTTGATCTTCCAGCGTTCGACCACCTTGCGTGCCGTGTCCGGCTTCAGGCGATCAAACATCTCCATCGAACGCGACAGTTGATAAGGATTGTTGGCAAGGTCGCCAGGCCGCGCCCGTTGCAGCATGAGGAACAGGGCGGTGAAGTCGGTGCGGTTGATGTTGCAGGCCCGGCAGCCGATCACCAGGCCTTCGCCGCCGTCTTCATAGATAAGTTTACGCGCAACTTGTGGCCGCAGGCCGATCATCTGCGCCAGCATTGCCTCGAACAAGGCGATCTCGCCCCGGCGCAATGTCTTCACCAGCATGTCGGCAGTCAGTTCGGAACGCTTGGCAAGCTGTTCGGCCAGCGCCATGGCGGCATCTTCGGCTCGGCTGGAATTGTCGCCGTCATGCGCCGCGATGTCTTCTGCCACCTTGGCGACGGTAAGGTCGAGTTCGGTCTTGTCGACCGGATAATGTTCAATGATGTATTGACGCAACGCAGCCGAAACCCAGACATACATCTTCTTGGAGAGGTCGGTCGGCAGATCCTTGCGGCGCAGCAGCGGTTCCTGGAATTCGTCGACGCTCTCGGATTGCTGCACCAGATACGTCATCGTCGCATCGCCGATCTGGGCGCCGTGATTTTCCAGCAAGGCTTTGATGACATCGACCGATGCCGTACCGACCAGTGCGTCGCTCACCAGCGTGCTGACGCTGCGCCGCATGGCGATGGCGAGGCGATGGCTGAGGGTGCGATGTCGCACGATCTCGACCAGATCTTCGTCGGTGAGAAGATCGCTCTTCAACAGCACCGGTGAGGCGATGTCGAATTCGTCATTGGCCAGCAGGTTGACGATTTCCTGTGGCGCGTTGGGTGATAGCGAGAGTTTCTCGGCCAATGCCTTGCGGATCGGCCGGGCGACGTCCTGAATGAGCTTCTTCAGGATGTCGTTCATCAGGGCCTTTTCCTGAAGCGTCAGGATGCGGCCGGAATCCTCCATCAGGTCGCCGATGGCCGTGACAAGGCTCGATCGACCATGACTGGACTTGTCACGGGCCAAATCGACCAGCATGCGAACGTCGGTGGCGATCACTGTTTTTCTCGTAATTCGGCTTGGGCAAGCGTTCGGGTTGAAGTGGGGCGGCCGAGTATCCTTTGTTCAGAAAACGATAGGGCCGGGATCGTTACTAGATTGTTAAATTGGCCGGTACATGCTGCCACGATAGTGTGGGCACCATTTTCGGCTTTTTCCACACGTCCGAACAGTGATGGCGCTGAACCGGAAAATTTAAGTTAAATATATCTGTTAGTTAGTACCCATGGGGCGCGTGCCACCGAGGCGACGACGTGGGGCGAGACTTTTCCCATCCAGCAAAAATATCGACCGAATGGACAGCAAAGATGCCCTTCTGGACCATGGGCGCTCCGCGCTCATGCGCGCGAACTCTTAGACACCCCAGCCGAAGGAACTCATGCTGAGGCTGCCATAAGTGAAGCTGCGGTGAAGGAGCGTGCCTTCGGCCACAGGCTCTTTGCCGGCCGCCGCCCCCAAGGCCACGAACAGCGGCAGGATGTGATCCTCGCTGGGATGGGCGACAGTGGCATTCGGTGCCTGGGCGCGGTAGTCGCTGAGTGCTGCGATGTCGCCTGCAACAATCTTGTCGCCGAGCCATTGGTCAAACTCGCCGGCCCAGGGCGTGATGCCGGTGCGGTTGTTCCAGTCGAGGGCGCGCAGGTTGTGGACGGCGCCGCCCGATCCCAGGATCAGCACCCCTTCGTCCCGCAACGGTGTGAGCAGGCGGCCGAGGGCGACGTGCTCCGCCGGTGTGCGATGATGCATGAGCGAGAGTTGCACCACCGGAATGCCGGATCGCGGATAGGTGAGGATGAGCGGGCTCCAGACGCCGTGATCGAGGCCGCGGTCGCTGCTGATGAGCGCGTTCTGGCCACCTTCCTCAAGGAGCTTCACGACACGTGTGGCAAGGTCCGGATCGCCCGGCGCGTCATAGCGGAGATCGTAGAGCGCCTGGGGAAAGCCATAAAAATCATGGATCGTGCTGGGCGCATCGCTGCCGGTCACCGAGGGAAGCGCTGATGCACAATGCGCCGGATGCACAGGATCGCCCGGGCCGCGGCAGTCGCGTGCCGGGCGCACGAGAGATCGCGCCGCCGGCATCGTCGAAGGCGAGGGTCGGGCTGCCATGGGAGATAAACAGGACCGGCATGGCGGTGGCAGCGGCATTGTTCAAGATGGGATCGTCCTTTGGCTTCAGCGTTTCTTCGGGCCGTCGAGATAGCCCATGGAGCGAAGGCTCGCATGGCCCTTGCGCCCGATGATGATGTGGTCGTGAACCGAGACGCCGACCTGCTCCAGAGCGAGCTTCACCGCGCGCGTCATCTCGATATCGTCGCGCGAGGGTGTTGGATCGCCGGTCGGATGGTTATGCGCCATGATGATCGAACTGGCGCCGAGGGTGAGGGTGCGCTTCACCACCTCGCGGATATAGACCGGCGCATGGTTGACGGTACCACGGCTCTGCACCTCGTCGGCGATAAGCGCGTTCTTGCCGTCGAGGAACAGCAGGCGGAACTGCTCGTTCTGGTCATGGGCCATGACCGAATGGCAGTAATCGAGCACCGCTTTCCATGACCCCAGCACCGGCTGGTCGAGGACCTGCTGGCGCTGCATGAGGAGGGCCGCCGCCTGCACCGTCTTGATGGCGACGGCGCTGTTTTCCTTGATGCCGGAGACTTCCATCAATTGTGCCGGCTCCGCCGCCATCACCGCGCCGAAACTGCCGAAGCGGGCGATGAGGTCCTTCGCTAGCGGCTTCACATCCCTCTGCGGGATGGCGAGATAGAGCAGCAGTTCGAGGAGCTCGTAATCAGCGAGCGCCGCCGCACCGCCGGCAAGAAACCGTTCGCGCAGGCGCTGCCGATGGCCGTGATAATGCGGCGTCTCGGCAGCCGGCGCGGTCACGGCCTTAGGCGGCATAGGGCGGCAAATGGCGACCGGTGGGCGAGGTCGTGAAGATCTCGGGACCGGTCTCGGTGATACCGATCGTATGCTCGAACTGGGCCGAGAGCTTCTTGTCGCGGGTGACGGCGGTCCAGCCGTCTTCCAGGATCTTCACCTGCCAGGTGCCGGCATTGATCATCGGTTCGATGGTGAAGAACATGCCGGGCTTGATCTCCGGCCCGGTATCCTTGCGCCCGAAATGCAGCACCGAGGGTGAATCGTGAAACACCTTGCCGATGCCATGGCCGCAGAAATCGCGCACCACAGAGAAGTTCTTCTTCTCGGCAAAGCTTTGGATGGCATGGCCGATATCGCCGAAGGTGCCGCCGGGCTTGGCTGCCTCGATGCCGCGCATCATCGCTTCATAGGTGACCTCGGTCAGGCGCTGCGCCTGCACCCCGACCTTGCCGACATTGTACATGCGGTTGGTGTCGCCATGCCAACCGCCGAGGATAACGGTGACGTCGATGTTGAGCGTGTCGCCGTCCTGCAGCTTCTTCGGCCCCGGGATGCCGTGGCACACCACATGGTTGACCGAGGTGCAGACCGATTTCGGGAAGCCGCGATAATTGAGCGGGGCAGGGATGGCGTCGTGGGCGACGATGAAATCGTGGCACAGCTTGTCGATCGCCTCGGTGGTGATCCCGGGAACGATATGCGGCGTGATGAAATCGAGCGTTTCCGCGGCGAGGCGACCGGCCTTGCGCATGGCGGCGAAATCCGCCGGCTTGTGCAGCTTGATCTTCTGGCCTTCGTCGATCCAGTCGCTCTCAACGTCCTTCTTTTGCATTTCGTGCTTCGCTATCCACTGCTGGCTGAAAAATGAGTTAACAAGCTAGATACGCCCACCCCCGGCCCGGTGCAACCCCCGCGACCGCATGCCACCCTTGCTCTAATGGGTCAAAGTGATTGGATTTGCTAGGGAAATTCGAAGGCGCTACCTCCCAGGCGACCCCGATGATCTCGACTCCGGCGGCCAGCGCGGCCTTGATTCCGGCGGCGTAGAGCGGGTCGATATCGGCGGCGATGCGTAAGGTCCGGCAATCAGATCGCTGCACCAGGAACAGGAGAACGGCGCGGTAGCCCAGCGCCACGGCGGCGGACAGCGCGTGGAGATGTTTGAGGCCGCGCTCGGTTCTGGCATCCGGAAACTCGGCCAGGCCGACCCTGCGCGACAGGGTGACGCTTTTCACCTCGAGATAGAGGAGGGCGCCATCATCCCCGGTATGGGCGAAATCGAAGCGCGTGCCACTGCCGAAGGCCACTTCCGGCCGCCAGCTCCCACCCTGCGGCAAGCCCGGAATCCTGCCGGCGGCAAGCCCTTCCGCCACGATCCGATTGGCGTAGGCGGTATTGATGCCGACCCAGGCGCCGCCCTCGACACTGACCAGTTCCCAGCCGAAATCGAGCTTGCGACCCTTGGCGGTCTTTACCGACAGGAAGCAGGGCGATCCCGGCTCAGCGAGGCCCAGCATCGAGCCCGGATTGGGGCAATGGGCCACGATCTCGCTTCCGTCGGGCAAAGCCATGTCGGCCAGGAACCTTTTATAGCGCCGGATCAGGCGGGCGGGCAGCAAGGGCGGATCGAAAAGCATGGCTGCGGCGTTCTGCTCCCTGGAAACGCGACGACAATCGGCCTTTGTTGCATCAAGGCGGCGTTCCCGGCAAGTTACCGCAACCCAAATCCAAGGATAGCTTTCATGCGTAACATCCTCATCCTGGCGCTGTCGCTCAGCCTCCTCGGCGCCTGTTCCCTTTTCGACAAGGGGTCGAACTGGACCCAGCCCAGCGGCGGCGATCCCGACCAGGCCCGGTCCGATCTCGATCAGTGCGAGGCGGAAGCGCGGGCCCAGACCAAGGTCGACCGCGGCATCGACCATGACATCGCCGCTACGCAAGGCAGCGGCGCCTTCGGCGATCCGCTGGCGGAGAGCGGCATGTCCGGCTATCAATCGGGCCAGCGCTATGACGATATTGTTGACTCCTGCATGCAGGCCCTGGGCTACGTACGGCAATAGAGAGAGAATATGACCGACCCCAAGATCGTGACGGCTTCCGTCCTCGTCATCGGCAACGAGATTCTCTCCGGCCGCACCAAGGACCTCAATCTGGGCTATATCGCGAGCGGCCTTACCGCCGTTGGTGTGCGCCTGGTCGAGGGTCGCTTCATCCCCGATGTCGAGGCCACGATCGTCGCCACGGTCAACGAGCTGCGTGCAAAATGCGACTATGTGTTCACGACCGGTGGCATCGGCCCAACCCATGACGACATCACCGCGGCCTCGATCGCCAAGGCCTTCGGCTTGCCGCTCACCTTGCATCCGGTGGCCGGCAAGCTGCTGCGCGATCATTACGGCCCCGACAACATCACCGAGGCCCGCATGCGCATGGCGCACACGCCGGAAGGGGCGACCTTGATCGACAACCCGGTCTCGGTGGCGCCGGGTTTCCAGATCGGCAACGTGTTCGTGCTGGCCGGTGTGCCACGCATCTGTCAGGCCATGTTCGACGGCATCAAGGGTTCGCTCAAGGGCGGCGACAAGGTGCTCTCGCGCACGGTCGCCGGCTATGTCGGCGAAGGCGCCATCGCCAAGGATCTGGGCGCCCTCCAGGACCGCTATCCGGCCTTGGAGATCGGCTCATACCCGTTCTTCCGACAGGGCAAGTTCGGCGCCAGCTTCGTCATCCGCGGCACCGACCAGGCGCTGATCGACGCCTCGGCCCTGGAACTCCATACCATCATCCGCAACCTCGGCGCCGAGCCCATCGACGGCGACCCGGTGGCGTGAAGGCCAAGGGATGCGCGGGGGAGTTGCCGAACCCTGCGCAAAACGCTATGTCGCTTCGGTCAACCCTCATCCGAAAGCCAGCCCGCTTGGTGGAATTGGTAGACACACAGGACTTAAAATCCTGAGAGACGAAAGTCTCGTGCCGGTTCGAGTCCGGCAGCGGGCACCAACAGACATTGCCGTTGAACGGGGGGAGTTCGCGCGCAAGATCTATGGGGTGTGCCGCTCGCGACCATTGCCCGCCACTTTGGCTGGATGGAACCTCGGAGCCGAGATAGCGTTCTTGCGATCAGCGCAATAGAGCGCGGGAGGATAGCCATGCGTTGGGGATCCCTTGTCCTGGTCGGCCTTGCCCTGGGCGCCTGTACGCCGGACAATCCGCCGCAAGCGACCGTGCCGCGGCCGGTCTATTCCGAGTTCGGCATCGATGTGTCGCCTTATGCCTATGGCAATCCATCGCCCTATGGTTATGCCAATGCTTGGAGTCAGCCGACGGGGGCAAGCAATGGCTATCTGGGGGCCAATCGCTTTTCGCCGCGGCAGGGTTTGATGTGCGAGCACAGCCCGCAATGTCTGCTATGACCAGAACGGCATCAGCGAGGCGGAGACAACCAAATATCTGGGCTCGCGGGATGCGTGGAACCGGCAGCGCCTCTGTGGCAATGCGCGGGTCTATATCCCCCGCCGCAATAGCAACCGATAGAGCACTAGCGCGACTTCCCCAATAGCTGGTCAATCTGGTGCTTGGCGGCGTCGAGCGCCTTGTCGGCGGCAGCGCGGCCCTTGATCGGCTTCAGGGCGAGCGCCTTCTTCGTGGTCGGGTTTGAACCCTCCACGGCGTAGCCCGCGAACTCCTTGGGCCCGACCCATTCGCCGGTGGTGAGGCGGATCTTGCAGCCGCGATACGGAATGACGAACGCCAATCTGACCTCCCCCTTGAGCTTCTCCCGCCGGTGAGCCGACAAGGCCGCAGCATGCAGCCTGATCGCGCGTGGCGCAAAGGTCTTGTTCGGGTGTGGAGGTATCGGCACACTCCGGATCGCTTCAGGAAAGGCTGCCGATGAGCGAAACCTATCACCACCGCGGTTGCCGGATCGTCATTGCTACGGGCACGACCGCCGGTGGCGGCACCTTCATGCGCTATGAGATCACGCCGGAATCCGACGAGGCCAAAGCGGCGTTCAAGCGGCAGGGGGTCGATCTCATCTCGGGCACCAAGATGTCCGACCTCGCCCTGGGGGCGAGCCGGCAGGAGATCGACCAGCTGCTGGGTGGCTAGCGCCTAGGCCCGGGCGCTCTCCTGCGCGGGGGCCACCTTCACGGCGTTCTCGACATAGCGGACGAGATCCTTCAACGCCGCTTCCGGGCTGGTGGCCGCCGTGTCGACCACGAGGTCGGCCTTGTTCGGTGCTTCATAGGGCGCGTCGATCCCGGTGAAGTTGCGGATCTCGCCGGCCCGGGCGCGGGCATAGAGGCCTTTCGGATCGCGGGATTCGCAGGTGGCAAGGTCGGCCTGCACATAAACTTCGTGGAAATTGGCCCCCACGATGTTGCGCGCTTTCTCGCGCTCGGCGGCGTAAGGGGAAATGAGCGAGGTGACGACGATGAGGCCGGCATCGGCGAAGAGGCGCGCCACCTGCGCCGTGCGGCGGATGTTCTCGACGCGCTGCTCTGGCCCGAAGCCCAGATCGTTGTTGAGGCCGGAGCGCAACGCATCGCCATCCAGCACATAAACCTGGCGGCCCTTGGCAAAGAGCTCACGCTCCAGCGCCATGGCAAGCGTCGACTTGCCGGACCCGGAAAGCCCCGTGAGCCAGATGACAGCGCCCTGGTGGCCGTTGGCGGCGGCACGCGCCTGGTTGGTAACGAGATGGTCCGGGCTGAACAGCAGGCGCGGTTCTTCCGCAAGCTTGGCCTCGCCGGCGCGGCCGAGGATCACAGCGCCGCCGACAATGTCGCCATTGCGCACCAGCACGGCACGGCCGGTCTTGGTCAGTTCATCCACCACGTCGATCGCCATCAGATGGCGGCTGCGCACCAGCACTTCGGCGATGCCGTTCTGCTGCACGCGGTCGGCGACCTGGCGCTCGAGGGAATCGACGTCGATGACGGCGCGGATGCCTTCGACGGCGACGGCATATTCCGAGGTCGCGACTTTGAGCGTGATGCGATCGCCGGGTTCCAGCGGCGCAGTGTCCAGCCAGAACAGGCGAAGCACCGCTTCATGGGTGAGGTGCGGCTGGCGTTCGGCATGGCTTGCCACCATGCCGCGCTCGATGAACAGTTCATCATCAAGGGTGAGCGACCGATTGACCCGCGGCAGCCGCGATCTGCGGTGCCGCGTTCCAGGTCTCGATGCTGGCGACCTTGGCCGATTTGCCGGTGGGGGCGAAGGTCAGCGTGTCGCCGACCTTGATGCGGCCGCTTTCGATGCGGCCCACGACCAGGCGGCGGTGGTCGAACTTGAACACATCCTGCACGGGCAGGCGCAACGGCAATTCCGTGGCCGGGCGCGCGGCCTCGAAACCGTCGAGGAGATCGATCACCGTCTTGCCCTGGTACCAGGGGGTCTGCGCCGAGCGCGTCACGATGTTGTCGCCATGGCGCGCCGAGATCGGCACGATCGCCTGGGGTGTCAGGCCCAGTTCGGCAAGGAAGGCGGTGATCTCGTCGGCGACGCTCTGGAAGCGCACGGGGTCGAAGGCGATGAGGTCGATCTTGTTGACGATGACCGCGACCTGCCGCAATCCCAGGAGCTGGAGGATGAGAGCATGGCGGCGCGACTGTTCGCGCACACCTTCCGCGGCATCGATGACGAGAAGCGCTGCCTGGGCTTGCGCGACACCGGAGACGGCGTTCTTCAGGAACTCCTTGTGTCCCGGGGCATCAATGATGACATAGGGACGCTTCGCGGTCTGGAAGAAGATCTGCGTCGTGTCGATGGTGATGCCCTGGTCGCGTTCTGCCTGGAACGAATCCAGCAGGAACGACCACTCCAGCGTGCCGCCGCGCTTGTCGCTGGCGGCCTGGAGTTCGGCAAGCTTGCCTTCGGGCAGGCTGCCCGTGTCATGGAGCAGGCGGCCGATCAGGGTCGATTTGCCGTGATCGACATGGCCGACGATGGCAAAGGGAAAGCGCGCGGCTTGGGGCGCCGCATCGTCATTGGCTGTCGTCACAATGGCCTTCGGCCCGAGATGGGGAAGCACGGTCATGATCTCTGTTCCTTCTGCGCTTACATGTAACCGGTGGCGCGCAGACGCTCGAAGGCGTCCTCGCGTTCATGGTCCATGGCGCGGCCGGCGCGCTCCGACGTCTTGGTCGAGCGAAGCTCGGCGATGATTTCATCGAGGCTGTTGGCGTGGCTCGGCACCGGCGAGGTGATGTCCTGGTCGCCCAAGGAACGGTAGCGCTGGCCATTGCGCGCGAAATAGAGCGGCACCAGCGGAATCTGCTCGCGCTGCACATATCGCCAGATATCGAGCTCGGTCCAGGCCAGCAGCGGGTGGATGCGCATATGAGCGCCGTCCGGCAGGCCGGCATTGAAATGATCCCAGAACTCGGCTGGCTGGTCGCGGAAATCCCAGGCGCCGCCATCGGCACGGGGCGAAAAGACGCGTTCCTTGGCGCGGGTTGCCTGCTCGTCGCGGCGGATGCCGGCGATGACGCCCTTGAAACCGAATTCCTCGATGACGCGCTTCAAGCCGATGGTCTTGCGCGCAGCCGAGCGTGCGGCCGGTGGCAAGGTCGGGTCGATCTCCTCGACCGGCGGGCAATCGCGCACGATGAGGTTGAGGATCCATTCCTTGGCATAGCGGTCGCGGAAATCATACATCTCCGCGAATTTTTTGCCGGTATCGACATGGGTCACCGGGAACGGCACATGTCCCAGGAAGGCTTTCTTCGCCAGCCAGACCATGACGTTGGAATCCTTGCCCAGCGACCACAGCATGGTGATCGGCTTCAGGCGGCTATAGGCTTCGCGCAGGATGAAGATGCTCTGCGCTTCCAACTGGTCGAGATCGGATTGGGAATTCTCACTCTGGCTCATGATCTTCTGGTCTTTCAATTGCGGTGGATACCGCATTCGGTCTTGTCTTGGCCGGCCCAGCGGCCGGCACGTGCGTCGTCGCCATCGGCGACACGGATGGTACAGGGCTTGCAGCCGATTGATTTGTAGCCGTCATAGACGAGCGGATGCTGCGGCAGCTTGTACTGCTTGAAGGCGGCCTCGATGTCGGCGGCTGTCATGCGCGCCAATGGGTTCACCTTCACGCGGCCGGCGAGGCTTTCGAACACCGGCAATGCGGCGCGCGCGCTATTCTGATAGCGCTTGCGGCCGGTGATCCAGGCATCGAAGGGTGCTAGGGCACGATCAAGCGGATCGACCTTGCGCAACTGGCAGCAGAGATCGGGATTGGTCGACCACAGCGTGCCGTCCGGATCATGCCTGGCGATCGCCGCGGTATCGGGCTCCAGCGACCGGAGATCGGTGAACTCGAAACGACCGGCAAGGATGTCGCGGTACATCAGCGTTTCGTCGAAATGCTTGCCGGTGTCGAGGAAGAGGATGGGGGTCGACGGATCGACCAGGTTCAGGAACTGCAGCAGCAGGGCGGATTCAGCACCAAAGGAAGAGACCAGGCTGATGCGCTTTGGGAACAGTTCGTTGATCGCTGCGTCGAGGATCTCCAGCGGCGATGCGTCGGCAAAGCGCGCATTGAGGGCGCGCACCAGCGCCGCCTGATCCGTGATGGATTCGAGTGGCGTCGCGATGACATCCGAGGAGATCTGGTCGAGTTGCATGGTCTGTCCCGCGCTCCGCCGACTAATACACACAACGAAGCGTTAAATAGTCTATCTGATGTGAAATGATTTAGCATGCTCTGTCCGGGGGTCAATTGATTTTAACGAACGCAGTGTAATATTTGAACTAACAGATATCATTCTGAGGTGTGAAATATGACGTAAGGCGGGTTCAATACTCCAGCATTGGGGATATGGATAATTTATGACTATTTATTATGCAATTAGGTGAACGTCTGTACAGCAGGTCGCGATTGCGGGAGAATGCTGCATCTTTGTTGCATACCTGAGGCAGACTCATACATGTCGAGCGACGGACCAATTGTTATCGGAAAGAGTGTGAAATGAGCATCCAGACAAATCGGCAGATCGTCCTGGCTTCCCGGCCGACAGACGAACCGAGCGCGGACAATTTCCGCCTGATCGAAACGCCGCTCCCTGTGGCTGCGGCCGGCGAGGTTCTGCTGGAAACGCTCTTTCTATCCCTCGATCCCTATATGCGCGGCCGGATGAGTGCCGCGAAATCCTATGCGAGCCCGATAGAGATCGGCGGCGTGATGGTGGGCGGCGCGGTGAGCCGCGTGCTCCAGTCGCACCATGCCGACTTCAACCCCGGTGACTTCGTCCAGGGTCGGACCGGTTGGCAGAGCCATGCGATCAGCAACGGCGCCGATTTGCAGAAAGTCGATCCCCGCCTGGCGCCGATCTCGACCGCCCTGGGGGTGCTGGGCATGCCGGGCATGACCGCCTATACCGGCCTTCTCAATATCGGCCAGCCGAAACCCGGCGAGACTCTGGTGGTTGCAGCGGCGACCGGTCCCGTGGGCTCCCTGGTGGGGCAGATCGGCAAGCTCAAGGGTTGCCGCGTGGTGGGCATCGCCGGCGGGGCGGACAAGGTCCGCTATCTCACCGACGAACTCGGTTTCGACGTGGCGCTCGATCACCGCGCACCGGACTTTGCCGCGCAATTGGCCAAGGCAGCCCCACGCGGCATTGACGTCTATTTCGAGAATGTCGGCGGCCATGTTTGGGAGGCGGTATTTCCACTGCTCAACGATTTTGCCCGTGTGCCGGTCTGCGGTCTCATCGCCCATTACAATGAGGAAGGCCTGCGCCCCGGTCCCGACCGCCTGCCGCAGCTGATGCGCGCGGTGCTCTCAAAGCGCCTCAATCTGCGCGGCTTCATCGTCAGTGATTTCGCAGCCCAGGCCGACGATTTCCGCCGCGATGTCGCTGCCTGGCTGAAAGCGGGAGCTATCAAATACAAGGAGGACATCGTGGTGGGGCTGGAAAATGCGCCCGACGCCTTCATCGGCCTGCTCAAGGGCCGGAACTTCGGCAAGCTGCTGGTGAAGGTCGCCGATTGACTGGCTGCCGGTGGGGCTATGTCGTAATCCCTGCTTCTCTTGTCGAAATTCGTCATCCAATCCATAGTGCGCCGCCTATGCAGGAGGGGTCTTCCTGGGCGTGAATAGAGGGTGCTGAAAATGACTGAAGCCGTAAGGGTTGAGCGTCGGGGCCACGTGCTGGAGATCACGCTCGATCGGCCGAAGGTGAACGCGATCGATATCGAGACCTCGCGCAAGCTCGGCCATGCGTTCTGCCTGCTGCGTGACGATCCGGATCTGCGCGTCGGCATCATTACCGCGGCCGGCGAGAAGATCTTCTCGGCGGGGTGGGATCTGAAGGCCGCGGCCGCGCAGAACCTCGTCGGCAAATGGTGGAAGCACGATTACGGCCCCGGCAGCTTCGCGGGCCTCACGGAACTCTGGGACCTCAACAAGCCGGTCATCGCCGCGGTCAACGGCCTGTGCATCGGCGGCGGCTGGGAACTGGCGCTGGCGGCTGACCTCATCATCGCCTCGGAGCATGTTGAATTCTCGCTGCCCGAACTGCCGCTCGGCATCGTGCCGGATTCAGGCGGCGTGCAGCGCCTGCCCAAGCGCCTGCCTTACAACATCGCCATGGAGATCCTGCTCATCGGCCGGCGCATGCCGGTGCAGGAGGCCGCGCATTACGGTCTGGTGAACAAGGTGGTGCCGAAGGAAAAGCTGATGGAGACGGCGCGGGAATGGGCCGACCTCATCGCCACGGGCGCACCGCTCACCGTGCAGGCGCTGAAGGAATGCGTGCGTTCGATGGAAGCCGTCTCGGTCGAGGACAGCTTCAAGCTGATCCGCTCCGGCACGATGAAAACCTATGAAGCGGCGGATTCCTCGGCCGATGCCAAGGAAGGCGTCAAGGCCTTCGCCGAGAAGCGCAAGGCCGATTTCAAGGGCGGTTGAGCCTTACTCGAACAAAAAAGGGGCGCTCGGCAATTGCGGAGCGCCCCTTTTTATGTCGGGTCGAGGTCCTCAGACGACAATCTGGGCCATCTGGTTGCTGACTTCGACGATCGCCTGGTGGATGCCATCATCATAGCTGTAGGTGGTGAAGTCGGCGCCCTGTTCAGTCACCGTCCAGCTATGGCCGCCATCGCCCGTCAAGGTGAGCGCGTCACCAGCTTCGCCGAGGATGGTGAGATGGTGGTAACCATCTGTGAGATCCAGCACGTCGTCGATCGAAATCGAGACCTTGTTGTTGCCGGCCCCTAGCGCATCAAGTACTTCGACATTGTCCAGCTTCTGGGCGTGGCTGTGGTCGAAGCTCATCCCGGTCTGGGCAAGATGCACGGTATCCTCGCCGGCACCCATGTCGAACGCGCCAGACAGGCCCTTGTTGAGATGCAATGTGTCGTCGCCCGATCCGAAATGATCCATGCCGTTGAGCTCTGAGACGGAAATCTCGAAGGTGGCGCTGACATGCACCGCGACGTCAGCCACATTCGACAACGTATTGTCGGTATCCACCGCCTGATAGGTGATGGTGCGGTCGCCTTCATCGGTGTTGGCGGTCGAGAAATAAGTGTGGTTGAGAAAATCCTCGAAGGTGTCGACGCTCTCCGCGCCACTTTTTGCCGTCACGGTAAAGACGGTATCGTTGCCGTTCTGGCTGGCCTGGACGTCAAACAGGGCGTTTGCCGGCAGATTCAGCGTGTCGCCGGCATGGAAACCGGCTGTCGTGATGATGACGCTGGCAAGGTGTGTGCTGTCGACATCGGAGAGGTCGACAGTGGGCTGCGTCGCAGTCTGGGTCAGCTTGTTGACGTTGTACTGGCCGATATCGACACTGATGACCACATCCTGATAGTCGCGGTCACCACCACCGGCCAGATCCTCGAAGCCGACATAGAGCTTGCCGTCGGCCTTGGCGGGAACGCCTGACAGTGTGTGCTCGATATCCTTGCCGACGCTGTCGGTGTTGAGTGTCTTGTCATGGGTGAAATAGATGTTGCCGGCGAGCGGCTTGCCACTAACCAGAACCTGGCCGTTGCCATTGCCGTCCACCTTGAAACTGAGCTGGCTGTTGATGGCATCGAGATCCTTGGCATAGTCGTTGCCCTTGCGGTCCACACCAGCGACACCCTTCAGCAGGTTTTGGTTGGTGCCTTTGCTGGCACCATCGGCGATGAAGAAGAAGCCGAGCTTGGTATCAGCCGGGAGGTTGCCGAGCGAGATTTCCATCGGCTGGCTGTTGCCGAGGAAATCCTTGGCCAAAGCGCCGCCGACGACATTCTCTTTGGCCTGCGTGGCATCGAGCCACAGGAATTGCAGGCTGTCGGGGTCGATCTTGCCGTCGATGTCATAGGCATAGACGCCGACCATGGACTTGTAACCGGCACCTTCTGACACGAAGCCGACCTTGACCTCGACGCTCTCCGCCAAGGTCAGGTTTTGGGCGCTGACGCCGTTGATCATGCTGGGGTCGATGGCGCGACCTTCCTTGCCGCCGGAGGTCAGATAGTCGCCGACCTTCATGTCGCCGATCGGGTTCTGGTCGCTGCTGACGCGCGTGATATGGAAATCGACCGAGCCGCCTTCGGCGACGATCACGGGTCCTTGCGGCCCGACGGCTTCCGGTGCAGCGGCCTCGACGATCTCATTGTCCGGGTTCGTATCCAGGCGCTGATAGTGCAGTTCGGTCTGCTTGAGACCGCCGATAGCGGTAAAGCCGCCGATGCCTTCCTGGCCTTCGAAGGTCGCAAACCGCCCACCGCCGCTGTTTACCTCGGAGCCGGGAAGATCCGTGCTGGCCGGTGCGCCCGCTGCCGTTTGAAAATTGGCCAGCGCATCGGTGTTGCCGGCAAGTAGGTCAGTGAATTGTGCGACCGGAATGGTGGTACCGTCGGGGAGGGCGACTTGTTCTGCGTCTGTCAGGTCCTGGGGTGCACCCTTCTGGTTGCCATTGGCATCAAAGAACACCAGACGGGTGCCGTCGATTTCGACCATGTAGTTACCGATTTTGACCAACTGCGCCATGGTGGCGGCCTTCCTCATGATTGTCTGAGGAGAGAGTTATACCGACAGCCCTCAAAGCATAGTGACGAACGGCCCCATTCCGCATACGCACGTGTGTTGATCAAGTTGGAATCGCCGAAAAACCCCGTATGTCCTCGCGCATTAACCTCTTGATAACGGATTTGCGTCGAATTCGCCTTGGGTTAGGGACGAATTTACACGTGCATTTAGCTTTCAAACGGCCGCAGCAAAGCTCGTGAAATGATGTGCCGCTGGATCTCGGAGGTGCCGTCCCAGATCCGTTCCACACGCGCATCGCGCCAGAAGCGTTCGATGCCGGTCTCCTCCATCAGCCCCATGCCGCCGAAGATCTGCACGGCCTTGTCGGTGACCCGCGCCAGCATCTCGGTCGAGAACAATTTGGCGATCGCGTAGTCCTGGTCCTGCACCATGCCTTCGGCCGTCTTCCAGGCCGCCTGCAGCACCAGGAGGTTGGCGGCCTCGATCTCGGTCGCCATGTCGGCAAGCTTGAACGAGACGCCCTGGAACTTGCCGATCGACTGGCCGAACTGCTTGCGGGTGGCGGCCCATTGGGTGGCCATCTCCATCGCCCGCTGGGCGCGGCCGACGCATTGCGCCGCCACGGTCAGGCGCGTGGCGCCCAGCCAGGTGTTGGCAACGTCAAAGCCGTGATGCACCTCGCCCAGTACCTGGCGCTTGTGGACCCGGCAGTTCGAGAAGACCAGTTCGCAATGATGGAAGCCGCGATGGCTGACCGAGCGCGAGCCCATATGGACGTCGAGCCCGGGCGTGTCCTTGTCGATGAGGAAACTCGTGATCAGCTTCTTCGGGCCGCGCTTGGTTTCCTCGACGCCGGACGCCGCGAAAAGGATGATGTAGTCGGCGACATCGGCATAGGAAATGAAGTGCTTGGTGCCATTGAGGATGAAATCGTCGCCATCGGCCTCGGCGCGGGTCTTCATCGAGCGCACGTCAGAGCCTGCATCTGGTTCGGTAATCCCAAGGCATTCGATGCGCTCGCCGCGGATGGTCGGTAGCAGATAGCGTTCCTTCTGCTCGTCATTGCAGGCGCGCAGGATGTTGCTGGGGCGATGCACCGCATATTGCAGGGCAAAACTGGTGCGGCCCAGTTCACGCTCGAGCAGGGTGAGGGCGAGATGATCCAGGCCACCGCCACCCAGCTCCTCCGGCATGTTCGGCGCATAGAAGCCGGACTTGATGGCGCGTTCGTGGATCTGGTGAATCAGCTCCGGGCGCACCTGGTCCGTCTTCTCGACCTCGTTCTCATAGGGCACGAGTTCCGTGTCGACGAAGGCACGCATCGCCTCGACGAGCATCTGCTGCTCGCTGGTCAATCCAAAGTTCATGTCCGTCAACCCTTCTTAGGCGGTAATGCAATCGAACGGCCCATCTGGGCCGGCTTGTCTCGCTTGGCGTGTTCGGCCGTGATCGCTTCGATCCTGGAGAGCACCGCCGGTTGGAGCGGAGCCACCCGTGGCCCGGTCATGTCCATGGAGAGCTGCATCTGCTCGTTGGTTGCAACCGGCTCATCGTCGTCGCCGCGATACATGGTGTGGAAAATGTGGAGGCGCTTGGCATCATGCCCGAGGAAGGTCGTCTCGACACGGACTTCAGTGCCGACCTTGACCTCTTTCAGGTAATTGAGGTGCAGCTCGGCCGTGAACAGCGAGTGTTTGGTGCGCTCCCGCTCCGCCGCATCGAGCCCGATCTGGTCCATCACCGCATCGGTCGCGTGACTGAAGATGACCAGATAAAAGGCGTCGTTGAGGTGATTGTTGTAGTCGGCCCATTCGGGCCGGACCACCTCGCGATGCGGCTTGAGGTCGATCGTGCGGAGCGGGGCGCTCATCCCTTAATCCTCGTACTTCCAGCCATGCTTGGCCTTGGCTTCGGTGACGGCGTTGATGACGCTGATGATGCAATCATCACGCAGGCGTTCGAGCGACTTGATCGAATGCGTGCCGGCCTGCTTCTCAGTCCCCTCGACGATCTTGTCGATGAGGTCCTCGGTCAGCGGCGGGGCCTTGAGATGCGTCGAGGGCAGGTCCCGCGCCGGGCCGAACTGTTCCATGAAGTGCCGCATGCCGGCTTCGCCACCGGCCATGTGATAGATCATATACATGCCGAAGAACGACCAGCGGATGCCGAAGCCGAAGCGGATCGCGTCATCCAACTCGCCGGTGGTGCAGTAGCCGTCTTTCACCATGTGCAGACCTTCGCGCCACACGGCTTCGAGCAGGCGGTCGGCGAGGAAACCCGGGACTTCCTTGCGCACATGCAAGGGTCGCATGCCGAGGCTCTTGTAGAAAGCGATCGCGGTCTGCACCGCTTCCGGCGAGGTCCATTTGCTGGGGCAGACTTCGACCAGCGGCAACAGATAGACCGGGTTGAACGGATGACCCACCAGGCAGCGCTCGGGGTTCTTTGCTTCCTTGTAGAAATCCGACGGCAACAGACCGGAGGTCGATGAGCCGATGATCGCGTCAGGCTTCGCCGCCGCCGTCACCTGGGCATGTAGCTTGGTCTTCAGGTCTTCGCGTTCTGGGGCGCTTTCCTGGATGAAATCGGCGTCGCGGACAGCCTCTTCGACGGTGGCCACGAAGGTGAGGCGGCTCTGCGAGGCGCCGGGCTTCAGTCCGACCTTCTCCAGGGCGGGCCAGGCATTGGCGACATTGGCGCGCAGCTGTGCTTCCGAGCCCTTGCCCGGATCCCAGGCGACCACGTCAAGACCGGCGGCGAGGAAGCGCGACGCCCAGCCGCTGCCGATGACGCCGGTGCCGATGATGGCGCATTTCTTGATGTTCGAGATCATGTTTGTTCGTCCTTGCTGGGATTAGCCGCGGGCCTTGAGGCCGAGCTTCTTGCGGCCTTCGGCCGGGGTGAGGGGCCGAGCGCCGAGGCGCGTGATGATTTCGCAGGCGCGCTCGGTGAGCGATCCGTTCGAGGCAGGAACGCCCTTGTCGAGCCAGATATTGTCCTCGAGCCCGATCCGCACATGGCCGCCGAGCAGCATGGCCTGCGCCAGCATCGGCATCTGCATGCGACCGATGCCGAAGCCCGCCCAGATGGCGCCTACCGGCAGATTGTCGACCATCGCCTTCATCGTCGTGGTGTCGGCGGGGGCGCCCCAAGGAATGCCGAGGCAGAGCTGGAACATCGGGTGATCACCCAAGAGGCCTTCCTTCTGCATTTGCTTGGCAAACCACAGATGGCCGGTATCGAAGATTTCGAGCTCCGGCTTCACGCCCAGTTCCATCACCTTCTTGGCGCCGGCGCGCAGCATGTTCGGGGTCGAGATATAGGTGTAGTCGCCATCGCCGAAATTGAGCGTGCCGCAATCGAGTGTGCAGATCTCCGGCAGCAGGGCCTCGACATGCGCAAGACGGGTCATCGGTCCGACGAGATCGGTCGCCTTGCCAAATTTGAACGGGTCTTCGCCGGCGCCGATCTCAAGGTCGCCACCCATGCCGGCGGTGAGGTTGATGATGACGTCAGTGCCGGACGAGCGGATGCGGTCGACCACCTCGCGATAGAGGTTCACGTCGCGGCTACCCTTGCCGGTATTGGGATCGCGCACATGGCAATGCGCCACCGTGGCGCCGGCCTTGGCGGCTTCGATGGCGGCGTCTGCGATCTGCTTCGGGGTCACCGGAATGGCCGGGTGCTTGCCGACGGTATCGCCGGCACCGGTGACGGCGCAGGTGACGATCACTTCGTAGTTCATGGCTGGCTCTTTCAGTTGCGGCACAAGATTCTTGAATGGCCGAGATGCTGGCTTGGGCAGGTCTAAACGGGTTGACGCATTTCGACAAGCGCTTGATCAAATACGTCACGCTCATTCTCTCGCATTAGCGAAGAACGGGCATGATCCCCAAGGCGGGGCGGCGTCGCTCGGCGCTTGGCGCCTTGCCGGCCCAGCCATGATAACTGCGCGAGAAATGCGCCGCCGACCCGAAACCGCAGGCCACCGCCACCTCGACGATCGACATATCGGTATATTGCAACATCGAGCGCGCTCGCTGCAGCCGCAGATCGAGGTAATAGCGGCGTGGCGACATGCCGAAATAGCGGTCGAACAGCCGTTCCAACTGGCGCAGCGACATGCCGGCAGCCTTGGCGAGGGCGGCACTCATGACAGGTTCCTCAAGGCGCGATTCCATCAGCTTGATCACACGGGAGAGGCCGGCATGGCTGATGCCCTGGCGTTCCTTCGGTTCCATGCGCTGCCGGTCGCCAGGCCCGCGGATCTCCGGATGGATGAACTGCTCGGAAACGGCCGCGGCGATGCGGTGCCCATGCTGGCGGCGGATCATATGCAGCATTAGATCGAGTGCCGACGTGCCCCCAGCGCAGCTCAAGCGGTTGCGGTCGATGACATAGAGCGAATTCTCCACCTCGACCTTGGGGAAGGATTCGCTGAAGCTGTCGAGGCTCTCCCAATGGGTGGTGGCCCGGTAGCCGTCGAGGAGGCCAGCGCGCGCCAGCAGGAAGGCGCCGGTATCGATGGCGCCCAGCTCGATCCCGGCGCTGTTCTGGCGCTGCAGCCATTGCTTCAGCGCCGGATCGAAATGTCTCAGCGGGTTGAAACTGGCGCAGATCACGATCATCGGATAGCTGGGGTGCTTCGAAATGGCATGATCCGCCGCCAGTGACATGTTGTTGGATGCCGTGACCGGATTACCATCCCGCGACAGCACTTCCCAGCGATAGAGCTGGCGCTCCGCCATGCGGTTGGCGACCCGCAGCGGTTCGACCGCCGAGACGAACGCCATCATTGAAAAGAGTGGCATCAACAGGAAGCCAATCGTCATGGTCTGGTCACTGGCGGGGGCGGGCGTCATGCTGGGGCAATCTTGCTGGTTGATAGCTTGCTACTGGTCGAATTTGGTTGTCGGCACCGATGATGCAGTGTCGAATACGCCCGAAGCAAGTGGTGGGGCAAGGCTTGGATGGGGACGGCATGACGAGTGAGAGTGCGCCGGCGGACCCGGTGGTCGCTGCCTTTATCGCTGATTCCGACGCGGTTTTCACGGCGGCCTTTGATGCCTTGCCGATGGGGGAACAGCGTTCGTTCTACGATGCTTTCTGGCGGCGTTACCATGCTCCACGCCCGCTCGGCGTCTCGGTCGAGACAGTCATGATTCCCACGGATGCCGGCGCCCGGCGCGCCTTGCTCTATCGGCCGCCGCACCGCTGCGACACCCGAGGGCTGCTCCCGATCGTCGTCTATTTTCATGGTGGGGGCTGGATGCTGGGGTCCCCGGAAAGCCATGATCTGCCGGCGGCGCGCCTTTGTGCCGAGGCCAGGGTGGCGGTCCTCAGCCTCGACTACCGTCTGTCGCCGGAAAGCGTCTTCCCGGACGCGTTGATGGATTGTCTGGCTGCGGTGCACTGGGTGGCGAAGTCGGGCAGGGCGGCAGGGCTCGACCCGGATCGGTTGGCCGTCGCTGGCGACAGTGCCGGGGGCACCTTGGCGGCCGGGCTGTGCCTTTGGATCAGGGATCATGGCGGTCCGAGGATTGCGTTTCAGCTTCTGATCTATCCAGCGCTCACCGCGGAGGTCGACCCTGGTCGATCCGGCGGTGTGTCGGCCGAGGCGGTCAGTCACTATTTGTTGGGCTATTTCGGTGGGCAGGACCTCGCCAACAACGCATATGCAATGCCGCTTTCTGCCAAATCTCTCGCCGGACTGCCGCCGGCTTTCATTGCAACGGGTGGTTTGGACCCGATCCAATCCCACGGCAAACTTTATGCCCAACGCCTGGGTCATGCTGGCATACCCTGCGGTTATACTTGCGGTTTCGGGCTTCCGCACACTTACCTTCGCCTCGTCCACAGCTCCGCCGCGGCAGCACGCGAACTCACCGCCTGCAGCAGCGCGGTCCAGCAGGCTTTGGCGCCGCAGCAATCGATGGCCTCTTGAAATAATCCAATTCAATCCGGTCATTGTGTCGCATAGCAATGACGGGATGTCGTAATTCATCAAGAATTCTTGCCGCAGCACGCTGATGATGTGTTTACTAAAAGAAATTTTGGAGCCGATGCCTGTGAGCATTGGCCCGTTCAACAGGGTTCGCCGCCGGTCGGCATGGGGTCGGTCGGTTCGGCCGTTAGGGAGAGTATAGAATATGAATCAATGGGAAGAGTTGCAGCAGGCCGCTTTCAGCAAGCGTGTCTCGCGGCGTGACTTCATGCGCCGTGCCACGGCGCTGGGTATTTCGACGGCATTGGCGACCGGCGTGCTCAGCCGTGCCGGCTATGCGCAGGAGCCCAAGAAGGGCGGCACCTTCAAGATCGGTCTGGGCCATGGCGCCACGACGGATTCGCTTGACCCCGCGACCTATCCTGACCAGATGACCGGGACCGTGGGTTGGGGCGCTACTGGTAACAGCCTTACCGAAATGGACACGGCCGGCAACATCGTCGGCGATCTGGCCGAGAGCTTCGAACCCTCGGCTGATGCCAAGCAGTGGGTCTTCAAGCTGCGCAACGGCGTCACTTTCCACAACGGCAAGACCGTCACGGCGAACGACGTCGTGCAGTCCTACTTGCATCACATGGGCAAGGACTCAAAGTCGGCCGCCAAGTCGATTCTGGAATCGGTCGAGGAAATCAAGGCGGACGGCGACAACGTCGTCTTCAAGCTGAAGGGCGGCAATGCCGACTTCCCCTTCTATGCCAGCGACTACCATCTCAAGATCATGCCGGCGAAAGACGGCGGCGGCGCTGACTGGGAATCGGGCATCGGTACCGGCCCGTACGCGATTGAAAAGTTCGATCCGGGTGTTGGCGCCAAGTTGAAGCGCAATGACAACTTCTACGGCAAGGCCTATTTCGACGAAGTCGAAGTCAAGGTCATCGTCGACGTCGCTGCGCGCACCAACGCTCTCACTTCGGGCGAAATCCACTTCATGGACCGTTGCGATCTCAAAACCGTCAACCTCCTGAAGAAAAACCCGGACATCAACGTCACGGAAGTTACGGGCTATGGCCACTACATCTTCGTGATGAACGTGACCCAGGCGCCGTTCGACAATCCGGACGTTCGCAATGCCCTGAAGAACGCCATCGACCGCGATGAAATCGCCAAGAAGGTGTTCCACGGCTATGCCACCGCTGGTAACGACAACCCGATCGCGCCGTCGGTGCAATACGCGATCAACCCGGAACCGATCCACACCTACAACCCGGAACTGGTCAAGGAACTGCTGAAGAAAGCCGGCATGGAAGGCCTCACGGTTGACCTGTCGGTGTCCGACGCGGCCTTCTCCGGCGCGGTCGATGCCGGCACCTTGTTCAAGGAAAGTGCCGCCAAGGCCGGCATCAACATCAATGTCATCCGCGAAGCGTCTGACAGCTATTGGGACGCCGTCTGGTTGAAGAAGCCGTTCGTGGCTTCTTACTGGAACGGTCGCCCGACCTGCGACTGGATGTTCACGACGGCCTATGCCGCCGAAGCCGCCTGGAACGATACGTTCTGGAAAAATCCGCGCTTCAACGAGCTGCTGGTGGCCGCCCGTTCTGAAACGGATTCGGCCAAGCGTGGCACGATGTACGCCGAGATGCAGCAGTTGCTGCATGACGATGGCGGCCTCATCAACATCGTCTTCAACAACTATGTCTCGGCGCATTCCAAGGCGGTCGCTCATGGCGACTTGCTGTCGAACTGGGATGTCGATGGCATGAAGATCGCCTCGCGCTGGTGGATGGCGTAACACCCGAAAAGTGAATGGGTCGGGCTGCGGCCGTTTGGCTGCAGCCCGACCTATGCACATTGGGGAAATGCTCACGACTTCGTGGATCGCTTAACTAGGGAACATCGCCATTGGTGATGGGGGACGTGATGCATCCAATCGCACGAACGATTCTTCAGCGGCTGGGACTGGGTCTGCTGACCCTGTTCATCGTGTCGATCGTGATCTTTTCCCTGGTGAGCTGGCTGCCCGGCGACTTTGCCAAGGCCATCCTGGGCCAGGCCGCGACGGAAGAAACCGTGGCTGCGTTCCAGAAGGAGATCGGCCTCGATAAACCGCCGGTGCAACGTTACGTCGAGTGGATCGGCAATGTTGTCCAGGGCGAATTCGGATCGTCCTTCGCCAGCCGCGTCGGCTACAAGCGCACCGTTGCCGAGCTGATCGCGCCGCGCCTTGCCAACACCCTGTTCCTGGCGAGCCTGACGGCCGCCATCGCGGTGCCCCTGGCCCTGGCGCTCGGCATTCTTGCCGCCCTCTACCGAAATTCGCTGTTCGACCGAATCGTCAACTCGGTGACTTTGACGACGATCTCTATGCCCGAGTTCTTCATGGCCTATCTGCTGATGCTGTTCCTCTCGGTGAAGCTCCGCTGGCTGCCGGGCCTGGCCTCGGTCGATGCTGAGACCGAATTGCTGGAACGCATCACGCGCTGCGCCTTGCCGGCGCTCACCCTGACCTTGGTCATCGTCGCCCATATGATGCGCATGACTCGGGCGGCCATCATCAATCTGCTGGCCAGCCCCTATATCGAGATGGCGCGCCTCAAGGGCATGAGCAAAAGCCGTGTCATCCTGCGCCACGCGCTGCCCAATGCCTGGGCGCCGATCGTCAATGTCGTGGCCTTCAACCTTGCTTATCTGGTCGTGGGTGTTGTCGTGGTCGAGGCGGTCTTCACCTATCCTGGCATCGGCCAGCTGATGGTCGATGCCGTGACGACCCGCGACATCCCGGTCGTGCAGGCCTGTGCCCTGATCTTTGCCGCGACCTACATCATGCTCAATCTGACCGCCGATATCATATCGATTGCGACGAACCCGCGTTTGCTACATCCGCGATGAGGATGGGCATGGGGATCACGGGGAAGGGACCGGGGAATGGCTGAAGCTCTGACGGAAATCAAGATCCCGCGTGCACGACGATCAAAGACGGCGGCGGCCTTGCGGGAACTGAAGAAGGCCCCCTGGAGCGCCTGGTTCGGGCTCATTGTCCTGTTGGGCTATATCTTCGTGGCGCTGTTCGCACCGTTGATCGCACCCTACAAGGAATCCGAGATCGTTGGCGATTCCTACATGGAATGGAGCGCGCTCTATCCGTTCGGAACGGATCAGCTCGGTCGCGACATGCTGACCCGCATGATCTATGCCGCCCAGAACTCCATGGGCATCGCCTTCGCCGCGACCATGTTCTCGTTCCTGACTGGCGGTATCCTCGGCATTATGGCCTCCATCCTGCGCGGCTGGTTCGACCAGGCCGTCAGCCGTTTCATCGATGCCCTGATGGCGATCCCCAGCTTGATCTTTGCCTTGATGATGCTGTCCATCCTGGGGTCGACCGCAATCAACCTCATTATCGTCATCGGTGTGGTTGATGCGACCCGCGTCTTCCGCCTGACCCGCGCCGTTTCCATGAATGTGGTCTCCCTCGATTTTGTTGAGGCGGCGCGCCTGCGCGGCGAGAAGCTGCCTTGGGTCGTGTTCCGCGAGATCGTCCCAAACATCCTGCCGCCGCTCATCACCGAGTTTGGCCTGCGCTATTGCTTCGTGTTCCTGACCATCAGCTCGCTCTCCTTCCTGGGGCTGGGCCTGCAGCCGCCGACCGCTGATTGGGGCCTGATGGTGAAGGAGAACGCGACGCTCATTACCTATGGCGACATCACGCCGCTGTTGCCGGCGGGCGCCATTGCCTTGTTGACGGTCGCGATCAATTTCGTGGTCGACTGGTTCCTGCACAAAACGAGCGGGTTGCGCGATGGCCAATGACAATGTGAAGCGACCGACCCGCGAAAAGGGCGAGATCCTGCTTGAGATGCGCGACCTGCGCATCGAGGGTGAGAGCGATGATGTCTGGCACCAGATCGTGAAGGGTGTCGATCTCACGCTCCGGCGCGGTGAGGTGCTGGGGCTAATTGGTGAGTCGGGTGCCGGAAAATCCACCATCGGCATCGCCGCCATGGGCTTTGCCAGACCGGGCTGCCGCTTCAACGGCGGCAGCATCACCTTCGACGGCATCGACCTGATGAACGCACCAGAGGAAGTGAAGCGCAAGATGCGCGGCTCACGCATTTCCTATGTGGCGCAAAGTGCGGCGGCCTCCTTCAACCCCGCGCACCGGCTTATCGACCAGACCATCGAAACCGAGACCCAGCACGGTATCCGCGATACCCAGGCCTCGATCGCCGATGCCAAGGATCTCTATGGCCGGTTGCGTCTGCCCAATCCGGAGTCGATCGGCTTTCGCTACCCGCACCAGGTATCCGGCGGCCAGTTGCAGCGTGTGATGACGGCGATGGCGATGACCTGCCGCCCCGACCTCATCATCTTCGATGAACCGACCACGGCGCTTGACGTCACCACCCAGGTCGAGGTGCTGGCCTCGATCCGTGCCATCGTCGAGGAGTTCAATACCGCGGCGATCTACATCACCCATGATCTTGCCGTCGTGGCGCAGATGGCGCATCGCATCATGGTCCTGCGCCATGGCAAGCTGGTGGAGGAGGCGCCGACCCGCGAAATGCTGGCGGCACCCAAGGAAGCCTATACCCGCTCGCTCTGGGCCGTGCGCAAGCTCGCCAAGGAAGAGTCGACCACCGACGACCTCATCCTCCAGGTCGATCATGTCGATGCCGCCTATGGCAATGCTGTGAAGATCCTGGATGACGTCTCGATCTCCGTCCCGCGCGGCCGCACCGTGGCCGTGGTCGGTGAATCAGGTTCGGGTAAGTCGACACTGGCCCGCGTCGTCACCGGCCTGCTGCCGCCCAGCAAAGGGTCGGTCAAATTTAACGGCGTCGATCTGCCGCCGGCTTTGGCGCAGCGCGACAAGGAAAGCCTGCGCCGCATCCAGATGATCTATCAGAGCCCGGACACGGCGCTCAACCCGCGCCACCGGGTCTATGACATCATCGGTCGACCACTGACCTTCTATCACAATCTGCGCGGGAAGGCGCTCGAGGACCGGATCGTCGAACTGCTGAAGATGATCGAGCTCGACGAAAGTTACATCGACCGGTTACCCGGCGAGATGTCGGGCGGCCAGAAGCAGCGGATCTGCATCGCCCGCGCGCTCGCCGCGGAGCCCGATCTCATCATCTGCGACGAGGTGACCTCGGCGCTCGATCAGATCGTACAGGAAGAAATCCTCAAACTGCTTTTGCGTCTACAGGCGGAATTCGAGATTTCCTACCTCTTCATTACCCATGACATCGCCACCGTCCGCGCCATCGCCGACGAGATTGTGGTCATGAACCAGGGCAAGGTGGTACAACAGGGCCTCAAGACCGAGGTTCTGTCACCACCATATCCGGCCTACACCGAATTGCTGCTGTCATCTGTTCCGGAAATGGACCCGGACTGGCTGACGACTCTCCTGCAGAAGCGGGCGGCCAAAACCAAGTGAGCATCCCCTCATGGCCGTCGCCGTCGATCTGCCGCTGAAAGTCGAAGTCACCGAACATCTCTGGATTACCTTGAAGGACGGCTGCCGCCTCGCTGCGCGCCTTTGGCTGCCGCAGGGTGCCGACAAGAAGCCGGTACCGGCAATCCTCGAGTACATTCCATATCGCAAGCGCGACGGCACGCGTCAGCGCGACGAGCCGATGCATGGCTACTTCGCCGGCCACGGCTATGCGGTCTTGCGCGTCGACCAGCGCGGCTCGGGCGACAGCGACGGGTTGATGTGGGATGAGTATCTTCGCCAAGAACAGGATGACGCGCTCGAGGTCATCGATTGGATGGCGGCGCAATCCTGGTGCAACGCCCATATCGGGATGATGGGCAAGTCCTGGGGCGGTTTCAACTGCCTGCAGGTGGCAGCCCGCCGGCCCAAGGCGTTGAAGGCGGTGCTCTCGGTCTGCTCGACCGACGACCGCTATGCCGACGACATTCACTATATGGGCGGTTGCCTGCTCAACGACAATCTGTGGTGGGGCACCATCATGCTGGCCTATCAGGGCCGGCCGGCAGATCCCGAATTGGTCGGCGCCGGTTGGCGCGACCAGTGGCGTGAGCGGCTCGACAACATGCCACTGTGGCCGGCCTTGTGGCTGAAGCACCAGCGCCGTGACGCTTATTGGGAACATGGCTCGATCTGTGAGGATTGGGATGCGATCCAGGCGCCGGTCTATCTCATTGGCGGCTGGGCGGATTCCTACACCAATGCCATCCCGCGCATGCTGAGCCATCTGAAAGTGCCACGCAAAGGCATCATTGGCCCCTGGGCGCATATCTATCCGCAGGACGGCACGCCCGGACCAGCGATCGGTTTCCTGCAGGACGCGGTCGCCTGGTGGGATCGCTGGCTGAAGCATCAGGAGAACGGCGCCGAGAAGGGACCCATGCTGCGCGCTTGGGTGCAGGATTACATGGCGCCGGACACCACGCGCCACGCCCATCCCGGCCGCTGGGTGGCGGAGGAAAGTTATCCCTCGCCCGGCATTGCGCCCGAAGTTCTCTATCTCAACAAGGACGGCCTGTCCGGTATCGGCGGCACGGAGGAGAGCCTGCATCTCTGTTCGCCCCAGCATGTCGGCATGGTCGGTGGCGAATGGATGGGGGCCGGCTGCATCGGTGAGATGCCGGGCGACCAGCGCCTCGACGATGTGGGCTCGCTCGTCTTCGACACAGAACCGCTCAAGGAAGCGATGCAGGTTCTGGGCGCGCCGGAACTCGAACTGGAATTCACCAGCGACAAGCCGGTGGCGCAGCTCTGCGCGCGGCTCTCCGACGTGGCACCGGATGGCAAGGCGCTCCGTGTCAGCTATCAGGTGATCAACCTCACCCACCGCGACAGCCATGCCAATCCGACGGCACTCGAGCCCGGCAAACGCTATCGCTTCAAGCTGGTGCTCGGCGCCTGCGGTCACCGCTTTGCCGCGGGTCATCGCATTCGCGTGTCGCTCTCCAGCGCCTATTGGCCGCTGATCTGGCCGGCGCCGGAGGTGGCGACCCTCGGCATCATCGCCGGTGTCAGCCGCCTCACCCTGCCGCACCGTCGCCCGCAATCGACCGATGGCAACGAGCCATTCGAGAAGCCCGTGGCTGGTAGCGCAACTCCCATCACGCAGGTGAGCGAGGGCAGCGTCAAGCGCGAGGTGATCTTCGATCTGGTCGGTGGCGGCGTCACCAATATCACCGATACCGAAGGCGTGTTCGGCGAAGGCCGCCAGCGCTTTGATGATATCGGCACGGAAGTGCTGCACAATATCCGCCGGGAACTCCACATCGCGCCCAACGAGCCGCTCTGTGCCTCCTATGTCTGCAAGCAAAGTTATGTACAGGCTCGGCCCGGCTGGGACATCCGCATCGAGGTCACCTGCCGCATGACCGCGACGCATGATGATTTCATCATGATCGCCGAACTCGATGCCTATGAAAACGGCGAGCGATTCGCCAGCCGCAACTGGCGCGAAGTCGTGAAGCGGGACCTAGTATAAAGCTAACTTCAGAGTATCCGTCATGCCCGGACTTGATCCGGGCATCCACTCTCTCAACTGCATCAGTGGATCCCCGGGTCAAGCCCGGGGATGACGATGCGGTAGACGTTACGGCTCCACCGGCGTATCGCCAGGCATGCCCCATTCGGCCCATGACCCGTCATAGACGGCGACATCGCGGTGACCGATGAGGCTGAGGCCCAGCGCCAGCACACATGCCGTGATGCCGGAGCCGCAGGACGTCACCACCGGCTTCTTTGGGTCGATTCCGGCCGCCGTGAACTTTGCCTTCAGCGTATCCGCGTCATGGAATGTCTGGTCCGGCTTAAGGAGCTGCGTATAGGGCAGGTTCCTAGCGCCCGGAATATGCCCGGCGCGGCGGCCCGGCCACAGCTCCGGCTCGGTCGCGTTGAACCTGCCGCTGGCTCTTGCATCCAGCGCCTGTTCGCGCTGGCTGGTGATGTTGGCCAGCATCTGCGCCTTGTTGCGCACCTGGGTATTGTCGAGGCGCGCGCTGAAATGCCGCTCACGCGGGGTCGGCAGATTGTCATCGACCGGCCTTCCTTCCGAGAGCCATTTCGGCAGCCCTCCATCAAGGACCGCCACTTCCTTGGCGCCGAACAGGCGGAACATCCACCAGACGCGCGCGGCACTCATCATGCCGGTGCCGTCATAGACGACGATGCGGTTGCCGTCGCCGATGCCGAGCCGCCGGACGCGCGAAGCGAATTTTTCCGGTGCCGGCAGCATGTGCGGCAGTGTCGTGTCCTTGTCGGCGATGTCGTCGATGTCGAAGAACACGGCGCCCGGAATATGTCGTTCGTCATATTCGGCGCGGGCATTCTTGTTCTGCATCGGCAGATAATAGGTGGCATCTACCACGCGCAGATCCGGCTGGGAGAGATTGGCCGCGAGCCACTCGGTTGAGACGAGATATTGCGGGTTGGCAAAGCTGCTGGTCATGGATGGCCTGTCGTTATTTGAACGCGAGATTGACGCGCTTGTTCATCTTGCCCTTGCTCTCGATCTTGACGATCTCGACCAGGCCGATCTCCGACGTGTTGCGGACATGGGTCCCGCCGCAGGGCTGCAGATCCACGCCGGCAATATCAAGCAGGCGCACCTTGCCCTGTCCGCTCGGCGGCTTCACCGACATGGTGCGCACCAGTTCCGGCCGCGCCGCCAACTCCTCGTCGGCGATCCAGCGCGGCACCACGTCATGATTGCCGGCGATGAGCGCGTTGAGCGCCTCGGTCAGCACCACCTTGTCCAATGTCGTTTCCGGTGCGAGGTTGAAATCGAGCCGGCCCTTGCCGTCGCTGATCTGCCCGCCGGTCACATCGCCCTTGATGATGCTGCACAGCAGATGCAGGCAGGTATGCATGCGCATCAGGCGGTGTCGCCGATCCCAGTCGATCTCGGCCCGGATGGCCATGCCGGGGCCGGGCAGGGCGCTGCCCTCGGCTGGGATATGCAGGATTTCGCCGGGTTCGGCGCCCTTGCGGGTGTCGATGATCTCGATTGTCTGGTCGCCGAAATAGATGCGCCCGGTGTCACCCGGCTGGCCGCCGCCCGTCGGATAAAAAACGGTGCGGTCCAGCCGAATGCCCTCGGCACTGCTGGCGACCACAGTGGCCTTGCATTCCTTCAGATAGGAATCGTCGCGAAACAGTTCTTCCATCCCGATTGGCGCTTCTTGTTGTTGTGGCACCAATCATAGGTGCCGCGCCTAGGCGGTCAAGCGACGCACCGTCCCAACTGCGAATTACAGCCAGCCCGGGGTCGGCAGGCCTTTCGACAGCAGGAAGGCCGGGTTGAACAGCTTCGATTGATAGCGCGTGCCGAAATCGCACAGCACCGTGACGATGGTATGACCAGGCCCCAGTTCCTTGGCAAGGCGGATAGCCCCCGCCACATTGATGCCGGACGACCCGCCCAGGCACAGCCCTTCCTCGCGCAGCAGGTCGAACACGATCGGCAGCGCTTCGGCGTCGGGAATCTGGTAGGGGCAATCGACCTGCATACCCTCGATATTCTTGGTGATACGGCCCTGACCGATGCCCTCGGTGATCGATGAGCCTGAGGATTTCAGCTCACCTGTCTTGAAATAGCTGTAGAGCGCTGCCCCCTCCGGATCGGCGAGGCCGATCTTGACCTTGGGGTTCTGCGCCTTGAGGAACATCGAGACGCCAGCCAGCGTGCCGCCGGTCCCGACGGCGCAGACGAAGCCATCGACCTTGCCGTCGGTCTGCCGCCAGATCTCCGGGCCGGTGGTGCGGTAATGGCCCATCCGGTTGGCGACATTGTCGAACTGGTTGGCCCAGATGACGCCGTTGGGATTGCTCTCCTTCAATTCCTCGGCGACGCTTTCCGAAACACGCACGTAATTGCCGGGATCCTTGTAGGGCAGCGCCGGAACCTCACGCAGCTCTGCGCCAGCCAGGCGCAGCATGTCCTTCTTCTCCTGGCTCTGGGTTTCCGGGATGATGATCAGTGTCTTGTAGCCACGCGCATTGCCGACGAGTGCGAGGCCGATGCCGGTATTGCCGGCGGTCCCTTCCACGATCAGGCCGCCTTTGCGGATCAGGCCCTTCTCCTCGGCATCCTGGATGATGGCGAGGGCGGCGCGATCCTTCACCGAGCCGCCGGGATTGAGGAATTCCGCCTTGCCCAGGATGGTGCAGCCGGTCTGCTCCGACGCCTTTTTCAGCTTGATGAGCGGTGTGTTGCCGATCGTATCGACAAAGCCCTGGCGGAAATCCATCATAATCCTCGTAGAATGCAAGCGTTGGTGTGAAACCTAGGCGCTTTGTGGGGGCCATTCAAGGGCCAGTGCCGGCCCATCGAATAAGCCAGCCTTTTCAGGCGGCTATCAGCTCGAACTTGTCCACATCGACCAACCCCAGATCGGTAATCTTGAGGTGGGGAATGACAGGCAGGGGCAGGAAGGCCATCTGCAGGAAGGGCTCCGCGAGCGGACAGCCGAGTTCCTTGACCGCCCGGCGCAGCGCCTTGATCTCGGGCGCCACGGGCCGGAAATCCCGGTCGCTCATGAGGCCGGCGAGGGGCAACGGCATTTCGGCCAGCACCTTGCAGCCATGGGCGAGCACGAAGCCGCCGCCCAATTCAATGAGCCGGTTGACCGCCACCGCCATGTCCCGATCGTCGCTGCCGACGACGCAGACATTGTGGCTATCATGTCCGATAGAGGAAGCGATGGCGCCTTGCGGCAGCTTCAGCCCTTTGACGAAGCCGCGCCCGACCGATCCCGATTTGCCGTGGCGCTCCAGCACGCAGACCTTGATTACGTCATTGGCGAGGTCGACCAGCCGCTCGCCATTGCGATAAGGCAGCGACATGGTGAGGAAGTCGGTCAGCACCTGACCCTCACGCAGGCCGATCACCGGCCCGGTCGGACCGTTCGCCGGCACGCGGAAAATAGAGGCGTCGACTTTCTTCAACTTCACCGAGGCATAGCCGATCGGCGCCGGCATCCTGCGCGCATCGAACAAGGCATCGTCGACCAGCCGGCCGCCGGCAATCACTTGAGCGACATCGCAGCTATCGAGATCGTTGAGCAGCACGATATCAGCGCGCTGCCCCGGCGCGATGAGGCCGCGATCGGTAAGACCGAAGCCCCGCGCTGCCGACCAGGTGGCAAGGCGATAGACATCGGCCACCGGCGCCCCCGCCTTGATGGCACCCCGGATGAGATGATCGATATGGCCTTCCTCGGCGATATCGAGCGGGTTGCGGTCATCGGTGCAGAACCCCAGGAACGGCGCCGTCGTCGTGCTGATGATGCCGGAGAGGGCCGCCAGATCCTTGCAGGCGCTGCCTTCGCGGATGAAAACCTGCATGCCCTTGCGCAGTTTCTCCCACGCCTCGGCAGCACTCGTCGTCTCATGGCAATTGCGGATGCCGCAGGACAGGTAGGCGTTGAGTTCGTAGCCTTTCATCAAGGGCGCATGGCCGTCGATATGCCCGTCCCAGAAGGCCTCGATCTTGTCCATCACCTCCGGCACCTTGTGGAAGATGCCGGGCGCGTTCATGAACTCGGCGAGGCCGATGACCTTTGCGTGGTTCCGATAGGGCACGAGATCGGCTGCCAGCAAGCGACCGCCCGCCGTCTCCAGATGCGTCGCCGGCACGCAGGATGAAAGCTGCACGCGGAGATCCATCGCGGTCTCCTCGGCGCTATTCAGGAAGAACTCAAGCCCGTCCTTGCCCAGCACATTGCAGATCTCATGGGGATCGCAGATCGCCGTCGTGGTGCCGCGCGGCAGCGCACAGTGATCGAACTCGGCGGGGCCGACCAGGCTCGATTCCACATGCAGGTGACAATCGACAAAACCCGGCACGGCGATGAACAGCCGACCGTCGATCTCGCGTTTGCCGCGATAGCTTTCATAGGTGCCGACGATGCGGTCGCCGCAGATGGCGATATCGCCCTGCGCGATCTCGCCCGTCACCACATTGAGGAACCGCGTATTCTTGATGACCAGATCGGCTGGTTCCCGTCCCAATCCCTGGTCGATGCCGCGCTCGATCCGTTGCCGCAGATTGCTCATACCGCTTCTCCTGTGGCGAAGAAGCCTAGCATGGCTGGCGGTAGCGGCAATAGTGACGGTGGCGGAAGATCCTACCCCTTCCGGTGCTTCTCGCGGCTCCGGGCCAGGAACACCGATGCTTCACCGGCGGGCAGGGGCTTTGAGTAGAGATAGCCTTGGCCGAACTGGATGCCGAGGCGCTTCAGCTCGGCCGCTTGTTCCTCCGTCTCGACACCTTCCGCCACGACGTCGCGTTCCAGGATGTGGGCGAGGCTCGCGATAACCCGCACGATCTCCAACCCTTCGCGGCTGTCGGTGATGCGCATGACGAAGGATCGATCCACCTTCAGCGTATGGAACGGGAAGCGGTGCAAATGGCTGAGCGAGGAATAGCCGGTGCCGAAATCGTCGATCGAGACCTTGCAACCCAGCGCGATGATCCGGCGCAGCACCTCGGTGGTGCGCTCCGGATTGTCCATGATCAGGCTCTCGGTGATCTCGAGCTTCAGGGCATGGGGCGGGATGCCCGTCACCTTGAGTGCGCGCTCGATATCCTCGACCAGACCCACGGCCGCGAACTGCTTGCCCGACACGTTGACCGCGATCTGCGGCGGATCACCTTCCGCCGGCATCCAGTTGGCGATCTGGCGCGCTGCGTCCATGATCGACTTGCGGCCGATATCGATGATCATGTCGGTATCTTCGGCGAGCGGGATGAAATCGACCGGCGAGATCAGGCCACGCTCGGGATGGCGCCAGCGGATCAGCGCCTCGAAGCCATGCACATGGCCGCCCTTGAAGTCGATGATCGGCTGGTAGAACAGTTCCAACTGGTCGCCGGCGATGATGGCGCGCTTGAGGTCGGCCTCCAGGCCGAAGCGCTTCATGGCCGATTGATGCATGCTCTCCTCGAAACGCACGACCTGCCCGCGGCCCTGCGCCTTGGCGCGATATAGGGCGAGGTTGGCGTCGCGCAGCAACTCATCACCGGCCGCACCCGCGGCCTGCGATGCCAGCACATAACCGATGGAGGCTTCGATATCGATCTGCCGGCCTTCGATCTCCATATGCCGGCCGAGCACCGTCTTCAGCGTGATGATCAGCTCTTCGACATTCTCCTCGACATTGCCGGCGATGAAGCGGGTTACGGCATATTCGTCCTCGCCGAGATGAGCCAGCGTATCGTCCGGGCGCATCGCTTCCTCCAGGCTGCGCGCCAGCGTGATGAGGATGTCATCGCCAAGTTTCTGGCCCAGCGTCTCATTGTAGTGGCCGAAACGGTCGATATCGAGAATCGCCACCACCACGTCGGCATTGGGGTCCTTGGCCCATAGCTGCAGCGCCTGGTCGGTCCGTTCGATGAGCAGGGCGCGGTTAGGCAGACGTGTGAGATGCGAGTGGAAGGCGTTGAACAGCAGATCCTGCTCGGCCTTCTTGCGCCCGGAAATGTCGGTCATCGAGCCGGCAAAGCGCGTGGACTTGCCGCTTGCGTCGCGCACCGCCATGCCGCGGATGGCGACCCAGCGGTCGCTGCCTTCACCGTGGCGCATCCGCAGTTCCTGCTCGAAATGGGTCGAGCTGCCCTTGAGATGCGCATCGATGGCTGCGCGCATCAGGTCGATATCGTCACGGTGCACACGGTCGAACCAGTCGCCGGGTTGGCCGGACATGCGGTCGGCGCGCAGGCCCAGCATCTGCTGCCAGCGGGCCGAGGTATAGAAGCTGTTATGAACGAGGTCCCAATCCCACAGCCCGTCATTGGCGCCGCGTGCGGCCAGCGCATATCGCTCCTCGCTCTCGCGAAGTTCGATCTCGGCCTGCCGGCGACTGCGTTCCTCGGCAATCGTGCGCATGGCCATCTGGGTAACGGCGTTGAGCGCGATCGACAGCACGGGATAGAACACATCGATCCAGGCGAACTGCCAGAACAGCAAGTAGTAGGTCAGTGCACACCATGCTGCCGCAACGCCGATGTTGACCGTGATGGCGCTCCCGGAGGGCATGGTCCGTGAGAGGAGGGCGCTGAGCCCGCCGAGCAGCAAAACTGCCGCCACGCTGACATCGAGTGTCCAGCCCGAACGGGTGATCGTGCCACCATGGATCAGGCGGTCGGCGACGGTGGCGTGACGCTCGACGCCAGGGAGAGTCGGATCGAAGGGGGTGCGAAAGAGATCTGTCCCGCCGAGGAAACCCGTGCCGAACAGGACCAGCTTTCCCTTGAAGATGTCGGGCTGAAGGCGCCCGCTGATGACGTCGGCAAAGGAAACGGTCGGAATGGTGCCACCGGGGCCGAAGTAGTTGACCACGATGCCATTCGGAAATTTGTCGGGATCGGTCAAGCTGATCAGCGGAATGACGCGACCGCCCAGATGAAGATTGTGGGCGGTGAGATCGGCGGCCACGTCTGTCCAGGGCGTATCCAGGAAGGCGGCCGCAGACGCGACCGAGAGCGGGGCGAAGCAAGCATCCTTGAAATAGGTGATCAGATATTCAAAGCGCGGTGCACCGTCGACATCGAGGGCGACATTGACACTGCCGCCGAGACGCGCCGCCTTGGCCAGGCTCGGGATCGGGCTTTGCAGTCGTTGTTCGATCTGCCGGGCTAGCTCAGGCGTGCAACCTTTGGTGCGCGCATAGGCCCAGTCCTCGATGTAGTCGGGCAGATCGACCGAGCCGGAATCCGGCGAGTAGGCGAAGGGCATGATGACGTTTCCGGCCCTGGCCAAGGCCTCGGCCATGATGACGTCAGGCGCCGCGGCAGTCGCAAGACGTGTCGCTTCCTGTCCAACTGGGCTGTCGGCCGGTTCATTGTTGGCGGCGGCCGCCAGAACCTTCCGCACTTCGGCGGGTAAATCATATTCTGGTTCGAGATAGAGATAGTCGAGGCCGATCGCCTTGGCGCCCTGATCGGCCACGCGCTCGATCGCCTGGGCCTGCACGGTGCGACTGACCGGCCAGCGGCCGAAGCTGCGGATCGACGCCTCGTCATAGACGACGATGATGACATCGCCGCTCGGCTGCTCGACGCCACGCATCAGAAAGCGCCAATCAAGCGTCAGCCGCTCGATCCGCTCCAACTGCGCGGGGGCGAGGATGTTAAGGAGGGCGACCAAAACTGAAACGACTGCGCCGGCAATAAGGGAGCCACGCACAGCTTTGCTCAGGCGCTGCCATTTGTGGCGTAACGCGCGTTCCGGCCGGTTGCTTGTGTCTGGCGTTGTCTCGTTCAAACCGGCCGATTCCCGCTGCAATTTGTTGAGAATAATGGGCTTGTTCTCAATGCGAACTCAACTCCCTCTCACGCGCATTTTAGTTAAAATCAGCATGAGCTCACATTTTAGGGGTATGGTTAATCAATACTTTATAGGCACAACAATATGATTATATAGATTATAATCAATTAGTTATATGGCGCTTCTAATCTTGAGTATCAGAAATGACTCGGTCCAGGCATTATTTGACTAGGGATTGCGGGATGGAATCGATTCGACTAGCTTTTAAACAGTATTTTATGTGTTGCAGCGCAAAGGGATGAGCGCAGCTATGAGCCAGACCGAGACCAACGATCAGAACATCGACGAAACCGGCGCCAGCGCGCAGGCGGCGAGCGATCAGTTCTCCTTGAATCTCACCGACCTGCTGCCGGACGCGAACGGCGAGATTGTCATTCTCAACGAGGGTGATGACCCCTGCCTCAACATCGTGACCGATCTGCGGCTGCTGGAAAGCGGCATCGCGGACGCGCATGTCACCGATGGCGGCATAGAAGTGAAGGGCCTGCAGTACTGGGTGTTCGAAGACGGCACCAAGCTCTATTACTCGCCCGGCCTCAGCATTTCGGTTGATCACCCGATCGCCTAATGGAGTGCCTTAGGTAGGCCAGACCGCAGTATAATCCGGTTTGACTCTGTTGCCCGAGGCCAGTCCTCAGGGCAAATCGTGTTCATCCTCATCTGTATTGTCCAGCAATTCCGTGATCGGACTAAGCGACGAACGTAGCCGTTTGCGGCGC
Organism: Rhodospirillaceae bacterium; assembly: GCA_016712715.1. Classification (NCBI taxonomy): domain Bacteria; kingdom Pseudomonadati; phylum Pseudomonadota; class Alphaproteobacteria; order Rhodospirillales; family Rhodospirillaceae; species Rhodospirillaceae bacterium. The sequence goes on from JADJQM010000001.1 coordinate 461,777, forward strand.
ATCAGCTTGTCCTGGGCAGCCGGCGGAAAGTCCGTGAGCATGACCAGGTTCTTGGTCAGCAGGATGTCGGTCAGATCCTCATAGACACGAATCATGTCCAGATCGGACTGCAGCATGGCTGGCTTTTCGGCACTGCTGACAGGTAGTTGCGCCACGTTCTGCTGCATGAAGGCCTGCACGGCAGGATGGGTGGGCGGCAGATATTCCTCTGCCCCCGCAGACATTTCGCGGTAGATGGCCAGGACTTGGCCGCTCCCGTCCCGCATCACAAAAGGCATAATTGAACCCCCAAGGGAGAATGTGACGCTATTCTAGCCAGTTGCGAGGCTTGCCTGAAAGCACAAATGAGCCTCTAGCCATTTAGGCTCCAGTTGTGTCACACTGATATGTGCGCTGACGGATGGGGGACCTGTCGTGCGTTTGGCCCTTGGCTGAACGCCAGTGCGCAGGTCTACGTTTCTGTCGCACCGAGTTCAGCCAGCATCAAGGGGTCGCGCGGGATGGAGTTGCAACGTGAATCGTCGGCGGCATTAGCGAAGTCGCTGCCGGATCCGAAACTGGTGCATCGAGTCGTTCAATATCGCGGCCGGCGCTATTCTCTGAAACTGGATCAAGCCTCCTGGGCGGCGCTGGAGCAGGCCGCGGCGCGCAAGCGTATGCGCCTGAATCAGCTGGTCGACGAACTCTCGACCGCCACCAATCACGAGGGCAATTTCTCCGCGACCGTGCGGGCGCAATGCCTAGCAGAACTCAAACAACAGATAGCTGACCTGGAAGACCGGGTCCGCCAGCAATCCATGTCGGGGCAGGGCGTTTCCGCCTCCCTTATCGCCGATGCCTGTCCGGTGCCGGCCTTCGTTGCCAATGGCCACAGCGTGATGCTGAAAGCCAATTCGGCTGCGCAAAAGTGGTTGGGCCTGGGGGAATCGGCTCTTGTTGGTAAGCCGCTTGACCAGTATTTCCAGGTAAAATCCTCCCTGCCGCTCAACCAGATTGTCGAACAGTTCGCACAGGGCCGAAATCAGGTCTATCCGGCGCGAATTGTGTGCTTGCGCCCAGGGCGATTGATCATGGCCAAGGCCAATATCTGGTCCGATTCTGCGCCGGGCAGAAGGGGACCTGGCCTACGTCCTCATGATTGAAATAGCTTGATTTTCTGAGGGTGGCGGCGTGATGCCGCCGCCGGCAACCTATCCTTGCACAACGGCGCCCGTGACAATGCTGTATGTTTGCAAGACGAATTTATTCCAAATTTACCCAAAAAACAAACCAGCGCACACCATCGTATATGGATTGCTGAAGAGCGGCCGTTGAGCGCCCCGGCCTTCGCTCTTATTGTCCCATCATCACTGAGGGGCTAGCGGTTTATTCCGTCAATTCTGAAGAACCGCTGTTCCGCCCCGCCTCATAGTTAACCGACCATTGGAGCGAGCTATGGCCACGGACAACACCACCAACCAGACCGAAACTGCCAACAACGCCTCCACCGTCCACGAGAGCGACGTCGAGCAGGTTCATTTGACCCAGGCCGGTACGCCGGTACAGGTCCAGGTCCCGCAGGGCCAGAATGTGGTTCGCGTCCAGGTGACCCCTGGCGAAACGGTTGAATTGCCGTTCCCGGCCGATGGTCTGGTGGCGCGTCTTGCCGATGGCAATCTCGCGGTAAAGGTCGGTGACGTCACGGTCATCCTGCTCGGTTACGAAGAGGCGATCGGCCAGGGCGAAGTCAACATCATCGGCAGCAATGGCGTGCCGGTCGACGTGGCCGCGGTCATCGCCGCGACCGACCCCAATCTCGACATTCAGACGGCCGCTGGCCCGGCCGCTGGTGACCAGGGTACTGGCGTGGACAACAATGGTGGTTTGTTCACCCCGTTCGACCCCAATGCCGGCATCGGTGGCCTCAACGCGATCGGCGGTCTCGACCCGACAGCCCTCAACTACAACCTCATCAACCGCGAATTCATCGAGATCATCGAAGCTGATGAAGTCGACACGACGCCGACCGTCGTCAATATCACCCAGGCTCCGCCGGTTAACGAGGACGATTTCCACGGCTGGCAGTGCGCTGAGGACCTGATTGATCGCCTGAATCCCAAGGAGCCGATTGAACTCTCCCGCTCTGAAGGGCAGCAGGAAATCGCCGTGCCGCAGCAGCCGCTGTGGACGATCGGCAAGTTCTACGATGACGGCAACGATCCGTTCGACACCAAGGATCACGAAGAAGGCAGCCAGACTGACTTCAACCCGAATTTCGGCGTACCGGGGCAGAGCGACTTCTTCCCCTGGATCTCCGATGACAACAATGGCCCGTGGTGGGGTGGCATTGACCAGGACCGCGAACCGCTGTCGGTCACCGCGACGGTCGAAGCGAACTTCGTCGCCGACCTGCCGGGCAAGCTGGTCCTCGACGCCAACGGTAACGGCATTGATGACGGCGCGGGCGACGTTCCGCAGAGCGATGTGTTGGTAGCCAAGGGTCTCACCTCGCACGGCCACGAACTGACCTACAAGCTGCTGCCGGAAATCCCGGAGAGCGCGCCCGGCGCCAATGACGGCCAAGGCCAGATGGTGGTTGCCTATTACACCGTCCAGCATTGCGGCCAGGCGCTCAACGTCGTGGTCTTCACGATCGGCGTCGATGACGACGTGGTCAACGCTGGCGAAACCAACCCTGCCGGCAATGCCGAGTTCGGTCTCAGCTTCACCATCTATGGCGTCGTCGATCATCCTGAAAAGGGCGGCGGCACCGAAGAAGGCAATGGCATCGAGGACATCCTCAAGATCGAAGTGCCGTTCTTCCTGCAGGACAGCGACAGCCCGCCGGTCCCGAGCGACTTCCCGCAGCCGCTGGAATTCCAGGACATCGACGACATGCCGTTCCTGGGCGAAGTCTGCTACGCCAGCTTCTGCGGCTTCGATGTTCCGATCGCCATCACCAAGGCGAATCTGACCATCGGTCACGACGAAACCCCGGGCGACCAGTCGACTCCCTATGACTCGGATCTGCAGAACAATCCGGGCCCGGACCAGCAGACCGACGACGTCGATGGTTGGCTTGGCAATATCCTGACCTGGAAGGCCGACGACCAGCTCGACGACATCGCCGGTGGCGAGGCCAGCGGCGAAGACGTCAACATCGGCTATCAGCAGGACATTCTTGCGCAGCTGTCGAACGAGTTCCTCAACAACGGCAATTTCTGCGCCGATCCGCTGGGCGTCGCCAAGACCTACCTCGACGTCAGCTTCGGCGCCGACGGCAAGGCCAAGGGCAACGACCAGGCCGGCAATACCCTGTTCAACCAGGACAACGATGCCGGCGAAGGCACCGACAACAGCCAGAAGACCTATGACTCAGACGGCAACCTCATCGGCAACGATGACGGCGGCACCGACAAGCAGGCCTTCGAACTGTTCATGAAGAACACCAATGGGGAAAGCGAAGGCGCCGGCGAGGTGCTCAACAAGTCGGCCACCAACTGGACCATCTCGGTCATGGTGAATGGCGAGCCGGTGACGATCACCGTCTATGCGTTCCAGCTCGACGCCAACACCATCATCGGCATGGCCTCGCCCAGCAATTTCGAGGGCGAGCCGGAAGGTCCGCAGGAATCCTTCGCGCTGCAGGGCGCTGTCGGCAACGACTATTGCGGCCTCGACGGCGAAGGCGACGCGATCCCCGTGTTCATGCTGCGCCTCGATCCGCAGAGCGGCCAGCTGGTGTTCGTGCAGTATCACCAGATCAACAACCCGGACGGTGGCAACGCCGCGCACCCGGATTGGGATCAGTCGAGCAACGACCCGATCCATCTCTATGATGCCGACGGCAACGCCCTGGTGTTCTTCCAGGCCACTGATTTCGACGGCGACACCGTTACCTCGCAGCTCGAAGTCTCGGTCATCGACGATGCCCCGGACGCCAAGGACGACCAGGTCTATCTCGACGAAGAGAATGCCGGCGCCGGCGGCTACAACACCGTCAGCGGCAATCTGGTGCTCGGCATCGGCAACGATGACGTGAACTGGAACAACAACGGCAAGGACAAGCTGTCGGTCGATCACGACCACACCATCCCGGCGCTGAAGTACGGCAACTCGACCATCACCTTCAACTTCGCCGCCGACACGTTCAACGTGACCGGCACGGATGCGAAGAACGTCACCTTCGACGGCCACACCGTCGAATTCGACACCCCCTATGGCCACTTCAAGGTCGTGGTCGATGCCAACAATCCGGACCCGGTTGCCCCCGGCGACAATTCGTTCGAGCCCTGGGAACTCGGCTACTACGAGTACACCAGCAACCCGGGCAACAATTCGGACAAGGACCAGTACGGTCTGGCGCCGACGGCCAACGGCACGGAAGATCCGGTCGGCGGCAACGACGCCCAGAAGATCGCCAACGTCCTGTCGAAGTACAACGGCATCCAGATCACCAACAATTACGACAACGACAGCAACGACTCCAATGATTGGGGCCTGAAGACGATCGATGCCGACGGCAAGCATTACACCGGCATCGGTGTGAAGCAGGGCATCGACGGCGGCGAAACCGACATGAACGGCAACGGCAACGTCGCCGAGGAAATGATCACCATCCGCTTCCCGAACGATGTCGACGCGGCCAAGATCACCGTGGGCGCGCTGTTCGACGGCCAGCTTTATGACAGCGGCAATGCCGAAGCGCTGAAGTGGGAAGCCTGGGACGGCAACACCAAGGTCGGCGAAGGCGTCATCTACGGCGGCAAGAGCGGCCTGGTCGAGTTCTTCATCAACCTCGACAATGATTTCGACAAGGTGACGTTGAAGCCGCTCGACAATGGCGCCGGCAACAACGGCAACAATTCGGACTTCCTGCTGGTTGGCGTGAAGACCTGCGACGAGCTCTGCATCACCGAGCAGCTGCAGTACAAGCTGCAGGATGTCGACGGCGATTACGACACGGCGAAGCTCACCATCGACGTGCTCGACGGCGAGCCGAAGATCACCTCCTGCGACTATGATCTCAACGTCACGATCGACGAAGACGGCCTGCCCAAGGGCAACAACAACGACGTCAACAACCCGGCCGGCGACTGGGCCGACAATGTCGGCGGCGACAACGGCCCGGGCGATGCCGATGGCAGCGAAGCCACGGCTTCCGGTCATATCTCCTACAACCTCTATGCCGACGGTCTCGGCGGCGTGTTCCTGTCCTCGAGCAGCTCGCTCACCACGCTTGATGGCAAGTCGGTCACCTGGGCCTGGGATCCGACCCTCAGCCGCCTGGTCGGCTATGCGACCCCGGATACCGACCGTATCGTGGTCGAGGTGCTGGTCACCGGCATCACCGACACGGGCTTCGACTTCAAGGTCGTGCTGCACGAGGCGGTCGACCATCCGCAGAACTCGTATGAGGACAACCTCTATCTCGAGATCAAGGCGAGCGTCACCGACAAGGATTGCGACGTCGACACCGCGATCATCCAGGTGAAGATCGACGACGACGTGCCGACCATCACGCGGCAGAGCTGCACCAACCTGGTGGTCAACGGCAGCTTCGAAGACCTGGGCGGCCAGAGCTTCGAGGGTGCGCGCGGCAACTGGGACGTCTTTGCGGCGATCCCGGGCTGGAAGAGCGGCATGTCCGACGACCAGAACAACATTCCCAATGGCGGCAGCTTCGCTGGCCTGGAGATTCAGGCCGGTGCGGTGACCCCGGCCAGCCATGGCAACAACCTGCTTGAACTGGACTCGGACTCCACCAACGAGAACCAGCAGGAACCGAACGACACCAACACCTACGCCTATCAGGACATCACCGGCACGGTCGACGGCGCCAGCTACCTGCTGAGCTTCGACTACCAGCCGCGCGTCCACACGCCGGGCACCAACACCAACGACGTTGAAGTCTGGTGGGACGGCGTCAAGATCGCGACCCTTTCGGGCGACACCGCCGGCTGGACCAACTACCAGTTCGTGGTGCCGGGCGATACGGGTGCCACGCGCCTGCTGTTCAAGGCGGTTGGCAGCGACGACACCAATGGCGGCTTCATCGACAATATCTGGCTCAGCTCCTGCGCCGTGGTCGACGAAGACGATCTTGGTGACGGTTCCGACAACAACAAGGAAAGCCTCACCGTTTCCGGCAACACCGGCGTCAACTTCGGCGCCGACGGCCCCGGCGGCTTCAGCGGCCTCAGCGTCCAGCCGGCGATCAAGTCGCATGGCGTGAACGTCAACATCGTCGCTGGTCCGGACGGCACCTTCTACGGCATGGCCGGTGCGACCAAGGTGTTCACGGTCGAGTTCACCAAGACCAATGGCGAATTCGACGGCAAGTACAAGTTCACGCTCAACAACGAGATCGACCATCCGGCGGGTCAGGGCGAGAACATCCTCGACCTCACCATCAACTTCACCGCCAAGGACAAGGACGGTGACGGTGTTGCCGGCACGATCGGCGTGAAGATCGTCGACGACCTGCCGACCGCTTCGGTGAACTCATCGGTCATGGTTGACGAGGACAACTTCACCAACGGCAACGACGCCTTTGCCGCCGGTTTGGGTGACGATGCCCAGGCGAACCTCACGGGGACCCTGGCGCATACCTACGGTGCCGATGGTGCGGGCACGACCTTGTTCAGCGGCTACACGGTGCCGGCCGGGTTCACCGCGGCCATCAGCAACGGCGGACTGACGCTGATCATCTCGCAGGGCGGCACGCCTGTTCTGCAGATCGTCCTCACCGATGCCACCGGCGGCGCCTATACCGTGACGCAGTTGGCGAAGATCAACCATGCGGACGGCGACAATGAGAACAACGTCGCCTTCACCATCAACTACGGCGTGACGGACCGCGACGGTGACGCAGTCCTCGGCAGCCTCGTCATCAACGTCGATGACGACGTGCCGGTGGTGGTCAACGACACCGATACCGTCACGACCTTCGGCGTGGCCGAAACCGGCAACGTTCTCACGAACGACCATGTCGGCGCCGATACGCCGGGCACCGTGGTGAGCTACATCGTCAACGGCGTCGAATATGCCGCCGACGGCGCCTCGCACGTGATCCCGACCGGCACCATCAGCATGGATGCCAATGGCAACTACAGCTACACCCAGACCTCGGGTGCGGCCGGCAGCTTCGTCGTGTCCTACACCATTCAGGACAATGACAAGGACCCGGCCTCTGGGACGCTGACGATGACCACGAAGGATCAGCCGATCCAGAACTTCATCGTGGTCGGCGAGAACGTGAACGACAGCAATGGTCAGACCACCGACCATCGCGTCGACAACTCGCCGAACAGCCCGGACGGCCCGATCGACGGTGCCGGCGGCAACGACGTTCTCATCGGCGATGTGGGCGGCAAGCAGACGATCATCCAGCCGGGCCAGAACTACTCCTTGGCCCTGGTCTGCGATACGTCGAGCAGCATGGCCGATGGTGGTCGCATGACCCTGATGAAGGCGGCGGTGACCAATTTCGTCAACCAGCTGCTGCCGCATAACGGCGTGCTCAACATCACCCTGATCTCGTTCGGCAGCACTGCCGCGACCGAGATCACGTTGACCCTGACCAACGGCAACCTGAACTCGCTGCTGCAGCAGATCGACGACCTTGAGGCCGGTCAGAATGCCGACGGCAACTTCGTGGCTTTCACCAACTACGAAGCCGCGATGACCTTGGCGAAGACCTACATGGACGGCCAGCCGGCCGGTCATGAGAAGCATGTCTACTTCATGACCGACGGTGTGCCGACAGCCTATAACGGCAACACGGACGGCGACGGCGATGGCAATACGGATCTCAACGAGATCCAGCCCGCGCTCAACGTCATCAACCCGTGGATGGTGGCCAACCCGCCGGTGCAGTTGCATGGTATCGGCATCACCAGTGCCGCCGATGCGAACCTGCTGCGCTACTTCGACAACACCAGCCTGCAGGTCGGCACGGTCAACACCGGTGTCCAGGGTGGCACGGTGACCGACAATTACGGTCAGCCGCTCATCATCAACAATGCCGACGAACTGACCTCGGCTCTGGTCAGCGGCGGCTCGACGACGACGGTCTTCCCGGTGGGCAATGATCTCATCAACGGTGGCGGCGGCAACGACGCCATCCTGGGTGACACCATCTTCTCCGGGTCGGCGGATGCCGGCTGGGCCAACTACATCATCGGCAAGGAAGCATGGACGCCGGAACAGCTCCGCGCCGACATCTACGCCAACCTCACCAGCAACAACCCGACCTACGCCGCTGAAGGCACGGTTGGTGGCAATGACACGGTCAATGCCGGTGCCGGCAACGACGTGGTCTTCGGCCAGGGTGGCAACGACACCCTGAACGGCGGCGACGACGATGATAAGCTCTTCGGCGGGTCGGGTACCGACACGCTGAACGGCGACAACGGCAACGACTATCTCGAAGGTGGTGCGGGTACCGACACGCTGAATGGTGGGGCCGGTAACGATACGATGGTCTATGACGGCCAAGACACCTTCAATGGTGGCTCTGGTTTCGACACGTTGAAGGTGTTGAGCCCGATCGACATCAACATCGACGACGATGGCGGTAGCGGAAACAACTTCATCGGTCGCGTTTCCGGCATTGATGCCATCGACCTGCGCAATGGCTCAGCAACGGACGACTTTGGCAATGACAGCCAAGACAATCCTCTGAGTGCAGCTGACGTCATCTCAATGAGTGATAGTGGCGTGCTCTACATCCTCGGCGATGGAAATGGTGAATCCAATGCCGGCGCCGATGACGAAGTTCGTCTCGATGGTAATTGGGCTCAGGGTTCGACTTTCACGGCGAACGACCCAAGCAACACCTTGATCCACGGTATCCAGTTCACGGCCTGGACCAACGGTGGCGCGACGATATACGTACAGACGACCGTCGACGTGGACAATAACGTCTAACCCTCCGATCTGAGGGGTTTGATCAGGGGCGGCCCTCGGGCCGCCCCTTTCTTTTTGCCCCAACCTCCCACCCTGATTCGCGCCGATGTCACATGGCAGCGAAACAACCCGTTAACCAAATCGGCCTAAGCTCTCTGTCTTGCGCGCGTGCAGCGAGGGGAGGGGGCTTGCTTGTCGGACCTGGAAAATGGCGGAAATGCCCGCTTTGGTGCAGCGCAATGGGCAAGCGCTCCGACTTTCGGCGCCATCCCTCACTTTTTCGCCAACACGTGTCACCGGTCACATAGCACCGCCTTACGTCGCCCAAAAAATATGGTAAAAGGCGCGCGGAACGGCCTGAAAGAATTGGACTTCAGCTGATGTCATCGAGCCCCACCGCCGGCCAGCCCGGCGCGAAACCAGCCACCACTTCCACCGCCGCCACCCCCTCGGGTGTGAAGCCGGCCCAGCCGACGGCGCCCGCCGCCGCGGCCCCGAAACCGACCCCGACACCAGCATCACCGCCGCAAGCCCAACCGGGCATTGCCAGCAACACGGGTAGCGCCGCCACGCCAGCAGCCGCGAATCCTGCCGCCGCCACAACTGCCGCCGGCGCCGGTGGCCCGGGCGCACCGACCCCGCCCACGGGTGTTCCAGCCGGCGCCGTCCCACCCGGCGCGCTGCCGCCCGGCATGAAGTTGAACATGAACCCGGTCGCGGCCGCCGCACCCGCCGGTCCGCCCGCCGAATATTCCGGTCCCGCGATGCGCGAGGATCCGCTGCTCTCCTGCCTGGTCATCCTCACCCGCATCTTCTCCAACCCGCGCTCGCCCGCGGCCATCGCCCATGGCCTGCCGATCTCGGATGAGGGGCTGACGCCGGATCTGTTCCTGCGCGCCGCCGACCGGGTCGGTCTCTCCGCCAACAAGGTCAAGAAGAAGCTCGACAAGGTCGATGCCATGACCCTGCCGGCCGTGCTGCTGCTGAAGGACCGCAAGGCCTGCGTGCTGCTGTCGCTGCCGCGCAACGGCAAGGTCGAGGTGGCGACGCCCGACACGATGGACGGTTCCCACAGCGTCGATATCGCGACCCTGGTCGAGATGTATACCGGTCAGATGCTGGTGGTGCGGCCCAAGATCCGCCTCGACACCCGCTCCTCCGACATGACCGAGGCCAAGGGCCGCAACTGGTTCTGGGCCAATGTGCTGCGCTTTACGCCGGTCTATCTCGAGGTGGTGATCGCGGCGCTGCTGATCAACTTCTTTCACCATCGGCACCTCGCTCTTCTCGATGCAGGTTTACGACCGCGCCGTGCCCAACAAGGCCGAAGAGACGCTGATGATGCTGGCCGCTGGCGTCATGCTGGTGTTCGGCTTCGACTTCATCCTGCGCACACTGCGCGCCTATTTCCTCGACATGGCCGGCAAATCCCTCGACCGCAAGGTCTCCTCGGCCCTGTTCCAGCAGATGCTCTCGATCCGCATGGCGTCCGGCCCGCAATCGGCCGGCGCTTTTGCCAGCAACATCCAATCCTATGAGAGTTTGCGCGACTTCTTCACCTCGGCCACCCTCTCGGCGATCATCGATCTGCCGTTCGTCTTCATCTTCCTGATCATCGTCTGGGTGATCGCGGGCGAAGTGGCGATCGTGCCGGCGGTGCTCATCCCGATCGTCATCGCGGTCAGCATCCTGGTGCAGTTCCCGATGAAGAAGGCGGTCGAACGCTCCTACCGCGAAAGCGCCCAGAAGCACGCGACCCTGGTCGAAGCCATCAACGGCCTCGACATGATCAAGGCCAGCTCGGCCGAAGGGCAGATGCAGCGCGATTGGGACGGCTATGTGGCGGCCTCCTCCGAATCGGCGAAGACCTCGCGCTTCTGGTCGACCATCGCCGTCAACTTCGTGATGATGTCCTCGAACCTCGCTTTTGCGGGCGTCATCATGGTCTCCTGCTACAAGATCTTCTATCACGACCCGGCCTCGACCGAGGCTGCGCTCACCACCGGTGCGATGGTGGCGGCCTCGATGCTCTCCGGCCGCGCCATGGCGCCCCTGGGCCAGATCGCCGGTCTCATCGTCCGCTTCCATCAATCCTGGACCTCGCTCCAGGGCCTCAACCGCATGATGGCGCTGCCCGTCGAGCGGCCGGTCGGCAAGGTGTTCCTGCGCCGGCCGCTGATCGAAGGCGCCATCGAGTTCCGCAACGTCCAGTTCAAATACCCCAACGCCCAGATGGCGGCCCTGGACGGTGTCTCGTTCCGCATCCAGCCGGGCGAGCGCGTCGGCATCGTGGGGCGCATCGGGTCGGGCAAGACCACCATCGAACGCCTGGTGCTGGGCCTGTTCGAACCGACCGAAGGCGCCGTGCTCATTGACGGCGCCGACATCCGCCAGCTCGATCCGACCGACCTTCGCCAGAGTGTCGGCTGCGTGCTGCAGGATCCGCATCTCTTCTTCGGCTCGGTCAAGGACAACATCACGCTTGGTGCCCCTTACGTCGACGAAGATTCCGTCATCCGCGCAGCGACCCTTGCCGGCGTCGACCAGTTCGTGCGCCAGCATCCGTCCGGCTACGACATGCCTGTGGGCGAGAACGGCCGCTATCTTTCCGGCGGCCAGCGCCAGTCGGTGGCGGTGGCCCGCGCCATGCTGCTCAACCCGCCCATCCTGCTGCTCGACGAACCGACGAGCTCGATGGACAATTCGACCGAGAATGCGTTCAAGGCCCGCCTTGGCGAAATCGCCCACGGCAAGACCATGCTGCTGGTGACGCACCGCAATTCCATGCTGTCGCTGGTCGATCGCCTGATCGTGCTCGACCGCGGCAAGGTGGTGGCCGACGGGCCGAAAGCGGGCGTGCTTGACGCCCTCATGAAGGGGCGCATCCGCGCCAACGAAGGCTGACCGACATGTCGATTACCAACAAAGACCTCTGGATCGATCCGGCGACCTCCGAGAAGGAAGGCACGCGCCTCTTTGGCCATCTGCTGCTCGGCGCCATCCTCATCGTCGCGATCGTGTTCCTCGTCTGGGCGAACTATGCCGTGCTCGACGTCATCACCCGGGGCGATGCCAAGGTGGTGCCCTCCAGCCAGACCCAGGTCATCCAGAGCCTCGATGGCGGCATCCTCGAAGATATGAAGGTGCGCGACGGCCAGACGGTCGAGAAGGGCGAGGTGATCCTGATCATCCGCAACGATACCGCGGTGGCGAGCCTCGCGGAATTGACGCAGCGCTTTTACATCGCCCAGGCCGCCATCGCCCGCCTGCAGGCCGAGATCGACGGCGTGAAGTCCGCCGACGAAATCCCGTTCCCGGCCGATCTGGTCGAAAAATATCCCGACAAGGTCGCCGCCGAGAAGGGCCAGTTCGTGGTGCGCGCGGCGCAGCTCCGCTCGCAACAGGCGACACTCAACGATGAAGTGGCCCAACGCCAGCAGGAAGTGCGCGCCATCGACACCAAGATCAAATCGGCCCGCAGCCTGATCGGCACGGCGCAGAAGCGCCTCAACAACCTCATAAAGCTGCGCGCGGCCGGTGGTGCCGGCGAGAACGAGGTGCTGGAAGGCGAACAGCAGGTCCAGCAGTTCCAGGCCGACATCGAAAACGCCCAGGCGGAACGGCCGGCAGCCCAAGCCGCTCTCCAGGCGGCCCAGTCTAAAATGGCCGAGGCTGTGCAGACCTACCGCGCTCAGGCCGCCCAGGAGATATCAAAGCACCAGACCGACCTCTCGACGGTGACAGAGTCGATGCGCGACGCCGGCGCCAAAGTGCGGCGGACTGAAGTCCTCTCGCCGGTCAAGGGCACGGTCAAGGACATCAAGATCAGGACCATCGGCGGCGTCATCCAGCCGGCCCAGGACATCATGGAAATCGTGCCGATCGAGGACAATCTCCTGATTGAGGCCAATATCCGGCCGCAGGACCGTGGTTTTATCGCCCCGGGCCAGCCGGCCAAGATCAAAATCACGGCCTATGACTTCTCGATCTATGGCGGTCTCGACGGCACAGTCGAAGATATCAGCGCCGATGCCATTGAAAATGAAAAGAAAGAGTTGTATTTCCGTGTACGGCTACGTACTGATCAGAACGTGCTTATCGGCAAGGAAGGGCAGGATCTCCCGATCATCCCCGGCATGACGGCTTCGGTCGACATCCTCACCGGTAAGAAAACGGTCCTAGAGTATTTGCTGAAACCGATCTTGAAAGCACGTGAGCAGGCGCTCACCGAAAGATAAGAAAAAGTTGCTGCATCAAAAGGCTAATTCAGGTAAAAAGCACCAAGTGGGAATTGCCTTAAGATATGATTAACCGGTAAACGCGTTGTCTTCCCAGCGCCGAATCGACAAGGTTCGTATGACTGGGGTCAGCTTTGGGGGTAGCGAGCATGATTGAAGTTACACGGACGCGCATCACGAAGGCGCTGCTGCTGGGTGCTGTGGTCGGTACGACCTTCGGTATCGGCGTGAATGGCGCACAGGCGATGTCGCTCAGGGAAGCGATCCAGCTTGTCGTGACGACCAACCCGACGGTTGGCGAGCAGGTCAAGAACCGCCGCTCGATCGACCATGAACTCCGTCAGGCGCGGGGCGCGTACCTGCCGCAGATCGACGCCGAATTCAACATGGGTCCGGAATTCTCGGAAAATGGCGGCGTCGATCATCCCGATGCGACCCTGAACCAGGGACCCCATGATCATGGCCGCGTGCTGTTCACCCAGAACGCCCAGATCAGCCTCCAGCAGCCGATTTTCGACGGCGGCCGGATCGACAGCGAAGTCGAACGCCAGATCGGCCGCGTGAAGTCGCAGGCCGAACGCATTCAGGACGAAGCCCAGGTGCAGTCGCTCGATGCCGTCGAAATCTATCTCGACGTGATCCGTCACACCGATCGCGTCGTCAACGCGGAAGACAATGTCCGCGCCCATGAGGAAATCCTCGGCCTGGTGCAGAAGCGTGCCGAACTCGGCGGCGGCAACATCGCCGACGTCCGTCAGGCCGAAGCCCGTCTCGCGACGGCGCGTTCCAGCCTCATCCAGATCCAGGGCGATCTGCGCAACGCGCAGGCGACCTTCCAGCGCGTCATTGGCCAGCCGCCGGCTGACCTCGAGCCGGTTGCCACCGGCGCCGACCTGCCGATCCCGGCGGATGTCGAGCAGTCGGTTGCCCGCGGCATGCAGGTCAACCCGAAGATCCTGCTTGAACGCCACGACATCCAGGTCGCCGAATCCGAGCTGGACATCGAAGAATCCGTCTTCTGGCCGCAGGTCGAACTGCAGCTGACCGGCAACACAAGCCAGCACGCCAATGGCCGTGAAGACAACACCTACAACGCCGCGGCGTTGGTCAATGTCCAGTACAACCTCTATCGTGGCGGCGCCGACATCGCCCGCTCGAAAGAGTTCAAGGAGCAGATCAACGAGCAGCTCGAACAGCTCCGTCAGCGCGAGCGCGAAGTCGAGGAAGACGTCCGCGTCTCCTGGGCCGACCGTCAGACGCAGCAGGAAAGCATCGCCAACCTCGAAAAGCAGGTCGATGCCAACCAGCAGACGAAGGACGTTTACCAGCAGCAGTTCGATATCGGCCAGCGCGGCCTGCTCGATCTGCTCGATGCCGCCAACGATCTGTTCTTGTCCAAGGACGATCTGGTTTCGGCCCGCGTCTTCGAGACTTTCGCGAACTACCGCATCATCGCCGCGCAAGGCGAGCTGGTGCAGTATGTCGGCGCAGAAATGCCGCTCGAAGCGACCCCGGACGAAGTCACCTACGCCGAATAAGGTCCGACGCTCCGGCGTCCGGCCTGCCGAGAACACCCGCAGCGCAAGCTGCGGGGTTTTTGCTTTGGCAGGTAGACGCGCACTGCGGATGCCTTCAGGAACGAATGCCCGTGATGATCGGAACAGGGCCTTCCGCAGGCAAGCCTGAATGGCTGGTTTCGGTGGTGCTGTATGGGGAAGGGTGTTTGGAGGCCCGGGCCGGAATCGAACCGACGTACGAGGATTTGCAGTCCTCTGCATGGCCACTCTGCCACCGGGCCTGCGGGCGCCGCCGGGGAAGCTCAAGCCGGCCGGCGCCGAAAGGCGAGCGCACGTATAGAGCCTGGACCGGGCCAGGGTCAAGTGTGGGAAATTGCCCTCAACCGGTAAACTGGCGGGCCGCATCTCGCTGTTACAATGGGGTGATTTTCACCCATTGGCGGCCAAGACCGCGTGCCCTGCCCGGCGGGGCTGCTTGTCGCATTGCGGCAATGCGGGTATAAATCTGACCAGATGGTTGGCGGCAAGAATCGCGCGTCCCGCATTGATGGCGGCAGCGACGGCGGCGCGACACCGGCCAGCGACGATGTGCGATTCCAAGGGGTACCAGATGGCGACGGCAGGAACGACGAACTCGGCGATGATGCGGACGGGCGCAAAGGACTATGCAGCGGCGCGTCGCTTCATGGTCGATGGCCAGATCCGCACCAACAAGGTCACCGATGAACGCTTGATCGCCGCATTGACCGAGCTGCCGCGCGAACGCTTCGCGCCCGGCGCCCTCCAGGCGCGTGCCTATATCGACGACGATCTGCCACTCGGCAATGACCGCTTCATGATGGAGCCCATGGTGCTGGCGCGCCTCGTCCAGGCGCTGCATGTGCAGCAAGGCCAGCGCGTGCTCGTGGTCGGCGCCAATACCGGTTATGGCGCAGCCTTGCTGGCGAGGCTGGGTGCATCCGTGACGGCGCTGGAAAGCGATCCCGCCCTCGCCGAACTGGCCCGTGCTTCGCTCGCCGGCAGCGGCGCTGCGGTCACGGTGGTAACCGGTCCGCTGCAGGAAGGCCATGCCGTCGGCGGCCCCTATGATGCCATCCTCATCGAAGGCGCCGTCGAGGAGATTTCGGCCCGCCTGATCGACCAGTTGAAGTTGAATGGCAAACTCGTAACCGTGCAGCGCGATGCGGCCGGCGGCGTCGGCCGCGCGATGCTGCTGACGCGGGCCGACAAGGCCGCTGCAGGTACGCGCGTCTTGTTCGATGCCAACACACCCCTGCTGACGGGTTTTGCGCGCGCGCATTCCTTCGCCTTCTGACGATCGTCATGGGGGCGGAGGAGCTTGAAATCGATGTGGCCCGGTTGCTCGATCTCATCGCTGCGGGCGCTGCACTGGAACTGCTCGATGTGCGTGAGCCGTGGGAGTACAAGCTTTGTCACATCGCCACCTCGCGCGCGATCCCGTTGGGAGAGTTGCAGGAGCGGAGCGATGAGTTGACGGACGACCGGCCGCTGGTGGTGATCTGCCATCACGGCATGCGGAGTATGAATGCGACCCTGTGGCTGCGGCGGCAGGGCTACGTAAATGCGGTGAACCTGTCTGGCGGCATTGATGCCTGGGCGCGCTTGGTCGACCCGACCATGGCGCGCTACTGATCAGGTAATGGGATAATTTCTTTCGGTTGAAAAGGGACGGTTGAGGATCATGAAGCGGCGAAATCTCGGAAATGCGGCGACGGCTGTTCTTGCGGTCATGCTGTGCGGCGCATTCGTGACACCGGCCCTGGCGGTCGATCTCAACGAAGCCCTGGCGCAGGCCTATGCCGGCAACCCGACGCTGGAAGCGGCGCGCGCGCAGTTGCGGGCGACCGACGAACGGGTACCGGAAGCCCTGAGCGGCTGGCGACCAACGGTGATCGGTCAGGCCGAGGCCGGCAAGACCTGGATCGAACAGAACACACCTTTGCTGCTCGATCAGAATCTGGAATCGCGCACCTTCGGCGTCACTGTCTCGCAGCCCGTGTTCAGTGGCTTCGAGACGGTCTCATCGACCTCCGCCGCCGAGAACCGCGTGCGCTCCGGCCGCGCCAACTTGGCCAATTCCGAACAGCAGGTTCTGCTGCAGGCCGTGCAGGCCTATATGCAGGTCGTGCGCGACCGGGCCGTGCTGGAACTCAACCGCAACAACGAAAACGTCATCGGCCAGCAATTGCAGGCGACGCGCGATCGCTTCGATGCGGGCGAAGTTACCCGCACCGACGTAGCGCAAGCTGAATCCCGCCTGCAGGGTGCCATCGCCGACCGTATCGCCGCCGAAGGTAATCTCACCGCCTCGATCGCCGTCTATCGCCAGGTGATCGGCGAAGAACCGACCGACCTAAAGATGCCGGAAACCACCCTCGACCTGCCGGCCAGCAAGGATGAAGCAGTGGCGCAGTCGATCAACGCGCCGGCAATCGTCTTTGCCAAGTTCGAAGCCGACGCCGCCAAGGACGATATCGACGTGGCCTTCTCCGAACTGCTGCCGACGGTCTCGATCGAAGGGTCGTGGACCCGCAGCGAAGAACAGAGCAGCGAAGATCAGTCGAACGATGTTGGCCAGGTTCTCGGCGTGCTGCGTGTGCCGCTCTATCAGGCTGGCGCGCCCGATGCGCGCGTGCGCCAATCCAAGCAGCTCTATCAGCAAAGCCGCCGCCAGATTGACGAAGCCGTCCGCGCCGGCGAGCAGACCGCGGTCGATTCCTGGCAGTCCTACGAGACGGCTCTCGCCCAGATCGAATCCTTCAAGGAGCAAGTCCGTGCCACTGAAGTGGCGCTTGATGGCGTCAAGCAGGAGCAACAGGTTGGTGCCCGCACGGTGCTCGACGTGCTCGATGCCGAGTTGCAAGCGCTCAATGTCAAGGTGAGCCTGGTCCAGGCCCAGACCACCCTCGTGGTCGCGCGCTACCAGGTCCTGGCAGCCGTGGGCCGCCTGACGGCCTCTGAACTCGCGCTCAACGTCGGTGTCTACGATCCGACCCAGCATTACGACGATGTGCGCAATAAATTCATCGGTACCGGACCTTCGGTGGAGTAGGGCGGCAGCTTTCGTCGGAGCTTTGGCTGGCTATATCTGGTGTAACGGCTCAGGCAATTTCCCATTTCTTGAGAAATGCCAATAAAGACGTTACGATAGCCGACATAGCTGGGAGCGACTCGGTTCGGCACGATGATTGCAAGACAGCAATCTCGACTGCAGCGCCGGGCCAGAGTGACCCGGTCAGGGATTGGTGAATGTCGGACGCCAAGGGCAATCAAGAACCGTCGATGGAGGAGATTCTCGCCTCCATCAGGCGCATCATCTCCGAAGACGGCGAGCCGAAGGAAGAACCCGCGGCGCCGGCCGTCAATGGCCATGCCGCGGAAGAGGAAGAGGATGACGACGCGCTCGTCCTGACCGATATGGTCGTGGGCGAAAGCAACGTTGTGGAACTCAAGGAAGAGGCGGCACCAGCACCCGTCGCACCGCCGCCGCCAGCCAAGGCCGAAGCGCCCGCACCGGCTCCGATGCCTGAGCCGGAACCCTTGCCCGAACCCGAACCGCTGCCGGAACCAGCACCCTTGCCAGAACCGGTCGCAGCCGTTCCCGAGGAAAGTCCCGCCGACATCGAATTCGACGTGGTCGAACCGGCACCCGTCGCACAGGGCGCTGCCGCCGATGACGGTGAACCGGTCCAACCAGGCCGGCCAAGCCCGTCCGAGGCGGCCGATATCCCAATGGACAGCGACCTGATCTCGCCCGATGTCGCTGCCGCCAGCGCCGCCACCATGGCGCAACTGATGGCCAGGAAGCCGCAGACCACCAGTTCGTCCCGCGCCACCTCCCTTGATGGGTTGCTGGTCGAGACCCTGGTACGTCAGGCGATCGAGCCGATGCTCAAGGACTGGCTCGACGAACATCTTCAGGAAATCGTCGAACGCCTGGTACGGCGTGAGGTCGAGCGCCTCTCGCGCAAGGCCGAACTCAGCTAAACAGCCGTTCCGCCTCTTTTCCCAACCGACAGATCCGGGTGATAGCCCTCCCATGGCCCTCGGTTTGACTGGCGCGCCGGGATCGTTATAACTCCCGCCAAAGCTTGAAATACTCCAGGAATAAGGGTGCCCCAGCGATGCTGGAAAAGACGTTCCAACCCGCCGAGGTTGAGAAGAAGCATTACGATGCCTGGGAGCAGTCCGGGGCCTTTGCCGCCCATGCGACCTCCAACAAGGTCCCCTATACCATCATGATGCCGCCGCCCAACGTGACGGGCAGCCTCCATATGGGCCATGCGCTGACATTCACGCTGCAGGATATCCTCACCCGCTATCAGCGCATGAAGGGCAAGGACGCGCTGTGGCAGCCCGGCACCGACCATGCCGGCATCGCTACACAGATGGTGGTCGAGCGGCAGCTGGCCGAGCAGGGCGTCAAGCGCGCCGATCTCGGCCGCGAGAAATTCCTGGAAAAGGTCTGGGCGTGGAAGGCTGAATCCGGCGGCACCATCACGCGCCAGTTGCGCCGTCTCGGCGCCTCGCCCGATTGGCCGCGCGAACGCTTCACCATGGACGAAGGCCTCAACAACGCCGTGCGCAAGGTGTTCGTCGAACTCTACCGCCAAGGCCTCATCTACCGCGACAAGCGCCTGGTGAATTGGGATCGAAGCTCCACACCGCGATCTCCGATCTCGAAGTGGTGCAGAAGGAGACGAAGGGCAAGTTGTGGCATTTGCGCTATCCGGTCGAAGGCCAGCCCGGCCGCTTCCTGGTGGTCGCGACCACGCGGCCGGAGACGATGCTGGGTGATACCGCCGTCGCCGTGAATGCCGAGGATGCGCGGTATCAGGATTTGATCGGCAAGAACGTGTTGCTGCCGCTCTGCGACCGGCCGATCCCGGTCGTGGCCGACGAACATGCCGATCCCGAAACCGGCTCGGGGGCGGTCAAGATTACCCCCGCCCACGATTTCAACGACTTTGAAGTCGGCAAGCGCCACAGCCTGCCGATGATCAACATCTTCGACCGCGACGCGAAGCTCAATGAGAACGTGCCAGCGAAGTATCGCGGCCTCGATCGCTTCAAGGCGCGCGACATGGTGCTGGAAGACCTCACCGCGCTCGACCTCGTCGAGAAGATCGACGACCATGTCCTGCAACTGCCCTATGGCGACCGCTCCGGCGTCGTCATCGAACCCCTGGCTCACCGATCAATGGTATTGCGACGCGCATAAGCTGGCGCAGCCGGCGATCAAGGCGGTGGAGGAGGGCAAGACCGTCTTCGTGCCCAAGCAATGGGAAAACACCTATTTCGACTGGATGCGCAACATCCAGCCCTGGTGCATCTCGCGCCAGCTCTGGTGGGGCCATCAGATCCCGGCCTGGTTCGGTCCGGATGGCGAGATCTTCGTCGCGCATGACGAAGCGGAAGCCAAGGCCGCCGCGCAGAAGCATTACGGCAAAGATGTCGACCTTGCCCGCGATCCTGACGTGCTTGACACCTGGTTCTCCTCGGCCCTGTGGCCGTTCTCGACCCTTGGTTGGCCGGAACAGACACCCGAACTGCTGCGCTATTATCCGGGCGATGTTCTTGTCACTGGTTTCGACATCATCTTCTTCTGGGTCGCCCGCATGATGATGATGGGCATGCACTTCATGGGCGATGTGCCGTTCAAGACGGTCTACATCCATGCCCTCGTGCGCGACGAGCATGGCCAGAAGATGTCGAAGTCTAAGGGCAACGTCATCGATCCGCTGGACCTCATCGACAAATATGGCTGCGATGCCTTGCGCTTCACCCTGACCGCGCTGGCGGCCCAGGGCCGCGACATCAAGATGTCAGGCAAAAGCCGCGTCGAGGCTATCGCAACTTTGCGACCAAGCTGTGGAACGCCACGCGCTTCTGCCTCATGAACGAATGCAGGGCTGATCCGGATTTCGACCCAGCCAAGGTGACCGCCGCCGTCAACCGCTGGATGATCGGGCGCCTGGCCGCCTGTGCGCAGGCGATCGACCACGCCATGGCGCAGTTCCGCTACAACGATGCGGCGGGTGCCCTCTATCGCTGTATCTGGAACGAATTCTGTGATTGGTATGTCGAATTCACCAAGCCGATCATCAGGGCGAGGATGAACCGCTGAACGCCGAGCCCCGCGCCTGCACCGCCTGGGTGCTGGCACAATTGCTGCACCTGCTGCATCCCTTCATGCCCTTCATCACCGAGGATGTGGCCGCAAGCTTGGCGACGGCAACACCCGCAAACTGATCGGCGAACCCTGGCCCGATTTCTCAAAACTGCCGGTCGATCATGAGGCCGGCGCCGATTTCGACTGGGTCATCCGCCTGGTCTCGGAGATCCGCACGCTGCGAGCCGAGATGAACGTGCCGCCCGGCGCCCAGGTGCCAATCCAGCTGCGCGACGCGAATGCCCGGACGCAAGGTCGCCTCTCGGCCTATGGCGATCTCATCCGGCGCCTCGCGCGCATCGACCGGATCGATCTAGTGACAGGCGACGGCCCCAAGGGGGCAGCCCAGATCGTCCTCGACGAAGCCACCATCCTGCTGCCGCTGGCCGGCGTCATCGACGTCAACAAGGAACGGGCGCGCCTCAAAAAGGACCTCGACAAGGCTGCCGCCGACGCCGACAAGATCGCCCGCAAGCTCGGCAACGAGCAGTTCGTCGCCAAGGCGGACCCGGACGTGGTCGCCGAACAGCGCGAAAAGCTGGCGGAAATCCAGCAGACCCGGGACAAGCTGGCCCAGGCCATGGAGCGCCTGGCGGCGATCTGACGCCCATAAGCTGAAGCGGCAATCGGGGGCTTGCGAGGATAGGGCCAGCCGCCATAATGGTGGCATGCGCCCGTCATGCCTCGCTTTGGGCCTCGTGGCCCTCTCCATCTTTTTGCCGGGCGTTCCGGCGGTGTCCGGCGCTGCGCCGATTGCCCATGCCGGCCTGGTCTTTTCCGACGAGCTTGGCGGCTTCAACCTCGTCTCGGTCAGCGGTAGCGGCACCCTCGACGATCCCTTCGTGGTGGTCGAGGAGGTGACGGGCGATCGCGCCATCGCCCTCACCATCCGCAATTTCGGCCGCGATTTCGGCAATCGCATCGGCTCCCAGCATGTCTCGGCCTTCGCCATGAAGAAGATCGTCATCAACAAGAGCGGCCGCGAGTGGCGCAACTACCAGATGGAGCTGCGCGAGGTGACGACCCGCCATTCGCCCTACAGCGATGGCCTTAGTTTCGGGCAGAATTCCTTCATTGGCACCAGCTATACGCGCAGCAATTTTGCCGATCTGCAGCGCTTCGACGAACCCGAAGATACGCTGGGCTTCAGCGGCAGCACGGTGGCACCCGGTGAAACCGCGGAGTTCAGTTTCATCATCAGCGACATGTCGCCGGTCTCCGTGTTCTACCTCATGCAATTGCCCCTGCAGCCGCTCTCGCGCGCGACGCCGGCGACCGACGCCGAATGGGCACTAACCGAACCATGACCGAGATTCCGGAAACCTGCCTCGATACCCTGGAGGATCAGCGCTTGGTCCGGCTGCTCGCCTATTGGCGGCAGAAATGCGGGCAGGCCGTGATGCCGGAACCCTCCGCCATCGATCCCGGCGAATTCAAGTTCATCCTCGGCTATGTGACGCTGGTCGACGTCGAAGCGAAACCCCGTCGTTATCTGTTCCGGCTCGACGGCTCGATCCTGGCCTCGCTTTCCGGCATGGACTACACCGGCAAATATCTCGACCAACTCGGCATGCAGGAATATTGCGACTTTGTGGCAGGCACCTACGACAAGGTGGTGGATGGTGTTGCCCCCTATGCCTATCGCAAGCGCGGCGCCTTCGACAAACAGAGTTTCTCCGAGGAAACCCTGATCCTGCCCTTGGGCACGGACCGGATTGTGCAGCGGCTGATGGTGGCGGTCATTCCCGGCGGGCGCCCGGGGGCCGACAACAAGATGCTGATCTGACAGGTGCCGTGCCGGCACCATTCCGATGCTGGCCCATGCAGAAAAACCTGTGGTCCAACGCCCCACGCGCCACTATCGTGGCGACAGATCCAGCCCTGTAGCCAGCCTGCTGACGAGGATCCCATGACCGGCGCCCGCTTCGACAAGTCGAAACTGCCCAGCCGCTACGTCTCGGTCGGTCCCCAATCCGCGCCGCACCGCTCCTATTATTACGCCATGGGCATGACCGAGAAGGAAATCGGCCAGCCCTTCGTCGGCGTGGCGACGACCTGGAACGAAGCCGCGCCCTGCAACATCACCCTGGCGCGCCAGGCCCAGGCGGTGAAGAAGGGCGTCAAGGCGGCGGGCGGCACCCCGCGCGAATTCACCACCATCACCGTGACCGACGGCATCGCCATGGGCCATGCCGGCATGAAGTCGTCGCTGATCAGCCGCGAGGTGATCGCGGACTCGATCGAGCTGACCATGCGCGGCCACTGCTACGACGCGCTGGTCGGCCTGGCCGGCTGCGACAAGACCCTGCCGGCGCTGATGATGGCGATGATCCGCCTCAACGTGCCCTCGGTCTTCCTCTATGGCGGCTCGATCCTGCCCGGCCGCTACAAGGGCAAGGACATGACCGTGGTCGAGGTGTTCGAGGGCGTCGGCCAGCACTCGGCCGGCAAGATCTCCGACGCCGACCTCCACGACATCGAATGCGTGGCCTGTCCCTCGGCCGGTTCCTGCGGCGGCCAGTTCACCGCCAACACCATGGCCTGCGTCTCCGAGGCGATCGGCCTTGCCATTCCGGGCTCCGCCGGCGCGCCGGCGCCTTATGAAAGCCGCGACGCCTTGGGCGAGGCGTCCGGCCAGGCGGTGATGGGCTGATCGCACAGCCTCCGGCCGCGCGATATCGTGACGCGGAAGTCGCTGGAGAACGCGGCGGCGGTCGTGGCTGCGACCGGCGGCTCGACCAACGCCGCGCTGCACCTGCCGGCGATGGCGCACGAGGCCGGCATCGAGTTCGACTTGCATGACGTGGCCAAGATCATCCGCGAGCACGCCCTACATCGCCGACCTGAAGCCCGGTGGGCGCTACGTCGCCAAGGACATGCACGATGTGGGTGGCGTCGGCGATCGTGATCCGCGCGCTGCTCGACGCCGGCCACATCCACGGGGACTGCATCACGGTGACCGGCAAGACCATCGCCGAGAACGTGCGCGGGGTGAAGATCCCCACCGGGCAGGACGTCGTCTTCCCGGTCAAGAAGGCGATCAGCAAAACCGGCGGCGTCGTCGGGCTGAAGGGCACGCTGGCGCCCGAGGGGGCGATCGTGAAGATCGCCGGCATGAAGCGCCTGCAGTTCACCGGCCCCGCCCGGGTGTTCGATTGCGAGGAGGATGCTTCGAGGCGGTCGACCAGCGCAGTTCAAGGAAGGCGAGGTGCTGGTCATCCGCTACGAGGGCCCAAGCGGCGGCCCCGGCATGCGTGAGATGCTCTCGACCACGGCGGCCCTCTATGGCCAGGGCATGGGCGACAAGGTGGCGCTGATCACCGATGGCCGCTTCTCCGGCGCCACCCGCGGCTTCTGCATCGGCCATGTCGGCCCGGAAGCGGCGGTGGGCGGCCCGATCGGCCTGCTGTCGAGAACGGCGACATCATCGCCATCAATGCTGAAACTGGCGACATCTCGGTGGCTCTCACCGACGCCGAGCTGACTGAGCGCCGGAAGAGCTGGCAGCCGCGCCGGACCGACTATCAATCTGGCGCCCTGTGGCGCTATGCCCAGACGGTCGGCACGGCCGAGAAGGGCGCCGTCACCCATCCCGGTGGCGCTGCCGAAACCCATTGCTTCGCTGACATCTGAAGGAAAACACCCATGTCGCTAACTTTCTTTTTCGGTTCCGGTTCGCCCTATGCCTGGAAGGTCTGGCTGGCGCTCGAGCACAAGGGCATTCCCTTTGTGGCGAAGCGCTTGAGCTTCGACAACAACGACACCAAGACACCGGAATTCCTGGCCATCAATCCGCGCGGCCGCGTGCCCGCCATTCTTGATGGTGACTTCCCGCTCTGGGAATCCTCGGCCATCATCGAATATCTTGAGGAGCGCTATCCGGAAAAGCCGCTGCTGCCCAAGGATGTGAAGGCACGCGCCACCGTGCGCCGCATGGTCAACGAGGCTGACAACTATTTGCAGGCTGCGAGCAGCGAGCTGATGGAGCAGGCGGTCTATCTGACGGCGGCTGAGCGCACGGCCGAACGGACGGCCAATGCCAAGAAGATGATGATGGATGAACTCGACCGCCTGGAGAGTTGCCTGAAAGGGGATTTCCTGGCCGGCGATCTGGGCTTGGCCGATTTTGCTGCCTATCCCTATGTGCGACTCGCGCAACGCGCCGATGAACGGTCGCCGGGCCTCGGAATTGCGCGCACCAGCATGCCTGCGAAAGTCGGTGCCTGGATGAACCGCATCGAAGCCTTGCCGTATTTCGAGCGGACCACCCCGCCGCATTGGAAAGCCTAACCCCTTTTATCTGGAGTGCTCTAATGCGTTTTGCTGGCTTTGCGATCCTGGGTCTGCTTGCCCTGCTGCTGATCTGGGCCTTCACGGGAATCAACAAGATTCCATCCCAGGAAGAAGTCGCCAAGGCGACTTGGGCGCAGGTGCTCAACCAGTATCAGCGCCGCGCCGATCTGGTGCCCAATCTGGTGGCGACTGTGAAGGGTGCCGCCGATTTCGAGAAATCGACGCTCGAAGCTGTGGTGCAGGCACGGGCCAAGGTCGGCACGATGCAATTGCCGACCGACCTCCTCACCAATCCCGATGCCATGCGCGCCTTCGAAACCAATCAGGGCGCGCTCACCTCGGCGCTCTCGCGCTTGATGGTGGTGGCCGAGAAATATCCGGACCTCAAGGCGACCGCAGGTTTCCAGACCTTGCAATCGCAGCTCGAAGGCACCGAGAACCGCATCGCGGTTGCGCGCAAGGATTACATCGACGCCGTGCGCATCTATAACACCGAGCTGAAGACCTTCCCCGGCGTACTGTGGAAGAGCTTCCTCTACAGCGACCGAGAGCCGATGCAGCAGCTCCAGGTCGAACCGGCCAAGCAGGAAGTGCCCACCGTCGATTTCGGCACCAGCGGCAATTAGGCGCTCGCCTTGCCGATATCGGTCGCCCTCAGATACCTGTGGCTCGCGGCGCTCTTTGTGCTGCTGGGTCTGCCGGCCGCCAACGCCGATCCCGTCGTACCGCCGCTCACCGGCCGCGTGGTCGATCTCGCTGATGTGCTGACCAGCGCCGCCGAGCGCGACCTCACGACCCAATTGGCTAAGGTCGAGCAGAAGACCGGGACCCAGATCGTCGTGGCGATCCTGCCCGACCTTGGCCGCTATTCGATTGAAAGCTGGGGGCTGGCCCTCGGCCGCACCTGGAAGATCGGCCGTCCCGGCAAGGATGATGGCATCGTCATTGTCCTCGCACCCAAGGATCGCGAGATCCGCATTGAGGTCGGCTACGGACTTGAAGGTCGCGTCACCGACGCCACGGCGCACCAGATCATCCAGCGCTACATGCTGCCGGCGGCGCGCGAGGGACGTTATGCGACGGGTCTCGACGCCACCATCGGCGCCCTCGAGCGCGTGATCGTCGATCCGAGCGTCCCTGTGCCCGCAGTTTCGGCGCCGTTCAGGTATGGCAATGTGATTATCGTCGTTCTGTTCGGCGGCATGGCCGTCCTTGTTCTTATCGGCATGGTGATGAGCATCGGTACCCGGCGTGAGCAGGTCTACCCTGCGCGCCCCGACGAACGATCGGACAGTGTATTCGACAACAACAACCATGGCGGTTGGACCTGGAATTCAGGATCAGGTTCAAGTTCCAGTTCGAATTCGATAAGCTTCGGCTCCTCCTCATCTAGCAGCAGCGGCTCTTCCTTCAGAGGTGGTGGCGGTTCCTTTGGCGGCGGGGGAGCGAGCGGCAAATGGTGACAATCCGCCTGCGTCATTTTCTCATTCTTCTGGCGACCCTCGTCATGGTCATGGGCGGCCTGGCGCGTGCCGAGGATCCGCCGCTGCCGGCCCTGACCGGCCGCGTCATCGACCGTGCGAACATTCTCTCGGACGCCACCGAGGCGGCCCTGTCGGCGCGCATCGAGGCGCATGAACAATCTACGACCAACCAGATCGTGATCGTGACCTTGCCCGACCTCATGGGTCGGCCGATCGAGGATTGGGGGCTGATGCTGGGGCGAAGCTGGGGAATCGGCCAGCAGGGCAAGAATAACGGAATCGTCTTCCTAGTGGCCCCCAATGACCGCGAATTGCGCATCGAGGTGGGCTACGGGCTGGAAGGCGATCTCACCGATGCCACCGCCAATGCCATCATCCAGTCCGACGTCATCCCGCTGTTCAAGCGTGGTGACATGGAAGGCGGGGTCCGGGCGGGCCTCGAGGCGATCCTCGCGGTCCTGAGCGGTGCCGAACGGGTGCCGGCACAGACGACTGCATCCAGTGATGCCATCGATTGGCAGAACATGGCTGAGAATCTGGTGCCTTTCGCGGCTGTCGGTTGCTTCTTTGCCATCTCCTTCCTGCTGAGCCTGCGCCGCCGTTGGGACAAGAAGCGTCGGCGCTATGTCTGGTATGTCGAGGCCAGCAGTCGCTCAGGATCGCGTTCCGGTTCCTATGGTTCAAGCAGTGGCCGTTCCGGCGGTGGCTTCTCCGGTGGTGGCGGCTCGTTCGGCGGCGGTGGCGCCAGTGGCAAGTGGTAAGGCGGCAATCGGAATGAGGTATCAGGCATGATCGGCGAACAAGCGCGACAACGCATCGAGGCGGCCATCGCGGCGGTGGAACAGCAATCGCGGGCCGAACTGGTGGCGGTCATCGCCCGGCGTGCCGGCGAATACCGCGTCACCGGCCTGGCCCTCGCCACGATCGGTGCGTTCCTGGCCGGCTTCCTCGCCTGGCTGCTGCTGCCCTGGTCCAGCACGGGCGATGTGCTGCTGGCGGAGTTCGCCGTCTTTCTAGTACTGCTGGCGCTCCTTGAGCTGACACCTCTCGGTGACTGGCTGACGCCTGCTTCCCTCAAGGCCGAAGCGGCACGACGTCTCGCTCGGGCCATCTTTTTGAACGAAGGGCCTCACCGACACCGCCGAGCGCAACGCGGTGCTGTTCTTCGTGAGCCTGGCCGAGCATCATGTCGAGATCATCGCCGATCGCGGCATCCATGGCCGCGTCACGCCGGGCGAATGGCAGGCCATCGTCGATGCCTTCTCGGGCGAGGTTCGGGCGGGTGCAGTGGAGGCGGGGTATCAAGGGGCGATCGCGGCCCTGGGCACCATCCTCGCCACGCATTTTCCCAGCGACGGAAAGCCCCGCAACGAACTCGGCAATCGCCTTATCCAGTTATGAGGCCTCGGCTACCACCCGGTTGCGGCCCTCATGTTTGGCGCGGTAGAGCGCCTGATCGGCCCGGGTCACGAAGCTCTCCAGCGATTCCCCGAGGCGATAGCGCGCAACACCGACCGAGACGGTGACGGCGCCATAGACCTGGCCGGTGGTGCGGTTCTTCAGGGACTGGGCGCCAAGTGCCACCCGGAACTTGTCCGCCTTGTCGACGGCATCGAACATCTTGGTGAGCGGCATCAGCACCGCGAATTCTTCGCCTCCATAACGCGCAGCACTGTCCTGTCCGGTGATCGCCTGCTTCAGCTTGCTGCCGACCAGCTTCAGCACTTGGTCGCCGACACGGTGCCCGAAACTGTCGTTGAACTTCTTGAAATGGTCGATGTCGATCATCATCAGACAGAGATCTGATCGCTGCTCGGTCGCCTGCTGCGCGCGGAACTGGATCGAGAGATCGAAGCTCTTGCGGTTGCCAATACCGGTCAAGGCATCGGTGAGCGCATCGCGCCGCGCCGCATCGAGCCGCGTCTGCAAGGCGGTGATCTTGCCCGAGCTCTGCTTCAACTGCGCTTCCAGCGCCTGGTTCTTCTGGCCGATGAGCTTGGTGGCGTTGATCAGTTCGCCGACCAGGTCGCGCATGGCGCCGGCCTCGATCCGCCCGGTGCCGAGCGACCCGCTGGCCTTGGTCAGGGTCTTGCCGAACTCATTGGCATCAAGACCCGCCTGCGCCACCTGACGAATGACGTCTGCCAGGGTGGTCTGCAGCTCGTCGCCGGTCTGCTGCATTCGCTCTTCGGCACTTTGCTCGCGGAAGTATTTGTCGAACAGCTCCTGGATATTGCTCGACGAGATGGTCTTGCCGCTCAGCAGCAGGGCATCGAGGTCGCGCTTCAGATCTGGCACCGAGCCCGCCAGATAATTGTACCAGACGCAAAAATTGCCGGGTGTGGGCGAGATTTCCCGCATTGCCATCTCGGCGATGGCCGTGGCTGCATGTTGAGTCGCCGTATCGACGTCCTCAATCATGAAGATTGGTGCTTGAGCCATTGCGAGTCGTTGTCCCCTATACCCGGCAGCGCGTGAGGATTTCACAAAGCCCCTGCTGCGCCAAGAGTTGATTATCTTCCCAAAATCTTCATGGTTGTCCCCGGATAGATATGCGTTGAAGGAATTTGAGACATGGCGCGGATTGCGATCGGCGGTTTCCAGCATGAGACGAACACCTTCGCCCCGGTGAAGGCGAGCTATGCCGATTTCGAGCAGGCCGATGGCTGGCCGGGCCTGACCAGGGGCGATGCCCTGTTCGAGACCTTCCGTGGCATCAACCTCCCTCTGCCGGGCTTCATCGACCAGGCCAAGGCCCTGAGCCATGACCTCATCCCATTGCTGTGGTGCTCGGCCTCGCCCTCGGCCCATGTCGAACGCCAGACGTTTGAACGCATCGCCGCCGACCTCCTGCACATGATCGGCCAGCAATCGAAGCTCGATGCGCTCTATCTCGACCTCCACGGCGCCATGGTGACCGAGCATCACCAGGACGGGGAGGGCGAACTGCTGGAACGTATCCGCGCCATCGTCGGCCCGGCCCTGCCGATCGTGGTGAGCCTCGATCTCCACGCCAACCTCACCGAGCGCATGCTGCGCCATGCCTCAGCATTGGTCGTCTGCCGGACCTATCCGCATGTCGACCTCGCTGAGACCGGCGCCCGCTCGGCCGATCTTCTCGACCGGCTGCTGCGCCACGGGCCGCTGGCCAAGGCCATGCGCCGCGCCGACTTCCTGGTGCCCTTGCCTTGGCAATGCACGCTCATCAACCCGGCCGCCGCGCTCTACCGTGTGGTGGGTGAGGCCGAGGCGCCGGGTCGTGCCGTCAGTGCCTCCTTTGCTTTCGGTTTTCCCCCCGCCGATATCGCCGAATGCGGTCCGGCCATTGTCACCTATGCCGAGAACGCGGCACAGGCTGAGCTGGAAGCCGACCGGTTGATCGGCATGGTCAATGCGGCCGAGAAGGACTTCGCCGGCAAAATCTGGCAGAAGGACGAGGCGGTCCGCTATGCGATCGCCAAGAGCCATACAGCCGGCCGGCCGATCATTTTGGCCGATACCCAGGACAACCCCGGCGCCGGCGGCAATTCGGACTCCGTCGATCTGCTTGAAGCCCTTGTCAGCCTGCAGGCCGAAGGCGCTATCTTCGCCAATCTTTATGATCCCGAGACGGCGCGCATCGCCCATGAAACCGGCCTTCATGGCACCTTCGAGCGCGGCATCGGCGCCTGGTGCGGCTCGCCGGGGCTGGAGAAATTCCGTGGTCGCTTCAAGGTGCTGGCCCTGGGCGACGGCAGCTTCAAGGCGACCGGCCCCTTCTATCGCGGCAATCACATGCAGTTGGGGCCGATGGCCCTGCTTGGTATCGGCGGCACCAGGATCGTCGTCACCAGCCGGAAGCAGCAGGCTGCTGACCAGGCGATGCTGCGCCATGTCGGCGTCGAGCCGACCGAGGCCAAGATCCTCGCGTTGAAGAGCTCGGTGCATTTTCGCGCCGATTTCCAGCCGATCGCCGAAGAGATCCTGATCGTGGCGGCGGCCGGTGACAACCCGGTCGACAATCGCGCGCTGCCCTACAAGCATCTGCGCAAAGGCCTGCGCCTGATGCCGCTCGGCGAGGCCTTTGCCGGCTAAGAGTTCCCCTCACCCCATAGGGGCGAGGGGCTATGGATCGAACTCGGTGGAAACTCCCTCGCCCCGCTTGCGGGGAGAGGGTCGGGGTGAGGGGGCTTACTTGGCCTTCTCCGCTACCAGCAGCACGTAATCGCCCAGCGCATCGCTATAGGGTGCGGTTGCTGCGGCGAAGTGTCCGGTGCTCAGATCCTCGTCCAGTCGCGCAAGGCCCTGGCCCCACTTCCTGCGCGAGGTCGAGGGCGGTGAAGGCGAAAATATTGCCGCGCACCTTGGCATCGAAATAAAGCTCCGGCCGGTGCTTGCCGCAATAGAGCACGAAGTCCACCGGCCGCTCGGGTACGTTGAACGGCACCAGTTCCGCAAGTTTCAGGCCCGCAACCGAAAGCGATGCCTCGATGCGCTCCCGGCTCGGCATGCGCTCGACCGCGCGGCGCATCAGTTCCGGGAAATAGGCATTGAGCCAGAACTTCTCCGCCTGTTCCGGCAAAGCAGTAAAGGCGACGAAGCGGCCGCCCGGTTTCAGCACCCGGGCGATTTCCGAGAACACCGCGTTGAAATCATCAAGATGGTGCAGGGTCATGGTGCAGAAGGCGCCGGCGAAGCTCCGGTCGGCGAAGGGCAGGGCCTCGGCCTGGCCGGCGATCCAGTCGAGACGCGGTTCCTTCGCGCGTGCCCGCCGCAGCATCAGCGTCGATTGATCGAGGCCGATGGTGACCACGTTCCGGTCGGCGACCGCGATCGTATAGTTGCCGGTGCCGCAGCCGATATCGAGCACAGGCTGCGGAAACTCGACTTGCAGCAACTTGGCGATCTCGCTGGCAAGCGTCGGATCGGCGCGCCTCGTGCGGTCATAGCCGCTGCCGATCCTGTCATAGATGGCGCTGGGTGTGCGGTTGTAATCGGTCATGAATCGAGGAGCGCGATGACTGCCTGGGTGAGGGGGGGCGCCGGGATTGGCAAGATCGCGGGTGATCGAGAAATGATGCCGCTGCGGCACCACCATCAGCGTGCTATCGACACCCGCTTCCCTGAGCTTGGCCTGATAGTCGCGCGACTGGCCGATCCACAGCTCCGGCTCGTCACCACCGACCGCGACCAGGCATTTTGCCCTGGCGCGGATCGGCAGCAGCATGGGCGACAGCTGTGCCACATCGGTCGGCGTCAGGCGCACCTCATCCTGCACCGGGATGAGCGGGACGGGGGCCAGATCGTAGATACCGGTAATCAGGGCGGCGGCGCGGATGCTCTCAACGGGGAACGTCTCGCCCGTCCAATCATGTTGCAGGGCCATGGCGCAAATATGAGCGCCGGCGGAATTTCCGGCAAGGATCAGTCGGTCGGGATCGCCCCCCATTTCCGCCGCATGCCCACGCAGCCAGCGCAGGGCAGCCCTTGTCTGCGCCAGCAACTCGGACAAGGTGATGCTCGGGCAGAGGTCATAGCCCACCAGCACCACGGCGGCACCCGCCTCCAGCAGCGGCGGGGCGATGCTGGTGTAGTGCTCCTTGGAGAGAGCCCGCCAATAGCCGCCATGGATCCAGACCAGGATCGGCGCATCCGGTTTCGCGGCCGGGAAGATATCCAGCTTCTGCCGCGGCCCTGGGCCATAGGCGATATCGAGCCGGGCACCGGGCCGGGCACGGACCTTGGCGGACAATTCCAGGTCTTCCGCCAGCCACTTTTCGTGATCAGGGACTGCGATTCTGGGCATGAATTGCTGGTTCAGCGTCTCGTTCGAGAGCGCCGCGAGGGTCACTTTGGGCACCGTCCCTACCTTAAGTGATTGATTTGCAGCATAATTGACAGGCGATCGTAAAAAGTCCAGAACTCCATGACGATACTTGATGGTATCTGGATACCGCTCTGTTAAGTGATTGATTTTGTTGAGTGACTAGAACAGCAACCGCAACAAAGCCGTTGACAGCCGGCGCCACTCCCTTTATCACCCGCTGCGAGAGCGAAGGGGCGGTCCCTTCGACGGCAATAACGCTTGAGTGAAGTGTCATGAAGACCTTTTCCGCGAAGCCTGCCGAGGTAGTGAAGAAGTGGGTCCTGATCGATGCCGAAGGCGTCGTTCTGGGTCGACTGGCGTCGATCGTCGCCAATCACCTCCGCGGCAAGCACAAGACCACCTTTACGCCGCATGTCGATTGCGGTGACAACATCATCATCATCAACGCGGAGAAGGTCCGTGTCACCGGCAAGAAGCTGGAAGACAAGATCTTCTATTACCACACCGGTCATCCGGGCGGCATCAAGGAGCGTTCCTGGGGCAAGATCCTCAGCAGCAAGCATCCCGAACGCCTGATCATCAAGGCCGTCGAGCGCATGGTCCCCCGTGGACCGCTCGGCCGTGCCCAGATGAAGAACCTGCGCGTGTATGCCGGCACGGCGCACCCGCATGAGGGCCAGACGCCCGTGACGCTCGACGTCGCCGGCATGAACCCGAAGAACAAGAGGATTGCGTAATCATGGCGCAAGAACCGCAGAAGATTACTGACCTGAAGGATCTCCGTACCGCCGCCCGTGGCGTGGTTGCAGAGACCGTCGCCGCGCCCAAATACGAGCGCAAGGTCGATGCCCAGGGCCGCTCCTATGCGACCGGCAAGCGCAAGGACGCCATCGCCCGCGTCTGGATCAAGCCGGGCTCCGGCAAGATCCAGGTCAACGGCCGCGATGTGACGGTCTATTTCGCCCGCCCCGTGTTGCGCATGATGATCAACCAGCCGTTCGGCGTCGTGAACCGCGCTGGCCAGTTCGATGTCGTCGTCACCGTCGTCGGTGGTGGCCTGTCGGGCCAGGCAGGTGCCGTGCGTCACGGCATCAGCAAGGCGCTGACCTACTTCGAGCCCGATCTGCGTGGCGCGTTGAAGGCAGAGGGCTTCCTGACCCGCGACAGCCGTACCGTCGAGCGCAAGAAGTACGGCCGTGCGAAAGCCCGCCGTAGCTTCCAGTTCTCGAAGCGCTAAGCGCGTCTACCAGCCCCGACCACTTCACTGGGGTTTGGCAAAAGGGGTGCGCATTGCGCACCCCTTTTTCTTTGGGCAATATCCACCGCCATATTGCAGAGGATCAAATGGCAAAGAGCGCCAGGATTTTCATCGACGGCGAAGCCGGCACCACGGGCCTCGGCATCCGCGAGCGTTTGCTGGATGTGCCGGGCATCGAACTCAAGAGCTTGACCGGCGACAAGCGCAAGGATCCAGATGCACGCCGCGCGTTGATGGCCGAGGTCGATCTAGTTGTGCTCTGCCTGCCGGATGACGCCGCCAAGGAATCCGTGGCGCTGGCCGACAGCCTCGGCGACAAGGCGCCCAAGATCCTCGACGCCAGCACCGCCTACCGCGTGGCACCAAACTGGGCCTATGGCTTTCCCGAACTTGCCAAAGGCCATGCTGAGACGATCGCCAAGGCACGCAAGGTCAGCAATCCCGGCTGCTATCCGACCGGCGCCATTGCGCTGCTGCGCCCGCTCATTGATGCCGGCCTGATGGCTCCCGATCATCCCGTCACCGTAAACGCGGTGAGCGGCTATTCCGGCGGCGGCAAGGCGATGATCGAAGCCCATGAACGCGATGGCGGCCCGGCCTTTGAACTCTATGCCCTCGGCCTTGCGCACAAGCATGTGCCCGAACTGATGGCCTATGCGAAGCTCTCGCGCCGTCCGATCTTCGTGCCGTCGGTGGGCCATTTTCGCCAAGGCATGCTGGTCTCGATCCGCTCCATCTCGACACGCTGTCGGGCAAGCCCAAGGCCGCCGATCTCAAGGCAGCACTCGCCGCCCATTTCGCCGGCGCCAAGCTGGTGCAGGTGCTGGATGCCGAAAGCTCTGGCAAGCTGGAACCCGAAGCGCTCAATAATACCGACAAGCTCGAGCTCCGCGTCTTCGCCAATGAGGCCGAGCGCCAGGCCGTGCTGGTGGCGCGCCTCGACAATCTCGGCAAGGGCGCCTCGGGTGCCGCCGTGCAGAACATTCACCTGATGCTGGGGCTATGAGCATGAGCGCTGTCATTCTGCCGTATGAGGGCGTGCTGCCCCGGATCGCCGCCGATGCCTTCATCGCCCCGACCGCTGTCGTCATCGGCGCGGTCGAGATCGGGCCCGAAGCCTCAATCTGGTTCGGCTGCGTGCTGCGCGGCGATTCAAACTCGATCAGCGTCGGCGCGCGCACCAACATCCAGGACGGCACCATCATTCACGTCAATCACGAGCGGGAAGGGGCCGCGGGCACCAAAACCGTGATCGGCAGCGACGTCACTGTCGGCCACATGGCCTTGCTGCACGCCTGCACCATCGAGGACGGCGCCTTCATCGGCATGAAGGCCTGCATCATGGACGGCGTTGTCGTGGAAGGCGGCGGCATGGTCGCGGCCGGCGCCCTGGTGACGCCCGGCAAGCGCGTCCGCAAGGGCGAACTCTGGGCCGGCTCTCCCGCCAAATTGATGCGTCCTTTGAGCGACAAGGAAATGGCCTACTTCGCCTATTCCGCCAAACACTACTGCGACGTCGCCGCGAGCTATCGCAAGGCTTGAGTTCGACCCCAACGGCGCGATCGTTACATCGCGCGGATGGTGGACAGGAAATTCTCCACTTCCTGGCGCAGAGCCCTGGCTTCGCCGGAAAGCGCACTGCTTGACCCCAGCATCTGTCCGGCCGCGGCACCGGTCTGCCCGGCGGCATCGGTCACGGTCTGAATGCTCATCGACATGTCGCGCGTTCCGCTTGCCGCCTGCTCGACGCTGCGCGCGATTTCCTTGGTGGCGGCGTTCTGCTGCTCGACCGCGGTCGCGACGCTGCTGGTAATCTGGTTGATCTCGTCGATCGTGCTGGCGATGCTCTCGATCGCCTCCACCGCCTGGCCGGTTTCCGACTGGATGCTGTTGATCTGAAGCGAAATGTCCTCAGTCGCCTTGCCGGTCTGGTTGGCGAGGTTTTTCACTTCCGACGCCACCACGGCAAAGCCCTTGCCGGCTTCGCCCGCGCGCGCTGCCTCGATGGTGGCGTTGAGCGCCAGAAGATTGGTCTGGCTGGCGATATCGGTGATGAGCTGCACCACGGCGCCGATCTTCTGCGCGGCCTCCGCCAGCTGCTTGATCTGGGCGTTGGTGGCCAGCGCCTGGCTCGCAGCCTGGCCGGCGATCTCGCGCGAGCGGTGCATGCGCGACCCGATCTCGCCGATCGAGGCGGCGAGCTCTTCCGTGGCGGCCGCCACGGCGTTGACGCTGCCCGACGCAGCTTCCGACGACGTGCTGACATGGGTGGCTTCCGCCGCTGCCTGCTCGGCCACCCGCGACATCGACTGTGCCGTCGTTTCCATTTCCGAGATCGCCCCGGTCACGATCTCCAGCCGCTTCATCACTTGGCGGTCGAAATCCTGGCACAAGGTTTCAATCTGTCGCGTGCGCTCCTCGCGCCGCTGCTGGTCGCTGTTCTGCCGTTCGGCGAGATTGTCGGCGCGTACAGCATTGTCCTTGAACACCTGCACCGCCTGGGCCATGTGGCCGACCTCGTCACCGCGGTCGAGACCGGGCACGTCGATCAGCTTGTCGCCGGCCGCCAATTTCTCCATGGCCAGGATCATGCCGCGGATCGGCCGCGTGATGCTGCCGGCGATGACCCAGTTGATGGCGATGAGGCCGACCATGGCCAGCACCGACGCGATGGCAATGATGGTGATCAATTTGTGATTGGTGGCCTGCGCTTCGGCGCCGGCGCTATTGCCGAGGCTTTCGATCAACTCGCCCAGTGTTTCCATGCGCCCTTCGAGATCGGTGAAGGTGACCATGAACTGCGGAAACTTCTCGCGCCCGGCTACCGTGTCCTTGAGGCCCAGGTCTACGATCTCCTGAGCGGCGGTGATATAGGCCTTGAGCGGCGGCACCACCTCGTCGACGGCGGTGCGGATCTCCGGGGAGAGGGGCAGGGCCTGCAGGCGGGCAATTGATTCCTCGAACGAGGCGACATGGTCGGCGAGATCCGTCCTGATCGATTCCTGGTCTTCCTGCGCGCCATAGGGACCGGTGACGAGCGCGAAGAGCACGTCGCCGCGCAATGCGTCATGCATCATGTCCGCCTGCTTCTGATTGAGCACGGCGCTGGTAGAGGTGATCGAGATGTCGAGACCGGCATTGCTGCGCAGCATGCCGAAGAGGCCGACGCCGGCTGTCACCAGGATCGCGATGACGGCGGCGATGCCTGCGATCAACAGACGCGAGCGGAGTGACATCTGGCGCTTCATACGGCCCCCCTGCGTGGATGTGGGGCAAGTCTGCGCAATTTTTATGAATTGTTCCTTAAGCCTGAACCAGGAATGCATCCCTGTCATAGGAACAAAAAAATGGCGGCTGGGTTGCCCCAGCCGCTGAAGTCGTACTGCCGCAAGGATTCTCTTAGGACGAGTAGTACATCTGGAATTCGATCGGATGCGGCGTGTGCTCGAGGGCGTAGACCTCTTCCCACTTCAGTTCGAGATAGGATTCGATGAAGTCCTTCGTGAACACGTCGCCCTTCAGCAGAAAGCCATGGTCCTTGTCGAGGGACTCGAGTGCTTCGCGCAAGCTGCCGCACACGGTCGGCACCTGCTTCAACTCTTCCGGCGGAAGGTCGTAGAGGTTCTTGTCCATCGGATCGCCGGGATGGATCTTGTTGGCGATGCCATCAAGGCCGGCCATCACCATCGCCGAGAAGGCGAGGTAGACGTTGGCGGTCGGATCCGGGAAGCGCACTTCGACGCGCTTGCCCTTGGGGCTCGCCGTATACGGGATGCGGCACGACGCCGAGCGGTTACGCGACGAATACGCCAGCAACACCGGGGCTTCGAAACCCGGGATCAGGCGCTTGTAGCTGTTGGTCGACGGGTTGGTGAAGGCGTTCAAGGCCTTCGCGTGCTTGATGATGCCGCCGATGTAATAGAGGCACATCTCGGACAGGTCGGCATAGCCGTTGCCGGCGAACAGCGGCTGGCCGTTCTTCCAGATCGACTGGTGCACATGCATGCCCGAACCGTTGTCGCCCTTCACAGGCTTCGGCATGAAGGTCGCGGTCTTGCCATAGGCATGGGCCACGTTCTTCACGACGTACTTGTACTTCTGCATCGCATCGGCGCAGGCAACCAGCGTACCGAATTTCACGCCCAGCTCATGCTGTGCGGGAGCCACTTCGTGGTGATGCTTTTCGACCTCGACGCCCATGGCGGCGAGCGTCGTCAGCATTTCGGCGCGGAGGTCGCCCGCTGAATCGAGCGGGGCCACCGGAAAATAGCCGCCCTTCACCTTCATGCGGTGACCGTGATTGCCTTCGTCGAACTTCTTGTCGCTGACATAGGACGCCTCTTCCGAGGTGAACTCGACCGAGGTCTTCTGCATCGAGACGGTGTAGCGCACATCGTCGAACACGAAGAATTCAGCTTCCGGACCGACATAGATGGTGTCGCCCACACCGGAGCTCTTCACGAAGGCTTCGGCGCGCTTGGCGATCGAGCGCGGGTCGCGGCCGTAATTCTGGCCCGTCAGCGGTTCGAGCACATCGCAATAAATGATGAGCGAGGTCTGCGCGGCAAACGGGTCGAGCACGGCGGTGGCGAGGTCCGGGGCGAGGGTCATGTCGCTCTCGTTGATGGCCTTCCAGCCGGCAATTGAGGAGCCGTCGAACATGACGCCTTCGGTGAGCAGATCCTCGTTCACCGTCGACACATGGTGCGCCAGGTGATGCCACTGGCCCAACGGATCGGTGAAGCGGAAGTCGACGTATTTCACGTCGTTTTCCTTGATCATGTTGAGGATCGTCTTGATGTCAGACATGGGATGTTTCCTTGCGATTTCGTTTTTTGGAGTGTGTTTCTGATGGGCTTTAGATGGCGTCGAGACCGCGCTCGCCAGTACGGATGCGGACAACCTCTTCGATGTTGGTGACGAAGATCTTGCCGTCGCCGATACGGCCGGTGGCGGCCGCCTGGCGGATGGCTTCGATGGCGCGTTCAACCAGGGCATCGTCCAGCACGACTTCGATCTTCATCTTGGGGAGGAAATCGACGACGTATTCAGCACCGCGATAGAGTTCGGTGTGGCCCTTCTGGCGGCCGAAACCCTTGGCCTCGGTGACCGTGATGCCTTGGATGCCAACCTCGTGGAGGGCGTCTTTCACTTCATCGAGCTTGAACGGCTTGATGATGGCTTCAATTTTCTTCATGGGATTCCCCAATGTTGTTACGCAATGCTGTTGCCGGTGCTTCTTGCGCCACGACGAGGCTGCCCGCGCGATAGAGCAAGGCCCGTGCCACCGGCCAAGTGACTGGAATCATGAGGCAAAAAATAGCGCCAGCACAACGCCTGCCTCATCTATGGGCGCCCCTGCCTATTAATTGGGCAGCCGTGAAATAGGCTCTTGAGACACTGCCTGCGGCCGGGCAGGATCGCCGCCATGCAAAGCGAGATTCTCATCATCGGCGCGGGCTTGGCCGGCGCCCACGCTGCGGAAAAGCTGGCTGCGGCCGGCCGATCCTGCCTCATCGTCGACGCCAATGGCCGGACCGGCGGCCGCGGCTATACCCGCGGCTTCGGGGGGCAGGGGCCGCTGCTGGAATTCGGCGGCTCCTGGATCACGCCTTGGCATGGGCGCATGCAGGCGGCCTGCCGCCGCCACGGCATCGACCTCATCCCGACCGCTCCGGTCACCGACCGGTTCTGGCATGACGGCACCACCTTGCGCCACGATGGGCCGGTGAGTGCTGCCGACCGCACAGCCTATGACCGGGTCATCGCCCAGGTAGTGGACGATGCCAAGCGCCTGAAGGACGGGTTCGACCACGACCGTGCTGGCGAGCCGCTCCTCAGCCTGACAATGGCCGATTATTTCCGCCGGCATAATGTGCCGGCGAGCACCCGCGCGCAGCTCATGGCCTGGTGGACCATCTCGGGCTCCGGCGATCCCGCGACCGTATCGACCGGCGAACTGCTCGCTTCCTGCGGCTATATCGACGGCACGCCCGAGGGGATGATGCAGGCGCTCACCCATACCCTGTCGCCGGGTGTCTCGACCCTCATCGACCGCATGATCAGCGCCTCCGGCGCCAAGCTCCAACTGGGTTTCCCCGTGGCCCATGTCACGGCCGACAGCGACCGTGTCACCGTCACCACCCGCGATGGCCGCAGCCTTGCGGCCAAAGCCGCCATCGTCGCGCTGCCGGCCAATGTGCTGCGCGACATCGATTTCGGCGCGACGCTCACGCCGTCGCAACAGCAGGCGGCCGACCGTGGCCATGACGGCCGCGCCATCAAGCTGTGGCTGCGCGTGAAGGGCGTGCGCCAGGGGACGCTGGCAACCGGCGGGCTTTCCGGCCTGCAATGGCTGTTTGCGCCCTATCCGGCGCTGGGAGATACAATCATGGTCGTGGGCTTCGGCCTCGATGACGGCAGCTGGGATCCCCATCGCCGCCGGGATGTGGCGGCAGCGCTTGCCCGCCTGCTGCCGGAGGCGGAGCTCATCGGCTGGGACTGGCACGATTGGTGCGCCGATCCCTTCGCCCGTGGCACCTGGCTCTCGACACCGGCCACCGACGCCGACCTGTCTCCCGGAAACCTGGCGCCTCACCGGACGTCTCGCTTTCGCGACGTCGGATCTCGCTCCAGATGCCGCGGGCTGGTTCGAAGGCGCCATGTCGAGCGGGGAAGCGGCCGCGGCTCAGATCGTCGCGAATTTCTAAGGATCAGTATTTCGTCGTCGAACGCCCTACCTTGCCCTCGGCATAGCGGCTGAAGCGGAAGGCGTTGAGATTGAGGCTGGGCGTGCCGTCAAGCGCCAACTCGCTCATCAGCTTGCCGACGATCGGCCCCATGCCGAAGCCATGGCCGGTAAGCCCGGTGGCGAGCAACAGGCCGGGAATCTCCGCGACCGGTCCCAGCACCGGAATGCCGTCCGGCATCAGATCGACCTGGCCCGCCCAGCTTTCCACCGCCTGCACACCCATGGCGACCGGGAACAACTTGCCCAATTGGGCGACGGCGTTACGCACGCGCTTCATGTTGGGCGGCACCACCGGGTCGCGGTCATGGATCCAGGGCTGTTGCGTCTCGGGCCGGCCAGGCAGGCGGTGCAGCAGGTCCCGCGCCGTGACGCCATTGACCTCGAACGAGGTCGCCCGCCGGTTCTCCCACAGCGACGGCAGGAACCATTTCAGCGCCCGGAACCGGTCGAGGGTGAGGTCGACATCGACCTGCATCTCCTCGGCGAGGTTAAGCGTGCCGTCGCCGCGCTGGCGGAAGCCGATGTGATGGCCATAAAAGGCGATATTGCTGAGATGTGGCACCGGATTGGTGCGCGAGCAGGTAAAGCGCGCGATCTGCTGCGGCAGATCCAGCCCCAACCCCTTCATCACACGGTGCGACGAGGCGCCAGCGGCGATAATGGCGATTTTTGTGCGGATGGTGCCTGTTTCCGACAGGACCGAGGTAACGGACCCACCCTGTCGCTCGTTACCGACCGCCCCGCAACCTTCGAAGAACAGGGCCCCCAATTGCGTGGCCTTGGCGGCAAAGGCGTGGGACACCTTGCGCGGCTCGGCCTGTCCTTCCTTGGGCCCCCATAGGGCGCCGACGCCGGGATCGACCAAAGCGGGGATGAGCGCTGAAACTTCCCTGGGCGTGATAACCTTGGTATCGACACCGAACACGCGGTCGCGCGCCGCGCCGATTTCATAGCGCGCCAGTTCAGCGTCATCTCGGGCCATGAACAGATTGCCGTCCTGGCGCCATTCGAGATCGGCACCCAGTTCCGCTTCCAACCCCTGCCAGAGCTTGAGGCAGGCCAGCATCAGCGAGGTTTCCGCCGGATCCCGGTCCATGGCGCGCACGAAACCCCAGGCGCGGCCCGATTGTTGCCCGGCGATGCGGGCTTTTTCCAGCACCACGACCTTGGCGCCGCGCTTGGCCAGATAATAGGCGGCGGCACAGCCCTGGATACCTGCGCCGATCACCACGGCATCGGCTTCTTTGGGCAGTTCCTGTCGGCTGCAGGTTGAGAGAATGCTCATCCATCCCTCATAGCCAATGACACGGGGCCGGGGGAGTGACCCGCTTCACACAAGGCTGCCGTGAACCTTTTTCGGATGCGGCGCGACACACTCCCGCGTCTGCAATCTTCTCCGACCTCACTTTCTTCCCTGGGCCAAGTGGACGGGCTCGACCACCGAAGGAAACCAACATGGATCTCCGCCAAATCTATCTCAGCAACGAAGGCCGCATCGCCCGCTTGCCCTATTTCGGTTTCAGCCTGGCGCTGACCGTGCCCTACATGGTGCTCACCTATCTGCTGGTGAGCCTCCTTGGCGCGCTTGGGTCGGTCCTGGTGATCGCCCTCTATGCCGTGATCGCCTATCCCTATTACTGCCTGATGGCCAAGCGCCTGCAGGATTTCAACAAGCCCGGTAAATGGGCGGTGGCCGTGATCGCGGTTGGCATCGTCTCAGCCCTCCTGCAATTCGTTCCGGCATTGTCGACCGTCGTCTACGCGATCAGCTTCGTCCAGCTTCTGGTCGGTCTCGCCATCCTCCTGATGCCAGGCACCGCCGGCGCCAGCGATTACGGTCAGCAGCCGGGCAACCTCGCCACCGCCTGAGTTCCAACGAAAGGGCGGCCTCACCATCAGTGGGCCGCCCTGTTCTTCGCTTTGAAGGCCAGCTTTACGCCGCCTTGCGCTTCTCCAGGAAGCTGCCGATGCGCTTGATCGCCTCGCCGATATTCTCGATCGAGTTGGCGTAGGAGATGCGCAGATACCCTTCGCCATAGGAACCGAAGCTGGTGCCGGCGATGCTGGCGACACCCGCCTCGTCCAGCAGCGCCACTTCCAGCGCCTTCGACTTGAAGCCGGTCCCCTTGATGTTCGGAAGGCGTAGAACGCGCCGTAAGGCGTGATGCAGGAAACGCCCGGCAGCTTGTTGAGCTCGGCCACGGTGAAGCGGCGGCGCTCGTCGAACGCCACCATCATCTTGTTGACCTCGTCGCGCGGGCCGGTGAGGGCGGCGACACCCGCCCATTGCGCGGCGGCGTTGACGCAGGAATGGACGTTGATGCACAGGCGTGTTGCATGTTCGATGAGGCTCTTCGGCCAGACCGAATAGCCCATGCGCCAGCCCGTCATGGCATAGGTCTTCGACCAGCCGTCCAGCATGATCAGCCGGTCGGCGATCTGCGGGTATTTGAGGAACGAGGTGTGCACCTTGCCGTCATAGAGCATCTCGGAATAGATCTCGTCCGACATGATGGCGACGTTGGGATGCTGCTCCAGCCCCTTCACCAGCTTGTCGATCTCGTCCTTCTCGACGATGCCCCCGGTCGGGTTGGCGGGCGAATTGACGATGATGAGGCGGGTCTTCGGGGTGATGCGCGAGAGCACATCCTCCGCCTTGAAGCCGAAGCCGTTCTCCTCGAGGAGCGGCAGCGGCACCGGTGTCGCACCCGAGAATTTGATGGTCGATTCATAGATCGGGAAACCCGGGTTCGGATAGATGATCTCCGCCCCCGGCTCGCCGAACATCATGATCGCGAAATACATGGTGACCTTGCCGCCCGGCACGATCCAGCACATTGTTGGGATCGACCGTGGTGATGCCGTGGCGCTTGTTGAGGTCGTCGGCCACCGCCTGGCGGACTTCGGGGATGCCGTTGGCGGGCGTATAGCCATGATGGCCGTCGCGCAGCGCCTTGATGCCGGCTTCGACGATATGGGCCGGGGTCTGGAAATCAGGCTGGCCGATGGAGAGGGCGACGATGCTGCGCCCCTGGGCCCGGAGCGCATTGGCGCGGGCGAGCACTTCAAAGGCGGATTCGGTCCCGAGGCGGCTCATGCCGCTGGCTAGCTGAAGCATTGGTGTTTCCCCGATCAAAATTTCTTGCCGGCCCTGCGAAAGACAGGCCGGAACGGTTCGGCAGTTTAGGTCCCGCGCCAGCCCCTGACAGGCTCTACGCGACGAATAGTTATACCTGGGCGACAGCTAGGGTCTTGGCCGGTGGCACCGGCACCTTTGTCGCGGCGCCCCTGTAATCCTTGACGTGGGGGTGGGGGTCGGTTACATCGCTGCCGCATGCCCGAGACAAGCTCTCGGTGCTGCCCCGGCGGCGGGTGTAGCTCAATTGGTTAGAGCGCTAGATTGTGATTCTAGAGGTTGCGGGTTCAATTCCCGTCACTCGCCCCAAATTTTCCATATAAATCAGTGAAATAACAGGCGCTGTCCATTTTGGAGGGGCGCTTGGTCCGTTTTAAACCAGACCTCGTGACAGCTAGATAGCCCGGCCCGAGATAGCCGCTCCACGCCACAATGCCGCAGCGCACACATAGCCATAAAACAGCAACCTTCCTCGTGTACCCCAGCAGCATCCGGAGACGTGACGCAGTGAGGGGGTTGGCTATCTATGGACGACGGCGTGGCGACCAACATCAATGGCGGCAAGCTCGCAGCCCGCAAGAACCAGTCCGCATCGATCGAAGAAGCCCCGAACAGGTCTCGCGACCCTGGCGATCTTCATGATCTTGACCGCATGCTGCATGCCCTGGAAGGGCACCTCACCGGTTCGCTGAGCCCGACCATCATCTCGCTGGCGCTGGCGGATTGGCTGCTTCATCTCACCAACGCGCCGGGCAAGCGTCTCGATCTCTGGCTGAAGGCCTGCGAAATCCAGGCCGCGGCGTTGGAGGATGGCGGCCGGCACCTGTTGCGGGCGGCAAGCGACGAACCTGCCCCCTCTAAACCCGACCGGCGCTTTGTCGATTCCGCCTGGCAGCAACCGCCGTTCGACCTCCTCCATCAGAACTATCTGCGTTGGGAAGATTGGTGGCAGGCGGCGACCACCGGCATCAACGGGGTCAAGACCAGCCATGAGCGGGTGGTGGGTTTCCTGACGCGCCAATGCCTCGATGCCTGGTCGCCGGCCAATCATCTGGTCAGCAATCCCGAAGTGCTGAACACGACCATGGCCAGCCGCGGCACCAATCTCCTGCGCGGCCTCAGCAACCTTGCCGAGGACCTGCACGGAGCACAGAACAGGTCCGGCGGTGAGACGACGGCCAAGGTGCCGCACTATGAAATACTATATCCTCGACCTCTCGCCGC
This sequence comes from Rhodospirillaceae bacterium, assembly GCA_016712715.1. Lineage (NCBI taxonomy): Bacteria > Pseudomonadati > Pseudomonadota > Alphaproteobacteria > Rhodospirillales > Rhodospirillaceae > Rhodospirillaceae bacterium. The sequence continues at coordinate 506,566 of JADJQM010000001.1, forward strand.
AGAACTCGCTGGTGCGCTATCTGGTGGCGCAGGGCTTCACTGTTTTCATGATCAGCTGGCGCAATCCTGGGCCGACAGAGCGCCATTGGGGGATGGACGATTACCGCGCCGGCGGCATTGGCGCGGCGCTCGACGCCATCGCCACGATCCGCCCCGGCGCCTCGGTCCATGCCTGCGGCTATTGCCTGGGCGGCACTCTGCTCGCCATCGAGGCGGCAAGGCTGGCGCGCGAAGGCGAGCGGCGGCTGGCCAGCATGACCCTGCTGGCGGCGCAGACTGATTTCACCGAGGCCGGCGACATCAAGGTCTTCACCAGCGAGGATCAGGTAGCCTTCCTCGACGACATCATGTGGCAGCGCGGTTACCTCGACGGCGCCGAGATGGCGGGTGCCTTCAAACTGCTGCGTGCCAACGACCTCATCTGGGCGCGCTTCGTGCGCCAGTACCTGTTGGGCGAGCGGGAGGTGGGCACCGACCTCACCGCCTGGAACGCGGATTCCACCAGGCTGCCGCACCGGATGCATGCCGAGTATCTACAGCGCCTGTTCGTGCGGAACGAACTCGCCCAGGGGCATTATCTGGTCGACCGGCGCCCGGTGGCGCTTTCGGACATCCGCGTGCCGATCTTCGCGGTCGGCACCGAGACCGATCACATTGCTCCCTGGCGCTCAGTCTACAAGATCCGCCTGCTCAGCCGCGCCGATGTGACCTTCGTTCTTACCAAGGGCGGCCACAATGCCGGCATCGTCTCCGAGCCCGGTCATAAGGGCCGCCATTACCGCATGGCCGCAGACGGTCCCGCCGATCCCTTCGTCGATCCCGACACCTGGCTGGAGCAGGCCCCGCGCTATGAGGGTTCCTGGTGGCCAGCCTGGACCGATTGGCTGCGCCGCCAATGTCCGCGCAAACCGATCGCTGCCCCCAACCGGGCAAGGGCCTTGGTGCTGCACCCGGCACCTATGTCATGCAGATTTGAGGATCACCCATGTTGTCACTCAAGGACAAGGTCGGCCTGGTCGTCGGCATCGCCAACGATCGCAGCATCGCCTATGGCTGCGCCAAGGCCTTTCGCGCGGCCGGGGCCGATCTCGCCATCACCTATCTCAACGACAAGGCGCGCAGCCATGTGGCGCCGTTGGCAGATGAAATGGCGGCGGAGATATTCCTGCCCTGCGACGTCGAACATCCCGACCAGCTCGATGCCACCTTCGATGCCATCGGCACGCGCTACGGCAAGCTCGATTTCCTGCTGCATTCCATCGCCTATGCGCCCAAGGTCGATCTCGAAGGTCGCCTGGTCGACAGCTCGCGCGACGGTTTCGGCCGCGCCATGGACATTTCCTGCCATTCCTTCATGCGCATGGCGCGGCTCGCCGAACCGCTGATGGAAAAGGGCGGCGCGCTGCTCACCGTCTCCTATTACGGCGCCGAGAAGGTGGTCGACAATTACGGCCTGATGGGGCCGGTGAAAGCGGCTCTCGAATGCGCCGCACAATACATGGCGAGCGAACTCGGGCCTCGTGGCATCCGCGTCAACGTGCTCTCGCCGGGGCCGATCGCCACCCGCGCCGCCTCCGGCATTCCCGGCTTCAGCGGCCTGATCGACGACACCACACGGCGCGGCCCGACCCATCATCTGGCGGGGGTCGACGATGTCGGCGCCATGGCGGCGTTCCTGGTGAGCGATCTTGCCGCCAACATCACCGGCAACATCACCTTCATCGATTCCGGCTATCACGTCGTCGCCTGATCCACGTCGCCACATTCTCCCGCAAGGAAGCAAGTCATGGTCCAGAAAGCCCTCATCGCCGAAATCCTCGACGAGACCGGCCTGATGCTGCCCGACCTCATCGATCGTGCGCTCACCGCCAATGACCGCATCAAGATCGTCTCCTCCTGTCTGCAATCCGCCGCGCCGCAGGCCGATCGGCCGGATGGCAAGGCACCGACCCTGGTCCAGGAATCGCGCATGCCCGGGCTGGAGAATCTCGCCCTCGAACGCGGCCTGAACGGGGCCAGCCGGCAGGGCGATTGCTACCACATCCCTTCAGCCAAGGCGGCGCTCGATCTGGTCCTGGCGGATATGGCGGCGATGCTGGCGCCCTTCGCCGCGACGGCCGCAGGCGATGGCCAGCATGCGGGCTTCCAGCAGCGACTGGCGGCCCTCTCGCAACTCCCGTCCATCGACGGCGATCTCCTGCAGGCTGACCTCATCGCGGCACTCACCCATGCCAGGCGCGGGGAGGGGGATTCGCTACATCTCCTGGTCATGGACATGCACAAGGCGCTTAACGGCCTGCAGGCAGGCATTGCCGAGAATCGATCGACGGCGCCAGGGTCTATCGCATCGCCGAGACCGACCGCGCCGCCATCGCGGCCTTCATGGGCGGCCTCAACCGCACCGCGCCGCTCAAATTCGATCATCCCGGCCTCGGCACGACGGCGACCAGGACCAATGGCCGTCTGGTCATCCAGAACGATATCGGCACGACCGATTCACATGTGCTGGTCATCCATGTCGAAGACATGACCCTGAGCCTGATCTACACCGACGTCCATGCCCGCCGCCTGCGCTTCTTCCAGGACCGGCTGAAGCGCGCCCATCTCACCTGGAGCGACACCCGCCAGCGCCATGTCGCCATGCTGGAGGAGGATGAGTTCTATCAGGCAACCGGCACGCTCACTGCCAAGGACCCGGCCGAGCTTCATGCCGGCCTCGCTGCGATCGGCGCGGCACTGGTGTTCCTGATCGACTGGAACAAGGCCAGGAAGCGCCTCCGGAACTTCATGGGCAAATCCGCTGCCATCGATCTCCTCGGCTGGGCCGCCGATGCCGAGATCGGCCATCGCGGCTTCCTCAAGCTGGGCGGCGAGAATCTGATCTTCGCGGCATTGGACGGCGCCAACAAGAATCTGGGCATCGGCCGACCGTTGGGCCAGGTGCTGGGTGATGAAGAGACCAGGACCTTCATGCGCAGCGTGCTGCGCACCTGCACCGATGCGATCCTGCAGCAGCGCAGCGCCGATTTTCGTCGCCGAACAGATCCGCGCCGATCTCATGGCCCGCATGCCCAGACGGCCTCCGACCAGGTGCTCGATCTCGCCCTCGATCATGCCGCCTTGCTGCACGATCTGGTCGATCTCATCGAAGCGGCCCTGATGCGCCTTGAACAGTCAGTCCAGATCGCGCCTCGCCACCCGTGCCCGCGCCAAGAAATGGGAGAGCCAGGCGGATCGCCTCGTCAACCAGGTGCGCACCTGGTTCCGCGCAACAACGCCGACATGATCTGGCGCCAGGTGCTGGTCCATGCCGACGATGCCGCTGACGCGCTGGAGGAGGTGATGTTCAACATCAGCTTGTTGCCGGAAGGCAGCCGCCTGGTGGCGCGCGAGCCGATCCTGCGCCTGGTGCGGCAGCTGGTGGCGGGGTCGAGGATTATGTCCGCGCCCTCGCTTTAACCGTCCATCTCCATCGCGGTGCCGCGCGTGAGGATGTGCGCGATCTCCTGACCTTGGTCGACCAGTTGCGCGACATGGAACATGCCACCGACGCCATCGAGCGCGAGGCCATGGAATGCCTGGTGGCGGCGCCGACGGAACCGCGCAATTTGCTCATCGAACACGAGATCGCCAGCAATCTGGAAGCGGTCGGCGACGCCCTCATGCATGCGGGCTTCACCTTGAGCGATCATGTCCTCGACGCGCGGCTGAAGGGGTAACGTCATGAAACCGAAAATCTATCCGATCGACCTCGACACCGCGCGCCCGGCTGAGCAGCTTTTGCCGGAAGTCGGCAACAAGGCCTTCAACCTCATGCGTCTCGCAGCGCTCGGTCCTGCCGGTGCCGCCGGCCTTTGTGCTCTCGACCGGCTTCTGCAAGCATTGGCTCGAGCATGGCCATGCTGCCACCCATGATTTGCCGGACCTGCTGGCGACCCATGTTCGCCGCCTGGAGAATCTCTCGGGCCTGACCTTCGGCGATGTGCGCAAGCCGCTGCTGCTCTCGGTGCGCTCGGGTGCCGCGGCCTCCATGCCGGGCATGATGGAGACCCTGCTCAATATCGGCCTCACCACGCGCACGCTGCCGGGCTTCATCGCTGTGACCGGCAAGCCGCGCCTCGCCTGGGATTCCATGCGCCGCCTGGTGCAGAGTTTCGCCGAGGTCGCAAAGGGCGTCGCCGCCACGGGTTTCGATGCGCTGATCAACGAGGCGGTGTTGGAGGCCGGCGTCGCTTCCGTCGGCGAGCTCGATACGCTGGCCCTGCGGGCCCTTACCAGGGCCCAGCTCGATCACTACCACGAATGTGTTGGCGAGCCGTTCCCGGAAGATCCGATGGAGCAATTGCGCCCAGGCGGTCGAGGCCGTGTTCCGCTCCTGGGAGAGTGAGCGCGCGGTGACCTATCGGCGCCTCAACAACCTCACCGGCCTGCCGGGCACGGCGGTCACCATCCAGCGCATGGTGTTCGGCAATGCCGGCAGCGGGTCGGGCTCCGGCGTCGGCTTCACCCGCAATCCGGCGACCGGCGCCAACGAGCTCTACATGGAATTCCTGTTCAACGCCCAGGGGGAGGATGTCGTCTCCGGCCGCTTCCCGGTCGACGCAGCCGACACCTTGAAGTCGCTACAGCCCGAGGCTTATGCGCGCCTGTTGACCATCCGCGATCGGCTGGAGCGCAACTTCGGCGACGTGCAGGATTTTGAATTCACCATCGAGGCCGGCAAGGTCTTCCTGCTGCAGACGCGGCGCGCCAAGCGGACCGATTGGGCCGCCTTGCGCATGGCGGTCGACATGGCCCGCGAGGGGCTCATCGAGCCCGATGATGCGCTGGCCCGCGTGGTTGATCTCGATCTTGAGCAACTGGTTCGCTATCGTCTGCAGGATGCCGGCCGCGCCCCCTTGGCGACGGCCAAGTCCGCCGGCATCGGGGTGGCCAGTGGGCGTATCGCCCTCACATCAGATGCAGCGCTGGCAATGGCTGCACAAGGTGAGAGCGCGATCCTGGTGCGCAGCGACACCACCACCGACGACATCGCCGGCATGAATGCCGCCGCGGCCATCCTCACCGCCCATGGTGGCCGCACCTCCCATGCGGCCGTGATCGCCCGCCAGCTCAACAAGGTCTGCCTGGTGGGCTGCAATGCCTTGGCCGTGGCAACTGACAACGCCAGTTGCGTGATTGGTGGGCAGCGCTTTGCGCCGGGCGACCTCATCACCCTCGATGGCGATCTCGGCGCTGTATACGAAGGCCGCCTCGACGTCGTGGCCGAGCGGCCGGTCGATGACCTGGCTCAGCTCGAAACGTGGCGGCGCGGGCAGGGCGCGGCCAGACCCGTTGTCTCGGCCACCGCCTAGCGCCGCAGGAAGGACAGCAGCGTGAAGCGTCGTCCCTTGGTGACGGGCAAGGCCGACAAGCCAGTACCTGATCGGAGTCGCGTGACCAGGTTTGGCCGCACAGAGGGTCATGCTGCAATGCAGCATCAACCAACCTTCGCTTTGCGCTCAGGTGTGACTTGGGCGATCTTCGCCGACTTCACCGGATGTTTTTGAAATACTGACAAAAATCAGCCCTCCGCCAAATCGTGGCGAAATAGGTCCTGGGCTTTCGCGCCGCACCTCGGAAATCGCGATTTTGTGAAAAGCTGCAGTGACTTCCGGAAATTTTTTGGTTAGGGTTCCTTCCGTCGGCTGGGGAGCCGGCACGTTCGACAAGAAGCAAGAGACCGCACGGTCCAAGTTCTGGGACGACACGAGAAGAATAGCTTTCGGTGGGGGAGGGACCGTCTTCGGTCCATTAAGAGGCAGGCCCGCAACGGTCTGCCTCTTACCATTTGTGCCAAAGATCAATAGCGCATCCCGGCCTTCTGGGCGGTCAGCCAAGGCGGCTGCAGCCGGGCGATCTTCTTATAGACCGGGCAGTCCTCGGCATGGGTCCCCGGCAGATAGCCGATCGACATCAGGAACTCCCCGACGATCTCGCCGCCGGTAAAGACGAACTGCTTCTTGAACAGCTTCACCCAGTCGCTCTTGGGCAGCGGGTGCTGCGCCGCCAGCCAGTCGGCAAACGAGCCATGGCTCTTCTGGAGCGCCTGGATGCGCTTGGCGTTCTCGATCGCCGCATCGATTTTCAGCCGGTTGCGGATGATGCCCGCGTCACCCAGCAGCCGCGCGCGCTGCTTCTCGCCATAGCGCGCCACCTTGGCGATGGCAAAGCCGCTATAGGCCGCGCGAAACGATTCCTGCTTTTTGAGGATGGTGAGCCAGGACAGGCCCGCCTGGTTGATCTCCAGCACCAGCCGTTCAAAGAGCTCATCGTCATCCTTGATCGGGAAGCCGTAATGCTTGTCGTGATAGGGGCCGTGGAATTCATGGCCCGGTGCTAGCTGGCAATAGCCGCTCATGATGCGTCTCCCCAGCTAGAGGCGGGTGATATCGAGAGGTCGAGAAGCGAGACGCCCAGCACATGGAACGCCAAAAACGCCGCGCCCCAGATGGCAAAGGCGATCCCCGTGGTGATCAGCGCCTTCTTCAGCAGCATCGGATTGGCGGGGGCACCCGGATCATGGCCTTCTTCCTGGCTCTCCGTGCGGCGGACACCCCAGGGCAGGACGACGAACAGCGTCAGCCACCAGATGACCAGGAACATGAAGAGCTGCGTGATGATGCCGGACATCTTTATGCGCTCATGCCTGTTCGAGTTCGATCAAGGTGCCGAGGAAATCCTTCGGGTGAAGGAACAGCACCGGCTTGTCATGGGCGCCGATCTTGGGCTCGCCATCGCCCAGCACCCTTGCGCCGGTCGCCTTCAGTTTATCCCGCGCCGCCAGGATGTCCTCTACCTCATAGCAGATATGGTGGATGCCGCCTGCCGGATTGCGTGCGAGGAACGCTGCGATGGGCGAATCAGCCCCCAGCGGATGCAGCAGCTCGATCTTGGTGTTGCCTAGTTCCACGAACACCACCGAGACGCCGTGCTTGGGCTGGGGCGAGGGCGGGGATACCCGGGCGCCCAGGGTCGCGCGGTAGAGCTCCGCGGCCTGGTCGAGATCCGGCACGGCAATGGCGACATGGTTGAGACGGCCGATCATCGGCATTCCTTTCAGGTGGCGACAGCTTTGAGTCGCGCCGGATGGTGCGGCGCAGCGTGATTTTGGTCAAGCCGGCCGGCAAATGCCCCGCCGACAACCACACGCAACCTTAAAAGATTGTGAAAATGGTGCGGAAACCTGCCCGGACTACAATTAGGTGTGCAGTCAGTAGGCTGCCTGCCCTGGATTTATGCCGGGCGCTTGGCTAAAATTCGTTATCAATTCGTTAAAAATTGGAACGCGACGATCCGGCCCATGGGGCCCGATCCGCCATGAATGGAAGGTGAGCCATGATCAGCCGACCCGGAGCCATGCCCAGTGACCGACCGAAGGACCGCCGATGGAATGCCAAATCGGTGCTCCGACCGGGAACCCTGATCGTCGCCTTCACCACTTTCGCCGCGATGCTGGCCTCCAGCGCCTCGGCCGAGGTGATCGGCAACGTGATCCTGCAGGATTACCGCGGCGCGACGGCCACCCCGGACGGCGCCCAGGAAGCCAAGCCGATCTATTTCCAGGACCAGGTTTCGGCCCTCGACACCGTGGCCACCGGCGATGGTGGTGCCACCTCGATGCGCTTCCTCGACGAAACGCGCTTTGACGTCGGCCCCAACGCCATGGTGAAGCTCGACGATTTCGTGTTCGATCCGCTGAGCGCCATCGGCGCCGGCAAGATTTCGATGGCCGTCGGCGCCTTCCGCTATGTCGGCGGCACGATGAAGAGCGACGAGAACGTCAAGCTCATCACGCCGACCGCGACCATGACCATCCGCGGCACCGAACTGGTGATCTTCGTCGGCCTCGACGGCACGACCGAAGTCAATGTCGTGGACGGCGCCATCGACGTGCAGGTCTGCGACAAGGCGGAAGTGGTGCCGGCCACGATCGGCCAGCGCGTCATCATTCCGCCGACCTGCGAAGCCAGCGTCACCGTGGCGCGCCCGGTCGAAGACGATCTCGCGGGCCCTCGAAGTGCCCGATGACCTCGCTGATTTCTCGACCGCCGCCGGCGGCGACGAAGGTGCCGGTGACGACGGCGGCGACGGTCCCGGCGACCGCGACCAGGGTCCGGATCGCGAACCCGATCCGGAACCCACGGCGGCCCCCGATCCCGGCCCCGAGCCGGAACCTGAAACCGAAGGCGGGGATACCGGCTCTGGCGACAACGGCCCCATCGACAACAATGTCGACCTGTAAGCTCGATAAACTGGCCGCCCGATAGCCAGTCCACGAAATGGGGGCGGAGCTGGGGAAACCCGGTCTCCGCCCCTTTGCTATGCGACAAATGCACGGCAAATTGCCGGCATCTGTGCCCTGGATCACAGCCTTGTACCGCCGACTGCCCTAGATTGACCCTCGAAGCCAGCGCCTGACACCGGTGCCTGGCACCACCAGACGGGTCACGCTCATGTCGCGCTCAACATTCCGCCGCAACGGTTCTTCCCGGGGGTCGTCCTGGCTGCTGATCCTCCTCGCGATCGGCTTGCTGGTGGCTGACAACCTGCCCGCAGAAGCGACGGCCACGATGGCAACGATCGAAGCTGGCGATCTCGCATCGCTCCCGCTCATGTATGATTAGCCGAGACGACCTGCGGTGAACCGAAAGCGGCGCCCGCGCGACTTAGCTGCATTGGACGGTCGGAATTCCTGGGACATCATGAAGAACACCATTACCACGCTTGCCCTTTGCGCTGCTGCCTTGCTGATTGCGGGCCAGGCGGCCGCCGTCGAGCCGCGCATCGGCGCGGTGGTGCAGCGCGACTATCGCTGTGCCGTGGCAGAGCCCCATGGCGCGCGCGCTGCCCACCCCATCCAGTATCGCGATGCCGTCTTTGCCCTCGACACGGTCAAGACCGGCGACACGGGGACGACCGCGCTTCAGTTCCTCGACGAGACGACGGTCGAAGTCGGCGCCGGCGCCGAACTGCGCCTCGACAATTTCGTCTACGATCCGCAGACCACCGTGGGCGGTGGCCAGCTTTCCTTCGCCGTCGGTGCCTTCCGCTATGTCGGCGGCAAGATGACCACCGAACAGAACATCCAGTTGCAGACGCCGACCGCTACCATGGTGATCCGCGACACCGAACTGGTGATCTATGTCTGGCCCGATGGTCGCACCGAGGTCAACGTCGTCTCAGGCGCGGTCGAGGTGATGTCCTGTGCCGGCAGCGCAAGCCAGCTCGCCATGACCGGCATGCAAGTCACCGTGATGCCGGATTGCCTGACCCATGTCGCCGCGGCACCCACCTTGCCGAACGACCTTGCGGCCCTCACCCTGCCGATGCGCGAGACCGGCGGCGAGGGCGATACCGATGACGATGACGGCGGTCGCGGCGGCGAACGCTCGCATCCGGACCCCGACACCAAGGACCACGACCGCAACACCCACAACCCCAACTGACCGATCCCGGCATTCGACGGGCGCGCGATCTTCCCTTATGCATGGGCAAGCACCTGCACAAGAACTCCGCCATGTCGCTCGAAACCGACTTCGCCACCGCCAATGCGGCCTTCTACCACGCCTTTGCGCGCGCTGATTTCGGCGCCATGAGCCGGCTTTGGGCCGCTGACCTCGCCGTGTCCTGCTGCCATCCGGGGGCGGTCCCCATCCTGGGACGGGAGGAAATCCTCAATTCCTGGCGCCAGATTTTCCTCCATGGCCAGCCCAGCGACATCACCTTCCTGCCGCAGCAGATGACCGTCATCGGCGGAATCGGCATCGCCTGCGGTCTGGAGCGGTTCGGCAACGGGCAAATCGCCTGTACCAACCTGTTTGCCGAGGAAAACGGCGCCTGGCGCATGATCCATCACCAGGGCGGGCCGATCCTTGGCAGTGCCCAGCGGCCCTCTCAAGGGCGTCCGGATCCCAGCCAGGCAACCCGCCACTAGGCCGGTGAGGGGGACCATACCCCAGCAAAAACCCTTGAACCGAAACGAGGTTTCGTTGCGCCTTCGCCTGCGGACGGCATATTAATCCCATGCAGCTGAGTCGGATCATCGGACGCGCCCTGTTGGGGCCCCTCATGGCTACGGTCATCGTCGTGACCGCGCCGGCGGCGTTGGCCGACTATGGTACCGGCCTCGACGCCTTCAATGCCGGCGCCTTCGACCAGGCCCTGGTGGAATGGCAGAAGGCGGCTTTGGCCGGCGACAAGCGCGCCCAGCACGCCCTGGGTCTGCTGTTGGAGAGCGGGCGGGGGACCAAGCCGGACATCGACCAAGCGCTCAAATGGTACGAAGCTTCGGCCGAGCAGGGCTTCGCGCCCGCCATGAACAATCTCGCCATGCTCTATGCCGACGGCCGCGGCGTGAAGAAGGACCAGAACAAGGCCATCGCCTACTGGACCAAGGCGGCAGAGGGCGGCAATGCCACGGCTGCCTTCAATCTCGGCGTCCAGTACATGCTCGGCAACGGCGTCCCGCTCGACAAGAAGCAGACGGTCACCTTGTGGACCAAGGCGGCGGAGGCCAAGAGCGTCCAGGCGCAATACAATCTGGGCCTGCTCTATGACCGCGGCGACGGCGTCGAAAAGGACGAGAAACAGGCCGCGCGCTGGATCGCCCTGGCGGCCGAAGCGGGCCTGCCGGAAGCGCAGATCGATCTTGCGGAGTTCTATCGAACTGGCCGCGGCGTCGCCAAGGATCCCGACCAGGCCTATTTCTGGCTCGAAAAGGCGGCTGCCGGCGGCAGCCTCAAGGCCAAGCAGAAGCTGACCGAACTCCCCAAGCCGAAGCCGGCCGCCACCACCGCGGAAGCGGCACCGGCGACCACGCCTGCCGATAGCCACGCGGCCGCCGGGACGACGGAAACGCCAGATGCCAGTCACACTGCTGATGCCAGTCACACTGCTGATGCCAGTCACACTGCTGATGCCGGGCACACTGCTGAAACCGGGCATGCTGAAACCCCGGCCGCGAACACCGTCGCCACAGCGCCCAGCGGCCATGCGGCGTCGGCAACCGAAGGCCAGGCGACCGAAGGTCACGCTGCGGAGGAACCGGCCCCGGCTGCCCATGCTGCGGACACGCACGCCGCGGACACCCAGGCAAGCGAGGCGCCGGTCGAGACCGCAGCGGCGGACGCGCACGCCACGGACGATCATGCCGAGGCAACACCCACCGCCACCGCCATGGCGCAGAATGCCACGACGGCTATTCCGGCCCCCGAGAACGCAGAATCCGAGAATGCCGCCCCGGATGACCATGCACCTGACGAACATGCTGCCGCTGAACCGCCCCAGGATGAACATGCGACTGATGAACATGCGGCGGATGAACAAGCTGCGGGTGATCACGCGGCTGAAACGCAGACCGCCGATGCCAGCCATGGTGAGGAACAAGCCGCCGAAATCCCGCCGGTCGAAGGCGAGGGTGGCGCCGAACCGGCCGCCGCCGCGGATCATGCGACCGACGAACATGCAACTGGGGAACCCGCAGCAGACGGGCACACCGCGGATGAGTCCGCGCCCGATGAGCATGCCGATGCCGAGCATGCGGCCCCCGACGCCGAGGAAGAGATCGCCGCCGATGGCGTGACGCCCTTGCCGCCCTTGGCCGAGACCTTGTCCTCGCGCGAGAAGATCTATCGCATCTGGCTCGGCAACAAGGAGACGGCTGAATCTGCCGGCACCGAATTCATCCGCTTGAAGCTGGCATTCAAGCCCATTCTCGACAAGATCGCGCTGGATGCGCGGCCCTTCGTCAATGAACGGGGCACCGTGTTCCGTCTCTATCTCGGCCCGTTCCCGACGCTCAAGGATGCGCAGGCGATGTGCGACAACATCCGTGGGCGCGACAGCGGACAGGCCTGCCGAACCGTCATTAACTGACGCTGGGATGACCATGCCACAGGCCATCGTCAGCACCGCCGCCATGCGCGCCGCGGAGCAAGCCTTCTTCGCCCGTGGCCAAGACAGTTTCGCGCTCATGCAGGCGGCGGGTGCCGCCGTCGCCGCGTCGATCATCGCCGACCATCCGGCGCGCGATCGGTCCATGCTGGTCCTGTGCGGCCCCGGCAACAATGGCGGCGACGGCTTTATCGTCGCCGCGCTGCTGCGTGATGCGGGCTATGAGGTGAGCGTTGCCGCCGCGCGTGCCGCGGACGCCTATCAGGGCGACGCCGCGCGGGCGGCCCTGACATGGAGCCGGGCCGGGCCTGTCCTCCCCCTCGCGGGCGCCACGGCCCTGGCACCGGATGTCATCGTCGATGCCCTGTTCGGCATCGGCCTCGACCGCCCGCTCACCGGGGAGATCGCCGCCGTGATCAATTGGGCGAACGGCACCTGCGCCGCGCGCATCGCCATCGATATCGCCAGCGGCGTCGGCGCCGATGACGGCAGCGTGCTGGGGACGGCCATCCGGGCTCAGCACACCGTCACCTTTGGCTGGCCCAAGCCCGGCCATCTGCTGCCGCCCGGCAAGGCCCATTGCGGCCGGCTCGAGGTGGCGCCGATCGGCCTCGATGACAGCCTGCTGCCGGCCGGCCAGCAGCTCTTTCGGAACGATCCCGGCCTCTGGCTGGCGACCCTGCCGGAAGCCGGTCTCCTTGACCACAAATACAGCCGCGGCCATGCGCTCGTGATCGGGAGCAGCGACATGCCGGGGGCAGGGCGCCTCGCCTCCCTGGCCGCCCGCCGGATCGGCGCCGGCATGCTGAGCGTGGCAGCACCCGCCGCCATCCTGCCGCTCTTCATGGCCGACCAGCCCGGCATCATCGCGCGGCCCGCCGGCCGCGCCGAGGATCTGGTCGAGATCCTCATGGACCGGCGCATCTCCGGCGTGCTGGTGGGCTCCGGCCTCGTGCCCCACGCGGCCTCGCGCGAGGCGGTGCTGACGGCGCTTGCCGCCGGCAGGCCCGCCGTGGTCGATGGCGGCGGCCTCACGGCCTTTGCCGACCGGCCGGAGGATCTCTTCACCTCCGGGCGTGGCGATGTCGTCCTCACCCCGCATGAGGGCGAGTTCGCCCGGCTCTTCCCCGATCTTGGCCCCGCCGCCGGCAACAAGCTCGTCCGGGTGCGCGAAGCGGCCCGCCGCGCCCGTGCCGTGGTCGTGCTGAAGGGGGCCGATACCGTGGTGGGAGCTCCCGATGGGCGCCTCGCCATCAACCCCGAGGCCAGCCCCTATCTCGCCACGGCCGGTTCCGGCGATGTCCTGGCGGGCCTGATCGTGGGCCTGCTCGTCCAGGGAATGCCGGCCTTTCTCGCCGCCTGCGCCGCGGTCTGGCTCCATGCGCAGGCCGGGCTCAATCTCGGCGCCGGCCTCATCGCCGAGGATCTCGCAGCCGAGATTCCGGTCCTGCTGCGGCGTCTGGGTCGGTGAGCCGGGCGCTTGAGAAATCTCTGGCGATCCGCCGGGCCGGGGAGGGCGACCAGGCGGCTTGTGCCGCGATCTTCATCGAAACCATGACGACGACCTTTCCCGAAGAGCCGGCCGCGGCACGCACCAGCGCTGCCTACGCCGCCAGTGTATTGGGCGAGGAGCAATGGCTGGCTTTGTCAGGCTCCCGTATTATCGGTTATATATCAGTCTATTGGCCATCGAACTTCATCCATAGTCTTTACATTTCACCGGCCTTCCAGGGGCTGGGCGCTGGGCGCCTGCTGATGTCGACCGTGCTGGAACAGGCCATGGGCGACATGGAACTGAAGACCGACAAATCGAACTCCCGCGCCTTCGTTTTTTACCGCCGCCAGGGCTGGCGCGTGGTGGGCGAGGGCCTGGCGGCCACCGGCCCCTGGTGGCGCCTGCGCCACGCCGGCGGGGTTTTGTGAGGGTTCGCCTGTCACGATAACCTCTCACAATAATCAGCTGTCATCCCCGGGCTGAACCCGGGGGTCTGGCCCCGCCGCCGAGCCGTTGCCAGCAGATCCCCGGGTTCAGCCCGGGGATGACGGTCGCTAAAAGGGGTGTCAAGGGGCCAACGCGCGGCCCGACCGGCCTTTTTGCTTGTCGCTCAGGCCCGGGTGGGATACATCCCCGGCCCGGAACCGGTGCAATCCCGGGGCCACGAGCTATTGCTATGGCGCGGCTCGGAACGACCTTTGCGGGCGTGGCGAAATTGGTAGACGCGCAGGATTTAGGTTCCTGTGACGCAAGTCGTGTGGGTTCAAGTCCCTCCGCCCGCACCAATTGACCCGAAATTGGTCGTTTCGCGGACGCCGGCAGGCCGTGACCTGGATATTGCGCCCGATTTGTTATCGATATCTGAACCCTTAGTCTGAAAGAGTGCTGCCATGCAGATCACCGAAACCCTGAACCAGGGCCTCAAGCGGGAATACAAGATCGCCGTCCCCGCCGCCCAATTGCGCGAGAAGGTCGATGGCAAGCTGGTCGAACTGAGCCACAAGCTGAAGATCCCCGGCTTCCGTCCCGGCAAGGTGCCGATGTCGCTCTTGAAGCAGCGCTACGAACAGTCCGTGATGGGCGAGGTGCTCGAAGAGAGCGTGCAGCAGAGCTCTCAGCAGCTGATGACCGAGCGCAATCTGCGCCCGGCCGGCCAGCCGAAGATCGAACTCGTCGGCGAGTTCAAGGACGGCACCGATCTCGAATTCTCGATGGCGATGGAAGTCATCCCGGAAGTGACGCCGATGGACTTCACCACGGTCTCGCTCGAGCGCGTCGGCGTGGAGGTTCCTGACTCCGAAGTCGAAGACAGCCTGAAGCGCATCGCCAAGCGCCAGCGCGCGTCCGAGCCGGTGGCCGACGACGTTGCCGCCGCCAATGGCGACATCGCGGTCATCGATTTCGTGGGCTCCATCGACGGCGTCGAATTCGAGGGTGGCAAGGCCGATGGCCACTACCTGGAACTGGGTTCGGGTACCTTCATCCCCGGCTTCGAAGAGCAGCTGGTCGGCGCCAAGAAGGGCGACAAGAAGACCGTGAAGGTCACTTTCCCGGCCGAATACGGCAATGCCGAGCTCGCCGGCAAGGAAGCAAGCTTCGCCGTCACCGTGCAGGAAGTCCGCCGCCTGAAGGATGTGCCGGTCGATGACGAACTGGCAAAGTCGCTGGGTCTCACCGATCTGGCCGAGCTGAAGAAACAGGCCCGCGAGCGCATCGAAAAGGAATACGGCGCCGTGGCCCGCGCCCGCGTGAAGCGCAAGCTCCTTGACATCCTTGCCGACAATCACAACTTCAACTTGCCTGAGACCCTGGTCGAAGCCGAGTTCGGCGCCATCTGGCAGCAGATCGAAGCCGACCTCAAGGCCGGTCGCCTGGACGAGGAAGACAAGGGCAAGTCGGAAGACGAGCTGAAGAAGGAATACCGCGAGATTGCCGAGCGCCGCGTGAAGCTGGGGCTGCTGCTCTCCGAAGTCGGCCGCCAGAATAATATCCAGGTGCCGAACGAGGAACTGAGCCGCGCCCTCATCCAGGAAGCGCAGCGCTATCCCGGTCAGCAGCAGCAGGTGATCGAATACTATCAGCGTTCGCCGGAAGCCTTGAACCAGCTGCGCGCGCCGCTTTACGAGGAAAAGGTCGTCGACTACATCCTCGAGCGCGCCAAGGTGTCCGAACGCAAGATTTCGCCCGAGGCATTCGCTGCCGAAGGCGAGGCGGAACTCAAAGGCCGCCGCGACTAAGTGACTGCGAGATGGTGATTCGTTCTGGCGACCCAGAAACTTGATGGGCTTGTCAGAACGAATTGCCAGAATCCCTCCGCTCGCTAAGATCGCGCTTTAGCACTTGGGTGAGTCGCCATTCGCGCCGCGGATGGTCGCTTAGCCCCATCTTGAGAGTGGAAGATGAGAGACAGAGATCCCGTCGAGATCTACAACAACTACCTTGTGCCGATGGTGGTCGAGCAGACCAATCGCGGCGAACGCTCCTACGATATCTATTCGCGCCTCTTGAAAGAGCGCATCATCTTCCTGGTCGGCCCGGTCAATGACGGCATGGCGAGCGTTGTCTGCGCCCAGCTGCTGTTCCTGGAATCGGAGAATCCGAACAAGGAAATCTCGATCTACATCAACTCGCCGGGCGGCGTCGTCTCGTCGGGTCTCGCGATGTACGACACCATGCAGTACATCCGTCCCGAAGTGTCGACCGTGTGCATTGGTCTGGCGGCCTCCGCGGGGTCGCTGCTGCTGACGGCCGGCGCCAAGGACAAGCGCTTCAGCCTGCCGCATTCCAACATCATGATCCACCAGCCCTCGGGCGGTTATCAGGGCCAGGCGACGGATATCGAGATCCACGCCAAGGAAATCCTGCGCACCCGCGACCGGCTCAACAAGATTTATGTCCGCCATACCGGCCAGGACCTCGCCACTATTGAGAACGCGATGGAACGCGACCGCTACATGACCCCGGAGGAGGCCAAGGAGTTCGGCCTCATCGACGTGGTCGTCAGCGAACGCCCGATCCCGGCCGACCTCAAGGACAAGGCCTGACATCTGATCTGCGGATCTTTGTTCCTGTGATGTTCAGGGTCCGGATCGTCTGCCGATGACGATCCGGACCTTAACCTTTTGTGGACAAAGGCCCGCTACAATCGGGCCGAACAATGGGCCACCGGGTGCTGTTTTGTTCCCGGCCTGTACCAGAAAGCCCCGCATCGCCAGAAACACGTTGTACTGGGTCGAACCGGGGGGCTAGATTGACCAAGAACGGGGCGATTCAGCCAACTGAATCAAGGCCACCCGAAGCTCGAATGGATCGGAAATGAACAAATCCGCCAGCGGTGATTCCAAAAATACCCTCTATTGCTCGTTCTGCGGCAAGTCGCAGCACGAGGTACGCAAGCTCATCGCCGGTCCGACGGTGTTCATCTGCGACGAATGCGTCGAACTGTGCATGGACATCATCCGCGAGGAGCACAAGACCACCCTGGTCAAGTCCCGCGACGGCGTGCCCAGCCCCAAGGACATCTGCAAGGTCCTCGACGATTACGTGATCGGCCAGGCACACGCCAAGCGCATCCTCTCGGTGGCGGTTCACAACCACTACAAGCGCTTGGCACATCTCGGCAAGAATAACGACGTCGAACTGGCGAAGTCGAACATCCTGCTCGTTGGCCCCACGGGTTGCGGCAAGACGCTGCTGGCGCAGACGCTGGCCCGCATCATCGACGTGCCGTTCACGATGGCCGATGCCACGACGCTCACCGAAGCCGGCTATGTCGGCGAGGATGTCGAGAACATCATTCTGAAGCTGCTGCAATCGGCCGACTACAATGTCGAACGTGCCCAGCGCGGGATCGTCTATATCGACGAAGTCGACAAGATCAGCCGCAAGTCGGACAACCCCTCGATCACCCGCGACGTGTCGGGCGAGGGCGTGCAGCAGGCACTCCTGAAGATCATGGAAGGCACGGTTGCCTCGGTTCCCCCGCAGGGTGGCCGCAAGCATCCGCAGCAGGAATTCCTCCAGGTCGACACCACCAACATCCTCTTCATCTGCGGCGGTGCTTTCGCCGGGCTTGAGCGCATCATTGGTGCGCGTGGCCGGTCGGGTTCCGCGATCGGCTTTGGTGCCGACGTGCGTGGGCCCGATGAGCGCGGCACGGGTGAGATCCTGAAAGAGGTCGAGCCCGAGGATCTGTTGAAGTTCGGCCTCATCCCCGAATTCGTCGGTCGTCTGCCGGTCGTGGCGACGCTTGAGGATCTCGACGAGCCGGCGCTCATCAAGATCCTCACCGAGCCCAAGAACGCGCTCGTGAAGCAGTATCAGCGCCTCTTCGAAATGGAAGATGTGCGTCTCGAGTTTGCCGAGGATGCGCTGGGCGCCATCGCGCGTCGCGCCATCGCAAGGAAGACCGGCGCCCGCGGCCTGCGCTCGATCATGGAATCGATCCTGCTTGAATCCATGTTCGAACTCCCCGGCCTCGACGGGGTTGAAGCCATCGTCATCAGCCGCGAAGTGGTCGATGGCAAGGCCAAGCCCCTCTACATCTACACCGACCGCCGCAGCGACGCCTCGACCGGCGCCTGACGCATATCGGCAAGACCGACGCAGAAGCCGGGCAGCGATGCCCGGCTTTTTCGTTGGCGGCCCCTCTCGATCCAGGTGTTGAGCGGCACCCCTTGCGGCAAAGTCACCGCCGGGGCGTCCCAGGTCACAGCTTTGGAGTTTTACCGCGCGTTGCGGGGCGGCCTAGCCTCTCCTGTTGCAACAGCGAGGGTCATACGTATCGCAATGCCGTCCAAGATCCTGCCTTTCGCCCGGCCAGGCCTCCTGCTGCCCGCCTCGCCGGCGCTGGACGATGCTGCGCTCGCCGCCACCATCGGCCATGCGGGCATGGCCCGGCTCTACCGGCAGTGGCTCGACTGGGCGGTGCGGGCGGGCGGCCTCCCGGACCGCGGCACGATCCGCCCGGAGGATCTGCGCCCGTGGCTCGGCCATCTCGCCATCGTCGACATCGAGCGCAACCCGTTCCGCCTCCGCTACCGGCTGGTCGGCACCCGTCTTACCGAGCTGCTCGGTCACGAGCTCACCGGGCGCTATGTCGACGAGCTCTATTCGCGCAGGGTCCGGCGCGAGGCGACCGAGGCCTATCGCAGTGTGATCGAGGCGCGGCGGCCCCATTACCGCCATGCGCGCTTCTGGCTGGTGCTGAAGACCGTGGGCTATCACCGGCTGATCCTGCCCTTCACGCGCGACGGCAAGTCGGTCGACACCTGCCTGCTGGCGCTCTATCCCGACCGTCCTGAAATCGTCCGCGCCGCCGACTGGCAGGGACCGCTCGACCGCGCCAGACATCGCCGCCTGGTTCGGCGGCGGCCGGCGCGACAAGCTCGCCGGCCCATTGCCCGAGCGCCAGCGTACGCCCAGGAAGGAGGGCGCCTAGGGCTGCCGGCACCTTTAACCCGACAAGACCTGTACCAGGGCTGCCATCGGCGCTATAACCCGGTCATATCACCACAGGGAAATTGCGGGAACTCATCATGGAAGACGTCAAGGACAGCAACGGCACAATCCTCGCGGACGGCGATTCCGTGACTCTCATCAAGGACCTCAAGGTCAAGGGCAGCTCGATCACCCTGAAGCGCGGCACACGCGTGAAGAGCATCCGCCTCACCAACGACCCGGCCGAGATCGAATGCAATGTCGAGAAGGTGAAGGGCCTCGTGCTCCGCACCGAATTCCTCAAAAAGGCCTGAGAGGGCGCTGGGGCAGGGGCCGCGATCATGCCGATTGTCCAGGATCCGGCCGCGATCGCCTCGGTCAAGATCGACCAGCTGCGCCGCTGGTGGCTGTCGAAATGCGGCCAGCGCCGCTTTCCCGACCGCGCCGATCTGGACCCGGCCGAGCTGAAACCGCTGCTGCCTTATATCCTGATCTCGGAACGGCTTGAGCCCTTCAATGTCCGCTACCGGCTGGTCGGGACCAGGGTGGTCGGCATCACCGGGCTCGACATCACCGGGCGGGATCTTGCTGCCCTGACGCCGCCCGACGCCACCGAAGATTGATGGGGCATTACCGGCGGGTCGCCGAAACCGGCGCGCCTGCCTTCGGCACCACGACTGTGCCCACCGTCAATGGCGATCCCTTCACCTACGCCTTCGCGATCTTTCCGCTGAGCACGGGCGGCGACAGCGTCGCGCAGTTCATCGCCCTCGAGGATTACGGCGACTTTGAACCCCGGCTGTCATCCTCGCTCGGCGACCCTGCGCCCTGGCAGGATCAACAAGCCCGCGCCGCCGCCCTCGCGGCCTCGAAGAAGTAACCCGCCGGCCGCAGAGCGCGCTCAGTCATTGCGATCCAGAAACGGCGCCACCACCTGCCGCGTCTCGGCGCTGCTGACCACCGGCACGATCTCGAAGCTTACGCCGCAGCCCCGCCAGGAAAGCACCCATTCCTGCAGCAGGCGGAGATCCTCCGTTTCCATCAACTGGAAGCAGCGCGCGAAATTGGGCTCGACCCAGCTGTCGACATAGCGCAGGCCCTCGGGCAGCGACCGCCCGGCATCGCGCACACGGCGATAGACCGGCACCATGTCGTTATTCTCAAATCGCTCGATCACCATGAACAGCATGACGTCACCATCGGCGTTGTTTGCGACCGAGCCACTTTGCCCGATCACACGCGCCCCCGTCATGATCTTCGCCGTGATCCTTTTCGCAGTCATACGTCTCGCTGGCCGCGCTTCACCACATGCCCATATGGCCCATCAGCAGCTCGTCGGCGAGGAGCTTCTGGTCCTCGCTGAGCACGGCATAGAGATCGAGGGCCGGTTCCTTGATCGCCTGCAGCATATCCATATGCGCCGCCATATGCTGCTCCATGAATGCGAGATGCCCGGGCAAGGGCAGGGCCAGGCTCTGGTTCATCATCATGCCGCCCTGGTTCATCATGCCCTGGCCCATTCCCATACCTTGGCCCATACCTTGGCCCATAGCTTGGCCTTGCCCCATAGCTTGGCCTTGCCCCATCAGGCCGTCCTTCATCATGTCGCTCGCCACCTCATGCATGCGCTTGGCATTGGCGCGCAGCGCCTCGGCATAGGCGTTCCATTGCGGCGCCTGGACATCGGTGATCTTGAGCTCGGCTTTGAGGAAGGCGAGCTGTCCCTCGACATGCCGGAACCCGTGCATCATGCCGCCCTGCATCTGGGGACAATTCTGCGGCATGGCCTGCTGGGCGATGGCGGGGGATGTGGAAAGCAACGCGGCGACAACAGCGCCGATCATCAAAGCGCGCATGGATACCTCCTATGGCAGCTTCGACGAGCCTATGCCGCCTTTCTCAGGCTGCATTGATGTGCATCAACCTCGCCGCGCGCGGCCTTCCGCTTCCTTCAGCGGGCAACCGAATATCCATTCCATTGTGACGCCGTCATGCCCGGGCTTGGCCCGGGTATGACGATGAAGATGCACCCTCGCTGCAATCCCTCCCACCTTCAGGGGGGAGGTTAGGTGGGGGGCAGGTGGTGATGATTGTCGACGAGCGAAACTGAAACCGGCCCCCCTCCCGACCTCCCCCCTAAAGGTGGGAGGAGAAGCACCACGCCCCGACCAACCCCAACGTCATGGTCCGCGAAGGCGGACCATCCACGAGTTTCTACATGTCAGATATGCCATTGAACCCACGGCCATGCAGGGGCCTCGCACCCATAGCAATGCTGGACGCGCTCTTAATAGGCGCATATACTCAGTTTGAGCACGTCATAGACGCAGTGCCTTTTCGGCACCATTGTACCTGCACATGGAGGTCAGCATGGCGGACGACGAAAATTTGCCGGAGACCCCACCAGCACTCGACCGTTCGCCCATGACACCGGCTGAAATCGACCTGCGCCGCGCAGAGCTTGATCTGCGCCGCTACGAGGCCTCGCTTAGCTTCAAGAAGATCATCTGGGGAACTGTCGTGGTCGGCCTGGCTAGCGTGTTCATTCCAGCCGTCATCAGCGGCCTTCAGATTCTCGCCGACAAACGAGCCAAAGACCTTGCACAGGCTCAGGCGGCACGGGATGCCCATCAGCAATACATCAAGGAATTCTTTACGACCGCGGTCAATCAGGACATCGAACTACGCATCCGGTTCGCGACTTACTTCTCTCATTTGGCTGCGGACGAAAAGCAGCAGGACATGTGGGAGCAGTATTTGGCCACGCTGACGACGCAGAAGGACGTTGTGCAGGAGAAAATCCGGAAACTCGACGTCAAGTTCCTTCCGCTTCAGGCGCTCTCCAAAAATAAGAAGGACATGGACGCAAATACTGCCCAGCTGTTCCACGAACTCACACGCGAAAGCACATGGTTGAACGCCCAAATTGGCTATGCCCCCATCTACCAGAATGTGAATGCGCCACCGCCGACTGACAAGGAACGTCTCTACACCGAGACGACGATCATCGTCGAGAAGCTGGCGCGTCAGGTTGCACCGTTTGCGGCAGAATCCGCCGATATGATGCGGTTCTGGGAGCTCTATCGCAAGGAACTGATTGGCATCGAAAGCCGAGATTTCTCACGGAAGATGGTCGAGATCGGCCGCGAAATAGACAAGCTCATGGGCCTCGCCGGTGCCGACAAGTCTCGCCTGCTGTCTCTGAGCTCCGAACTCTCGCGTCTCGCGGCACAAGAGACGAGAGTTGAATGACAAAGCGCCTCAAGCGTTAGCGGGGCAGGCGGCGTTTCCATCTCCCTCATCCCTTCCGCACCTTCACCGAAAAACTGAGCGGCAGATTCGTCTCGCTGGCGGGCATTCGGTACATGCGGTCCGGGCCTTCGATCATCTTCGGCCACATGGCCCAGGCGAGGCTGTCATGCTCCTTGAAATAGGTGAGCGACAGTCCCGCTTCCAGCAACGCCGAGAGGATGGCGCCGATGCCGTGCACGAATTCATGGGTGCGGGTGTTCCTGAGCTTGGTATCCTCGCCGCTATAGGTCGTGTCCGCGTCGAACACCAGCGGCGCAGTCTGAAAGTAGTCATAGGCCGGCTGCAGCACGCCCACCGCAGCACTCCCCAGTTCGCGGTCGGGCTGGTCGAGGGTGAAGGCGAAGGGATGGCCTTCGAGGAGATAGAGCTCACCGCCCGGTTTCAGCATCTCGGCCACCACGCGCGCCCAGCCATTGATGTCCGGCAGCCAGTTGATGGCGCCCCAGGTGACATAGGCGCGGTCGAACCGCTCGGGGACGAGGGCAGGGGCGTCATAGAGATTGCCCTCGACGAAGTTGGCCTCGATCCGCGCCTCACGCGCCAAATCCCGCGCGGCCGCAATGGCGTTCGCCGAGAAATCGAGCCCGGTCACCTGGGCACCGCGCCGCGCCAGCGCCAGCGTGTCGAGGCCGAAATGGCATTGCAGGTGGATGAGCGATTTGCCGCGCAGATCACCGATCTCGGCGCTTTCGATGGGGAGCAGGATGTCCTCGCCGGCCAGGAACTCCTTCACCCGATAGAAGGGGGAGGCGACATGGATCGCCACCACCTCGTCCCAGCGCGCCTGGTTGATGGCGAAGGTTTCCTGATGCTGCGATGTCCGACCGCTCATGGCACTTGCTCCGGTGATAGCCGCATCCTTCCTAGCACGCCCCCGACGACGCGCAAATCGGGACCGCGCCTGCGGCGCGAAGGGGTGGGGTGCCTCTAAAGCTTCCGCTCATACATGATTTCATAGGGCACGAAGCCGGCCTTCTCTCAGGCGTGCCGCGCGAGGACGTTGGCGGCCAGCACGTTGATGCGCAGGCGCGTCAGGGTCGGGTCGACCTCGCGGAAATGTTCCGCCAGCGCATCGAGGAGCGCCTGGGCGAGGCCGCTGCCGCGCGCCGCCGGTTCGACATAGATGTCGCTCACATAGGCAAAGCGCCAGGAATCGCGCGGCTCCATGGGCCAGGGTTGTTCGACGATGCTGCCGGCAACGAGGCCCGCGCGCTGGCCGCCGATTTCGCCGATCAGCAGCACGCCCTGGTTCTCGGCCAGGGTCTCCCACAGCAGCTTCATATAGTCATGGGTCGTCGGCAATGCCGGCAACCTCGACTGCGGCAGGCGCGGATCGTGTATGGCGCGCTCATGTTCCTGGAGCGCCACCTCGCACTGGATCACCCAATCCTGATCTTCGGGCCTATAGGGCCGGATGGTTGAATTCATGGTGGGGTCGCCTCGACATGGACACGCCTGAATCAGGCGCACACTCTGCCCGAGAATGTGACGCCCAGCAAAACGAGAAAGGCAAAATGAGAGGCCAAAAAAGAATGGAAGGCCGGACGGGTTGCGTCCAGGCCTTCCAGTCATGTTCTCCTGTCAAACCGAATAGTCTCAATCGCGCCAGAACGGCTTGCTTGTCTCCAGCCAGATATCAGCCTCGGTGATGCCGATATCCTTCATCAATTGTGGTCCAAGGTGCAGCAGAGCCCGGCGCTGGCGGGCGTTCTCCTGCCACCGGGCCAAGCGGTCGAGGAACCGCGTGAGCAGGCCCGGCAGCTTTGGATGCGCCACAGTTGCGACAATAGCCGTGGGCATCACTATTGGGGCCGGCCGCTCGGTCGGGTTGCCAACACCGTTCACGATGAACATCTCCTACAACAGGTTTGGGCGAGCCGGCCGCGTTCAACAGAAATGCGGGGCGATTTCAGCGAGCGCCTTGGCACGGGTCGGGGCGATGTGCGTGAGTGTCGCCATGAAGTTGGGATGGGTCATGCCGGAGCCGATATAGGTCCAGCGCTGCGCCTGGTGCTGCTGTGCGATGATCGCCTCGGCAACCTCCTGGTCGAAGCGGCGGCCGGTCGCGGCGGCGAGGGCGTCGAGATCAAACGCCGCCTGCTGCTTCAAAGCGCCGTCGATCATGCCACCCAGCGCCAGATAGCCATCGACCGCGGCGTCGATCGCGGCCGCGTCCAGGCTTTCCGCCATGGCTTCGACCATCAGCGTATCCAGCTTGGCGTGCTGGCTTTCCTCCATCCAATGGTGCTTCAGCAGGCTCTTGAACTGCGGGTCGAGGTCGCTGTTGTCGCGGATGCTGTCGACATAATGGCGCTGCGACATCCATTCGATATGAAGGATGAGGAAGGCCACCGCCAGCGGGTCATAGGCGAGGACCGCATCGCTGATGGCCTTCGCCGGACCGATCACCTGGCACTCGGTGCCGAAGCCCGCCTGGAACTCGTGGCGGAACCGTTTGAAGAGGTCGATATGCTTCGCCTCTTCGCCGGCGAATTGCAGCAACGCGCGGGTGCGCGCATCGTCATCGGCAAGGTGCGACCTGGCATGGTCCAGCACATAGGGCAGGATGAACTCCTCGACCAGGCCGAAGATGTAGAGGTAGCCGTGACCCCGGATCTGGTTGAGCACCAGCTTCGAGGGCGCATCCAGCATGTCGAGACCGTCGATCCGGGCGAGGTTCTGCGGCAGGAAGGGTTTCGAAAAATCGAGCGGCTTGTCCGGCCCGATGATGTCCTCGATCCGCCAGTTCACGCGCTGGGAGGTGGCGAGGGCATCGGCGTAGGAGTAGGCGCCCGGGGAGTAGGTGCCTGGGGAGTAGGGCGCCGGGTGCGGTGGGGTCGCGTAAGTCTGTTGCATCTGCATGATCTGCCTGTGTCTCTCTCTGTTTTCTTGGCCAGTGCTCACCGGCTGACCGGGATGGTCCAGGCCGGGCGCAGGGTGGGCGGGAAGCTAGGCGCGTGCCGTCCGGCTTGCTTGGCGAAAACCTGCAGATTTCATGGAGAGTTCAGGATTTTCAGGACCCGATTGCGTTGCCGGCCGGAATAGGGCATCACTGCGCAAATTGATCGGTATGCGGGAATCTGGTGGATGTCGCTGGTGGCAAAAAGGGTAGAAAGGGTTGTGTTCGCCGATTGCGAAGTCGATCTCGCCGCCTTCCAGCTGCGGCGGGCAGGCTCGCTGTGCCCGATCGAACCCCAGGTCTTCGAGCTCATTGCCTATCTGGTCCGCCATCCGGACCGCCTGATCACCAAGGACGAACTTATCGCCGGTGTGTGGAACGGGCGCATCGTGTCGGATTCGGCCCTCTCCAGCCGGATCAAATCCGCCCGCCGGGCGCTTGGCGACGATGGCGAGCAGCAGCGTTTCATCCGCACCGTTCATGGCCGCGGCATCTGTCTTGTGGGCGAGATACAGCCGGCGCCGGGATCAGCACCTGGGGGGCAGGGCGTCGATCGCCTGGCACAAGATAACCTGGCACAAGACAATCGGCCCCAGGATATTCCACCCCAGAAGATCCAGTTCTGCACCACGGCGGACGGGGTGCGCATCGCCTATGCCCGCGTGGGGTCCGGCCCGGTCCTGATGAAGTCCGCCCATTGGCTGACGCATCTTGATTACGATTGGGAAAGCCCGATCTGGCATGACTGGCTGGGCGCTCTGGCAAGGGATTACACGCTGATCCGCTATGACCAGCGCTGCAACGGGCTCTCCGACCGCGAGGTCGAGAACGTGACCCTCGATACCATGGTCGGCGACCTTGTGGCCGTCATGGACGCCAACGGTGTCGACCGGGCGCCGCTCTTCGGCCATTCACAGGGTTGCGCCGTGGCGGCGACCTTCGCCGCCCGTTATCCCGAACGGGTCAGCCGCATGGTCTTCCTCGGCGGCTATGCCAGGGGCTGGGCGAAGCGGGGGGATCCGGAACTGGTGGCCCGCCGCCGCGCGATCTCGGTCCTGATCTCCCATGGCTGGGGCCAGGACAATCCAGCGTTCCGCCAGCTCTTCACCAGCTTCATGATGCCCGGCGCATCGCCCGAACACATGCAATGGTACAACGAGCTGCAGCGCCGGACCGCATCGCCCGAGGGGGCCAGGCGCCTTCACGACGCCTTCGGCGAGATCGACGTCACGGCGGATCTCGCGCGCGTCAAGGCGCCGACCCTGGTCATGCACGCCCGTGGCGACGCCTCGGTGCCGTTCGAGGAAGGCCGGATCCTCGCCACCGCCATACCCGGCGCGCGCTTCGTGCCGCTCGACGGCAACAACCATGTCCTCATGAAATGGGAACCGGCCTGGCAGCGCTTCCTCGACGAAACGCGCGCCTTCCTGGCCGAGCCCGGCTGACCGTCTATCCAATATTTTCCATAATATATATTATGCGACTATCCGATAAACAAAAACCCAGCCAGTTCGGGCTTTTCTAAGGACAGTCCTCCCGGTACGCATCGAGCGCCCGGTGCTTGCGGATGGCGCTGAAACCCCGTGCCCTGGCTGCCTTGCAGACCTCGGGCCAGTCGAGCACCTCGTCGGTGTACTCGATCTGGAACACCGCGAGCCCCGCGGCCGCTGCCGGCTCAACGGCGGCGCACCAACCCTGCGCCGCGCAATCCTCGATCAGCACCCAATCGACCTGGGCCTTGAGGTCCGGCCACAACTCGGCGCCGTTCTTCAGGCCAAGCGCCAGCCCCCGCGCCCGCGCCTCGCCCGAGAGCCACCTCATGAACGCCACGATATCGGCGCGCATCAGCGGGAAGCCGCTCGTCGTCTCATGACCGTCTAGATTGTCGGGATCGATCCCGTCGCAGCCCTTGTCGCGCGCAAGATCGAGGCGCGCCTTGATGAGCGGCCCGAGGGCGTCGAGGGCGCGGAGATCGAGCCAGCGTTCGCCCGGCCAGTCGGGATAGGCCTGGCCCACGACCGCAGCCGGAAACGCTGCGGCGTCCGGCCGCCAATCCTCGACCGTGCCAACGCTCATATAGCAGATCACCTTTCGGCCCTCTTGGTGCAGCCGGTCGATGAGCACCGGTCCGGTCTCGAACAAATCGAGGTTGTAGATCTCGGCCGCGACCCCGAGATCGATCGGCTCACCGGAATATTGCAACTGGATGCTCGCCCCCGGCGCCGGCCGCCAGGGCTCCGCGCGGGCTGGCGTGGCGGTCACCAGCCAGGCCAACAAGGCGCAGAGGCAAACTTGCAGATATCCCCCGGAAAGTTGCAAATATCCCCCCGAAACTGACAGGAAATCAGGCCCGTTTCCGGAGGTGATCCAGCCCCTCGAACTCGACAAAGCGCATCATCGCCTCCCACAGCATGTCGCCATAAAGGAACGGCTCGAACGGGGCGCCGAGACCCGGAATCGGGCAAATACAAGCATTTACGCCCGGTTCATAGAAGAACGGCACCGAATGGCGCGCGGTACCGGCGCCATCGATCACCCGGTGCGTGGTGGCCTTGATGCGCCCCCCGGTCCAGCGCTCCAGAAGCTTCCCGAAATTCACCACCAGGGTCGCCGGTTCGGGTGGCACATCCATCCATTCCCCATTATTTCCAATGGCTTGCAAGCCACCGACACCATGCTGGCAGAGCAGCGTCACGAAGCCGGAATCGACATGCGGTTTACCCGCCAAGGCGACCTCCCGACCCCCATGAATCACGCGGATTTCCGCCGAATTTGGCCCCTCGAAGGACCGCTCGGGGCGCAAAGGATAGTGCAGCAGCCGCAGCGTCGAGACACCCTCCGCAAAGGCCGCCGCGAAACTGTCCTCCGGCACCCCCAGCCCCCGCGCGATCGCCCGCAGCAGGGTCGCCCCAATCTCCTCCATCGCCTTGTAATAGCGGGACATTTCGTCCTGCCAGCCAGGCAGAAGATCGGCCGGCGGCAGCGGTGTCGCCTCGGTCAGCGGGTCATTGGGATCGACCCGGGAGGGGCCATAGGCGATGTCAGGCCCAAGGTCATAACCCTCCTTATAGGTCGGGTGCCCATCCTGCAGCGGGAACCAGCCGCGATAGACATTGGCGTGGGGTTCCGCGAATTTCTGGCGCCAAAGACGGTGCGTAACCTCTTGCGGCAGCTTGAAAACCTCCAGCAGCCGGTCAATCGCCACGGGCTGGATCGGGACCCAGTCCGGCAGATCGCGCAGCGTCATGAACCCGGTTTCGGTGGCAGCGTTGAGGATCGCCAGATCCACCGCCTCGCGCGCGGCGCCGGGCGGTCCAAAGAGCGGGCTGGCATCGATGCTGGGAATCATGGGACCCAGGCTAACCCCTAGCGCCGATTGGACAAGCGCCTTTTGTGGATCGCCCGATCCAATTTTCGCTATAGTGCCGCCCCGCCTGCATTTTTTTGAGAACGCCCATGTCCGACGCCGCCCAATCCCTCGACCGCCTGCTCGACATCATGGCGCGGCTGCGCCATCCGAAGTCGGGTTGCCCCTGGGATCTCGAGCAGAATTTCAGCAGCATCGTGCCGCATACCATTGAAGAGGCTTACGAAGTCGCCGACGCGATCGAGGCGGGCGACATGCAGGCATTGGTAGGCGAGCTGGGCGATCTCATGTTCCAGGTCGTGTTCTACGCCCAGATGGCCTCGGAGGCCGGCGATTTCGCTATGGCAGATGTGCTGGATGCTATCAATAACAAGATGATAGAGCGTCATCCTCATGTGTTTTCTAGCATCGAGATCAACTCCGCCGCGGCCCAGACCGTGGCCTGGGAGAGCCACAAGGCGGCGGAACGCGCCAAGCTTGCCGCCTCTGCCGGCAGAGCGCCCTCCGCCCTCGACGGTGTCATCACCGCCCTCCCGGCCCTCGCCCGCGCCGACAAGCTGCAGAAACGCGCCGCCCGCATCGGCTTCGACTGGCGCAATGCCGCCGAGGTGACGGCAAAGGTCGAGGAAGAACTCGCGGAGATTCGCGCCGAGCTCGATGGCGGGGCGCGGCCAGAGGCGATCGACGAAGAGATCGGCGATCTGCTGTTCTCGGTCACCAACCTCGCCCGCCACCTTCACATTGAGCCGGAAGGTGCGCTCCGCCGCGCCAACGCCAAATTCGAGCGCCGCTTCCGCCGTGTCGAGGCGATCCTGCGCGCGCAGGGCATCGACCCTGCCGACGCCGGCATCGATCGGATGGAAGACGCCTGGAACCAGGTAAAGGCAGAAGAGCGGGCTTAGGACCTTACGACCGGTATGACGACGATGGCGGTGGTTCCGACACCATAGTCGCTCTCCAACCAGACTTTACCCCCATATGCTTCAACAAGTTTCCGGGTATTGACAAGGCCAAGACCGACCCCGCCATGCTGCCTGCTGAGGCTCTTTTCTACCTGAGAAAATGGTGTGAACAATTCGCTCATGTCTTCCGGCTTGATGCCAATGCCATGATCTCGCACGACGATGCGGAGCATGGTGTCCCCTTGAAGCTGCGCGTTGATCTCGATCCGGCCCCCCGGGCGTGAGAATTTGATGGCGTTGCCGACGAGATTGAGGATTACCTGGCGGAAGTGGACCGGCTCCATCCAACAGGCGGCAGACCCTCGAGTGCGCCCAAAACAATCTCAATCTGGCGCTCCTCGGCTTTGCCCGACAGCAATCTATTGCAGGCGTCAAAATTGTCGGCGAGGTCGGCGACGTTGGTCGAATTCGTGAGGGTGCCTGACTCAATTTTCGCCATGTCGAGGATCTGTGTGATGATGCCAAGCAGATGGTGCCCTGCGTCGCAGATATCCTTCGAATAATCCCGATATTGCCTGGCCCCCAAAGGGCCGTAGGTCTCTCGTGAAAGCACCTCAGAGAATCCGATGATGGCATTGAGCGGCGTCCGAAGTTCATGACTCATATTTGCCAGAAACTCCGACTTCGATTCACTCGCGCTTTCGGCCTTTATCAACGCCTCGGATAATCTTTCCGCCTTGTCCGCCTCGCGCTTCATGAGGCTTCTCAACCAGATGCCAAGCCACCCGATCACAAAAGTGGTGAGGACCGCGAGCAGCAACGGCAATCCCAGTGTGCGCCAGAAAAGTGCACTCAGGTCTGACTGCGTGAAGAAGGTAAAGACGCGAAGCGGTTGTTCGGGTACCGGCCCGAAGGCGGCCAGAAGCGGGCCGGAATCCCCAGTCCGCCCAGGTTCGAGGCGACGCCTTCGTCCGCGGATTGCGTGGCGATGACGTCACTGAAGCCCTTTATCATATTGCCTCGATACTCGTCATTTGGCGGCCAAACGAAGAGGAGCAGCCCGTCATCTCGCGTAATTCCGACGACGGCGGGCGCAATGTCCGTGAGATATGGCTAAAGGCATTGTTGAATATATCTTCGGTGAGATACGCCACGATGTATTTCACCCCCAAGGCATTTGGCTGCACCCGTATTGCGAGGGGGACTGTCCGCAATCCGCTTTTGCGGCCAATGATCGGCGCGCCAATGAAGCGGGTACCGGCCGCCGTGTCGCGCAGAGCTATGACGTAATCCCGATCCCCGAGATACACTTTCTCTTCGAGTATGGTGCCGCGGTTTACGCGCCAGAAGCCATTGTCATCTGAATCGATAAGGCCGACTGTGATCAGCTGATCGCCAGTACCCTGAAGGTGGCTGATCATGGCCCCCAGGGTGTCGAGCGTATGCGCTGACCCCTGCTCCATGTCATCATGAAGCCAATGCTCCACCACGCTGAGCATCGTATTGGCGGCGCGAAATACGCCGCTTGTATGAGCGCGCATGACATTCTCGGAACCATACAATTCCTCGTGCGCCTCTTCCTCGATCGCCCGATACAGGTCGATTGCATACGCGGCAAACGTTGCCCAGATAGCGACAAGAACGACGAGCGCAAAAGTTATCGCTGGTCGACCGGGGGACCGAAATCGCTGCAACACTGCGGCGTGAATTGAAGGTACGCTTATCAAGCGGTCTCTCCCCTGACTGTCTGCCGCGCTTCGTCGATGAGAGAAGTGCTCTTGCGGCGGGACGGTGCTGAAGAGAGTTATATTGTTGGGCCGTTAACGCCACCTTACCTTGAAGCATCGCTTCTTTAGAGCCGCGGGATAGCGAACGGTAAGAACCACCAGAACGGTGCGACTCTAGGATCGACATCCTGCGATTTGGGTTTGATCTCCTGTCCGTTTGCGATCGCGCGAGATACCAACCCTTCCATGGCGACGGCGAAGGCAAGATTGATCATGGCAGACTCTCCTCTGCGATACAGATCGGTGGTTGGACGAACCAGGCGGCTATTGGGCGGCGGATCTGCAGCCCGGCGTCAGCGGGCAACTCTCCTGCGGACAGGCATGCTCGTCACATAGACGGCAGGCGGTTTCCGCCGACAATTCGTCGGTGGTGAGGCCGGCCAGCATTTTCTCAAGCAGGTTACCGAGTGTCTGGCGTTCATCGTCACCAAGTGTATCAAGGGCTTGGGCGAGGATCTTCTCACGGCCGAGCAGCATGGCGCGGACCAGGCGCTGGCCCGCCGGTGTCAAGGCGAGCGGCCGCGCGCGGCGGTCGGCGCCCTGCTGGCGCTCGACCCAGCCTTCTTCCACCAACCGATTGATCATGCGCACCGCACCCGGCTGCGACAGCCGCACGATGCGCGCCAGGCGATCGACCGTGATGCCGGGCGATTGATCGAGCACGATGAGCGCTGCCCAGTCACTCTCACAGATGTCGGTAAGGTCGCCGAGTTCCTTGCCGACGGCATCCATCATCATCAACGAGAGGGCGCCAAGCAGGTTGGCGGTGCGGGTGTCGCTCTTCTTCATGACTGCTGTTCCTGCAATGACGAAATCACAAGATGGGCGAGGCGCTTGCCGTCGCGAAGGCCTGCGTCCTTTTCCGGATTGTAGCAGGCAAGCGAGATCCCGAGCAGTTGAGGGGATTGCGCGAGTCCTTTGACAAGACTCGCAAACGACTCCCAGCTCAGGCCGCCGGGCATCAGATAGTCGGTGGCCGGAAAGGCGGCCTGGTCGATTATATCGACATCGACCGCGAGCCAGAACGGCAGCCTTGCCGCTTCAAATCCGGCACGCACATCGGCCGCGACCTGGGCAGCACCTTCGGCCGCGATATCCTCATTGGTCCAGAGCGGGATGGCGGGGGTGAAATGCTCCGGCAGGACGGAACCACGGCTGGCCGCGTCCTCGACATCGCGCGGTCCGAGCAGTGCCACATCCTCCGGGCGCAGGCTGGCGCCGCCGGCAGCATCGATCAGCTTCTTCGCCCCATGCCCGAGGGCTGCCGCCAGAGGCATGTCCGCGGCCTCCCCTGTCGGCGAAGTGACGCCGTCATAGAGATCGAGATGGCCGTCGAGATAGGCGACACCCGTCCGGCCGATGACATCGCGAACGCCGGCGAGCGCACCCACGATCTGGGTGCAGCAGCCGCCCAGCAGGATCGGGCGAAAGCCCTCATTGAGGCAGGCCGCCACTTCGCGCCGCAGGACCTCGGTGACATGGATGACGTCGCGGGCACCGATGATACCGGTCTCCTGATCACGTGCCCGGTCACGGATGTTGATCGGCAAATCGCCACGATCCTGCTCGGCGATCTCGGACCAGGACCCCAGATCGCGCAAGCTCGCGCGGGGCTGAGTTCGGTGCCGCCGGACCCGCCGATCGAGTCAATCGGGACACCGATCAGGGCGAACGGTAGAATGGCTGGTACGATGGATGTCATGGCTCGACTCGTGCGTTGGATAACATCTATGCATTTATATGCATGACGCATGCATTAGTCAAGTTTCAATTGCGATCAACATTCTTATCAATATTATTTGTTTAACTACAAATCTTTATGATATTTTCTTCATTCATATTGTTAACTACGATCCTATTTCCATGATCATAGAATTCAGTTTCCCAAGATGTTCCAATTGTCGGAAGCGTGGGGATCCCATTGGGGCTTCGCAATGCTCCAGCGCCCAGGTCAATTGATGCGGGATGTAGGCGGCCCAACTCCCCGCCTCGATAGCCGGGACGATATCGGACTTCAGGGAATTGCCGACCATCATGCTGTGGGCAGCGCCATCGCCATGCCGTTTGAACACGGTCTGGTAAGTGGTCGCGGATTTCTCGGACACGATCTCGACCGCGTCGAACAAGTCACCAAGGCCCGACTGGGCAAGCTTGCGTTCCTGGTCGAAGAGGTCGCCCTTGGTAATCAGAACCAGTCGGTAGGCTCCGGAGAGGCGTTCCAGCGTCTCGCGCGCATGGGGCATGGTTTCAACGGGGTGGGTCAGCATCTCGCGGCCGGCCGACAGGATCTCGGCAATCACGGGTGCCGGCACCCTTCCCCCCGTCACGGTGATCGCGGTCTCGACCATCGACAGGGTGAAGCCCTTGATGCCATAGCCATAGAACTGCAGATTGCGACGCTCGACCTCCAGCAAATGGCCGGAGATCTCCTCGGGCGGCGCATGGTCGGCCAGCAGCGCTGCAAAACGCGCCTCGGTCAGGCGGAAGAAGTGCTCGTTCTGCCAGAGCGTGTCATCGGCATCGAAACCGATTGTCGTGAGTTGGCGCGCCATCAAATCCTGCCAGTTCTCTCAGCCTCGTCCTTGATCCACCGGACAAATGCACGAATGTTCGGTTCCGCGGACCGGCGGGTGGCATGGACCAGCCAATAGGCGAAGGGGTCGGGGACGGCAATCGGAAAGGGCTCGACCAGCCGGCCGGCGGCGATTTCATCAGCCACCAGGATGCGCGGTGCAAGGGCAAGCCCCCTGCCCGCTGCCGCCGCATCGATGGCGAGATGCGAGGAGCCGAAAAGCGGACCGCGCATCGTCGATGAAGCGATCGTGGCGGGATCGATCCCCGCCGCCGCCAGCCAGGCCGACCATCCGCCAAGCTCGATACCAGCGCCGCCAGCAGCCTGTTTCCCAGTTTCGCGCCTGGCCGGCAGGGCCGTCCGCAGCAGCGGATGGTGCAAGACATCCATTGGTGACCGCAGGGTGCCGCCCTGCGCCAAAGTCGGGGCACAGACGACCACGACCTCGCCCGGCAGCCACAGCCGCGTTTCGCTGACATCGGCTCCGTAGTGACCGGTGCCATAGCGCAGGGCGACGTCAATACCGGAACCGCTCGTGACGTCGGCCAACGCATCGCCGGATTGCAGCCGCAGTTCGATCGCGGGATGCGCCGTCTGGAAGCGGTGAAGCCGCGGTACCAGCCATTTGGCTGCGATCGACGGCGCGGCACTGATGGCAAGCGTCGCAGTACCAGTCGTGAAGCCAGATGCATCGAGTTCGCGCAGACCCGCCTCGAGCCGCGAGAATGACTCCATTGTGACTGTCGCCAAACGCTGGCCGGCGGAGGTCAGGCGCAGGCCGCGATTGAGCCGGTCAAACAGGGTTGTGCCGAGACGCTTTTCCAACCCCTTGATCTGATGGCTGACCGCAGCCGGCGTCACCGATAGTTCGAGGGCCGCCGCCTTGAAACTGCCATGGCGGGCGGCAGCTTCGAAGGCGCGCAAGGCACCGAGCGGCAAGTTGGGGAGACGGCGGCGGTCGGTCATTGGCGCGTTCATCGTGTCAGGTGAGCAAAACTATCCTGAACCGCAAGGAATGTCGTTTGTCATTTTCAAGCCAGGCAGCGAGCTTGCGAGCAAGGATATGATCCAATTGAGGGGGCGCACCGATGACTGACACGCAACGCCATTTTCTGTTTCTGAAGTCGAGCCGGCGCAGTGACGGCAATACCGAGGTGCTGGCACGGGAGGCGGCCAAGTCGCTGCCGGCCATCGCCAAGCAGACCTGGCTGCGCCACGCCGATCTGCCCCTGCCCGACTTCGATGATGTCCGGCACGCGGGTGACGGCATCTATCCGATGCCCGAGGGGAATGGTCGCGTGCTCCTGGATGCGACCCTGGCCGCCACGGACCTCGTCTTCGTGGCGCCGGTCTACTGGTACGCCTTGCCGGCCGACGCCAAGCTCTATCTCGATCATTGGAGTGCCTGGATGCGCGTGCCGGGTATCGATTTTCGCCCGCGCATGGCGGGCAAGACGATGTGGGCCGTCACCATGTTGAGCGATCACGACACCGCCCAGGCCGACCCGTTGCTGGGCAGCCTGCAATGGACGGCAAAGTATCTCGGCATGCGCTGGGGCGGATCGCTGCTGGGCTATGGCAACAGGCCCGGCGACATCATGGCCGATAAGGGCGCGCTGGCGCGGGCGGCGCAGCTGTTCGCGGCATAACCGGCTGCCAAGCCTATATCTTGTCCGCCAGGAAACGGGTCAGCCCATCAACCACGAAGGCATGATCTTCGGCCTGCGGCAGGCCCGAGATGGTGACGGTGCCGACGACACCCGTACCCGCAACAATGATCGGAAACGATCCGCCCTGTGGAGCGTATCGGTATGGGTCCAGCAAGTAGCGTTCGGTGAATACCACGCCCTTCGCGGCCGTTGAGCGCCCCATATAGAAGGATGAATGGCCGAAGCGCATGACCGTGGCGACCTTGCGCTTCACCCATTCGTCATTGTCGGCGGAGGTTCCCGGCAGCGCCACGTGAAACAACTGGTGTCCGGCGCGGGTGATGTCGATGGTGACCGGCAGGGATCGCTGCCGCGCCATTTCCACCATCAACAGGCCAAGGGCAATCGCCGTGTCATTGTCAAATCGTGGAAAGACCAGGCGCTTTTCCTGAGCCAGCAGCTCATCGAGAAATTCCTGGCTGGTATCGTCGGTCATAGGAATTCTCTCAATAGCGCGTGTGGCTTATGGTTTTGACAGCGGCTGCATCAGGGACGAGGTATCCCAACGGCCGCCGCCCCGTTTCTGAACGCGGGCGTAGAACTGGTCGACCAGGGCCGTCACCGGCAATTGCGCCCCGTTCCGTTTCGCTTCAGCGAGGCAGATGCCAAGATCCTTGCGCATCCAATCGACGGCAAAGCCGAACTCGAATTTGCCTTCAAGCATGGTGAGCGCGCGGTTTTCCATCTGCCAGGATTGCGCGGCACCCTTGGAGATCACCTCGACCACCTTGGCGCCGTCGAGGCCGGCGGCCTGGGCGAAATGCATGCCTTCGGCCAGTGCCTGGACAAGGCCGGCGATGCAGATCTGGTTGACCATCTTGGCCAGCTGGCCGGACCCGGCAGGCCCCAGCAATTCACAGGCGCGGGCATAAGAATCGATGACCGGCTTTGCGCGGTCGAAATCATTCTTGGCGCCACCGACCATGACGGTGAGCTTGCCGTTCTCGGCGCCCGCCTGCCCGCCCGAGACCGGGGCGTCCAGAAAACCGAAGCCGGCTTCGCGCGCTGCCGCGTCAAGCTCGCGCGCGACTTCGGCGGATGCCGTGGTGTGATCGACGAAGAGCGAACCCAGGCTCATGCCGGCAAAGGCGCCCTCCTCGCCATAGACGATGGAACGGAGGTCGTCGTCATTGCCGACACAGGCGAAGACGATCTCGGCGCCTTTGGCAGCCAGAGCCGGTGTGGGCGCCGAGGCGCCGCCATGGGTTTCGACCCATTTCACGGCCTTCGTTGCCGAACGATTGTAAACAGTGACCGCATGACCGTTGCGCATGAGGTGTCCGGCCATCGGGAAACCCATGACGCCAAGACCCAGGAACGTGACTTTCATGTGCCGCCTCTACTTCTCGCCAAACAGTTTGCTGTGTACGTCGCGCCAAATGTCGGGGCTGTTGGCAGCGAGGATGCCGGCGGCATGCAGGGCCTGGCTCGGTCGATAGCTTTCATCACCGCGGATATAGCCGATATGACCGCCAAGTTCGCGGATGACCATGGCGCCCGGCGCGTGGTCCCAGGGCATGATGCCGCTGAAGAAGGTGAAATCGATCTCGCCCTGCGCCATACGAACATAGTCGATGCCGGCGGCGCGCGAGCTTTTCACCTGGTTGAGGCGGGCGCGGCGTTGATCGACCAGTTCGGCGATGCCGGGAACGCCGCGTGACCCATAGGCCAGCACGCCCTTCGGTTCGGCAACAGGCTTGAAGGGTGCAATCTCCCGGCCATCGATGGTGACGCCCTCGCCCTTCAAGGCGATGGTCATCTGGCCGGTGATGGGGTGAAAGATCCAGCTCGCCAGCACGTCATCGCCCTGGATGAGGGCCAGCATGGAAACGAAACCTTCATTGCCGCTGGCGAAATTTCCGGTGCCGTCGATCGGGTCGACGACCCAGACCGGCGCCGTACCGGCCAGTGCCTTCATGACATCGGGATCCTTCGCGGTCGCTTCCTCGCCCACCACCACGGAACCGGGCAGGATCGCAAGGAGGCCCGGTGTCAGCGCCAGTTCGGCCGATTCATCGGCGATGGTGACGAAATCGCCGGGCGATTTCTGGCGCGTATCGCCTTCCTTCAGATTGCGGAAACGCGGCAGGATCTCGACGGCTGCCACCTCCCGGATGAGATCGGCGACCGTTTTGCTATCGACCCTGGGAAGCCTGGATGTCGTCACTTGCGCCCTTCAATCCATTCCTTGATATCGTTCTCACTATGGAGATAGATCTCGCCGGATTTGACATCAAGGCTCGCCGCCAGGCGCAGCAGGTGCCACATTTCCGGGTCGACCGCTTCCGGGTCTTCGCTTTCGATATTCTCCTGCACCTCAGTGGCCCACTCGGCAGCCGCGAGGCGGCTGCTGGTGCCATCGAGTACAGCCAGCAACAGGTTGACGATTTCCTGTCGCGTCGGCACCGGAATTCCAGTCATCAACGATTATCCTTGTTCATTGCATTGGCCTTGTCGCTACGTTGACGCTCGAAGCGCTGCACGTCCTCAGGTGCCAGACGCACCGTGATTTCCGTGAAGTCCTCGTCATCGACCCGGCCCAGTACTTCGCCATGGCTGTAGAGCCAGGCCTGCGCCGCACCTTCATCATGACCGATGCGGTAGGTTTCGATAGTCCGCTGCGCCGCAAGACGCCGATCGACCGCCGCCAACAATTCGTCAATGCCACTGCCGGTCAAGGCCGAGATCGGCATCAGGCGCGGATCGCGGCTGGCTTGTGCCAGCAGCGCCTCGCGCGCCGGTTCGTCGAGGAGATCTATCTTGTTGAGAATCTCGACCATCGCATCGGTGATTTCGTGACCGAGACCGAGACCCGCCAACACCGCCTCGACATCGGCCTTCTGGCCATCCGTTTCCGGATGGGCCACGTCGCGGACATGGAGGATGACATCGGCCTCCAGGACTTCTTCCAAAGTGGCGCGGAAGGCCGCGACCAGTTCGGTCGGCAGATCGGAGATGAAACCCACCGTATCGGACAGGATGATCTCGCGGCCGGACGGCAGGTGCACGCGCCGCATGGTGGGATCGAGTGTCGCAAACAAGAGGTCGGCGGCCATCACCGAGGCCTTGGTGAGGCGGTTGAACAATGTCGACTTGCCGGCGTTGGTATAGCCGACCAAAGCCACCACGGGATAAGGCACGCGCTTCCGCGCCTGGCGATGCAGCGCGCGAGTGCGCTTTACGTCCTCAAGATCCTTCTTGATC
Organism: Rhodospirillaceae bacterium; assembly: GCA_016712715.1. Taxonomy (NCBI): domain Bacteria; kingdom Pseudomonadati; phylum Pseudomonadota; class Alphaproteobacteria; order Rhodospirillales; family Rhodospirillaceae; species Rhodospirillaceae bacterium. Next base: position 545,186 of record JADJQM010000001.1, read on the forward strand.
CTCACGATGCGTTCGTCGATCAAGCGGCGATCCATTTCGATCTGGCTTTCGCCGGGACCGCCGATGAAGCCGAAGCCGCCGCGTTGCCGCTCAAGATGGGTCCAGGAACGAACCAGCCGACTGCGTTGATAGGATAGCGCCGCCAGTTCGACCTGCATCTGGCCTTCACGGGTGCGGGCGCGCTCGCCGAAGATTTCGAGGATGAGGCCGGTGCGGTCGATGACCTTGGCCTTCCATTCAGTCTCAAGGTTGCGCTGCTGCACCGGAGTGAGCGAGGCGTCGAAGACGATGAGGTCGACCTCCTCCGTCTTGATGCGTTCGGCGATGCGCTCGACATTGCCCGAACCCATCAGGGTGTTCGGCTTGGGGTCGTTGATGCGGACGCATTCGGCCGCCACGACATTGAGGTCGATGGCGCGGGCGAGACCGCAGGCCTCCTCAAGCCTGGATTCCGGCGTGCGGCCACCGCTGTACAGTGCGCGCGGTCCGGTCTTGAAGACCGGATGGATGACCAGCGTGCGGTCGCCATGGCGAATACCGTCGAGGTCGAGATGCGCCCCGCCGGCCTGTTCAATCGTTGCCGTCAATTTTGTACTTTCGTGGCTAGACAGCCGCTTGCACCCATCAAACCGATCAGGCCTCGTCGCCTTCTTTCACGGGCTCGAACAATTGAATGGGTGTGCCCGGCATGATGGTCGAGATCGCAGCTTGCAGACCAGCTGACATGGGAGTCGCGGCGCAGCAGCACGGAGAAATTGTCGAACCAGGTAACGATGCCCTGCAATTTTACGCCATTGACCAGGAAGATCGTGACCGGAATCTTGTTCTTGCGGATATTGTTGAGGAAGACGTCCTGGACGCTTTGTGATTTTTCGTTTGCCATCGTCCTATCCTTTTCTCGTTGGGCCCGTTTTGGGCCGTTTCATTATTTGGCGGTAATCCATCCTGGGTCGAGGCGAAGTTTCCCCGTCCGGACCGTGACCCTGACCTGCCGCTTGGTTAACACAGAACTTGACAGAATGAAATCTTTGTCATCCGCTGGGGTGTACCGGAATCAGTCTAGAGAGCCTGAAGCGCGGCCTGAAGTCCTGAAAGGGCAGGAAAATAGTCGCCGCGGCGCTGCCTCGCCGAACTCGCCCACATGGGGTGCCTGGGGCCGGATCAATACCGGGACGCAGCCGGTATTGTGGCCGCAAATCAAGTCGATATCGGTATCGCCGATGAACCAGACATGAGCGCCCGGTTGCAGGTTACCGGGATCCAAGGCTAGCTGGACATGTTCGCGGGCAGGCTTGTCCCTGGCCGCATCGCCGGCACCGGCAAGCGCTGTGAAATACTTGTCCCAGCCGAGATGGCTGGCTTCCTTGCGGAGATAGGAGCCGCGCTTGTTGCTGACGACGCCCAGGTAGAAGCCAGCTTCAGCCGCCCAGGCAAGCAGGTCGGCTGCACCGGGCAGCGGTTCCAACTGCTCCATGTGCAGGCGTTCAAAGGCGGCGTAGAAGGTTTTCTCGGCATCGTGCCAGCGCTCTCCGAAGAGGCCCGGAAAGCTGTCGCGCATCGAGGCGCGAATGCGGGTTTCCGCCTCGGCGCGGGACCAGCGCGGATGTCCCATGGCGTCGAGCGTCTCGTTCATCGCCGCATGGATGACGCGCCAGGAATCGACCAGCGTGTTGTCCCAGTCGAACAGCAGGGCAGCCGGCCGACCGCTCATGAGGCGGCCTTGATCTGCTGATTGACGGCCTCGATGTACATCTCCCGCAACTTCCGGCTGACTGGAACGGGCTTGCCGTCGCTAATTGTCTTGCCGTCGATGCGGGTGACCGGCACCACGAAGGCCGATGACGAGGTGAGGAAGGCCTCGCTGGCGGCAAGCGCCTCGGCGACTGTGAAGCTCCGTTCCACCAATTTAATACCGGCGCTGGCGACCAGTTCCAGGAGTGAAAGGCGCGTGACGCCGCCGAGGATGTCGTGGTTCTTGGCATGGGTCACGAGTTCGCCCGCCTTCGTCACGATCCAAGCATTGGTCGAGGATCCTTCGGTGACGGTGCCGTCCGCTTCGACCAGCCAGGCCTCGAAGGCCTTGGCCTCGACCGCGGCCTGCTTGGCGAGGATGTTGGGCAGGAGCGATATCGACTTGATGTCGCGCCGCGCCCAACGGATATCGGGTTGGGTGGAAACGGCGACGCCGTCATTGATCATGGCGGCCGAGGGTGGGTTTAGCCGCTTGGTGGTAACGATCAGGGCGGATTTGGTGGTGCCCGGGAACTTGTGATCGCGCGGGGCAACGCCCCTAGTCACCTGGAAATAAATGATGCCGCGACGAAGTCCGTTCCGAGCCATCAGTTCGCGCAGGATCAGTTTCAGGGCTGCTCGCCGTACCGGCCAACCGATTCGGAGCTCGGCCAGCGAATAGCCCAGACGATCGAGGTGCTGTTCCTCGTCGATGAGAACGCCATCCACCACTGGCACGACTTCGTAGACGCCGTCGGCAAACTGGTAGCCGCGATCCTCGATATGGACCATGGCATGGCCATGGGGCACATAACGGCCGTTGACATAGGCAAGACGGCCCATTTTCAGATGTTCCTCATCGCTGGTGACTTAAGGGCCGTCAGGCTTGAGGCTGTCGGCGCGGTCATTGGTGGTGATGCCAAGCGAACGAAGTTTGCGGTGGAGCGCCGAGCGTTCCATCCCGACAAAATGTGCTGTTCGCGAGATATTGCCGCCAAAGCGGGCGACCTGGCTTTCAAGATAACGCCGCTCGAAAATCTCGCGCGCTTCGCGCAGCGGCAGGGACATGACTTCAGTCCCCTCGGAGAGCGAGGCCGGGGCAATCGAGACAGAACCGATATCGGGCGGCAGCATGTCCGCGCGGATGGGCTCATCCGGTGGCCCACCCGTCATGATCAGGATCCAGTCGATGACATTGCGGAGCTGCCGCACATTGCCCGGCCATTCATAGGCCTGAAGCACCGCGACGGCGTCCGCCGCTAGTCGTCTTGCCGGCAGACCGCTCTGCTCCGAGGCGCGCGCCATGAAGAAGTCCAGGATCTGGACGATATCGTCGCGGCGTTCTTCCAGCGGTGGCAGGCGCATCGGCACAACATTGAGGCGATAAAAGAGATCCTGGCGGAAGCGACCCGCGGTCATTTCCGACTGCAGGTCACGGGCGGTGGCGGCTATGACGCGGACGTCGACCTCGACCCTGGTCTTGCCCCCCACGCGCTCGAAAGTCTGCTCCTGCAGCACACGGAGGATCTTCCCCTGGGTTTCCAGCGGCATATCCGCCACTTCATCCAGCAGCAGGGTACCGCCATGAGCCTGTTCCAGGAAACCGATCTTGGCAGTGCCCTCGGCTTCGCCGCTCCGCTCGAGGCCGAATAGTTCGGTTTCCAGGCGGTCCGGGTGCATGGTGGCACAGTTCAGGACGATGAACGGGCCGCTGGCGCGCTTCGAGCGGCGATGCAGCAGGCGCGCAGCCACCTCCTTGCCGCTGCCGGGCGGCCCAGAGAACAGCACGCGGCTGCCGGTCGGCGCCACGCGTTCGATGGCAAGACGCAGTTGCAGGATTGCCTGGGACGATCCGATGAGGTCGCCCTCACCTCCCGTGCGCTGCTTCAGATCCTCGACCTCGCGGCGCAAGCGCGCGGCTTCGAGGGCGCGTTCGATAGTCAGCAGCAGGCGGTCCGATTTGAACGGCTTTTCGATGAAGTCATATGCGCCGTTCTTGATCGCGGTGACTGCCGTTTCGATGTTGCCGTGGCCGCTGATCATAATGACCGGCACTTGGGAAAATCGACCTTCAGGACTTCGAGGAGCCCCATGCCGTCGAGGGTAGAGTTGTTGAGCCAGATATCGAGGATGATCAGGTTGGGGCGGCGGCTGCGCAACTGCGCCAGGGCAAGGTCACTGTCGCCGGCCTCACGCGTCTGGAAGCCTTCGTCGCCAAGAATGCCGCTGATCAGCAAGCGGATGTCAGCTTCGTCGTCGACGATCAGGATATCGCGCGCCATGCTTTCTTGCCCCGCTGCTAACGACTGGCGATCTGCAGGCCGGTCGCCGGAGTATCGGCGGCTGGGTCAAGCACTTGCGGGATATCGAGAGGGAACATCAGGGTAATCACCGCCCCACCGCCCGGGCGATCCGCCAACGACAAACGACCACCATGATCCTCCATGATCTTCTTGACGATCGCGAGCCCAAGACCTGTACCCTTGGCACGGGTGGTGACATAGGGCTCGGTCAGACGTTCGCGGCCCTCTTTCGGCAATCCCTTGCCGTTGTCAGCAACGCTGAGCAAAAGCGCGTCCGCCTCGCGTCTTATCCATAAATGGATATGTCCCGGCGTCAAGAGTTCTTCAACATTTTGATGCCGCCCCTCATCCAACCGGCCGTCGATAGCATCCGCTGCGTTCTGCAGAAGGTTGGTGAGTGCACGGTTGAACTGGCTAGAATCGCATTGGATCGTGACGGGATTTTCAGGCAGGTCGAGCGTGTACTCAATCGCCGGATGGGCGCTTTGCTGCAGGAAGACCAGTTCCTTGGCCAGAGCCACCGGGCTTTCGAGGTTAAGCACTGGTGCTGGCATGCGGGCGAAAGCGGAGAATTCATCGACCATGCGCCCGATGTCACCCACTTGCCGGATGATCGTGTCCGTGCAGACGGTGAACGTCTCAGGATCATCAGTAATCTGTTTGAGATATTTCCGCTTCAACCGTTCGGCTGAAAGTTGAATCGGGGTGAGCGGATTCTTGATCTCATGGGCGATCCGTCGGGCGATATCCGACCAGGCAGCCTTTCGCTGCGCCGAGAGGAGTTCTGTCACGTCGTCAAAGGTGACGACCAGACGCATATGGTCGTCCGCCCCACTTTCGGATACGACGCGCACGTGGAACGTGCTGGTGATGGCATTGCGGCTCAGGGAAATCTGGCCATCGGCGGTGCCCGAATTGCGATGCTGCGCTTGGGCCAGCAGCTCGGCCATCTCGGGAACAAGCTCCGCCAGCGGCTGGCCGATACCCTGGTCCAGTTCCGCCCCAGCAGGACCGACGCGGATCGATTGGCGAAGTCGACAATGCCGTTCTCGGTAACACCGATCACGCCGGCCGAAACACCGGAGAGGATCAGCCCGGTGAGGCGGCTGCGGTCATTGAGGTCCCGGTTGGCAGAAATCAACGCAGCCTGCTGGCTCTGCAATTGCGAGACCATGACATTGAAGGTGCGGCTCAGGGCAGAGAGTTCGTCATCGCGGGCGCCGACCTTGACCCTGGCCGAGAGATCGCCACCGCCGATCTTCTGTGCGGCGAGCGCCAGCCGCGACAGGGGCTTTACCAACTTGCTTGCTGAGACGATCGCATACCAGATCGCGCCCAGCAGCATGAGGAGCGCCAGGACGGCGTAGATCACGCCCACGGTAATCTGCAGCGTCGAGCGATCCCGTTCCAGATAACGATAGAGTCGCACCGCGTCTTCGTTCCCGCGTACCGCGCTCAACACGCGGTCATCGATCAGCCGCCCGGTATAAAGGTAGAGGCCCGAGACCGGATCAAGCAGCAGCAGCGCGCGCACGCGATCCCCCGTTGGCATCAGGAGGATGGCCGTCTCGCCGCGATCAGCCTTGTCAAAGGCTTCCTCAGGAATATCGAGGCTGAATTCCATCATGACGCTGAAGCTGGAACGCACCAAGACTTGCATGCGGCGGTCGATGACGATCCCCTCCGACAGCCCACGCAGGCTGAGCTGCCGGTCGAGGATGGCCTGGAAGCGATCCGGATTGCCGACATCAGCGAGACCACTGATCTGCAACTCGCTGGCAATTGCGCTTGTGTCATCGCCAATTCGCTGTTGTGACTCGATCAAATAGGATTGGGCGACGTTAAGCGAGCTTTCGACAGCGTTCTTGATGCGGTCAGAGAACCAGGTATTGAGGCCATAGTTGAGAAAGGCCACGGAGAAAATCGACACAACAATCGTCGGGATGACGGCAATGAGCGCGAACATCACCACCATACGGGCATGGAGCCGAGCCCCCGCCAGACCCTTGCGCCGGCCCATCCACAACAAGACAGCGCGGCGGGCGATGATGGTAGCGAGCGCCAGGGCTACGACAAGATCGCCGGTCAACAACCAGGTTATGGTGCGGACCGGTTCCTCGGTGTCCCAGACGTCGGTCAGGGCGAGATAGGTCAGGAGGCCAAGGCCAGCCCCCAGGAGCATCAGGCAGATGGCGAAGATTCGCTCAAAGCCGATATCGGCCGACCAGCGGCGCAATGTCTTCGTCAGCGGGGCCTTGGCGGCGCGCTTGCCCAGGGCGGGCATATCCTGCCTGACATCTTCCCCGGCCACGATCTAGCGGCCTCCGCGCGTCGGTTGCAGCTCCAGTTCCTTGAGTTTCTTGCGGAGCGTGTTGCGGTTGAGGCCAAGAAGGTCGGCTGCCCGAATCTGATTTCCGCGGGTCGCTTCCATTGAGATGGAGAGCAGCGGCCGTTCGATTTCATGCAAGATGCGGTCATAGAGGCCGCGCGCCGGCAGAGCCCCTTCATGGGCATCAAAGTAAGCACGAAGGTGCCGTTCAACCGACTGGCCCAGAGTCTCATCACTGGCGCGGGCGCCGACATTTGCCGCCTGCTCCTGTGCCTTCAACTGTTCCGTCACGATTCTGGCATCGATCGCCGGTTCGCTGTAGAGCACGGCAATGCGACGCATGAGGTTTTCAAGCTCTCGCACATTGCCTGGCCAGCGGTGACGCTTGAGCAGAGTCTGTGCCTCCGGGTCCAGTGTCTTGAGAGCAAGACCCTCGCTCGCAATCAGTTCGAGGAAGTGACGTGCCAGATCAGGGATATCTTCCACCCGGTCGCGCAAAGGCGGCAAGGTGATTGGCACCACATTAAGGCGATAATAGAGATCCTCGCGGAACCTGCCTTGTTGAATAAGCTGGCGGAGATCGCGGTGGGTCGCTGCGACGATTCGGACATCGGCACGGATGGGCGTGCGGCCACCGACGGGCGTGAACTCGCCGGATTGCAATACACGCAGCAATCGGGTCTGTGCCTCCAGCGGCATGTCGCCGATTTCGTCGAGGAACAGGGTACCGCCGGAGGCAGCCTCGAACTTGCCGATGCCACGCTGGACGGCCCCAGTGAAAGCACCCTTTTCATGTCCGAAAAGCTCGCTTTCGATGAGCTCGCGCGGGATCGCCGCCATGTTGACAGCAATGAATGGCCGCTCGCGGCGGCGACCGAAATCATGCAGCGCACGGGCCACCAACTCCTTGCCGGTGCCAGATTCGCCGTGGATGAGCGCCGTCATGTCGGTGCCGACAAGACGGGCCACGACACGATAGATTTCCTGCATCGCCGTGGAACGGCCGATGATCGGCAGCTTCTCTTCGGTGACCGCTGTTCGCGGCGGAACCGCAGCGCCGTCGCGAGGACGCGTCAGGGCGCGCTCGACAGCCGCGGTAAGCGCGCTGAGGTCGAAGGGCTTGTGCAGATATTCAAAGGCGCCCCGCTCCGTCGCCTTGATGGCGGTCAGGATGGTGTTCTGGGCGCTCATGACGATAATCGGAATGTCGGGACGTTCCGCCTTGATCCGCGGCACGAGATCGAGACCGTCGCCATCGGGCATCATGACGTCGGTCACGATGACGTCACCTTCCCCGCCCTTGACCCACTGCCACAGGGTGGCCGCATTGGCGGCGGTCTTGACCAGATGACCACGTTCGGCGAGCGCCTGGCTCAGCACCATGCGAATGGCGCGGTCGTCATCGGCGATGAGGACGGTTTTGCTCATTTTCTTATTGTTCTCCACGCGCGTCCGCGATCGGCAGGATGACCGAGAAAGTCGTGCGGCCTGGTTGACTGTCGCAATCGATCAAGCCGCCATGATCGGTCACGATTTTGGCGACGAGGGCCAAGCCGAGGCCTTTGCCACCGGCCTTGCCGCTGACGAAGGGTTCGAAAAGCTGCGCCTTGAGGGCATCGGGCACACCGGCACCATTGTCCTGCACAGTGATGACCAGTCCCAAGCGACGTCGTGAGGCGGCGCCGGGTTCGCTCACCGACAGGCCGGGGCGATAGCGCGTGTTGAGAACAATGATGCCACCAGTCGCCGGCACGGCCTCAGCCGCATTCTTGAAGAGATTTAGGAAGACCTGGATCAGTTGATCGCGGTTACCGAGTACCGGCGGCAGCGAGGGGTCATACTCTTCGCGGAAGGCCACGGTGCGACCGAAGCCGGCCTGCGCCAGACGCCGCACATGTTCCAGCACTTCGTGAATATTGACCGGCTGCATCTGGGTCGGCCGTGAATCGGTAAAGACCTCAAGGCCGTTCACCATACCGACGATGCGATCCGTTTCCTCGCAGATCAGTTGGGTCAACTGACGATCACTGGCAGAGACCTTGGATTCCAGCAATTGCGCTGCGCCCCGGATTCCAGAGAGCGGATTCTTCACCTCGTGCGCCAGCATCGCGGCGATAGCCTTGGCCGAGCGCACAGCGTCACGGCTGACTGCCTGTTGCGCCAGACGCCACTCGAGGCCGCGGTCCTGCAGCAACAAGGCGACGTGACCGACGGGATTGCTCAAGGTCGCAACATCGACCGCGGCATGCTCGATGGTAAGGCGCGGACCGGACAACGACATATCGGATTCACCCACGGCACTGGCGCCGCCACGCGCGGCGTCGATCAGCGCAAAGAGCGGTGAATCGGCCGCAATATGTTCATTGAGGGGCTTCGAGACCAATTGCGAGCGGCTGAGGCCGAGAAGAGATTCCGCCGCGGCATTAACGCTCACCACATGATTGTCGGCATCAAGCGCCAGGATCGCCAGCGGCAGGGCTTCGAGCAAGGCCAGGGCGTCGGGCAAAGCGGAAAGACTGCGTGCGGCAGGACCCACCGGCAATTGGCTTGGCGCCAGTTTAGGGATCGCCACGGCTGGCAAGGCGCGGTTCATGCGGCCTGCCGGTCCAGTTGCGGCTCGTAGAATTCGCGGATCGCGGCTTTGGCGCCTTCCGGCGTCTCAAGCGAATTGATGCGCACGCGAAACTCGGCGGAGCCGGCAAGGCCCTTCGAGTACCACGCGACATGCTTGCGGGCGATCTTGAGACCGGTGTCGGTCCCGTAATGCTCCAGCATCGCCTCATAATGCGACATCAGCAGTTGATATTGCCGCCAGAGAGGTGGGTCGCCAAGCCGCTCGCCGGTCTTGAGGTACTGGATCACCTGATTGGGGAACCAGGGCCGGCCATAGGCGCCTCGGCCGATCATGACCCCATCGGCACCGCTGAGGTCGAGCGCCTCCTTGGCCTTGTCGATGGTGGTAATGTCACCGTTGACGATGACGGGGACAGAAACCGCTTCCTTGACCTTGCGCACGAAAGCCCAATCGGCCTCGCCGCTATAGAGCTGCGCGCGGGTGCGGCCGTGGATGGTAATCATCCTGATGCCGCTGTTCTCGGCGATCCTCGCAAGGTTCGGCGCGTTGAGATTGGTCGAATCCCAGCCCATGCGCATCTTCAACGTCACCGGCAGATCGACGGCATTGACCGTGCCTTCCAGAATCCTGCCGGCATGGACCTCGTCACGCATCAGGGCGGAACCGGCATGGCCGTTGACCACCTTCTTAACTGGGCAGCCGAAGTTGATATCGATGAGGGCGGCGCCGCGATCGGCGTTGAGCTTGGCGGCTTCGCCCATCACCTTGGGTTCGCAGCCGGCGAGCTGCACCGACATCGGTGCTTCCTCGGCGCAGTTGGTGATCATCTTCATCGTCTGGCGGGTCTGACGGATCATGGCCTCGCTGGCGATCATCTCGGAGACGACCAGCCCTGCCCCCTCCTGCTTCACCAGACGGCGGAAGGGCATGTCGGTGACACCCGACATGGGGGCCAGGATGACGGGGTCCTCAATGGTGATGGGGCCGATCTGAATGCTCATTTTTCGGGCAGCCGTGTCTATTGCCTAAATCTTAGGCGATTTCTAACGCTATCTGTCGGAATTGCAATAGAAAAGGCGATTCAATGGAGAGAATCAGCCAAGCAACACATCGTTGACGAATTTCACGCCGGGGTAGCCCAGAGTCAGCAGGAGATATCCGGCAAGAACCCAGCGGGCGGCGCGACGCCCACGGATACCAGTGGCCCGATGCATCACCAGCAGGGCTACCAGAACCACAAAGGCGAGCAATGATAACAATACTTTATGGGACAAGTTCGGTAGCGCGCCCGTTTCCATGAACGTGTTGGCGAAGCCACTGGCCAGGGCTGCCGCCATGAATACAGCCGCCCAGAGCAGCAATTTGATCTGCAGATCCTCGGCGACCAGCAAGGGCGGCAGCGCCAGTTCGGCCCAGCCCGTGCGGCGGCGTTTCAGCGCCCGTTCTTGCACCAGGACGGCAAGGCCGGCGATCGCGCCGAGGGTCAGGATCCCATAGCTGCAGACCGCGAGCAGGACATGGGCCCGGAACCAGACCTCGGAGGCGACGGCCGGGGCCGCTTCCTCGAACGAGGCAAAGAGCAGAGCCAGAAGGGCAAAAGCAACGAGATATGGCAGCAATAAAGCTGCCAGCCTGAAGGCTTCGGCATTCACCAGGTTGAGCACGGCGAATGCCAGCAGCGAAATGGCGCAGCTGGCCCAGAGATTGGCGCTGAAACCGGCCTGCCAGCCACCAGCCAGCGACTGGCCGAATACGCCGAAACTGCCGGCGATGGCGGCGACAAGGAATAGCCAGAACAGGGCGTTGCGCTGAAGCCGCGCGGTAACCGCGAGGACGGCCAGGGGAAGCAGGGTGAGGAGGCCAGCGAATTGCAGATGGAGGGAGCTCGACATGGCGCGCATTATGGTGGGGCCACGCCCCCTTGGCAAACCAGATTGGATGGCCTAGAGAGCGAACATGTCAGAAAGTTCATTCCCCCAATATCCAAAGGTCATCGCCCCAAAGGTCATCGCCCTGGTCGTCGCGGCCGGCAGCGGCAGCCGCATGGGCAAGGACCTGCCCAAGCAGTATTTACCCCTGGGCGGCAGGACGGTGCTGCGCCATTGCCTGCAGACATTCAGTCGGCATCCGCGCATCAGCGGTGTGCGTGTCGTCATCAATGACAGCCTGCGAGACCTCTATGACAATGCGGTCGCCGGCCTCGAACTGATGATGCCCGTCGCGGGCGGTCAGCGGCGCCAGGATTCGGTGCGGCTGGGGTTGGAAAGCCTGGCCACGGAGAAGCCGGACCTGGTGCTGATCCACGATGCGGCGCGGCCGTTCATCGATGCCGAGACGATCGATCGCACAATCGAGACGCTTGGCCAGCACGACGGTGCACTGGTCGCAGTTCCGGTGGTCGATACCCTGAAACGGGGTGTTGATGATCATGGCGTCACCTTCAGCGGCGCCACGGTGGACCGCACAGGATTGTGGCGTGCGCAAACGCCGCAGGGCTTTCACTTCCAGAAGCTGCTGCTGGCGCACCGACAGGCAGCAAGCGGCCCGGAGATGACCGACGATGCCGCGGTGGCGGAAGCTGCTGGCCTCAAGGTTGCGCTGGTCATGGGCCATGAGAGCAATTTCAAGATAACGGCTCCGGCCGATCTGGAACGCGCGGAGCGAATGATGAGCCAGCAGATGGAATACCGGACCGGCAACGGTTTCGACGTGCACCGCCTCATTGCCGGCGACGGTGTCATCATGTGTGGGGTCACCATTCCCTACCACCAGAAGCTGGAAGGCCATTCCGATGCCGATGTGGGCATGCATGCGCTGACCGACGCCATCCTGGGCGCTATCGGCGCCGGTGATATCGGGCAGCATTTTCCGCCCAGCGATCCACAATGGCGCGGTGCTGCGTCCTGGAAGTTCCTGGCGCATGCGGCCAAGCTGGTCGCTGATAAAGGCGGGCGCATCGCCCATTGCGATATCACGCTGATCTGCGAGCAGCCCAAGGTCGGACCGCATCGCACCGCCATGTCCGCGAAGCTTGCGGAGATCCTCGGCCTCACCGTCGACCGGGTCAGCGTCAAGGCGACAACCACCGAGAAACTTGGCTTTACTGGCCGCGGCGAAGGCATCGCCGCCCAGGCAACGGCGACAATCGCCCTGCCCTTTTCAGTATGAGGTAGCGCGATGGACGTTGCCGGCCTGCTCGACCTCTATCGCGACAAGGGCCTGAAGATCGCCACGGCGGAGAGCTGCACCGGAGGCTTGGTGGCGGCAAGACTCACTGCGGTTGCCGGCTCGTCGGACGTGTTCGAACGCGGCTGGGTCACCTATTCCAACCAGGCCAAGAGCGAAAGTCTCGGCGTGGCGCCTGAACTCATCGCCGACAAGGGCGCGGTCAGCGCAGAAGTGGCTGAGGCGATGGCGCGCGGTGCCCTGCGCCGCGCCCAGGCCGATGTCGCGGTTTCCATCACCGGTATCGCCGGGCCAGGCGGCGGATCGGAGGAGAAGCCGGTCGGGCTGGTATTCATCGGCCTAGCCCGCAAGGATGGCTGGTCGCAGGTCGAACGCTGCGTTTTTCCCGGCAACCGCGACAGCGTGCGGGCGCATTCGGTGTCCCGCGCCCTCGCACATCTCGCGACCGCCATCACCGAGCCTTGACGCGTCTCCTCGGCATTGATTTCAGCGGGGCACAGGATGCCGGCCGCAAGATCTGGGTGGCGGAAGCACGACGCAATGATGGGCCGCTGACGATCGATCAATGCCGGCCGGCCAGCGAGTTGCCAGGCGGCAGCCGGCGGCCGGATTTCGCCATCGCCGCCCTCGCCCGCCACATCATCGTGGAACAGGGTACGATCGCCGGCTGCGATTTTCCGTTCAGCCTGCCGCTGGATCTCGTCAAGGCGAAGGATTGGCGCAGCTTTGCACTGGGTTTCCGGCAGCGCTTTGTCGATCCGCTGAGCTTCCATGATCTTTGTCATCAGGAAACAGGTGGGGTCGAAACCAAGCGCCGCACGGATCGCGAAGACCGGACGCCGTTCAATTCCTTCAACCTGCGCCTATACCGGCAGACCTGGTGGGGCATCGGCCATCTGCTGGCGCCCTTGGTGAAGGCAGATGCGGCGACAATCTGGCCGCAGATGGATAAGCGGGCCGGCAAACCCGTCGTGGTCGAAGTCTGCGCTGCCTGCAGCCTCATCCGGCTCGATTGCTACCCGTCCTATAAAGGCCGCCTGCCGGCGCATCGCAAGGCGCGCCGGCAGATTCTCGACCTGCTGATTGCGCGAGATTATCTTGCGCCGCCCAAGCGCGCCCTGCGTCACCTGCTGCTCGACAATCAAGGTGGCGATGCGCTGGATGCAGTCATCGGTGCCATCGCGGTGAACCGATCCGATTTCAACCAGAAGCGCGACCGCGTCGACCGTCTGGAAGGCCGGGTATTCTACGATCTGGGCTAGATGACGGCCACGCAATCGATCTCGATGCGGGCGCCCAGCGCCAGTCCGGCGACAGCGACCCCGGAGCGGGCCGGCTGGTGCGTGCCGAAGAACTCGGCGTAGATTTCGTTGAAGGCCATGAAGTCGGCCATGTCCGCGAAATAGACAGTGCACTTCACCACGCGATCAAGGCTGGCCCCGGCGGCAATCAGGGCTTGCGTCAGATAGGTCAGAGCCTGGCGTGCTTCGGCAGCGAGGCCGCCTGGCACCAATTTCAATTCACCCGGCAGGTGGCCGATCTGCCCTGAGACGTGGACCGTGTCACCGATCCGCACAGCGGAACTGAACGGCAATATCTTGGGCAAGGCATCCAGCCGGAAGGTTTCAATCCGCTGCGACATGCTGCGCACCTCTCATGGTTTGTCCACGTTATAGTGTAACAATTTAAAGCCCGCTCGACTGACGGGCATGATCGCGCCTAGAGTTGCGTGTCGTGCCGTCGCGCGGATAATCGATCCCGTGCCCCTCCACGACACAAGGCGTGAATAACACGCAACATATTCGGGAGGAATGACAATGGCTGTTTCGATTCATCCAGCCGTGGATAACGGCTTCAAGCCGGCCAAGGCGGGCTTCGCCGGCGGCACGCTGCATTGCAAATGCGCCAAAGACCCCGTCGAGGTAACTATCTCAAGTCAATCCGCTTTCAACCACGTCTGTGGCTGCACCAAGTGCTGGAAACCGGCGGGAGCGCTTTTCAGCCAGATCGCTGTCGCCCCGCGTGACAAGGTCAAAGTCACGAAGAACGAGAACAAGCTGAAGATCGTCGACAAGGATGCGGCGCTGCACCGCTACGCCTGCACGGGGTGCGGCACGCATATGTATGCGCGCATCGAGAACAAGAACCATCCGCTCTATGGCTTCGACTTCTTCCACACCGAGCTTTCGGATCAGGAGGGCTGGTCGCCGCCGGAATTCGCCGCCTTTGTCTCCTCGATCATCGAAAGCGGCGCCAATCCGGCAAACATGGATGCCGTCCGTGCACGCCTCCGTGAACTCAAGCTCGAACCCTATGACTGCCTGTCACCGGGCCTCATGGATGTTATTGCTACGCACACGGCGAAAGCCAAGGGCGTTCTAAAATAGCAAATCCTGATGTCTTGCAGCCGCATCTGGGTCACGCTAGGAAATGCAGCCTACCTCAAGTGATCATGACAGGGCCATGGCTAGGACCCTAGCCATGGCCCTGATTTGTATGCATCAATGTTCGGGGAAGCAGTAGGATCGCTCGGCGGTCTGCACGTCTGGACCGGGGGGATGGCATGCACCAGGCAACGTGGTGGGTTCACCGCACTCTGACCATTGGGGTCTGCAGCCTCATCATGTGTTTGACGGCGGCCTGCTCCTCGATCCCGCGCCAAGCGGAGCCACCGGGAACAGCGGCGAAGGCGGCGGTCGATGGCATGACCGGCATTCGCTACCTGGTCTTCAGCGACCCGGAAGGCGTCCGGGCAATGTTGAATGCGGCTTTTGTCACGGAAACACCCGACTGCTACGACGTCATGTCGGATGGCACCCGAGTATATAACTACCTCGCCGTCTCTGTTGGCGGTTCCGATGGTGCCTTCGGCGCTGGCCTGTTGAATGGCTGGACGCAAGCAGGTGGCCGGCCGAACTTCAAGGTCGTCACGGGTGTCAGCACCGGCGCGCTCATAGCACCCTTCGCATTCCTCGGTCCAAGATATGACGAAACCCCGAAGAATGCTTACACCACGGTCGATCAGAGCCGTGTGTTCGTTGTCCACTCCCTGCTCTCCATACTGTGGCAGGAATCGCTGACCGATACCGCGCCGCTGCGGGAAATGGTCGCGTCTTTCATCGACGATAAGGTCCTGGCCGATATCGCCGTTGAACACGCCAAAGGACGGCGCCTGTTGGTGGCCACCACCAATCTCGATGCCGAAGAACCTGTTGTCTGGGACCTCGGGGCGATTGCCAGCAGCAAGAGCGACAAGAAGCTGCAGCTGTTCAGGTCCATTCTAGTTGCGTCAGCAGCGATTCCAGCTGTATTCCCGCCCGTCATGTTCGACGTGGAAATCGACGGCAAGCGCTACGACGAAATGCATGTCGATGGAGGTGTTTTCTTCCAGTCCTTCTCGATCGGTTCCAGCATCAACCTCCCGACAACGATCCGGGCCGCCCATCCGGATTTCACCGGCAAGTTTCTGCAACGCCTCTATGTCATTCGCAACGGGCGGGTTACGCCAGATCCGAAAGAGGTCCCACGCGGCTTGTCCGGCATCGCAGTGCGCGCCATCGGCTCGATGTTCAAAGTATCCGGCATCAATGATCTGTGGCGCCTCTATCTCAGCACCATCCACGATGAGATTGAATTCAGATACATATCGATACCATTGGACTACAAAGGTACGACTGAGGAGCAATTCAACGAAGCCGAGATGATCAACCAGTATAACTACGGGGAGAAAATGGCGAAGGACGGTATCACCTGGATGACGACGCCACCGGGATACGCGCCGAAATAGAGGCTACCCGTTGCGGAGGATCGACGAAACCTCAACGACCGAAAGACACCTAGAGTGCAATGAGCGGCGCGTCCGGGATCTCGATGACCAATCCGTCATAGGCTGGCTCCACGCCCACTGGGCAGCGCGCCTTGATCACGTCGTAATCGACCATGTGATTCATGTGGGTGAGCACGGTGTGTTTGGGCTTCAGCAATTCGACCCATTCCATCGCCTGGTCGAAATTGGCGTGGGTCATGTGCGGCTCGAAGCGCAGGCAATCGACGATGAAAAGATCGAGGCCTTCGAGCTTGTCGAGGCTGGCATCCGGCATTGCCACGCAATCAGTCGAATAGGCCATGTTGCCGATGCGGTAGCCGGTAGTCTTGGTGCCGAAACCGTGCTCCTGCTCATAGGGCGTGACTTCAAGTCCCGCGATTCTGAACGGGTGATCGCCGATCAGGATGGATTCCAGAAACGGCTTATAGAGATGCCCGGAACCGTCAGTCTTCTGCGCGAAGGCATAGCCGAAACGGTGCCGTAGCGTGCCCAGGGTCTCAGCCGAGCCATAGACCGGGACCCGCATGCCGATGCTCTTGTCCTTGCTGCGCACGAAGCGGAGATCGTCGATACCCTGTGTATGATCAGCGTGATCGTGGGTATAAAGCACGGCGTCCAGGTGATGGATCTCAGCCGCCAGCACCTGCTCACGGAAATCCGGACTGGTGTCGCAGATGATATGGGTGTGCTGCTGCTGCACCAGGATGGAAACGCGGCGGCGGCGGTTCTTCGGATTGGCCGGGTTGCATTCACCCCAGCCGGGCCCGATCAGGGGCACGCCGCCGGAACCGCCGCATCCGAGGATCGTGACCTTCATGCCGCCTTCGCAAACAGGCGGTCGAAATTGGCGGTGGTTTTTTGCGCCAGGTCCGGTAACGACAGGCCGAGAAAATCGGCAACATAGGTCGCGGTGTGGCGGACGAATGACGGCTCATTCCGCTTGCCGCGCATCGGGATCGGCGCGAGATACGGTGAATCGGTCTCGACCAGCAGGCGATCAAGCGGGATCGACTTCGCCACGTCGCGCAAGGCGCCGGCGCTCTTGAACGTTACAATGCCGGAAAGCGAAATGTAGAAGCCCATTTCCAATGCGGCGTCGGCCAGATATTGCGTCGAGGTGAAGCAATGAATGACACCGGTAAGACCGCCCTTCTTCGCCCCATCCTGCAGCAGGCGAACGGTATCTTCGTCGGCGTCGCGGCTGTGCACCACGATCGGCAGGCCACTGATGCGAGAGGCGTCGATATGGGTGGCGAAGACCTGCTGCTGACGCTCACGCGGGCTCTTGTCATAAAAATAGTCGAGGCCGGCTTCGCCAATGCCGACCACCTTCGGGTGCTTTGACAGCTCGACCAGCTTCGCGACATCGACATCCGGTTCGTGTTCGGCTTCGTGGGGATGAATCCCGACCGTGCAGCGGATATTGTCATGTGCCAACGAGATCGCCAGGACCTGGTCGAACTTGGTGACGCGGGTGCAGATGGTCAGCATACGCTCGACGCCGCTCTCCTTGGCGCGCGCGAGGACGGCTTCCATGTCAGTGCCGAAATCGTCGAAATCGAGATGGCAGTGGCTGTCGACGAGACTGATCTCCATGACTAGGCCTTCGCCTCTTCCGGCTCGACATAGCGCGGGAAGATCGCCGTCGGTGCCGGCAAAGCACCGCCCTTGAGGCGCGACTTGCCGCCAAGCTCGGCAAAGCTGCGCGCATCAGCCGGCACGGCCAGGATATCGAGGAGCTTCGTCATGGCTTCGGGCATCACCGGCTGGGTCAGGATGGCGACCTGGCGCAGCACTTCGGCTGTCACCCACAACACGGTGCCGAAGCGTTCCGGGTTCGTCTTCCGGAGCGCCCAGGGCTCGTTGCCGGCGAAGTAGCGGTTGGCTTCGGCGATCACCGACCATGTGTTGGTCAGAATCTGGTGCAGCGCGAAGTCACCCATGCTGGTGCGCGCCTTGCCGATGAGGGCATCGACCTCGGCCAGCATCGCCTTGTCCGCATCGTCGAGCTGGCCCGGCTCCGGCAATTGGCCGTCGAGGTTCTTTGCGATCATCGAGAGCGAGCGCTGCGCGAGATTGCCGAGATCATTGGCAAGATCGGCATTCATGCGCTGCACGATGGCTTCCGGGCTGTAGCTGCCATCCTGCCCGAACGGCACTTCGCGCAGGAAGAAGTAGCGCATGGCGTCTATGCCATAGACCTTGGCAAGGTTGAACGGGTCGATCACGTTGCCGACCGATTTCGACATCTTCTCGCCCTTGTTGAACAGAAATCCGTGGCAGAAGACGCGCTTGGGCAGGGGCAGGCCCGCCGACATCAGGAAGGCCGGCCAATAGACGGCGTGGAAGCGCGTGATGTCCTTGCCGATGACGTGCACGTCGGCCGGCCAGAATTTGGCGCGGGGGCCGGTCGTATCGGGCCAGCCGGTCGCGGTCACATAGTTGGTCAGCGCATCGACCCAGACATACATGATATGCTTGGGATTGCCCGGCACCGGGATACCCCAATCGAAGGTCGTGCGGCTGACAGACAGGTCCTTGAGACCACCTTTCACGAAGCTCATCACCTCGTTCCGGCGCGCATCGGGCCCGATGAAGTTGGGGATGCTCTCATAGAGGTCGAGAAGCTTCTGCTGGTAGTTGGAGAGGCGGAAGAAATAGCTCTCCTCCTCAACCCATTCGACGGGTGTGCCCGTGGGCGCCAGGCGTTTGCCATCTGCGTTCTGGGTGAGTTCGCTCTCGTCGTAATAGGCCTCGTCGCGGACCGAGTACCAACCGGCGTATTTGTCGAGATAGATGTCCCCAGCGGCTTCCATCTTCTCCCAGATGGCGGCACAGGTCTTGTAATGCCGCGCTTCGGAGGTGCGGATGTAGTCGTCGTTTGACGAGTTGAGCGCCGGGCCCATCTCGCGAAAGCGTGCCGTGTTGCGATCCGCCAACTCCTTCGGCGTCACCCCTTCCCGCTCAGCCGTCTGCTGCATCTTCTGACCATGCTCGTCGGAGCCGGTCAGGAAGAATACGTCACGGCCATCAAGGCGCATGAAACGGGCGATCGCGTCGGTCGCGATAAGCTCATAGCCGTGGCCGATATGCGGCAAGCCATTGGGATAGGCAATGGCTGTGGTGATATAGAAGGTCTCTTTCGACATATCTTTACAGTTCCAGTTTCGCTCGCTCTTGTCGTCATCCACCGCGATGGCGGAGGATCGACGAGGACTCTCATCAATTGTCGGCAAACTCGCGGCTGGTCCGCACAGGCGGCCCAAGACGACCGGGGTTTCGGTTAACCCTTGGTCGACGCCAGCACCAGCCAGGCGGTTGCCCATGCCTGCCGACGGTCGAGATTGGCGCTGGCAACCCTGGCAAACAATCGGCTGACCTTTTCCCATGATTGAAGCCAGTGATCAAGGCTGGCGGCCCCAGAGAGACGTGTCATAAGGCCGGATTCACCTGGAAAAACCTCAGCCGATTGAAGGTCTTGGGTCGCCGACCAGCGGATGAACCGGGAAAGCCACCATTCCAGCAGATTGACGGCGATCTCAAAATTGCCCTCGCTCCCCTTCCCGGCCAGCTTGTCGCCGAGCTTGTGAAGGAGGCCAGGATCATAGTTGGGCCAGGAGCCCAAGAGCTGCGCCATCGACTGAAAGAGGTCGAGACCGGCACTGTCGCTGCCAAACTCGAGAGCCCGGCCGAGCGAGCCTTCGGCCAAGGCCGTGCAGAGGGCAAGCTCGGCGCCCCCGAGATCGATGCCATGGCGCTTCATCTCGGCGGCGATGGTCGCCGGTGGCAGTGGTTCCAACGCCAGCTTGCGGCAACGCGAGCGGATGGTCGGCAGCAGCCGCCCCGGGGCATGAGAAACGAGCAGGATGACCGTGCGCGGGCGCGGTTCTTCCAGGATCTTCAAGAGCGCATTGGCGGCATTGCGGTTGAGCTCGTCGGCGGCATCCACGACCAGGACGCGCCAATCGGATTCACCGGGCGTCATGTGCAGGAAGTCGATGGCACCACGGACCTCATCGACCGTGATCTCGCTACGCATCTTGCCGGTCTTCTCATTGGGCGAGCGGCGCAGGACGCGGAGATCGGAATGCGACAGCTCGCGAACACGGCGGAAGATCGGATGATCGACCGGGATATCCAGGCTGGTGAGTTCTGGCGCCATGGCGGGCGGCGCTGGTTCATCGCCAAACAGGCTGATGCCGGCTGGCTCGGCCGCAGGGACCGCCAAGCCGTGGCTCAAGAGGAAGCGCGCCATGCGGAAGGCCAGCGTCGCCTTGCCGATGCCGCGCGGCCCGGTGATCAGCCAGGCATGGGGCATGCGGCCGGATTGGTAGGCGCGGAGGAAGGATTCTTCCGCCGCCCTATGGCCCAGCAGGTGGGACGTGGCCTCGGGGGCCGGGAAGCGCGCTTCTTCCATCATGGCTCAGAGGCTGACGGCGAAGCGGGCTTTGATCAAGCCGGTTATCTCGGCCGAGATGGCTTCGCGGTCGCGGGCGGCATCGATGAGGCAGCAGCGCTCCGGATCGGCCGCCGCCAATTTGCGGAAGCCGTCGGCAAGGCGGCGGTGGAAATCTACCCCCATGCGTTCATAGCGCTGTTCTGTCTCGGCACGGGCGAGCCCGCTTTCAACCGGCAGGTCGAGGATGAGCGTGAGGCCGGGTTCGGTTGCCCCGACGATGTGGCGGCGCAGTGTCCACAGCCAATCCAGCTCGAGGCCCTGGCCATAGCCCTGATAGGCGAGCGTGCTGTCGGCAAAGCGGTCGCACAGCACCCATTTGCCGGCGGCAAGAGCCGGGCGGATGACATGGGCCAGATGTTCGGCACGGGCCGCAAAATGCAGCAGCGCCTCGCTTTCCGCCTGCCAGCGGCCGGCACCACCCTCAACCAGGAGGGCGCGGATCTCCTCGGCCCCCTTCGTTCCGCCGGGCTCGCGGGTCACTTCGACCAATTCACCCGCTGCCCGCAGGCAATCGGCCAATAACCGGATCTGGGTCGACTTGCCGGCCCCCTCGCCGCCTTCAAATGTGACGAAGCGCAAAGGGCCCGGGGTCGTGGCCGGGGACATGGTGGCTCAGTTCGATCCGAAGACGAAATGCTGCAGGGCCGCGGCGATGCGACCACCGAAGCCGAGTTCGCCGACATCCTTGGCGGCAACCAGCTTGGCGGTTGCCTGCGGCATGCCCGGAATATCGATGACCAACCGGCCCACTTCCTGGCCCTTGGCGATCGGAGCCTCGAACGGGCCCTGATAGACGGCCTTGGCGACGATCTTCTCGCGTTCGGCACGCGGCAGCGTTACCAGCAGGTCGGACTCCACAGTGAGGGGCACGGTCTTTTCGGCGCCCATCCAGACTTCCGCCTCACCCAGCACGGTGCCTGGGGTGGCGATGGTGAAGTTGCCATATTCTCGGTAGGCCCAGTCGAGGAGCCCGCCCGCTTCGTCTGCACGCTCTTGCATGCCGTTCAGGCCATGGACGACCATGATGACCCTGCGGCCGTCGCGCAACGCAGATGCTGTGAGGCCGAATCCAGCCTCTTCAGTGTGGCCGGTCTTGAGCCCGTCGACGCCGGAACCCTTGCGATAGAGCAGCGGATTTCGGTTGCCCTGCTTGATGCCGTGCCACACGAACTCATGCTCTGAGAAATATGGATAGTATTCCGGGAAGTCATCGATCAGGCGCCGCGCCAGCGTGGCCAGGTCCTTGGCGGTCATCAGATGATTGGGATCCGGCAGGCCGGAGGCATTGGTGAAATTGCTGTCGGTGAGGCCGATCTCCTTGGCCTTCTTGTTCATGCGGTCGGCAAAGGCCTCTTCCGAGCCGGCGAGGCCCTCAGCAACGACGACACAGGCATCGTTGCCGGACTGAATGATGATGCCCCGAATGAGGTCTTCGATCGCGATGGCAGAGTTGATCTCGACGAACATCTTCGAGCCCTGGGTCGACCAGGCTTTTTCGCTGACATGGAACGTGTCGGTCAGCTTGGCATCGCCTCGCTTCAGCGCATCGAACAGCATGTAGATGGTCATCAGCTTGCTCATCGACGCCGGATGCAGGCGCTCGGTTGCCAGCTTGTCAAAGAGGACGGCACCCGTCTGATAGTCGACGATATAGGCATGCGCGGCGTTGGTGGTGAGCGCCTCGGCCATCACCGGGCGTGAGGAAAGCGCTTGGCTCATCACGGCAAGGCCGGCGGCAATTACCCCGGCCATCACAAACTTCACCTGTCGACGCATGTCTCGACCTCAGTTTTCTTGATTGGATTCGCGCACTTGGCACTTAGCGCGGCAAATTGATCCCCGGACCCGGCAACGTCAAGGGACATCCGGCGCCTAGCCCGGACTTGCCTCAATTGACCGCGATCCGGGCGTCCGGATGACCGTTGTCGATCAACCGCTGCAGTAATTTGTCCGCCTCCTCGACCGAGGCGATCGGCCCCAGCTGAACACGGTAGAAGCGCTGTTGGTTGAGCATGAACGGGGTGATGCGGGTCTGGTGACCGAGGCTGCTCAGCTTCATCTGCAATTGCTGGGCATTGGCCTGGCGGAGGAAGGCACCGGCCTGGATAAAAATATTGCTGGCCTTGACCGGTACGACGGATACCTGGCCAGTCACCTGCGGCGTCTGGATGGCGCCGATGGCGCTCTGCTGCACCGGTTTCGCCGGCGTTGCGGCGACTGGCGCCGCATTCCCCCCGACAGGTGGCAGGGCCTGGGCAGTGACCGCACCGGCGGGAGCGGCTGCCGGCGGCGGGCTCACGGTATCGCCACCCTTTGCCGACGCTTTCGCTGCCAGCAGCATGCTTTCATCCTTCATCAGCTCGACGCGGACCTTGGCGGTGCCGTTCTGTTCAAAGGCCAGCAGCTGCGCGCCGCGGCGCGACATGTCGATGATGCGGTTGTTGACGAAGGGGCCGCGGTCGTTGATGCGTACGACGATCGAGCGGCCATTCTCGAGATTGGTCACGCGCACAAGGGACGGCATCGGCAGTGTCTTGTGCGCTGCCGTCAGGTCGTTTTCGTCATAAGTCTCGCCATTGGCGGTCTGCTTGGCATGGAAGCCAGGGCCATACCAGGAGGCGATCCCGGTCTCGTTGTAATTGTAATCTGCCTGCGGATAGTACCAGACGCCCTTCACCTGATAGGGCTTGCCGATCTTGTATGGGCCGGAGACATCCGGTTCTTTGCGGGTGATCACCTTGGTGGTCTCGACGGCAAGATTGGCCTCGGCGCAAGCCGCCAACAGGGTCAGCAGGCCCAGAACGGACAGATACCGTGAAAACCGCCGAAACCGCTGCATCTGGACCGCCCGGACCCCTGAATCATCAAGATATTGTGGAATTTTGCAGCCCTTAACCTATCCGCCCGGCCCGTTTTAGGCAAGAACGGAAAGTGATTCGAGCGTCAGAGCGGGGGCGCCGAGGGCTGAAAAAGACCAAAGTTAAGGCGGCCGTCGCTGATATCGCGGCGGCCGCCTCCAGTTCAGGTCTTCGGCAGGGTATTTTCGGGGGCGTCAGATTTCCTTCTTTTGCATCTGGTCCGCGATGAACTCCGCCTGCCGGATGGCCAACGCCACGATGGTCAGCGTCGGGTTCTCGGCGCCGCCGGTGGTAAACTGGCTGCCATCCGACACGAACAGGTTCTTGATGTCGTGGGTCTGGCCATGCTTGTTGACGACCCCGTCCTTGGCCTCGGCGCTCATGCGATTAGTCCCAAGATTGTGCGTCGAGGGGTAAGGCGGGGTGTGGATCGTGCGCGTGGCGCCAACAGCATCATAGAGCGCGCTGCCGCGACCAAAGGCGTGATCCCGCATGGCGACGTCATTGGCGTGGTCGTCGAAGTGAACATTGGGAACGGGCAGGCCATAGGCATCCTTCTCGCTCGCGTGCAAGGTGATGCGGTTTGTCTCCTGCGGCATGTCCTCGCCCACCAGCCACATGCCGGCCATATGGTCATAGCCTTCCATGGCGCTGGCGAAGCTCTTGCCCCAGCCGCCCGGATCGAGGAACGCGGCCATGAACGGAATGCCGAGGGAGAGCGTTTCCATTTCGTAGCCACCGACAAAGCCGCGCTTGGTGTCGAGCTTGGCTTCATCACGCACGATGCCTGCCATGGTCGTGCCACGATACATGTGCACCGGCTTGTCGAAGATGGCATAGACTGAGCCGGTCATGTGCCGCATGTAGTTCTTGCCGACCTGGCCCGACGAATTGGCGAGGCCATCCGGGAACATCGATGAGGCGGAGTTGAGCAGCAGGCGCGGGCTTTCGATCGAGTTGCCGGCCACGCAAACGACGCGGGCCTTCTGGACATGCTGATTGCCGTCCTTGTCGGCATAGAGCACGCCGTTCACCAGCCCCTTGTCGTCATGCTGGACCTGAAGCACTTGGGCGTTCGACCGCACTTCGAGCCGACCGGTCTCCTCGCCCTTCGGTATTTCAGTATAAAGCGTCGACCATTTGGCGCCGGATTTGCACCCCTGGAAGCAGAAGCCGATCTGCTGGCAGGAGCCGCGATTGTCGCGCGGTTGCGAGTTGATCGCCATGTTGCCGGTATGAAAGTCGGTATAGCCAAGCTTCTTGGCGCCGGCCGCCAGGACCTTGTAGTTGTTGTTGCCGGGCAGGCGCGGAATGCCGTGGGTACCGGTCACACCCATCTTGTCCTCGGCACGGTCGTAATAGGGCTCCATCTCGGCCAAAGTGATCGGCCAGTCGATGAGGTTGGCGCCGGCCAGTTCACCATAGGTGGTCCTGGTCTTGAATTCGTGTTCCTGGAACCGGAGCGAGGCTCCGGCCCAATGCACCGTCGAGCCGCCGACCGCCTTAACGATCCAGGCCGGAAGGCCCGCGAAATCCTTGGCGACACGCCAGCTGCCCGACGTGGTGCGCTTGTCGAGCCAGGAGATCTGGCTGAAACTGCCCCATTCATCGTTGACGAAATCCTCGATCTCATGCCGGCCACCGGCTTCGAGGACGACGACGTTGACACCCTTCTGCGCCAGTTCATTGGCCAAGGTACCACCACCGGCACCGGAGCCGATCACCACGACGACGCTGGAATCGCTGAGCTCAAATTTGTTTGCCATGATTGCAATCCTTCCCCTTCACGCCTGATCCGGCCAGGTGATCTCGTCGAAGCCGCGGTGCAGATAGCCGCCAAGTTCGGCGGAGGCACCCTCATAGCCATAGATCTTCCAGACATCCGGGTTGTTGTAGATGCCAGTGACGCATTCACCGCGCACGGTCTGGAAGAAGGGGGTGGTGTCGATCGCCTTCAATGCAGCCTCCCGCGCATCGGCGTCGAGATCGTCCCATTTTCCGGCCTTCAGTTCCGCAGCACCGGCCTGCAGCAACGTCTTCAACGCTGGATCCTTGACCGCTTTTTCGTCGAGGCTGGCCACGACCTTCGCGTAGATCGCATCGTCGAGCTTTTCATGCGGGTAGAGCGCGCGGGTCATTTCGACCAGGGTTGCAGCCTCTGCCGTGGTAATGGCCTGCGGTGAAATCGCCCAGGCGGCATTCGGCCCGATCAGGATGCCGCCGGCGGTGGCGAACATGGCCGATCCCGCGACGATCGCGGATGTGCCGGCAAGGAACCGCCGGCGGTTGAGATTGGTCTTCGATTTGGCTGGCCTCATTTTTCCCTCCCAAGGGTTGATGCCGCGTTTTCGCGGTCATTCGTCAATCGGCGTGGCTATGATGCTGGATGTGGCTGCTCCGTCAGCGATAGCGTCCATGGCGCTGCAGAACCTCGATCTTGTATCCATCGGGATCGAGCACGAAAAAGAACTTGGCCATCAAGGCGCCCTCGCGGTGGAATTCCTTGATCGGCAGTGGATTGAGATTCATGTCGCTGAAGCGCTGGTGTTCGCGCTCAAGATTGTCGACCGCGACCGCGACATGACCGTAGCCATCGCCATGGGTATAGGGCTCGACGCGGCCCTTGTTCCAGGTCAGCTCGATCTCGAAATCGTTTTCCGGATTGCGCAGATAGACCAGCGAAAAGTCATCGAAATCATAGCGGTCTGCCGGCCTCAGCGCGAAGGCGCGGTCGTAGAAGGACAAGGCCGCGTCGAGATCGCGGACCCTGATCATGGTGTGAATTGCTTTGGCCATCCATGCCTCGGTCGTGAGTGATGACCGAAAGTCTAGGACCGCCTTTGAGCCGCTGGGTGTTAACCGATTACTGCGCGTGCAAGGTCACGACGCGACGGCGCGCAACTCCTTTTCGACCGCCATGTGACTGGTACCAGCCGCCCCAATTTCGGTCGTTCCGATACCCAGGTTCTGCTTGGCCTGGGCAACTGGCTGATGCCCTGCTGGCGCTCGATGTGCACAGCGCAGGTGACGCGCAGCAATGAGGTAAAATTGCCGACCTCGCCACGCCGCTCCAGTACTTCGCCATACAGCGTACTGATGAACCGCGGGGTCGACATGCCCTCCTGCTCGGCAATCTGGTCCAGGATCGACCAGAACAGCGCTTCAAGCCTGATGCTGGTGCTGAAGCCGTCCAAGCGGACCGAGCGGGTAACTGAACTGTAGATATCTGGATCCTGGCTGGCAAAGACCTGGCACATGGCGTTCCTCCCGTTTGAGCCTGCTTACCGATCGCCAATGTCGCAAAATCGTGCCATCAGCGCGGACCGTTCTGGGCGATGACAGGTTGCTGCCCGTCGCCTGCGGTGCTTATGAGCGAATCCAACTGTAAACACGTTGCCGGGCAGTGCAATCGCTTACTCCAGGTTCGGGCCGGTCGCCGCGGCAATCGGGGGCAAAACAAACGGTTTTTGGGTCATGATGCCTGACCTGCCTCATTTGCTTGATTTGCGGCCGCAGGATCGATAAGCAGCATCCGGCGGGACGGAAGGGTGGCCGAGTGGTTTAAGGCTCCAGTCTTGAAAACTGGCGTGGGTGTAAGCTCACCGTGGGTTCGAATCCCACCCCTTCCGCCAATCCACGCCGCCAATGGCGAGACTCTGCGATGAATTGGGGGGCAGAATGGCACGCTGGGTCCTTGCCTTCATGGCCCTCCTTATCGCGTCGACGATCCGCCCGGCCATCGCGGACCCGGCATTCGCTTTGCCAGCTGCCTGCGCCCTCGGCAAAGACTGTTTCGTCCAGAACTATGTCGACATGGATGCCACGCCGGCGGCTGCCGATTTTTCCTGCGGCGGGCTGACCTATGACGGGCATAAGGGGACGGATATCCGCCTAACGAACTATGTCGCGATGGAGCAAGGCGTCAATGTGCTGGCCGCGGCGCCCGGCACCGTGCTGCGGCTGCGCGATGGCATGGACGATGTCAGCGTGCGCGACACCGGGGCCGACGCGGTCAAGGATCGCATGGCCGGAAACTCGGTGATCGTCGATCACGGCGACGGCTGGGTCACTCAGTACGCCCATCTGAAGAAGGGTAGTATCTCGGTTGTGCCAGGACAGCAAGTCGCAACGGGGGACAGGCTCGGGCAAATCGGCCTTTCAGGTCATACCGAGTTTCCGCATCTTCATTTCGAGGTACGTCACAAAGACCAATCGGTTGACCCCTTCACGGGGGATGAGATGGGTGCGGGGTGCGGTGTCACCGGAGAGGCGCTTTGGCAACCCGCCCTCACCTATCAGCCGAGCGGCCTGCTGACACTGGGCTTTTCGACCGAGAAACCGGATGCGGAAGCAGCTCGCCACGGCGCCTATGACGCGGCCATGCCAACCGCAGAGAGTGGCGCGCTGGTGTTCTGGGCCGATTTCTTTGGACTGCAACAGGGCGATGAACTCGTGCAACAGCTCGTCGGACCAGATGGCGCCATATTGTCCGAAAATCGCCAAACTGCGGTCAAATCCAAGGTGCAGTTCTTTTCCTTTGTGGGCCTCAAGAAACCAGGGGCAGGCTGGCGGCCAGGCACGTATCGCGGAACCCTGCGCCTGCTGCGTGGCAACGCGGCGGGGAGCAAGCAGACGGCTGAAATCAGTATCCCCTGAGGTGCCGTGCTACTTCTGCTTATCCGACGAGGTTCCGCCACCAACTTCACGCGCGGAAATTTCCGCCGTCACCCAGTTGCGCAGGACCGCGACCGCGGGCCTTGATTCAGTCCCCACTGGATAGACCAGATCGTAGTGCAGTCCTTCCAGGATCGGTCCGAAGGGTTGCACCAGGGCGCCGCTGGCGAGTTCCGCGGCAACGAGCGACAGGCTGAGAAGGGCTACGCCCTGCCCGGCTATGGCGGCCTGGATGGCGCTGTTTTCGTCATTGAAGGTAATCCCCGCGGCTGGATCCAGCCCCGGAAGAGCGACGCGCTCTTGCCAGGCCGACCAGGTCGGTACGCTGGTTTTGGTTGCCATCGGACCCCATTCGAAATGAATGAGCGTTGCCGCGCGGAGATCAGATGGTTGCCCTATGCCGAGATGCGGACTGCAGACCGGCGCAAAGCTGTCGCTGAGCAATGGCAGAGATGTGAGGCCCGGGTAGCGCCCTTGGCCATAGCGGACTGCGGCATCCGCTTCGCCAGCCTGGAGATCGACCGCGTCATCGGACGCATGCAGCCGCAAATCCCAACCGGGATTGAGGGCGCGGAAACGGGCGGCGCGCGGCACCAGGATCTTGGCAGTGAACGCCACCGTGGCGGATAGTGTCGCAACCTGTCGACGCTGCGGCCGCTTGGTCGCAGCGACGGCTGCTGCCATGCCGTCGAACGCCTGCCGCATGGCCGGATAGAGCGCCCTCCCCGCTTCCGTCAGCACGACCTTCCGGGTCTGGCGCGAAAACAGCGCTATGCCGAGGTTCTCTTCCAATTGACGTATCTGATGGCTGATGGCGGTCGGTGTCACGCCAAGTTCGGCCGCCGCGCGCTTGAAACTCTCCTGGCGTGCGGCGGCCTCAAAAGCGCGCAGGGCCCCTAGTGGTGGCAGGTCACGCATCAGGATTCGCTTATGACTAACTTTGATTCATTCATCGGTTGAGAAGTTCGCGTTTGTAAGCTGCTACGTCAAGGAGATATCTGGCTAAGACATACCTGAACAGAATTGATGCTATAGGAGCAGATTATGGCCTGGATCTATCTCGGTGCGGCGGCGGTGTTTGAAGTCATTTTTGCCCTCAGCATGAAATATGCGGAGGGCTTCACACGGGTTGGACCGACAATCGTCACGGCCCTTTCAGTTGTTGGTGGGATAGGTTTCCTGACACTGGCGATGAAGACGCTTCCCGTGAGCGTGGCCTATCCGATCTGGACAGCCGTGGGCACTCTTGGCACCGTATTGCTCGGTTTCGTGCTGCTCAACGAGGCGTTGACAGTGGCAAAGATGGTCTGCGCTCTTGCTATCATCGGCGGTGTTGCCGGTCTGAAACTTACCACAGCCTAGGCGCGACCAACGGCAATCGCTAAGCTCGCCCGGGAGATACTGGCTGGAAGAGCATCGTGATGCCGTGGACGACGCTGAAGCCCAATTGTTTAGGTAGTTTAGCCGAGGCGCTGCCTTACTACCGGACCCTTGGCTGTCGCAAGATGGCGGAAGGCTATGAAACGATGCTGGCGAAGGGCGGTGGTACCATACCGCAAAAGAACCAGCTGGACCTTGCTGGGTTTGTCGCAGCCATTCCGCACTTAGCCTTGGTCGCCGTCACCAAAGCCCGATTTGTGCATTTACCGTCTAGCTGGTGAAAGGTTGAAGGAACGGGTTGGCTTCAATGTAAAGGGCCGAAACTACTACGACTTCGTGCCGTCGGAACGGCGCGTATCCGCCGCCAGAGCGATGCATATGGTGATCGAGACGCCCTGCGCTTTCCGTGCGGAGATCCGGCAGACCTATTCCGGCGGGCATGGCTTGGTCATTGAGGCCACAGGTTTCCCGCTGCAGTCAGAAGAGCCAGGTGTCGACGGGTTCATCCTGTTTGCCGATCAGGCGATTGAACCGGATATGAGATTCCATGATGGCCATCCGCAACTGGTGGATGCCAATGTCATTCGGCGCGACCTGATCGATCTTGGCAGCGGCATCGACCAGACCTTTGAGGATATCGTTCAGATTGCCTGAGATACGCTGGGCAGGATCCTGCTGAGCGGGACTTCCACGTGCAGATCCAGGAACTTGTGCCAAAAGGGATTGCCATCACTGGATAGGAAGATGGCGCCGAATACTCCGGTCGGCCGCCGGCCATCCTCGGAAATCGGCAGATTCAGCCGCGCGTAACACAGGAAGTCCTTTGTGTACGATGTCATGTGATCGTGGCTATAGGCCACGATTCCTTCAGCAACGATGCGATGAATCTCGGCACTGGTACGATTGAACTCCTCAAAACGTTCCGGCTGCACGTGCCGCTGCCGGATCTCGCCTCGTGTCAAACCACCAGGCTCGAAGCCGAAGGCCCGCACAATGTGACTGCCGGCGAGGCGATAACGCAGATCGTCAGGTGTTGCCCCAACTTCGAGAATATAGAGGTTGGACAACATCGTGCGGAGCTCGATTGGGTCGATATCCCGCCGCCTCGGGATAGATCCGCCGGCGGAAAGGCTCAACCAATAGCGAAAGAGGGTCCTGAGAGCCGGATGCAGGATAAAGGAGTCGTCGACAGCGCCCATGGCAGCGGCGCTTTATGGAAGGTCGCAGAGGAGGATCATGCAATGGCAGCTTTTCAACTATTCAGCATTGGACCCCACCTTACGCGTAACGCGCCGACACGCAAAAGCTCATCTCACCAACTCATTAAACTGCCTTTGCGGCCAGATGACGCACTTTCTGTCCTGCCTTTCGCTGATTCCAGAGTCGGTCGGCCGCAAACTTCAGTGGAATAAGGGCGCCACTCGCCAGCAAGATCCACCAGGCGGGACGAATGTGACGCCAGTCAAAAGTTGCCTTCCAGATGCGCTCGCCGCCGATGCTCGTTGCAAACTCATACCAGGCTGCTTCGCCCAGCAAGGTCAGCCCAGCCGAAGCGACGGCGAGGCCGCCCAATTGCCAGAGCGACAAGGCGCGTTCGCTGTTCCAACGATAGGCCAAGCGGTAGAGCATCAGCCAAAGGAACAGGCCGCTCATCAGGACCGGTTCACTGACATTGATTTTCGATTGCATGAAGAAGTGCGCTAGACCCAGCATCGTCAGCGGATAAACAAGGTAGTGCAGGCGCTGCCATTTCTTGCCACCCAAGCGCCGCATCGCGCTGTCGGTTGAGGTCAGCGACAGGACGAGGAGTCCCAGCAGCGCCACGAAACCAATGGTGAGGTAAATGCGGAGCAGGATTTCGCTCGCAACGAAGACCAGGCGATAGTTCTGCTGCACGATGTAGAGAATAAAATGAATGGCCACATAGGCGAAAGCGGCGACGCCGATCATGCGCCGAAGCATCACCAGGCGCGGCCAGCTGCCGATACGGCGCAAGGGTGTGATGGAGAGCGTGATGAGCAGAAAGCGGATCGACCACAGGCCGATGAGATGCAGGGCCGCCGTTACCGGTATGGCATTGGTACCGCCGACGACATTGCCAAGGGGACTGGGTGCGGGCGACAGGTTTGGCTGACCGAAAGCCCAGGTAAACGCCGCCCAGACACCCGGCAGCAGGATGCCGATGAAGACGCTCATCTTCAGCCAGGAAAGTTGGCCGGAACGGTCGAGCCATGGATACAAGATCTGCTCCCTTGCCGCCGCGCGGGCCGGCTTCGTTGCGAATAGTCTATGCCACCCATTCGCGGACGCGTCAGTCAGTGTTACGTGTCTCGGGTGCCGCCGGGCGTGCGGTGGTCGCCAAATCTTCCGGCCAAGCTGGGAAAACAGCAAAATATTCCAATAGAACAGTCGGTTGACAAGAAATCTGGGGCGGCGCACAACAATTGCCCCAACGATCACCTAGCGCAGTCCAGCATGAATCCGATATTCGCCCAGACCGCCACCAGCGTTTTTGAGACCATGTCTCGCCTGGCGCGGCAGCATGACGCCGTCAATCTGGGCCAGGGGTTTCCCGACGATCCGGGGCCGCAGGATGTCCGGCAGAAGGCGGCAGACGCGGTGATGACCGGCTGGAATCAGTACCCGCCAATGATGGGCATTCCCGAATTGCGCCAGTCGATTGCACGGCACTACAAGCGCTTCCACCAATTGGACCTCGATTGGGAAAACGAGGTGATGGTGACCTCGGGCGCCACCGAGGCCCTGGCCGGCGCCCTCCTGGCCCTCATCGAACCCGGCGACGAGGTTGTGCTGTTCCAGCCGATGTACGACGCCTATCTGCCGCTGGTGAAACGTGCCGGTGGGATCCCCCGCTTCGTCACCCTGCGGCCACCACATTGGCGGATCGACGAGGACCAACTGCGTTCGGTTTTCAACAAGAAGACACGCGTGGTGCTGCTTAACAATCCCCTGAACCCGACGGGCTCCGTCTTCCTGCGCGAAGATCTCGACCTGCTGGCGCGCTATGTCGTCGCCCATGACAGTATCGTCGTCTGCGACGAGGTGGAGCATGTGCTGTTCGACAATGTCGAACATTCGCCCCTGCTCACCTGCCGAGCCTGCGCGACCGCGTCGTCAAGATCGGGTCGGCCGGCAAGATCTTTTCGCTGACCGGCTGGAAAGTAGGGTTTGTCTGCGCAGCGCCGGCGATCCTCCGGGTGCTGGCGAAGGCGCACCAGTACATCACTTTCACGACGCCGCCCAACCTGCAGGCGGCGGTGGCCTATGGCCTCGACAAGGAGGATTCCTATTTCATGGGGTCGCGGCGCGACTTCCAGGCGGCACGGGATCGATTTGCCGGCGGCCTGGAACGACTGGGATTGTCGGTGCTGCCCTCCTCGGCCACCTATTTCCTCAATGTCGATCTCACCAAGGGGCGCTTCAAGGGCATGACCGACAATGCCTTCAGCACGAGGCTGGTTGTCCGCTTTGGCCCCTGGAAGCTGGCGCAACTCGGGCGCCGGCCACAGGACCCGATGACGCTCACCGGCCATGTGTTTGTGGATCGCACCGAGGCCGAATGGGTCGTCTTCAAACTGCGCTGGCAGCGCCTCACGGGCCAGGAACTCCCCCTGGAATGATCGCAACATGTTGAAGATTGTCGGTTATACGGATCGCCCTTCGGTGCGGCCCGGCGAAAGGCTCGACTTCAAGGTGTCGTGCGAAGGTGGCGCCACGTCCTTCGATGCGCGCATCGTGCGCCTCATCTGCGGTGATGACGGCCCGATCAGCCCCGGTTACAAGACTTCACCGGTAGAGGCGAAGGTCAATGCCACCTATCCGGGGCGTCAGCAGAAGATCGATCTCGGCTCCTATCTGATGACCACCAAGCCAGTCACCTTGCTGGCTTCCGCCGGCTTTACCCTGGCGGCCATCGTGCAAGGGCATTGGGTCGACAAGGAAGCGCCACAGACAGTGCTGGCCTGCCATGACCTGAGCAACGCCGGTTCCTCGCGCGGCGTGGCATTGGGTCTCGATCGTCAGGGGGCCGGCGCGGTCACCGTGGGCGATGGGCGCGGGCAGATCACGCTCGGCACCGGCAAACCCCTATTGCCGAAACGCTGGTACCTGCTGGCGGCGAGCTATGATGCCGCCGACCGGCGCCTGATCGTCATCCAGCGTCCGCTCGACCGGCAATTCGGAGAACCGGAGATCAGCGACGGATCCGCCGTGATCCCGTTCAATCTCCCCGACATGACGGCCGCCACGGTGACGATCGGCGCCGGCCTGCAGCCGGGCCTTCACGACCGCCGCCAGTCGCAGCATCATTTCGATGGCAAGATCGAAGCCCCCGCGATCTATACCGGCTATCTCGATCCGGCGAAGATCACGCATCCAAGCTGGGCGCCCAGCCCCTGTATCGCGCGCTGGGATTTCAGCCGCGACATGGCATCGAAGAGCGTCAAGGACCAGAGCGGCAACGGGTTCGACGGGATACTCGTCAATCTGCCGCATCGCGCAGTCACCGCTTCCAACTGGCATAGCGAGACGACCAACTGGCGCGAGCGGCCGGAGCTTTACGGCGCCATCCATTTCCATTGCGACGATCTCTATGACATGGGCTGGGCCACGGATTTCACCTGGGACCTGCCGAATGATCTTGCCAGTGGGATCTATGCCTGCGAGCTCACCACGCGGGACGGCGGCGAGGATATTCTGCCTTTCTTCGTGCTGCCGCCCAAAGGCAAGGTCACGGCCTCGGTCGCCTTGCTGGCCTCGACCTACACATATCTCGCTTATGCCAATTCGCATCACGGGTATGAGGATGCGCTGTCCGAGGTCTGTTACGGCGCCCTTCTCGAATTGGGACCGACCGAACAGTTTCTGAAAGAACGACGCGATTTCGGCGTTTCGCTGTATGACCGGCATCGCGATGGGTCGGGCAGCTGCTATTCGTCCTGGCTGCGGCCGATCCTCAACACAAGGCCCAAGCGTGCGATCTGGAATTTCAACGCCGATCTCCATATTACCGACTGGCTGCATGCGATCGGCCAGCCTTATGACATCATCACCGACGACCGCATCCACGTGGAAGGCGTCGATCTCCTCAAGAACTATCGCTGCGTCATTGCCGGGACCCATCCCGAGTATCACAGCACGCAGATGCTGGATGCGTTCGAGCGCTATCAGAAGGATGGCGGCCGGCTGATGTATCTGGGTGGCAATGGCTTCTACTGGCGCATCGCCACCAATCCGGAATGGCCGGCGGCGATCGAGTTGCGCCGGGGCGAAGCCGGCACACGTTGTTATGAACTGCCGCCGGGCGAACGCTATCATGCCTTCACCGGCGAGTTCGGTGGCCTGTGGCGCAGTCAGGGTCGCGCGCCGCAGAAGATGTTCGGCGTCGGTTTCGTGACTGAAGGGTTTGACGCCAGTTCCTACTACCTGCGCCTCGCTGACAGTTTCGACCCGCGCGCGGCCTTCATCTTCGAGGGCATCGGACCGCAGGATCGGATTGGCGATTTCGGCATCCTGGGCGGTGCAGCAGGGTTGGAACTCGATGCCAGTGACCCGGAGCTCGGAACCCCCGCTCACGCTCTGATCCTGGCAGCGTCGGTCGAGCACTCGAACGTCTATCTGCTGACGCCGGAGGAAATGCTGGCCGGCTTCCCGGGGCTGGATGCGATCGAGAACTCAAAATGCCGCGCCGAGTTGGTCTTCTTCGAGACGCCGTCCGGGGGCGCGGTCTTTTCGACCGGTTCAATCGGCTGGTCGAGTTCGCTGGCCCACAACAATTATGACAATAACGTGTCGCGCCTGACACTTAACGTCCTCCGCCGGTTCCTGGATCCGGAGACTTTCGCCTAGACTGCGCTTGTCAGCAGCCCTTCCCGCTGGGACAATGGTGGCATGCTGCTGGAGATCTTCGCCGATACCGTCTGCCCCTGGTGCTATATCGGAAAGCGCCGGCTGATGCGTGCCTTGGCTAACCGGCCGCAGCCGGGTCTTGTGATCCGCTGGCGCGCCTTCCAGCTCAATCCCGGCATGCCGATGGCCGGCATCGACCGCGCCCAGTACATGACGGCGAAGTTCGGCAGCCTGGAGCGGGCGCAGCGCGTGTTCGACAGCGTGGCCAGGGTCGGGCGCAATGAGGGGATCAACTTCTATTTCGATCATATCCAGCGCACACCCAACACACTGCGCTCACACCGCCTGTTGCAGGCGGCAGCGAAGATCGGCCGAGAGGGCCTCCTACTGGACCGACTATATGCCGCCTATTTCACCGAGGGCGTCGATATCGGCGATCCGGAGATGTTGATCGCGATGGCCGAGAAGATCGGCCTCCCCGCCGAAACGGCAAGGGCGGCGGTCGAGGGTATTCCGGAAATCGATATGGCACTCGCTGAAGATTTCCAGTCGCGGCGCTTAGGGATCACCGGGGTGCCCTACTTCATCTTCAACGGCCGGTTCGGCCTCTCGGGGGCGCAGGAACCGGAAGTTCTCTATTCCATGTTCGACCTTGCCAGAGAGGACGACAAGGAGCGGGTTGCGTCGTGAGTTACGTTAATACGAACAATGGCTGATGACGACCAATCCCGGATTTTAGCAAGAATGCGAGAAGCTCGAAGTAAAGCGCGAGGTTATGCTGACTTCTTTCAGTGGCCCAACCGCGATATAGAAGAACTTGGCGTTCTACAAGAGTTGGCAAAAACGCTTGAGAGTGTAGGAAGCAATTTCTTGTCCGGGCTGCGAAGCCGTGGCCGAGGGTTTGACCCGCCAGACTGCGAAGCCACAGACACGAGCGGAAGACGAGTAGCGGTAGAACTGACCGAACTGGTCGATCAAGCGGCTCTTGAAGCGACAGTGGCCAATCGTCGTAACGACCGCGAGGGCCAGCTTGACGCACCCTACTTCTGGGCAGAGTGGGACATCGGTAAATTTGAACGCGAAGTCGGCAAACGGTTAATCGGCAAGCACAACCGATTTGACCAACTTCAGGACGGCCCGTATCCAGGAGGATATGTGGTCGTTTTATACACGGACGAGCCTGCGCTTTCGAGGATTTTGGTCAAGGGCTATGCTGCCCAGGTCAATTTCGCCGGCGTCAGCTCGATCTCCCGAGCTTTCATAGTATTGTCCTATGACTCTGATATAGAAATGTATCCCGCTATCGAATTGGCAATCGTGAGATAAATTATCTGATCCAATCAGGCCGCCATGTCAGCTAGCTTGTCCATCAACTTCCGAACACCACTCACCCGTGCATCGGCATCGAGCCAATCCTGGCGGTAGACCAGTTTCTGGTCGGGGCGCACCGACATGATGTCGGAGCGTTTTGAGATGTAGTCGATGAGCCGGTCGGGTTTGGCGTAGCGGTTATTGCGGAATGAGAGCACCGCACCCTTCGGCCCCGCCTCGATGCGCTCGATACCGGCGCTGCGGCAGAGGCGCTTCACGGCCACGATCTTCAACAGATTTTCCACTTCGTTCGGCAGCGGACCGAAGCGGTCGATCATCTCAGCGGCGAAGGCTTCGGCTTCCTGGTCGTTTTCCAGGGTGGCGATGCGACGATATAGGCCGAGGCGCACCGAGAGGTCAGTGACATAGGCTTCCGGGATGAGGACCGACGTGCCGAGATTGATCTGCGGCGCCCATTCCTGCTTCTGCTGGGCGCGGAGATCGCCGCGGGCCTCGGCGACAGCGTCTTCCAGTAGCTGCTGGTACAGCTCGACGCCCACTTCGCGCACCTGGCCCGATTGTTCTTCGCCCAGCAGATTGCCAGCGCCGCGAATGTCGAGGTCGTGGCTGGCCAGGGTGAACCCAGCGCCCAACTGATCGAGCGTCTGCATGACGTCGAGGCGCTTCTGCGCCGTCTCGGTCAGGGTCTTGTTCGGTACCGTGGTGAGGTAGCAATAGCCACGGAGTTTGGAACGGCCGATGCGGCCCCGCAACTGGTAGAGCTGCGACAACCCCAGGATATCGGCGCGGTGGATGAT
Source organism: Rhodospirillaceae bacterium (assembly GCA_016712715.1). NCBI lineage: Bacteria > Pseudomonadati > Pseudomonadota > Alphaproteobacteria > Rhodospirillales > Rhodospirillaceae > Rhodospirillaceae bacterium. The sequence continues at coordinate 582,504 of JADJQM010000001.1, forward strand.
CATCGTGTTGGCACTGGGAATATCCAGGCCGGATTCGATGATGTTGGTGGCGAGCAGCATGTCGTAGCTGCGGTCATAGAATGCCGTCATCGCCTTTTCGAGTGCCGTTGCCGACATCTGGCCATGGGCTGTGACGATCTTCACCTCCGGCACCAGCCTGCGCACGCGCTCGGCCACGGTTTCGAGATCCTCGATGCGCGGGCAGACATAGAAGATCTGGCCACCGCGGAACTGCTCGCGCAGGATCGCCTCGCGCACGACCACAGGATCGAAAGGCAGCACGAAGGTGCGCACTGCCAGACGATCGACCGGCGGGGTCGTGATGAGGCTCATCTCGCGGATGCCGGTCAGCGCCAGTTGCAGGGTACGCGGGATCGGGGTCGCGGTCAGGGTCAGTACATGGATGTCGCCGCGAAGTTCCTTGAGGCGCTCCTTCTGGCTGACGCCAAAGTGCTGTTCCTCGTCGACGATGAGGAGGCCGAGATCAGCAAACTCGACGGATTTTGCCAGCAATGAGTGAGTACCGATGACGATTTCGACACGGCCGTCCTTGAGATCGGCCTTGGTCTCCTTGGTTTCCTTGGCGCCGACCAGCCGTGACAGCTGGCGCACCCGCACCGGGAAGCCACGGAAGCGTTCGCTGAAGGTCTTGAAATGCTGGCGGCAGAGCAAGGTCGTGGGCGTCACGACCGCGACCTGCTTCCCGCTCATGGCCGCGACGAAGGCCGCGCGCAAAGCGACCTCCGTCTTGCCGAAGCCCACGTCGCCGCAGACCAGCCGCTCCATCGGTTTGCCGGCGGCAAGGTCGGTCAGCACATCGTCGATGGCGCGCTGCTGATCTTCGGTCTCGGCATAGGCGAAACGGGCACAGAATTCGTCGAACAGGCCGGCAGGCGCTGCCAATGGATCGCTCTCGCGGATGGCGCGCTGCGCTGCGACCTTCAGCAGATGCTGGGCGATATCCTTGATACGCTGCTTGACCCGCGCCTTGCGCGCCTGCCAGGCGGCGCCGCCCAGTTTGTCGAGTTCAACATGGGCGTCCTCGCCGCCATAGCGGGTGAGCACCTCGATATTCTCGACGGGAACATAGAGCTTGTCATTACCGGCATAGGTAAGGCGCAGGCAGTCATGTGGCGCGCCGCCGACATCCAGGGTCTCAAGGCCCTCATAGCGGCCGACACCGTGATCGACATGGACGATGAAGTCGCCGGCGCTGAAATTGGCGAGCTCGGCCAGAAAAGTTTCGGTCTTGCGCTTGCGGGTGACCGTGCGCGTGAGGCGATCGCCCAGGATATCCTGTTCGGTAACGACTAGCAGGCCCTCTGCGGTGTAACCCTGGTCCAGCCCCAGGACAGCACGGCCCAGCGTGTCGCGCGGATAGGCCATAAATTCGGCAAGACTGTCGACAGCGACCTGCTTATGCAGCCCGTGTTCATTCAGAAGATGGCCGATGCGCTCGACCGCGCCCTGGCTGAAGGCCGTGAGCAGCACACGCTTGCCGGCCTGCTGCTCGGCGCGGATGGCCTTGGCCGCCGCATCATAGACATTGATGTCCGGGTTGGTGCGGGCTTCGGCGAAGCTGAGGCCGGGCGCTCCCGTCGCGCGCAGATTGGTTTCGCTGCCGGTGCCGAAATGGTGGAAGGCGAAGATCGTGTGGCGACGGGCAAAGTTCTTCCAATCCGCATCGGTAAGATAGAGTTGGTCCGGCGGTAGCGGCTTGTAGGCGGTGCCGCCGGATTCCCGCTCGGCCCGCTGCAGGTCCCGGCGCGCGGCGTAGAAATCGGCGATCGTGTCGAGGCGTGCGCGCTTGGCGTCATCCGCCTGATGGTCGAGGGTGATGACCGCCTGCGGCAGATAGCTGTCGAGGGCCACCAACGGCGCCCCGAACAGCGGCAGCCAATGTTCCATACCGGGATAGTGTCGGCCGGCGCTGATAGCCTCGTAAAGTGGATCGTCGGAGCCGCTGGCGCCGAATGTCTCCCGGTATCCGGTGCGAAAGGCCTCGATTGCCGCCGGAGTCAGCGTGATTTCGTTGACCGGCTTGATCTCAAAGCGTTCGAGCTTCTCCTGGCTGCGCTGTGTAAGGGGGTCGAACTGCCGGATATCCTCGATTTCGTCGCCGAAGAAATCGACACGCAACGGCTGCGGCGTTCCCGGCGGATAGAGATCGACAATGCCGCCGCGCAGGGCGAATTCGCCTGATTCGGTGACGGTCGCATTGCGCAAATATCCGTTGCCAAGCAGGTAGGTCACGAGCGCGTCCTGCCCCAGGGCCTTGCCACGCACAAGATCGAAACCGGCATTCTTGAAGGCAGCCGCCGCAGGTACCTTTTGCAGCAGGGCTGCGACCGTCGTGACGACAATGGGCAAGGGCTGTCCGGTTGCACCGGCAGCAGCCAGCGTAGACAGGGTCTCGATACGCGCCGCCAGAATGTCTCGGTGCGGGGAGGAACGGTCATAGGGCAGGCAGTCCCAGGCCGGGAAGGCCAGGACCTCAAGCTCCGGCGCCACGAAGCGCAGGGCGTCGATCATCCGGCTCATGCGGAGATCGTCGCGCGCCACATGCAGCAGGCCGTTAAGCGAACGCGTCCGGGCAATGCCGGCGACCAGTTGGGCGTCGTGACCGTCGGGAACGCCGGCAACGTCCTGCCGACCGGCCGCGGCGGCATCCGCCGGGACGTCGAATGGCAATGGCTGGCGCATCAGGATTCCCCGAACCCCGAGAGCCGTTGGCGGCCGAATGCGACCAGACGGTCGGTCACCGGGCTCCGCAGCCGTTCGGGCAGGGTTTCGCGGCCGGACAGCCAGTCATAGATATCTGGATCGATTTCGCTCAAGAAGGCACTCAAATTCCGTAATTCGTCAGCGTTCATGGTGGGGAGATTGGCCTCGGCAAACGGCCCCAGAACCAGGTCAAGTTCCTTGGTCCCGCGATGGCGGCACTGGAACATCAGCCTTTTGCGCTGCCGCTCCACGTCATCCATGCCGATACCCTTCCCTCTTTTACGTTTGGCGCATAGAGTCCCCCCGTTTCCAGCAGCAGCCGGACCCGGAATCCCTTGCGACCGCAAATCCTTTACCCGCTCTTTGCCCCGGTGACCAGCCTGCCCGGTATCGGGCCCAGGCTCGGCAAGCTGTTCGAAAAATTGACCGGCCCCCATGTGGCGGGCTTGTTGTGGCATTTGCCGACCGGATTGCTCGACCGGCAGCAGGAACCGCCGATCGATACAGTGCTCGATGGTGCCACAGTGACCTTGAAGGTCCAGGTCACGATACACCTGCCCCCGCTGCGGCCGCGCCAGCCCTATCGGGTTTCCTGCGTCAACGACACGGGCGCCGTCGATCTGGTGTTCTTCAACCCACGGGTCGACTACATCCAAAGCCTGCTGCCGCCGGGCGAATGGCGAATCGTCTCCGGCCGGGTTGAGCGCTATGCCGGCACGCTCAACATGGTGCACCCCGACTACATCCTGCCGCCGGAACGCATAGGCGAGATCAAGCGGCTGGAGCCCACCTACGGCCTCACCGCTGGATTGACACCGCGGATCGTGCTGAAGGCCGTCGCCGCTGCCCTCGATCGCGCGCCGGACATGCCGGAATGGGTCGACGGCCATGTCATGAAGCGGCATCAATGGCCGAAATGGAAAGCCGCCCTCGAAGCTGTGCATAACCCAGCCGGGGCCGCCGACCTCGAACACGGTACGACGGCGCACCAGCGCCTCGCCTATGATGAATTGCTGGCAAGCCAGGTGGCGCTGGCTTTGGTGCGCCAGCATAACCGCCGCCTTGCCGGACGACCCTGTGTCGCGACCGGCGCCCTCACCTCGCGTGTCAAGGCGCGACTGCCCTATGACCTCACCGCCTCGCAGCGCCTGGCAATCGAGGAGATTGCCAATGACATGGCGTCACCTCAGCGCATGCTCCGGCTGCTGCAGGGTGATGTCGGCAGTGGCAAGACCGTGGTCGCGTTGTTCGCCATGCTGATCGCCGCCGAGGCCGGCGGCCAGGCTGCACTCCTGGCACCCACGGACCTTCTGGCGCGGCAGCATTTTGCAACACTTGAGCCATTGCTGCGCGCGGCGGGGCTCGAACTTCGCCTGTTGACCGGCCGCGACAAAGGCAAGACTCGCGACCGCATTCTGGCAGATCTTGCCTCGGGCGAAATCAAACTGGTCGTGGGCACCCATGCGCTGGTGCAGGAGAGCATCGTCTTCGACGATCTGCGCCTTGCTGTCGTTGATGAGCAGCATCGCTTTGGCGTGCAGCAGCGTTGCCCTCTCGGAGAAGGGCAAGGGCGTCGATCTCCTGGTGATGACGGCGACGCCGATCCCGCGCACCCTGACGCTGACCGCCTATGGCGATATCGACGTTTCGCGCCTGACCGAAAAACCACCGGGACGGCAACCGATCGATACCCGCATCATCCCGTTGGACCGATTGAGCGAGGTCGCGGAAGGACTGCGGCGCGCGACGGCACAAGGATCGCGCGTCTATTGGGTCTGTCCGCTGGTGGATGAATCGGAACTGATCGATCTGGCGGCAGCCACTGAGCGCCACGAGATGCTGAAGATGCTGTTCGGTGACCGGGTCGGGCTGGTTCACGGCCAACAGAAAGCCGCCGACCGGGACAAGACCATGGCCCAGTTCCAGGCCGGTGAGATCGACATTCTGGTCGCCACCACGGTCATCGAGGTCGGCGTCGACGTGCCGCAGGCGACCGTCATGGTGATCGAACACGCCGAGCGCTTTGGCCTGGCGCAGCTGCATCAGCTGCGCGGGCGGGTCGGACGTGGTTCGGGTAAGTCGAGCTGCCTGCTGCTCTACCAGACACCACTCAGCGAGACCGCCAAGGCGCGGCTCAACATCATGCGCGAGACCGAGGATGGTTTCCGCATCGCCGAGGAAGATTTGCGCCTGCGGGGTGCTGGGGAACTTCTTGGCACACGACAGAGCGGCTTGCCGGAATTTCATCTGGCCGATCTGGTCGCCCATGCCGATCTCATCCAGATCGCCCGCGATGACGCGCGGCTGGTGCTGGAGAAGGATCCGGAACTGGTCAGCGAGCGCGGCCTTGCCTTGCGCGTCCTCCTCTACCTCTTCGAGAAGGACGCGGTCGTCAAAACGATCCGATCAGGCTGAGGACTTCGGCTTCGCAACCGCCTTGCCGGGTGCCACGATACCGCCGGAGACCACCAGCTTGATGCCGTCTTCGACAGACATGTCGAGATAGATGACATCCCGGCGTGGCACAAAGATGAGATAGCCGGAGGTCGGGTTCGGCGTCGTCGGCACGAAGATGGTGAGCGCATCACCGCCGATCGCGGCTGCCACTTCCGGCGGCGTGGTGCCGGTGACGAAGCCCAGTGTCCAGGCGCCGGCACGCGGGAATTCAACCAGCACGGAATCGCGGAAGGCCGAGGATTGGTTGGCCAGCACCGTTTCGACGATCTGCTTAATGGCGCTGTAGATGCTGCGAATGATCGGCAAGCGATTGAGGATGCTCTCCATCAACTGACGCGTCAGGCGACCAAAGAGACCGGCCGTGACCGCGCCGATTGTCGTCAGCACGAGGAGGACGATGATGAGACCGATGCCCGGAATGGAGAACGGCAGATAGCGCTCCGGATTGTATTCCGGCGGCACCAAAGGCAGGACGGTCTGATCCACCCAGCTAATGAACAGCCAGGCGATGTATACAGTGAGACTGACCGGCGCCGTGATCAGGATGCCCGCTAGGAAATAGTTGCGCAGACGCACCCCGAGGCCCAAGCGGACCGGCCGCTTCAGCGTCAGGTCCTCGGGTGAAAGCGGCGGCGGTATTAAGTCGGGTCCCGGTTCTTGCGGGTTCTCCGGCTGGCTCATGGTCAAATGCACCTTTCAGTCACGACAATTCAGCCTATCAAATAGCACTGGCACCGCCGACGCAACTCCGGCAGAATCTGACTTGTTTAAAGGGCTTTTTCGGGGATATCGGCGCCCAAAATGGCAAAATTGGATTGGATCGAGGGGCTGGTGTGCTTCGCTGAGCGCAGCCAGATAAACTCCAACGTCATTGCCGGTGTCGAACAGGTATGGGAAACGTTGCGCGGCGAAAGAGCCTTCCCCGCGCGCGAAGAAATCGACCCGGTCGCATTCAGATCCTGGCTGCCCTACCTGTCTGTCATGGAACTGCACGATGGACCTTTCCGCGTACTCTACCGCCTGATCGGGACCGAGGTCGCGCGATTTGCGGGTGAGGATTTTTCCGGGAAGTGGCTGCACGAGACGGGATGGAGCGACAAGCATCAGGCGCTGAACCTCATACTTTATGAGCGTCTGTTCAGGACACGACAACCCGTCTACGGCTTTTCACGCGTCGACTGGCAGGGCAGTTCAGAGTACACGTTTCAGTGGGCCTTGCTTCCGCTCGGCGACCGAGTTGGTGCGGTCTCGCATTGCCTGAGCGTCGATGACTTTTCCCACATCGCCCCGCCCAGCGGCCTTCTGCGAGAGTCCGAGGCGAGCAATAGCCAAGACCGCCCATCCGACCACCATGAGAAGAGCTGACAAATGATCGAGAAAATGTTGCGTACATTTCGGCAAGCTGGCTTTGCATCCTGCCTCATGGCGTTGCTTGCCGTTGCCGCGTCGGGAGCCAACGCCCAGGGTACCAGTGAAATCGATCCCGGCTCCGCCGCCTTCATGCATGGTGACTTTGCTTTGGCGATGCAGGAATGGTCGCGAAAGGCGCAGGCTGGCGACGCAGAAGCGATGAACAATGTCGGCATCCTTTACAACAAGGGGCTCGGCGTCGATCGTGATGCGGCCTTGGCGGCGACCTGGTATCGGCGCGCCGCTGAACTTGGTTTTGCAAATGCCCAGTTCAATCTCGCCAACCTGCTTTACTCCGGCGATGGCGTAGAGCGCGACCTCAAGCAATCCGCCGCCTGGTATCATGAAGCGGGCAGGCGCGGCCATCTCGGTGCGCAATACTTCCTTGGCCTCATGTACGCCGACGGCGAAGGTGTCCCAGAGGACAAGATGGAAGCTCTGAAGTGGATCGTCAAAGCCGCGGACGGTGGCAATGCCGCGGCCCAATATGAAGTGGGCCGCATGCTGGTCGGCGGTGATGGATTGCAGGCGGATCCGGTCAAAGGTGCCGAATACACACTCAAATCCGCCCATGCCGGCAATTCCAAGGCATCGCTGCTGATGGCCCAGCTTTATGCCGCGGGTACTGGCACCGAGCAGAATGATCTCGAAGCCTACGTCTGGGCCCGCATCGCGGCGGACCGACTGAAACCGGGACAGGATTCCAGGAAAGCCCATGCGCTGATCGAGGAACTGGAATCGCGCATGGAAGAAGGCGCCATCAAGGCCGCGGAACGAGTGATCGAGATCCGCAATCCCAAACCCGACGCGGAAGAGCAGCCGCCAGCACCGTGATCCTCAGGGATAGGTCGTACCAGCGTAAATCTTCTCAAGGCGGGTGATCGTTTCCGCAGTCGACATCAGTGGCGCCGTACCTTCCGATACCGCAATGAGGTCTACCGTGAGCACGGAGATTGCCCTGCTTGTCGCGGTGCGGTTTTCAGAACAGTAGTAATCGCTTGGCCAGCCGTAGTACGGCCGATAGCCGAAACCGTAACCGTAGGCTGGATAACCCCAGAAAGGGGCTGGCCTGCATCGGGGATGAGAACGAACATCGACGTCGCTATCGGTCTTTTCGGTAACGATACGAAACACCGGCATTCCGCGTTCCCGGGCTATCCTGGCTGCACGTAGCAAGGCGAGATCGTGGACCTTTTCCTTCTCCGCCAGAATGCGGGAATCCCCGCGCGGATTCTGCGAGGAAATGCGAATTTCTGCCCCGCGATAGGTCACTTCGATCGTATCGGAATCCACATCGCGTTCGCTGAAGCCGAAACTCCCGGCAACAGCGAGCGGTTGCATGGCTGGTCGCGGCGGCGCGGGCGTGCTGCAGCCAGCGGCGGCGATCGCAGCTACGACCAGCAGGATCGGACGGAGGTCGGGGAACGTCATGAACGAACCCTAACATTAACCGGCCCGGATGGCTCCCGCATCGCGCCGTCGCTCAAGCAAATGTGATTTCTGCTAGCGCCATTCCGCGTCTGGATTTGAGAGGACCGCCGGACTAAGGGCCAGGCAGTAGCCGTTCTCGGCCCAGACCTTCTTGCAGGCCTTCCCGGCCTCGGCCTGATCGAGACCGACCAGCAAGGCGGAGTAACGGGTGAGCCCCTCCCAGGTACGCTGGATAATGGCAGGCCGCCCCTTCTTGATCGTGCCCTTGAGCCTGGTCTTCATGGTCGCAATCGTGCTCTCAGCCAGGGCTTTTTGCGGAAAGGCGCCGAACACGACACCCCAGCCTGAAATCCTGGCAGTCGAGGTAATGGTCGAATTGCCGTCCTCGACCACGCGCTGGTCGCAATCGCCACCCTTCAGCAAAGTTGGCGGCGGTCCCTGATCTTCCGCGGCAACCTTGATCGCCACGTCTTTGAGCTTTGGCTTTTTGCTGGCCGTTTGTGAGAATCCGGCATTCAGAAGTTGGGTCATCAAAGAAGCGCGCTCGCCGCGGTTGCTGCCACCCAGCACCACGCCGATCAGACGGCGGCCATTGCGCTTTGCGGACGCCACCAGATTGTAGCCGGATCCGCAGGTAAACCCGGTCTTCATGCCATCGGCGCCCTGATATGAAGAGAGGATACCGTTAACCGACGGCTGCGTGCGACCGGCGATGGTAACGCTCCGCTTGCCGAAGAAATGATAGTGCTCGGGGTAGCTTTCCAGGATGTGCATGGCCAGTTCCGCCATATCCCGTGCTGTGGTCACCTGCCCTGCATGGGGCAGGCCCGAGGCATTGCGGAACTCGCTTCGCGTCATGCCGATACGGTGTGCCGTTTCGGTCATCATTTGGGCGAAGCGCTCCTCGGTCCCGCCGATAGATTCGGCCAGCGCCACCGCCGCGTCATTGCCGGAGACCACGATCATGGCCGTAAGCGCTTGCTCTACCGTGATTTTTTGACCCGTCTTGAAACCGAACTTGGTTGGTGATTGTCCGGCGGCATTGGCTGATACGACGATCTTGTCGGCAAAGTGCAGCTTCCCGGATTTGGCGGCCTCGAACACCATGAAGGCGGTCATCATCTTGGTGAGAGAGGCCGGGTACCAGAGTGCATTGGCACCCTCCGAGCGCAGGACAGTGCCGTCCTTGGCATCGACCAGCACGCTCACGCTCCTGGCTGCAGCCGGCGAGGCGGCGGCCAGGCTTAAGAAAACGGCCAGAACCGGCCAAGCCCACAGCCTAAACGCCATTCGCAACATACTTCCCTCAAATCCCAAAATGGGGTTGGATGTTAAGACATGAGTCTGCGACAAGAGACAAGCGTTTTAGGTATTGTTCTGCGGTTTTACGACGCTAAGGTGACGGAATTGGTAGGGTTTTGGGGGTATCTGTGATCCGAATCACGCGCAATCTGATGGTTGGTGGGTTTCTCGGGCTGGCTGTCTTGTCCGGACTGACTGGCCTTGCCGCCTTGCCTGCCCATGCCGATTACCAGAGCGGTGTCGACGCCTACTACAAGGGCGATTTCCGCGCCGCCTATGAGGCATGGCTGCCATTGGCGGAAGCCGGCGATCCGGTTGCCCAAAACAGTCTGGGCGCCCTCTACGATCACGGTCTGGGCGTCACCGAGGACAATGCCGAGGCCGCGCGCTGGTACGAGATGGCAGCCCAGCAGGGCTTCCCGCTCGCCATGCGCAACATGGGCAATCAATATGCCACGGGCCATGGCGTGCCGTTCGACCTCGAAGCTGCCAAGCAATGGTACGAGCGGGCAGCCGCGGCCGGCGACCAGCAATCTGCCGCCCTCCTCAATCACCTGCGGCCGGCGACCACGCCGCCAGTGGATCCGCAGCGATGGCGACGCCGGTGTTCGCCGCGCCTAGCGTCACTGGCAACATTGCCGAGCCCGTGGACGCGCCCGTCGCGGGGACGCAATCTGCCGACACGGCGGTGAGTGACGACAGCGTAATCGTCGATGCGCCCGCCTTGGCACCCACCGTACCCCAGTCGACCGCCCCGATCGCGCTGAGCGCCGGCGACGAGACCGGCGCAATCCCGGCTACAGGCGATGCTGCGCCACCGCCGGCACCCGTGCAGCAGGCGGCCGTCACCCCGGTAGCACCCAGCACACGGACTGACGGCAATTGGCTGATTGGCCAATGGCAGGGCCCGTCTCTCGGTTGTCCGCAAGGCGGCGGTGTCGAATTCACCGACAACGAGACACTGAGCTGGTTCGACGGCCAGATTGCAGTGCGCCTTGCTTCGACCTACGCCATTTCCGGCGACAACATCGTCGTCACCGCAACCGGTGGCGATGGGACGCCGCTCGAATACACCTATCAACGAAGCGGCCCGGACAAGATCATCATCGTCAGCATTCCGCCGTCGATGCCCAAGTCGCTGTTGGGGATTGCCTACCGCCGCTGCGGCCCCGCCCCGGCCCTCACGGCAACCTTGCCGGCTGCGCAAACGCCAGTCGTTCTACCGACCGCAGCCAGTCCTTCGCCGGTCCCAGCCACGGCGCCCCTCATCGACGCGACGCCCGTGACACCAGCCGCCGCCACGTCCCCGGCCAGCACTTCCGCGGCCAGCGCGGCGCCCGCACCAGCAATCGTCAACGGCACCGCTGCCGCGGGCTGGAAGGCGTTCGAGAACGGTCAGTATGAAGAGGCTCTCGCAATCTTCAAATCGCTGGGCGAAGCGGGCGATACCAACATGCAGGTGATCGTCGGCAACATCTATGATTACGGTCAGGGCGTGCCGCAGGATGATGTCCAAGCCATGCAATGGTATCTGATGGCTGCCGAGCGCGGTAATACCAAAGGGCAGTATCAAGCCGGCGTGCTCTATTATCGCAGCCAGGGTGTGCCGCAGGATCTCATTGAATCTTACCGTTGGCTTGCCCTCGCTGCTGAAGGTCCCTCACCCGGAATGGCAAGCGATCCTGCACATGCCACCGGTATCCAGGCCAGGAACCTGCTGGGCGAAGTGGCTGCCGGGATGAGTTCTGCGGATATCGCCAAGGCCAAGGCCTTGGTCAAGAAGACGCGCAAGAAAAGCTGACGCCCACCGCATTACCGGAGTTTCCCATGTCGACCAATTTTGCCTTTGATGCGGTGGATCTCGCCGCCAAGGATCGCGCGCATCTCATTCATCCCTGGGTCGATCTGGGTCTTGTGAAAGACACCGAGCCGCTGATCGTGTCAGCGGCCGAGGGCGCCTATGTCTACAATGTGCAGGGCCAGAAGATGCTGGACGGCATCGGCGGCATGTGGTGCGTCAACGCCGGCTATGGTCGCGGCGAGATCGCCGATGCGATGGCGGAACAGGCGCGGCGCATGGCCTATTTTTCGCCCTTCGGCGTTATCGGCAATCCGCCGGCGATCGAGTTTGCGCATCGCTTGACGCAGCATACACCGGGCGATCTGAAGCACGTCTTCTTCACGACCGGTGGGTCGACCGCGGTCGACTCAGCTTTGCGCTTCGTCCATTTCTACAACAACTTCCATGGCCGGCCGAAGAAGAAGCAGATCATCACGCGCGAATACGCCTATCACGGCTCGACCTACCTCACCGCGTCCGTCTCGGGGAAGCCCGCCGATCGCGGCAACATGGATCTTGAGACCGGTTTCATCCATCACCTCTCGGCGCCCAATCCCTATCGCCGACCGGACGGCATGTCGATGGAGGCATTCTGCGACGCAAAAGTTCAGGAGCTTGAGGACAAGATTCTGGCACTCGGCCCCGACAATGTCGCCTGCTTCATCGCCGAACCCCTGCTCGCCTCCGGCGGTGTCATCGTGCCGCCGCCCGGCTATCAACGCCGTACGTGGGAAGTGTGCCGCAAATACGATGTGCTCTATATATCAGACGAGGTCGTTACGGGTTTCGGCCGATTGGGACACATCTTCGCCTCGAAAGAGGTGTTCGAGATTGAGCCGGACATCATCACCTGCGCCAAGGGGTTGACCTCCGGCTATATCCCCTTGGGTGCCATGATCGTCTCCGACCGGCTTTATTCGACACTGACCGACAAGGCCGGTCGCGGTCAGACCTTCGCCAATGGCTATACCTATTCCGCGCATCCGGTATCCTGTGCGGCGGGCATGGCCAATCTCGATATCTTCGAGCGCGAAGACATCTGCGGCCATGTGCGCAAGACCGGTCCCCATTTCCGCGACCGGCTGGGTGAGCTCTCCGAACTCGACATGGTCGGTGACGTGCGCGGCAGCCATTTCATGGTCTGCGTCGAATGCACCTCGGACAAGAAGAACAAGACGGTGCCGCCGTCGGAATGGAATGTCGGCAAACGCATCTTCGAGAAGTGCCAGGAAAAGGGCCTGCTCGCGCGACCGATGGGTCATCTCATCGTCATGAGCCCACCGCTGATCGTCAACCGTGCGCAGATCGATTTCGCGGTCGAAACATTGCGTCAGGGAATCGTCGAGGTCATGGACGATCTGAAGCGCGAAGGTCTGTGGAAGGCCTGATTACTTTAGCCAGATCTCGGCACTGGCGGATCGACCGCCGGAATCGATCACGGTCACGCGCTGCGCGCCCTTCCCGTCCGGTTCCCATTGTGCCTGGCGGAGATAAGGGGGCGAATTCACCGGCTTGCCGTTGACCAGCCAGCGCAAAGGCAGATTGCCGCCCTCGGCCTTTAAGACCAGCGGCAGGATGGGGTCGCTCTCGGCAACCGGCACGGTCGAGCCGTCAAGCGGAAAGGAAATACGCAACTTGTCCTGTTCACGCTGCGCTGCCGCCATCATCGGACCGGTATCGTAACGTCGCAAGTTCGCCGGTAGTGCCCCATTCCCAACCAGCAGGGCGCCGGCCGGTGGCACGCCGGCCAGAGCGCTTTCGCTCGGCGGCAACTGATCGAAGGCTTCAAACAGCAAAGGTGCGGCCGCATCGCGCCCCATCCGACCGCCGGAGAACGAGCCGTCGGGGCGGCCGACCCAGATGCCAATGGTATAGTCCCTGGTGTAACCGATCGCCCAGGCGTCACGATAGCCATAGGAGGTTCCGGTCTTGTAGGCGATGCGGCTCGCCTGCCGGCGATTGCCGGATGCGAGCCAAGCGGCGGGTGGCGGGGTGTCTTCCAGGATGCGCGTCACATAGTAGCTGCCGAGCGCGCCGATGAAGGGCTTCACCTCGGCCTGCGGTGTGTTCGCCAGATAGCTCAGCGCCCGCACCTGCCCTTCCTCGGCAAACGAGGCATAGAGCGCCACCAGCTGCTCCAGGGTGACGCCGACGCCACCCAGCACGATCGGCAGACCCGGCCGCCCGGCATCCTTCGGGAGATGCAGCGGAAAGCCGGCATCGGTGAGTTTCTGGGCGAAAGGCGGCGCGCCGATTGCGTCCATCAAGGTGACCGCCGGCAGGTTGAGCGACAGTTGCAGCGCCTCCCGCGCCGAGATTTCGCCGCGGAACAGATGGTCGAAATTTTCTGGTGCCCAGTCGCCGAAACGCATCGGCTGGTCGACCATGATGGTGTCCGGATGCACCACCAGTTCATCGAAAGCCATGCCGTAGATAAAGGGCTTCAAGGCAGAGCCGGGCGACCGGACCGCCTGTACCATGTCGATCGGCCCGAATTGCCGGCGGTCGAAATAATTGGCGGAACCCAGATAGGCCAGCACCCGGCGCCCGTCATTGGCGACCACCAGGGCAGCCAAGGTGGCGCCCGGCTCAAGGTTCACGGAACGGCGTTGCAACAGGGTCTGCAGGGTTCGCTGCAACGCATGATCGATGGTGGTGTGGATCACCGGCTGGCCGGGAAGCTCACGGCGCAAGCGCTCAGCGAGATGTGGTGCGTCGCTCAAGGCCGGCATGCGGCGGGTCGGGACCGCTTCTGCGAGTGCTGCCTGGTAGGCAGGCTGGTCGATCTCCCCTTCGGCCAGCAGGCGCGCCAGCACCTTGTCGCGGGCGCGTTTGGCGGCCTCCGGGAAGCGGTCCGGCCGCAGGCGCTCGGGACTCTGCGGCAGAGCTACGAGGAGCGCTGCCTCTGCCTCGGTCAGGTATTGCGGCTCCTTGCCGAAATAGCCGAGGCTCGCCGCACGAAGTCCTTCAAGATTGCCGCCATAGGGCGCCAGCGTCAGGTAGATATCGAGGACGCCCTCGCTGCCGAGCCGCCAGGTCAATTGCAGTGCGCGCAGCGCTTCGATCGCTTTGGCTTGAAGACCGCGCGGCCGCGGTTCCAGAAGGCGCGCTGTCTGCATGGTGAGGGTCGAAGCGCCCGAGACCACTTCGCCCGCCGCCGCTGCCTGAAATCCGGCACGGGCAATAGCGATCGGATCGACGCCCGGATGCCAGCCGAAGCGGCCATCTTCAAAGGTCTTCAGGTAACGCAGGAACTTCGCATCGACCGCGCTCGTTTCGGCCGGAAACCGCCAGGCGCCATCCGCCGTCGCAAAGGCCCGCAGGACGCTGTCATCAGCCGCCAGCACCAGGGTCGAGTGATCGCGCAACCGTCCCATGAAGGGTGGATAGAGCAGATCCAGCACCAACCCGGCCATCATCGCCAGCAGAAGAAACCCGCTGGCGATGATGGTGAGCCGGGTCAGGCGATGGCGCAGCCCTTTCATGGCGCCGGCGCTCAGTAGGCCGTGACCGTCAACTGGTCGCGGCCGCCACGCGCGCGAACTTCCGGCGCGTACATGTCCTCGACCTGCACCGCTGGCACCGCATAGGCACCGGGCGTCACCGCCCGTACCATGTAAGCCAGATTGAAATTGGCCGTGTCGCTTTCGGCGTCGACGTCGAGCGCCCCGATGAACCGGTCATCGAGGAACTCGCTGTAGGTGAGATTGGTCAAGGGCGGCAACCAGGAGAGATCGCCGGTGCGACGCGTATCCGTCAGCCGCTCGTTTTCGATCTCCAGACCTGCCGGCAGCAGATCGACCACCAAAGCGCGGCGATAATCCGCCGCCAAGACCTTGCCGCTGATGACTGCCACCAGCACATCATTCTGCCGCACGGATTTGAGGTCGACCGGTTCGCCGGACAGCGTGTAGTAGACGCGGGTGATCTCGAAACCACTCTGCTCCGGCGGCAGGTCGGCAATCGGCACACCCGCGACCGTCGCCTTGGCATAGACCGGCTCCGATCCCTTGTTGGTGAAGACCGACCCCGTCCCCAGATCATTTCCGGCAAGATGCAGGAAGTAAGGCTTGGTCTGGTTGATGCTGGTTTCCGCATCGCGGCCGATGCTGATGTTCGACAGGGTCGACGACGTCGTCGCCTTCGCCGCCATAAGGATCCAGACTTCCTCCTGGGTGCTGAGATAGTTGCGCCCGGCCTGCATGTTGGCCAGCGTTTCGAGATAGGCCGTGGGATCCCGACCAGGGAGCTTGGCTTCGCTGAGCAGCGTGATGATCGCTGCCAGATCACGAAGATCCGACCCGTAATCCAGCATATGGCGTCGCGCCCGATTGGCCGCCAGCAAGGCCGCATCGAACGCACCGTTGGCGCGCGCGATATCGCCGTTCAACGCCAAGGCCGTGCCAAGCTGGGCCAAAGCGAGACCCGTCGGCATACGGTCGAGATAGTTGTCAGCGAGATAGCGGAGTTCGCTGAGCTTTGCGTCCTTGGCCTTGGCCAGCACATAGACCGCGTAGGCACGGGCCGCGAGGTTGTCGGCACTGTCATTGTTGTAATCGGTCGCCACGAAGCGCAGGCCAGCAAGGCCATTGTTGTAGGCAATGTCGGAGACGTCGTAGCCACGTTCCCGCGCCTGGGTCAGGAAATCCATGGCGAAGGCCGACAACCAGTTTTCCGGCGAGCTGAAACTGGTCCACAGGCCGAACAGCCCATCGCTGCGCTGCCGTTCCAGGATGCGCCCGATCGCCTTCTGCACCTGTTGCCGATCAGTCTTGGCGTATTTGTTCTCGAGGCTCCAAATCTCCGCCACTTCATTCGTGAAGAGCAGCGGGAAGGCAACGCTGGTGGTCTGTTCCAGGCAGCCATAGGGATAGTGATAGAGATTGGCCAGCACGCTCTGCACATCGAGATTTGGATGTTGGCTGAACGACAGTCGCAGATCCGCCGTTTCCGGCAGGAAGTCAGCCAGGGCATTGGCCGATACCTTCAGCGGTGCCCCCGGCAGGAGGCGCTGCGTCAAGGTTTGGCTGATCGCGGCCTGGGCTGGGCGAACCGGCAGATTGACGTCGCGCGTCAGCGCAAAACCGTCCGGTCCCTTCATGGCAATGGTGACCTTGCCTTCGCCGACACTGAGGCCCTGGACGCCGGCGCGCCAGTCATGGCTGGCACCCTTGGCAAGCTCCACCGTGAGATGTGTCTCGCCGGTCAGGCGCAGGTTCTCGCTGGCGGTAAGATCGATCTCATAGACGCCGGCAGCGCCTTCGACATTCTGCAGCGAGAGCGAGACGGCGCTGTTGTCGCCGGGTGCCAGGAAGCGGGCCGCCGACGCCAGGGCAACCACCGGATCGCGGACGATAAGGTCCGCTTCGGCCGCACCGACATTCTGATCGTCCCAGGCCACCGCCATCAGGCGCAGGCGACCGTTATAGTCCGGCACCTCGAACTTGATCAGCGCCTTGCCGTCCGCATCGAGCTTGACGATGCCGGAGAAGAGCGCCACCAGCTTGATTTCCTTGGGTGCGCCACGCTTGGCAAGGCCTTCACCGTCACCGCCGGAGCGAATTGTGCCGCGCTTGCCTTCCTTGCCGTCGATCAGTTGGCCATAGAGATCGCGGATCTCGACGCCCAGCCGACGCTTGCCGAAATAATGATCGAGAGGGTCCGGCGTCGCAAAATCGGTCAGCAGCAGGATACCTTCATCCACCGCCGCCAGGGTGACATGAGCTTCCTTGCCGGCAAGATTGGTGACAGCCACGGGAATTTCGACCGTCTGCCGCGGTTTCATGGTCTCGGGCACGGTCATCGAAATCTGCAGCGCGCGCGGCATGGGGTCGATGGCGAGCCAGGTGAGGCCGATGGCGCGCCCCGGCCCATGCTCGTTGCCCTTGCCTGCACGATAGGCATTGACCAGCACATAGGCGCCGGCACCCCATTTCTTGTCGACATCGATCTTGATGGTCTTGCCGTCCTTGGGCACCGAGACCGAGAAGGTGTCGATTACACGATCCGTGGCAATGGTCACCTGGGCTTCACCAGCAAAGGGTGCGCTCAGACGGATTTCGGCGGTGTCGCCGGTCCCGTAGAGTTCCTTGTCGGCCACGACCTGCATCTTGTCCGGCGTGCCACCGGTACCCGGTGCCGACCACCAGCCGGCATAGAAGCGCACCGAGCTTGCCGTGCCGCTGACCGCGTCGAACACTTCCAGCCGGTAACGACCCCAGTCAACCGGCAGGCTGAGCTTTCCCGGCTGATCGGCCGCGACAACCAGCTTTCCGGTCGAAGATTCCGCATCGCGCACGACATAGTCATAGTCCCAGCGATTGTCGCGATAGA